>NZ_CBFFRH010000003.1:348237-614860 GCF_965644255.1 Pseudomonas sp. LRF_L74 | reverse complement strand
ACTTCGCATCTCGCGCCTCGCCTCGTATAAAAACTGGCTCCGGCGCGGTCGCGACGAAACGGCAACAGACCCTAGGGCGTCGCCAGTGTCACGTTGCAAATCGCAAGTCGGCGCGAAAGGTGGCGCGACCTGCGACAGCCCGCCGCTTGCCATCCGTTATCGGCTGGCCCAGGCTTCCCGCCTTTATCCGGCAGAGAACCGTCATGAATGAAGCACGCAATCCCATTCCCCTGATCCTGACCGCCATCGCCAGTGTCATCGGCACCGTCGGCGTGCTCTGGTACTACGGCTATGTGCATTTCGCCAAGGAAGAGGATGCGCTGTTGCTGGCTGAGTTCACCATGCTCAAGACCGTTGCGGGGCAGGATTACAAGGTCTCGCTCAAGCCGGCCAGCCAGGTCGCTCAATGCGTGGATGGCGTGCTGGTGCTGTTCGATACCGAGCAGAAGGGCTTGACTGGCGTGCTGGTCGATCAGCGCAAGCAGGCTGTGCGTTGCATGGGGCAGGAGACGCCGCAGCAATAAGTGGAGAAACGGTCTGTCCCTCTAAGGGGACGTCGTTCTGCCGGTTCGCGGCGGTATTCGGCAACTGAAGCGGTCGCCCTGCAAGCCACTTGCAGGGCGCTGCCTCGATCAACGACCGGGCGGGGCGGCAATCACATCTTCGGCCTGCAGGCCTTTGTCGCGGTTGATCACCGAGAACTCGACGCGCTGGCCTTCTACCAAAACGCGATGACCTTCGCCGCGAATGGCCCGGAAGTGCACGAAGATATCGTCGCCCGAATCACGGGAGATGAAGCCGAAACCCTTGGATGTGTTGAACCACTTCACGGTGCCGCTCTCCCTGCCGCTTTGCTCGATGCTGGCAGTGGTCGCGACGGGAGCGGGGGCTGCCTGGTGTGGTGCTGCAAGGCGTTGCGGCAGGTTGATCGCCAGATGCAGGGCGCTGGCCAGGGCCAGCGGTAGCAGGCTCAGCAATACCGCCGGGTGGTTGCCGATCTGTACCAATGGGGCGAGCAGAACCAGAGCCTGTACCGCGACCGCGAATACCAGCAGGACGGAAACCAGCGCTTGTGCGCGGCCTCCGCGCAAGGCGGACGCGGGAGCTTGCAGCAGGTTGATGAAGCCGAGGAAGGCGAGATAAAGCGCTTCGGGTTGTTGCAGGTAGGGAAGGCTTTCCTGGTTGAGGCTTGGAATGAATGACAAGAGCAGGGCGGTTACGCCCGTGAATATATGGACGATCTTTAACATTTCTAATGGGCTCACGGTTGAAAACTGACCAGGCGGGACATGTGGCTGCGAGGTGCCCAGGATGCGGATTGGGCTTTAACAGGCCATTGAAAAACTACCTGCGTTGGCAATACTGCGTTAAAAACGTCCTCGTATGCGAGCCCAGTCAAAATGCTCATTTAGAACACCTAAACTGCGCTTTTTCGGCCGTTTCTGCCTTGTCTTGCCTGCCTCGGTTACGTTTTTCAACGGTCTGTTAGCCACACGTGCCCGCTTGCCGGCGGCGAGTGCCGACGGCAGGGGGGCTATTTAACAGGAAAGCGCAGGTCTACTCAAATCAAGCGCTTAGCGCTTTTTCCGGCAGGCTCGGGTGGATCTGGTTGCGGCCATTGCGCTTGGCTTGGTACAGCGCATCGTCGGCACGGGTCAAAAGGGAGTCGAAGGTGTCATCGGCGCTGGCCAGGGCCAGGCCGAACGAAGCGGTGATGGTGTCAAGCAGCTTGTCGGTGCTGCGCACCTTGACCCGCAGGGCCTGGATCTTCTGGCGCATCTGTTCGGCGAAGGCATGGGCTGCAGACGGTTCGAAGCAGTCGCGCAGGATCACGCAGAACTCTTCGCCGCCGTAGCGTGCAGCCACGCCCCGCGAGGGCAGCATTTCACGCAATAACTGGCCGACGTGCTGCAGCACGCGGTCACCCAGCGGGTGGCCGTATTGGTCATTGAACTGCTTGAAGTGGTCGATATCGAGGATGATCAGCGCCAGGCCCTGGCGATCACCTTCGAGGGCTTGCTCCAGCAGGCGGGTGAAGGCATGGCGGTTGAAGATGTTGGTCAGGCTGTCCAGGGTCGCGGCGGCATGGGCGCGTTCGAGCTGGCTGCGCAGATGCTGGATTTCAGACTGGGCGCCGCGCAGCTTGTGCAGGAACTTCTCTTGCTGGACCTGCATCTCCTGAGTGCTCTGCTGCAGGTCATTGAGCACGCTGGGCAGGTCGTCGACCGTCGTCTCTTGCAGGGCTATGAGCCCGGCATTGAGGCTTTGCTGGTAGTTCTGGCTGCCGCTGACCGTCTGCGTGACGTCACTTTCAATATCGTCGACCAGGTCGATGACCTGCTGCTGGCCTTTGCGTGCGCTTTCCAGTTCTCCGCGGATGACGAACTCACGGAACAGGCGGGCGGCCGCTTCCGGCGGGAATACGTCGAAATCCTTGACGATCTTTTCCAGGCGTCGATTCAGGTCGGGCTCGGAGCCTCGGCTGTAGGTGTACCACAGCGCGTAGTGCATAGGGGTCGGCGGTATGTCGTTGCGGACCATGTGCGGTACGGCTCGCTTGAGCAGATCGGCGGCTTCTCGGGTTTCTTCTGGATAGAGTTCGAGAATCGATTGGCTCATGCGCGTCACTTATCGAGAGAAGGGGGCAGGCACTTGATTAAATTAGAAAGGCCCGGCAGGTGCCGGGCCTTGGACGCGAATGATATCAGGATGCAAGCAGGCTGCGCAGCATCCAGGCGGTTTTTTCATGAACCTGCATGCGCTGGGTCAGCAGGTCCGCGGTCGGTTCGTCACTGACCTTGTCCAGCAGTGGGAAAATGCCACGGGCTGTGCGCACCACGGCTTCCTGGCCCTGGACCAGAAGCCTGATCATGTCTTCGGCTGGCGGTACACCTTCCTCCTCCTTGATCGACGACAGGCGGGCATAGGCGGCATAGGTGCCCGGCGCCGGGAAGCCCAGGGCGCGGATGCGCTCGGCGATGGCGTCGACGGCCAGGGCCAGTTCGGTGTACTGCCCTTCGAACATCAGGTGCAGGGTGTTGAACATCGGGCCGGTGACGTTCCAGTGAAAGTTGTGGGTTTTCAGGTACAGGGTATAGGTGTCGGCCAGCAGGCGGGACAGGCCTTCGGCAATGGCGGCGCGATCCTGTTCAGCGATACCGATGTTGATTTCCATGGTTTGGTTCTCCTCGTGGGCCGATTATGTCTCGATGGTATGGCGTAAAGGCTAGCACGGCCTTTCGTCGTTTGATCCCGGTTCGTTTCAATGGCTGCCATGTTTCGAATCAATGATGGCGGTCGAGGTTCCTTCGACTGTTGATGCATGTCGCCTTTCATGCGGTTGCTACAGAAAAATTCAAGCAACTGCTATAGTTTCGCCCTTTTCACGAGCGCGCCGGCTTGGCCGGCGAACTCAAGACCGATCTAGAGAAGCGAACCACGACCATGATGCGCAGCCACTATTGCGGCCAGTTGAACGAAAGCCTGGACGGCCAGGAAATCACCCTTTGCGGTTGGGTCCATCGCCGTCGCGACCACGGTGGTGTGATCTTCCTCGATATCCGTGACCGCGAAGGCCTGGCCCAGGTGGTATTCGATCCGGATCGCGCCGACACGTTCGCCAAGGCCGATCGTGTGCGCAGCGAGTTCGTCGTCAAGATCACCGGCAAGGTGCGTCTGCGTCCCGAAGGTGCCCGTAACGCCAACATGGCCAGCGGTGCCATCGAAGTGCTGGGCTACGAGCTGGAAGTACTGAACGAGGCCGAAACCCCGCCGTTCCCGCTCAACGAATACACCGACGTCGGCGAAGAAACCCGCCTGCGCTATCGCTTCATCGACCTGCGTCGCCCGGAAATGGCCGAGAAGCTCAAGCTGCGTTCGCGCATCACCAGCAGCATCCGTCGCTACCTGGACGACAACGGCTTCCTCGACGTGGAAACGCCGATCCTCACCCGCGCCACGCCGGAGGGCGCCCGTGACTACCTGGTGCCGAGTCGCACCCATGCGGGCAGTTTCTTCGCCCTGCCGCAGTCGCCGCAGTTGTTCAAGCAACTGCTGATGGTGGCTGGCTTCGACCGCTACTACCAGATCGCCAAGTGCTTCCGCGACGAAGACCTGCGTGCCGACCGCCAGCCGGAATTCACCCAGATCGACATCGAGACCAGCTTCCTGAACGAAGCCGAGATCATGCACCTCACCGAGACCATGATCCGCAACCTGTTCAAGGAAGTGCTGGGCGTCGAGTTCGGCGAACTGCCGCACATGACCCTTGCCGAGGCCATGCGTCGCTTCGGTTCGGACAAGCCTGACCTGCGCATTCCGATGGAACTGGTCGATGTCGCCGACCAGCTCAAGGACGTCGACTTCAAGGTCTTCTCCGGTCCGGCCAACGACCCGAAAGGCCGTGTCGCCGCGTTGCGCGTTCCGGGCGGGGCGAGCATGCCGCGCAAGCAGATCGACGACTACACCAAGTTCGTCGGCAACTACGGTGCCAAGGGCCTGGCCTACATCAAGGTCAACGAGCGCGCCAAGGGCGTCGAAGGCCTGCAGTCGCCGATCGTCAAGAACATCGCCGAGCCGAACCTCAACACCATCCTCGATCGCGTCGGCGCGGTCGACGGCGACATCGTGTTCTTCGGCGCCGATCGCGCCAAAGTGGTCAACGACGCCCTGGGCGCGCTGCGCATCAAGCTCGGCCATGACCTGAACCTGCTGACCGCCGAGTGGGCGCCGCTGTGGGTCGTCGATTTCCCGATGTTCGAAGAGAACGACGACGGTAGCCTGACCGCCATGCACCACCCGTTCACCTCGCCGAAGTGCACCCCGGCCGAGCTGGAGGCCAACCCGGCCGTCGCGTTGTCCCGCGCTTATGACCTGGTGCTGAACGGCACCGAGCTGGGTGGCGGTTCGATCCGTATCCATGACAAGGCCATGCAGCAGACCGTGTTCCGCGTGCTGGGCATCAGCGAAGACGAGCAACAAGAGAAGTTCGGCTTCCTCCTCGATGCCCTCAAGTACGGCGCGCCGCCCCACGGCGGCCTGGCCTTTGGCCTCGACCGCCTGGTGATGCTGATGACCGGTGCCAGCTCGATTCGCGAAGTCATCGCCTTCCCGAAAACCCAGAGTGCTGCCTGCGTCATGACCCAGGCGCCGGGTGTGGTCGACGCCAAGTCGCTGCGTGAGCTGCACATCCGCCTGCGTGAGCAGGCCAAGGCTGAGTAAGCGTCTAGCAGGTTGTTGGAAAACGTTAGCGAGGTAGTCAGCGCAAGGCAAAAACAGGCGAAAAAGCGGAGTCTACGAGCTGTAAATGAGCATTTTGATTGGACTCGCACACGAGCCTGTTTTCAACGCTGCGATGACAACGCAGGTAGTTTTTCAGCGGCCTGCTGGCGGTAGTGCGAGCCCAGGGAAACCTGGGCTTGTTCATTGTGAAACCTGAAATATGTGGAGTGGAATATGGCCGGTCATTCCAAGTGGGCCAACATCAAGCACCGCAAGGGGCGCCAGGACGCCAAGCGCGGCAAGATCTTCACCAAGCTCATTCGCGAGCTGACGGTTGCCGCCAAGCATGGTGGCCCGGTTCCAGCGGACAACCCGCGTCTGCGCCTGGCCGTGGACAAGGCGCTGACCAACAACATGTCGCGTGACGTGATCGACCGTGCCATAGCCCGTGGCGCTGGCAACAACGAAGCCGACAACGTCGTCGAATTCAGCTACGAAGGCTACGCGCCGAGCGGCGTGGCGATCATCATCGAAGTGATGACCGACAACCGCAACCGTACCGCCGCTGAAGTGCGCCATGCCTTCAGCAAATGCGGAGGCAACCTGGGTACCGACGGTTCGGTGGCCTATATGTTCGAGCGCAAGGGGCAGATCAGCTTTGCCTCCGTGGACGAGGATGCGCTGATGGAAGCGGCCCTGGAGGCCGGCGCCGACGACGTGGAAATGGGTGAAGAGGGCGCCGCCCTGGTGTCGACCAGCTTCACCGAGTTCCATGCCGTGATCGAAGCGCTGGCGGCGGCGGGTTTCAAGGGTGACGAGGCGGAAATCGCCATGATCCCCTCGATCAGCGCGCCGGTCAGCGATCTGGAAACCGCGCAGAAGGTATTCAAGCTGATCGACATGCTGGAAGACCTGGATGACGTGCAGAACGTCTACCACAACGCCGAAGTATCCGACGAGATCATGGAGCAGCTCGGCTGATCTCGCGTCGATTGAATAGCCGGAAGTGCCTCTGGTCCTTCCGGCTTTTTAATGTCCGGGTGACGGCATCTCGCTGTAGCCCTATACTCGCGCACTGGATATGTAGACAGTATGGGCGTGCCGTTGTGCATGAAATGAACGCATGACATTGATTCTGGGTATCGACCCTGGCTCGCGTATCACCGGTTATGGCGTCGTACGTGATACCGGGCGTGGTTGCGAATATGTTGCTTCCGGCTGCATCCGTACCGGCAGCGGCTCGTTGTCCGAGCGCTTGCAGGCCGTTTTTCGTGGGGTCGGCCAGGTGATCGACAGCTACGAGCCGGTAACCATGGGTATCGAACAGGTGTTCATGGCGCGTAACGCCGATTCCGCGCTCAAGCTGGGCCAGGCTCGTGGTGCTGCCATCGTCGCCGGGATGGAGAGGGGGCTGGATATCTCCGAGTACACTGCCACCCAGGTCAAGCAGGCCATTGCCGGGACCGGCGGCGCCGACAAGCAGCAGGTGCAGATGATGGTCATGCACTTGCTCAAACTGATCCAAAAGCCGCAGATCGATGCCTCGGACGCCCTGGCCATCGCCCTGTGCCACGCTCATCACCGCCAAAGCCTGATCCCGCATGGCCTGGTGGGAGCCAAACGACGCGGCGGCCGCCTGCGGCTGTAATAAAAGGAAGCGATTCGTGATTGGACGCCTGAAAGGTACCCTGGCAGAAAAGCAGCCTCCGCATCTGATTCTGGATGTGAACGGCCTTGGTTATGAGGTGGAGGTTCCCATGACTACCCTGTACCGCCTGCCGGCGGTGGGGCAGCCGGTAACCCTGCACACCCATCTGGTGGTGCGCGAGGATGCGCACCTGCTTTATGGCTTCGCGGAAAAGCGTGAACGCGAGCTGTTCCGCGAACTGATCCGGCTCAATGGCGTCGGCCCGAAGCTGGCCCTGGCGTTGATGTCCGGGTTGGAAGTGGACGAGTTGGTGCGTTGCGTGCAGGCTGGCGATACCTCGACCCTGGTCAGGGTGCCGGGTGTCGGCAAGAAAACCGCCGAGCGCCTGCTGGTGGAACTGAAGGATCGCTTCAAGGCCTGGGAGAACATGCCGGCCATCGCCACGCTTGTGGTTGAACCCCGTAGCGCTCAGGCAGTCTCAAGCGCGGAGAATGACGCGGTCAGTGCGCTGATTGCCCTGGGCTTCAAGCCCCAGGAAGCCAGCAAAGCCGTGGCAGCGGTGGAGGACAAGGGTTTGAGCAGTGAAGAATTGATCCGCCGTGCGTTGAAGGGAATGGTGTAAGTGATCGAAGCCGACCGCCTGGTAACCGCCAGTGCCAAGGAGCGCGACGAGCAGTTGGATCGTGCGATCCGGCCGTTGCGCCTGGCCGATTATATCGGGCAACCCACCGTGCGCGAGCAGATGGACCTGTTCATCCGCGCCGCGAGGAATCGCCAGGAAGCCCTCGACCATACCTTGATCTTCGGTCCGCCCGGCCTGGGCAAGACCACCCTGGCCAACATCATCGCCCAGGAAATGGGCGTATCGATCAAGAGTACCTCCGGCCCCGTCCTGGAGCGACCCGGCGATCTGGCTGCGCTGTTGACCAACCTCGAATCCGGCGATGTGCTGTTCGTCGACGAGATTCACCGTCTTTCGCCCATCGTCGAAGAAGTGCTGTACCCGGCGATGGAGGACTTCCAGCTCGACATCATGATCGGCGAGGGGCCGGCCGCTCGCTCGATCAAGCTCGACCTGCCGCCGTTCACCCTGGTCGGTGCCACTACCCGCGCCGGCATGCTGACCAACCCGCTGCGCGACCGCTTCGGGATCGTCCAGCGCCTGGAGTTCTACGGCGTCGATGATCTGTCGACCATCGTTGCCCGTTCCGCGGGGATACTCGGTCTGCCCATCGAGGCTTCGGGGGCCTATGAGATCGCCCGCCGTGCCCGTGGCACGCCGCGTATCGCCAACCGCCTGCTGCGCCGTGTGCGTGATTTCGCCGAAGTGCGTGGCAATGGCGAGATCACCCGCCAGATCGCCGATCAGGCGCTCAATCTGCTGGATGTCGACGAGCATGGTTTCGACCACCAGGACCGTCGCCTGCTGTTGACCATGATCGACAAGTTCGACGGTGGCCCGGTGGGGATCGACAACCTGGCCGCGGCGATCAGTGAAGAGCGCCATACCATCGAGGACGTACTCGAGCCGTACCTGATCCAGCAGGGCTACATCATGCGTACGCCACGCGGGCGGGTGGTGACTCGCCATGCCTACTTGCACTTCGGCCTGAACCTGCCCAAGCGCATGCTCGATGCGCCAACCATCGATCTTTTCGCCGCAGGAGACGATTAGTTGAAAAACAGCGAATTGGCCAATTGGCAACCGGAGGGCTAGGGACTAGAGTATGCGCGCGCGAATCGAGGCTCGGTCGTTTGCCCTCAGGTGTCGGGTTTACTACGAAGACACCGATGCGGGGGGCGTCGTCTACTACGTCAACTACCTAAAGTTCATGGAGCGGGCTCGTACCGAGCGTCTGCGTGAGTTGGGTTATTCCCAGTTCGAACTGGCGGCCGACGGGCTGCTGTTCGTGGTGCATTCCGCCGAGGCGCGTTATCACGCCCCGGCCCGGCTGGATGATGAATTGCTCATTACCGCCGACGTTATCGAGTTGAACCGTGCCAGCCTGCGTTTTCGTCAACAGGTCAGGCGCGTTGCGGATGAAAAGCTGCTCTGTGAAGGGCAATTCATGGTGGCCTGTGTGCGCGCCGACAGTTTTAGACCCCGTGCCATTCCCGAAGCGCTGCGTTCAGCCTTCGCCGACGCGGGCTTATCCCCTGCAGGAGAGTAAGCGTGGAAGCAGCCAACGCCACCGACCATATGTCCATGTGGAGCTTGATCAGCAACGCCAGTTTCGTGGTGCAACTGGTAATGCTGGCCCTTTTGGCCGCATCGGTCGCCTCGTGGATCATGATTTTCCAGCGCAGCACCATGCTGCGCGCGGCCAAGAAATCCCTCGAAGCGTTCGAGGAGCGTTTCTGGTCAGGCATCGACCTGTCCAAGCTGTATCGCCAGGCGGGCGCCAATCCTGATCCGGATTGCGGCGTCGAGCAGATCTTCCGTGCCGGCTTCAAGGAGTTCTCGCGTCTGCGCCAGCAGCCGGGTGTCGATCCGGACGCGGTGATGGACGGCGTGGCCCGGGCCATGCGCGTTGCTATTTCCCGCGAAGAGGAAAAACTGGAGAACGGCCTGCCGTTCCTCGCCACCGTCGGCTCGACCAGCCCGTATGTCGGCCTGTTCGGTACGGTGTGGGGGATCATGAACTCCTTCCGCGGCCTGGGGCAGGTGCAGCAGGCTACCCTGGCCACCGTCGCGCCAGGCATCGCCGAAGCGCTGATCGCCACCGCCATCGGCCTGTTCGCGGCGATTCCGGCGGTCATCGCCTATAACCGCTTCGCTGCGCGTGGCGAGATGCTGATCGGCCGCTACTACACCTTCGCTGACGAATTCCAGGCAATCCTGCACCGCAAAGTGCACACCAGCGAGGACTGAGGTTCAGCCCATGGCCAGAATCCGCAACAGACGCAAGCCGGTCGCCGAGATGAACGTCGTGCCTTACATCGACGTCATGCTCGTGCTGCTGGTGATCTTCATGGTGACCGCGCCGATGCTCAACCAGGGGGTCAAGGTCGACCTGCCCAAGGTTAGCAGCGAGGCGCTGCCGCAGGACAACAACTCGCGCGTGCTGACTATTTCCATCAAGGCCGACAAGTCGTACTTCTGGAACATGGGCGAGGAGGTCGACACCGACCAGAGCAAGAAGAGTGAAACCGCCGTTTCCCTGGATCAGCTCGTGGCTGCCGCCAGTGGCATCATGGCCGAGAACGGCCGCCAGGGCCGCAAGGTCCAGGTGTTCGTGCGTGGCGACAAGTCTGTTGACTACGGTGCGGTCATGGCGGTGATGGGCGGCCTGCAGAAGGCCGGTGTCGGCAACGTCGGCCTGATCACCGAGGCGCCCTGATGCAAGAGGGCTCCCGCTCGACATCCGAAAGCTATTTCTGGCCAAGCGTCTGGGCGGTTGCCCTGCACGTGGTGCTGTTCGCTTTCCTGTTCGTCAGTTTTCATTTCGCGCCGGAACTGCCGCCCGCGAAACCAATCGTTCAGGCTACGCTCTATCAACTGAAATCGCAGAGTCAGGCTACGACCCAGACCAACCAGAAGATCGCTGGCGAGGCGAAGAAGACTGCCGCCAAGCAATACGAGGTCGAGCAGCTCGAGGCCAAGAAGGAAGAGCAGAAGAAGCAGGAAGCGGCGGAACAAAAGAAAGCCGAGGCAGCCAAAGAGGCAGAAGTGAAGAAGGCGGCGGAAGCCAAGGCCGCTGACGACGCGAAGAAAGCCGAAGAGGCCAAGAAGGCCGAGGAAACGGCGAAGAAGGCTGAAGAGAAGAAGCAGGCCGACATCGCCAAGAAAAAGGCTGAAGAAGAGAAACAGAAAGCCGCCGAGGAGGCCAAGAAAAAGGCTGCCGAGGAAGCGAAACAGAAAGCGGCCGAAGCAGCGAAGAAGAAAGCCGCCGAGGACGCGAAGAAAAAAGCGGCGGCCGACGCGGCCAAGAAAAAGGCCCAGGAGGCAGCACGCAAGGCGGCGGAAGATAAGAAGGCGCAGGCACTGGCCGAGCTGCTTTCGGACAAGACCGAGCGCCAGCAGGCGCTGGCCGACACCCAGGGCGACCAGGTGGCCGGTGACTATGACGATTTGATCCGCAAGCTGGTTTCGGAAAACTGGAACCGACCGCCGTCGGCACGTAACGGCATGACGGTCACCTTGCAGATCAGCATGCTGCCCAATGGCAGTATCTCCGGGGTCAAGGTCGTGAGCTCGAGCGGCGACTCGGCCTTCGATCAGTCGGCGGTCAGCGCTGTGCGCAACGTGGGACAGATTACCGAGCTGGCAGGGTTGAGCGCGGCTGACTTCAACCCTTACCGCTCGTTCAAGATGACATTTACACCAGAGGATCTGGAGCTGTGATCAAAATTCTTCGAGGGATGCTTATCGCTCTCTGCTGCGTGGCCGGCCTGGCCGTGGCAGATGACAAGAACATTCTGGTGAGCTCGGGAAGTAGCAAGGCCATCCCGATCGCCGTGGTACCGTTCGGCTGGCAGGGGGGCACCGTGTTGCCGGAAGACATGGCCACCATCGTCGGCAACGACCTGCGCAACTCGGGCATGTACGAGCCGATCCCACGGCAGAACATGATCAGCCTGCCGACCCAGGGCAGCGAGATCATCTACCGTGACTGGCAGGCCCTCGGCGCCCAGTACATCATGGTCGGCAGCATCGTGCCGCAGGGCGGGCGCCTGCAGATCCAGTACGCACTGTTCAACGTCGCGACCCAGCAGCAGGTCGTTGCCGGCACCGTGGGCGGTACGCCGGATCAACTGCGTGACATGGCGCACTTCGTGGCTGACCAGGCCTTCGAGAAACTGACCGGCATCAAGGGCGCGTTCTCCACCAAGATGCTCTACGTGACGGCTGAGCGCTTCTCCGCCAGCAACACCCGCTACACCCTGCAGCGCTCCGATTACGACGGTGCGCGTGCGGTGACCCTGCTGCAGTCGCGCGAGCCGATCCTGTCGCCGCGCTATGCGCCGGATGGCCGTCGTATCGCCTACGTGTCGTTCGAGCAGCGTCGCCCGCGCATCTTCATGCAGCACATCGACACGGGGCGCCGCGAACAGTTGACCAACTTCGAAGGCCTCAACGGTGCGCCGGCGTTCTCGCCGGATGGCAATCGCCTGGCCTTCGTGTTGTCGAAGGATGGCAACCCGGAAATCTATGTGATGGACCTGGGCAGCCGTAATATCCGTCGCGTGACCAACCATTACGCGATCGATACCGAACCCTTCTGGGGCAAGGATGGCCAGACCATCTACTTCACCTCCGACCGTGCCGGCAAGCCGCAGGTCTACAGGCAGAACATCGCCAGTGGCGCAGTGGAGCGCGTTACCTTCGTCGGTAACTACAATGCCAACCCGAAGCTCTCTTCGGACGAAAAAATGCTGGTCATGATTCACCGTCAGGACGGCTTCACCAACTTCAAGGTCGCCGCGCAGGATCTGAGCCGCGCAGGCTCGGCGCCGCGCATCCTTTCCGAGACCAGTCTGGATGATTCGCCTACTGTCGCACCCAATGGCACCATGCTAATCTACGCCACCCGCCAGCAGGGCCGGGGAGTCTTGATGCTCGTGTCCACCAATGGGCGCGTTAGGCTCCCGATTCCTACCGCTCAAGGCGATGTCCGAGAGCCTTCGTGGTCCCCTTACCTGAACTGACGCGCGGTACAACGAACACGTTTGCTACAAAAAACACACCTGGGGTTCATTAGGAGTTACACCATGGAAATGCTGAAATTCGGCAAATTTGCCGCTCTGAGTCTGGCTCTGGCCGTTGCTGTTGGTTGCTCGTCCAAAGGCGGCGACAACTCTGGCGAAGGCGCGGTAGACCCGAACGCTGGCTACAATGCGGGCAACACTGGCGGTGCAGTTGATAGCTCCCTGAGCGAAGAAGCCGCTCTGCGCGCCATCACCACCTTCTACTTCGAGTACGACAGCTCCGACCTGAAGCCGGAAGCCATGCGCGCTCTGGACGTACACGCCAAGGACCTGAAAGGCAACGGCGCTCGCGTCGTTCTGGAAGGCCACACCGACGAGCGTGGTACCCGTGAGTACAACATGGCTCTGGGCGAGCGTCGCGCCAAGGCCGTTCAGCGCTACCTGGTTCTGCAGGGCGTTTCCCCGGCTCAACTGGAACTGGTTTCCTACGGCGAAGAGCGTCCGGTTGCCACTGGCAACGACGAGCAGTCCTGGGCTCAGAACCGTCGCGTCGAACTGCGTAAGTAATTCGATATGCATAAGTGCCTTCGTGTAGTGACTTCGTTGGCCCTCGCCCTGCCGCTCGCGGCAGTGGCCGAGGTTCCGGTAACGGATGGTAGCGGTGGTTACGGCTACGGCAGCAGCAATAGCGGTAGCAGCTATCCGCCAGCGGGTTACGGCACGAACGGCGCGTATGCTGGAGGCGGGGTTTCGACCCCGACTTCCGCCCAGGGCGAACTGTTCATGCAACTGCAGCAGATGCAGGATGAAATCGCCCAACTGCGTGGCATGGTCGAAGAGCAGCAGAACAAGATTCAGCGGCTCGAACAGGAAAGCCAGGCCCGTTACCAGGATATCGACAGCCGTCTGCAAGCCGGTGCCGGTGCTCCTGCCCAGAATTCTTCACCCTCCGACGGCGCAATCAATGCCGGTGGAGCTCCCGTTGCGCCGACCGATCAGGTTCCGCTTGCGGCAAGCAACGAACCTGCCGATCCGGCGAAGGAAAAGCTCTATTACGACGCAGCCTTCGACCAGATCAAGGCCAAGGATTTCGACAAGGCCAGCCAGGCATTCACCGCCTTCCTGCGCAAGTACCCCAAGAGCCAATATGCGGGCAACGCTCAATACTGGCTGGGTGAGGTCAACCTGACCAAGGGCGATCTGCAGGCCGCCGGCAAGGCCTTTGCCACCGTCAGTGCCAGCTACCCGACCCATCCCAAGGTGCCTGATTCGCTGTTCAAGCTGGCCGATGTGGAAAAGCGCCTGGGGAATACCGACAAGGCCAAGGGCATCCTGCGTCAGTTGATCGCACAGTTCCCCGGCTCTTCGGCCGCGCAACTGGCCCAGCGCGATCTGCAACGCATGCAATAAGTAGCCTCAAGCCACAGGCTCAAGTCGAAGCGATAAATCAAACCCGCGCCTTGCGCGGGTTTTTCGTTTAAAATTTTCGCCCTTTTCCCGCAACGGAGGCGGATGGCCTGTCTAGCTGTCACGCCCGGTGCCCACATGCAAGATACCCTGCGCATTACCGAGATTTTCTACTCGTTGCAGGGCGAAACGCGTACCAGTGGTCTGCCCACGGTATTCGTTCGCCTGACCGGCTGCCCGCTGCGCTGCCAGTACTGCGACACCGCTTACGCATTCAGTGGCGGCCAGATCATGACCCTGGACTCCATTGTCGAGCGTATCGCCGCCTACAAGCCTCGCTATGTCTGCGTCACTGGCGGTGAGCCGCTGGCACAGCCCAATTGCCTGCCGCTGCTGCGCAGGTTGTGCGATGCCGGTTATGAGGTTTCACTGGAGACCAGTGGTGCCCTCGATATATCCAAGACCGATATTCGTGTCAGCCGCGTGGTTGACCTGAAGACACCCGGTTCGGCCGAGGTCGCACGCAATCGCTATGACAACATGGCGCAACTGACCCGCAACGATCAGGTCAAGTTCGTTATCTGCTCGCGGGAAGACTACGACTGGGCGGTCTCCAAGCTGATCGAATATGGCTTGTCGGATCGAGTCGACGAGGTTCTGTTTTCCCCTGCGCACCAGCAGGTCAGTTCACGCCAGTTGGCGGACTGGATCGTGGCCGACAACCTGCCGGTGCGCATGCAACTGCAACTTCACAAGATTGTCTGGAACGACGAGCCGGGGCACTGATGAGCAAGAAAGCGGTAATCCTTCTTTCTGGAGGCCTCGATTCGGCCACCATCCTGGCCCAGGCGAAAGCCGAGGGTTTCGCCTGTTACAGCATGAGTTTCGACTATGGTCAGCGTCATCGTGCCGAATTGCAGGCGGCCGAGCGTGTTGCGGCGCAGTTGGGTGTGGTCGAGCACAAGGTCATCGGCCTGAACCTGAATGGAATTGGCGGCTCGGCTCTGACCGATAGCGCCATCGAGGTGCCCGAGACGCCTGGCGAAGGTATCCCGGTGACCTACGTGCCGGCGCGCAATACCACCTTTCTGTCCTTGGCCCTGGGGTGGGCGGAGGTGCTCGGTGCCCGTGACATTTTCATCGGTGTCAATGCGGTGGATTACTCCGGTTATCCCGATTGCCGTCCTGAATTCATCGAGGCTTTCGAACGTCTCGCCAATCTGGCAACCCGTGAGGGTGTGGAAGGCCGGGGCTTTCGTATCCGGGCGCCGTTGCAGAACATGAGCAAGGCGCAGATCGTTCTGGAAGGGCTGCGTCACGCCGTGGACTATGGCCTGACGGTTTCCTGCTACCAGGCTGATGACGATGGTCGTGCCTGTGGGCGTTGCGACAGTTGCCGCCTGCGTTCGGCGGGTTTTGCGGCGGCCCGGGTTGCCGATCCGACTCGCTATCAGTGAAATTTTTTCCGAAGAGTGTTGATTTCCTGAGTTAAATCAGTATCATGCGCTCCGCATCGGGTCGTTAGCTCAGTTGGTAGAGCAGTTGGCTTTTAACCAATTGGTCGTAGGTTCGAATCCTACACGACCCACCATTCAAGCTTCCCAGGAAGCAGAAAAGGCCTGGCAATCGAGAGATTGCCAGGCCTTCTTCGTTTCTGTCCGCAGTGCTCAACCGCATGGCGTTGCCGGCCCGCCAGTCAGGGCTTCGACGTTATTCAGCACTTCCTTGCCCTGATTGACCCTCTGCGCGTTCTCCGCGCTCTTGACCGCCTGGGCGTAGGTGCGGGAGCTGTTGCCGCTGAGGTTCTGCTGGGTGGCCAGCACGTTGTTGGTGATCTCCAGCAGGCTGCGCCCGGTAGAGATCAGGTCGGCGGTTGCATTCGGCGTGCATGGGCCACCGCCGGCACCTGCCAACTGATTGGCGTTGTATTGCTGCTGGCCGTTGGGGGCGACACAACCGCTGAGTGCGATAAGTGAGGGCAGGGCGATCAGCGGGAGAATCCCTTTTGCTTTCATGATGTCTTCCTTCGGATAAGGGGCGTGGGCGGGGACGTCAAAGTCTAGGAAGCTGCAAGGAAGGGCAGAATAGGCCTGCTGTACTAGCTCATTTGCCAGGCTGTGAAATCTGTAGCTTTTCTGATACATCGCCGCTGGCGTATGGTGCGCAGCTTGGAGTCGCGCAGGAGAGCGCAATGACCGTCGATACTGAGAAGGTGTACGACCCCGAGCGCGGGCAGGCCTGGGTACGCCTGCTGGTATCCGGTACGGCGATGATTTACGTGCTGGCGGTGTTTTTCAGTGCCAACGCGACCGAAGAAACCACCCGGTTGATTCTCTACTTCATCCCGGTGTTCATGATCGTATCCCTGTTGTTGCTGGGCGATGTGATTCAGCGGCCGGGCGTGAAGCCGGCCCGACGGCTGTTCGCCATGCTGCTCGACTATTTCTCCATCACCCTCTCCATGTATCTGGGTGGCGAGGCGATGTTGCCGGTCTATGGCGCGGTGCTTTGGGTAACCGTCGGTAACGGCGTGCGCTATGGCTCGTTCTACCTGGCCATCGCCACGGCGATGGCACTGCTCAGTCTGCTGATCCTGTATCAGTTCTCTCCTTATCTGCATGAAGAGCCCTACCTGCTGGCGACTTTGCTGATCACCACACTGGTGGTGCCAGCCTATGTGAACAGCCTGTTGGCGCAGAGCCGTCGGGCCAATGAGGCCGAGCGCGCGGCGAACCAGGCCAAGTCGCAGTTTCTCGCCCAGGCCAGCCATGACCTGCGTCAACCCATCCATTCCATCGGCCTGTTCACGGCCTGTCTGCGCGATGCCGACCTGGCGCCGGCGCAGCGGCAGATGGTCGACAGCATCGACAAGTCCCTGCACAGCGTGGCTCAGTTGTTTCGCTCGATTCTCGACATGTACACCCTTGACGGCGGACGAGTGACGCCGCGCGCCGAGGTCGTTTGTCTGAGCGAGCTTTTGACCAGTGTGGCGCAGCAGAACAGCGAGGCCGCTCGCTGGGCCGGCGTCAGTATCCGTGTGCGCGCTCCGCGTCAGCACGTTCTGGTCGATCCCGGCCTGCTCACCACGATGGTGCAGAACCTGCTTTCCAACGCCTTGAAATATGCGTCGGGCCGTCCCGTGCTGATCGGTTGCCGGCGGCGGGCTGGCACGTTCGCCATCGAGGTCTATGACAGGGGAAGGGGGATCGAGCCTCAGCACATCGCCAATGTCTTCGACGAGTTCTATCGGGTTCGCCAGGTGCGTGACAACGATATCGAAGGTGTCGGCCTCGGCCTGGCCATCGTGCGGCGCCTTGCGCGGCTGATGGGGCTGGAAGTGCGCATGCGCTCGCAGGTCGGCAAGGGCACCACGGTCGCCATCGAGGGGTTGCTGCCCGTCCGGCCAACTGCCGAGGAGCGCAGCGTATCGTCACGCCAGGCCTCGGGTTCGCCAAGAATGCTCGATGGCCTGCGAGTCTGCCTGATCGAGGATGATCGCAGTGTATTGCTCGCCACCGCGACCTTGCTGCGCAAGTGGGGATGCCTCGTGCAGACCAGCCTGTCGATTCCCCAGGGGGATGGTGGTGATTTCGATCTGGTCATCACCGACTTCGACCTTGGCCGTGAAGCGTCCGGTGCCGACTGCATCCAGTATCTGCGTGAACTCAGTGGCCAGCGGATCCCGGCGATCGTCGTGACCGGCCACGAAGTGAAAAGAGTCCAGGAGGCCGTGGACGACCCCGACATCCCGGTATTGTCCAAGCCGCTGCACCCCGCCGAGCTGCGCTCGACCCTGGTTGCGCTGAAGGCTGGGTTGCTGCCAGGGCGCTGATCAGGCCTGCGATCCAGATGGGCGGCGCCAGTTCGCTTGCGGCTCGAAGTCGCTTATATCCCGGCCTTGGCCGCGATGGCCGCTGCCGCGGCGCGGGTGCCGACATTCAGGACGCGCAGGAGCGAGGACACATGGATGCGCACAGTGAAGGGCGAGATGTCCAGTTCTCGGGCGATCTCCTTGTTCGACAGGCCACGGGCTATCAGTTTCAGGACATCCTGCTGACGCGGCGTGAGCTGCTCCAGGGCGTTGTACTCTTCACTGCCGCTCAAGGTGGATGGACCTAGGGTGACGACGAACTCGCCCTCGCGGATAGCCATGATCGCTTCGCCTACCGCGTCGGGCGGCACCGACTTGCCGATGAAGCCGTCGGCACCGGCCGCCATGACTTCGTCGATCAGGCTGCGGTTGTCGACCATGGACACGATGATGATCGAACTGCGCTTGAACTCCTGGCGCAAGGCGCTGATCGCCTCGGGCGACTGCCCGGGAAATACCAGGTCGAGAATCAGCAGGCTGGGGGCTTCGTCCTCCCGGGCCAGGCGCAGGACTTCGTTCATGTCCCCGGCCTCCAGGATGGTTGCGCAGGGCATTACGCGTTGCACGATCCTGGCCAGCCCATCCCGGAATACAGGATGGTCATCGGCAACGATCACGCGCTCTTCGGTTTTATTGGCAGGCATCCGACTCGATCTGTTGTAGGTATGTGGCAGCCATGTGCGCATGCCGTTGAAATCGCGTCCCTGCGGTCGAATTCGGAAGGGTACGGTGTTGCGGCACGCGTTACCACGCGTTCGTTCGCACTCTGGTGGATTGACCGCGAGGCCTTCGGTTATGAGGCCGATTGCGCGCAAGCGTTCCCGAAGAGAGGAATTTATTGCATCGAGGGAGGCAGCTCACCCTTGCGCTGAGCTGCCGGGGGCGTCAGGACTTGGTGGTGAAACCGGCAAAACGCTTCTGGAAGCCGGCGATGCGGCCTTCTGCCTTGGTCTGGCGTTGCTGGCCGGTGTAGATCGGGTGCGAAGCGCTGGAGACATCGAGGGCGATGTACGGATAGGTGTTGCCGTCGGTGTGTTCGTGCGTTCTATTGGTCTCTGCGGTTGAGCCAATCAGGAAGAAGACATTGGCCGAGGTATCGTGGAACAGGACGGTGCGGTATTCGGGATGGATGCCGGGTTTCATGACGTAAAGCCTGTAATGTTATGAAGTAACATTATGATCGGGCGGATGAGAATTATTTTCAACCTTTCATTGAGCGATTCATGAGGTGAGTAGTGCGAGCGAGGATGCTGCTGGGGCTATGCGTTGGCCTGTCGCCGGTCGGGCAGGCATTGGCCGAGTTACCCAAATCCTTTCCACTGGGGCCGGCGGTTCGCTGTGAGTTGAGCGCCGCGATCCTGTTCTGCCGCCAGTCGGGCACCGCGGGTTTCTATGCCATCAGCAAGTCCGGGACGGATACCTATGCCCGTGGCTATGATGCCGGCCTGGCGACCTATTGGGCGCAGACCAGCAGCCAGTACGGGCGTTTCAGCATTTTTTCCGGGGTCAGCGGCGACGGCCAGGTCTGGTTCGGTTCCAGCAAGCGAATCGGCTGGAACATGGTCAGCAATTTCTCGACCTCCAGCGGCGATGCGCGACGGATTTCCTGCAACCGCATCAGCGGCTGCAACTAGGCACGCCAGCGGCGGGCAGGGTGGGTATAATCGCCGCCACTGAAAGCATATTCAGAGCCTGATGAGATGACGCAGATTTCCGAACGCCTGCTGGTACAGGCGCACCTCGATGCCAAGCAGCCTGTTGCGCTGAGTGCCGAGGAAGAGGCCTTCTACCGCAGTGAAATCGCCGCCGAGCTGATACGCCAGGACGCAGTGCTGGTTGCGCATTATTACTGTGAGCCGGTGATCCAGGCCCTGGCCGAGGAGACCGGTGGCTGCGTATCCGACTCCTTGGAGATGGCCCGCTTCGGTAACCAGCATTCGGCGCAGACCGTGTTGGTGGCCGGGGTGAAGTTCATGGGCGAGACGGCGAAGATCCTCAACCCGGAAAAACGCGTGCTGATGCCGACCCTGGAAGCGACCTGCTCGCTGGACCTCGGTTGCCCGCTGGAAGAGTTCTCGGCCTTCTGCGACCAGCATCCCGATCGCACGGTGGTGGTCTACGCCAACACCTCGGCGGCGGTCAAGGCACGGGCCGACTGGGTGGTGACGTCAAGCTGCGCGCTGGAGATCGTCGAAAGCCTGATGGACAACGGCGAGAAGATCATCTGGGGGCCTGACCAGCACCTGGGGCGCTATATCCAGCGCCAGACCGGTGCCGACATGCTGCTCTGGGACGGCGCCTGCATCGTTCACGAGGAGTTCAAGGCCAAGCAGTTGCAGGACATGAAGGCGCTGTATCCGGAGGCGGCGGTGCTGGTGCACCCGGAGTCGCCGGAGTCGGTGATCGAACTGGCCGACGCCATCGGCTCCACCAGCCAGTTGATCAAGGCGGCGCAGACCCTGCCCAACAGCACCTTCATCGTGGCCACCGACCGCGGCATCTTCTACAAGATGCAGCAGTTGTGCCCGGACAAGATCTTCGTCGAAGCGCCGACTGCCGGTAACGGCGCGGCTTGTCGTAGTTGCGCGCATTGTCCGTGGATGGCGATGAACACCTTGCAGCGCACCTTGCAGTGCCTGCGCGAGGGAAGCAATGAAATCTTCGTCGAACCGGCATTGATCCCACGGGCGATCAGGCCGCTCAAGCGCATGCTGGATTTCACCCAGGCCGCGCGGCTGAAGCTGGCGGGTAACGCCTGATGAAATGACCCTTCAGGTCATTTCATCATCTTTTCCACTTCCTTCTTCTCGTTACGCAGTTCCTGCTGGCGCGCGTCGATCCGCGAGGCCAGCGGGAAGTTGCTGCTGGCACGATGCTTGGCCAGGCCGAGTTGGGATATCGCCTGGTCATAGTCGCCGACCAGGGCGAAGTATTCGGCACGCGCCTGGTGCAGACCGATGATGTTGCCGGCCAGGCCCCGGACTTCGGCGACCTGGTACCAGATGTCCGGGTCGCGGGGGCGTTGTTTGACCAGTTCGTTCAGGGCTTGCTCAGCGTCCTTCGACTGGTTCTGCTTGAGCATCAGGTCGACACGTGTCTGTTCCACGGGGTAGCTGTCGGGGTAGAGCGTGCGCAGGCGCTCGATCCGTGTACGGGCGTCGGCGATGCGGTTGTTGGTGATGTCCACATCGACCATCGCCAGGTTATAGAAAAGATCGTCTGGCGACTTCTGCAGCAACTGTTGTAGTTGGGCTCGGGCTTCGTTGAGCTGGCCGGCCTTGGTCTGCGCCAGGGCCAATCCATAGCGTGCGGCTTCCAGCTTGGGGTTGTCATCGAGCATGGCGCGGAAGCGCTTGCCGGCAATACCGGGCGTCTCTTCGAAGGCCAACTGTACGCGGGCCCGCACCAGTTGATAGGCGAGGCTGTCTTCGATACCGCCGGGCTGATAGCGCTCGGCCCGGTTGCGGGTGTCGGCGATGCGTGACTCGGTGACGGGGTGAGTGAGAAGGAACTCCGGCGGCCTGCTTTCATAGCGGTACTGGCGATTCAGGCGCTCGAACATGTTCGGCATCGAGCGTGGGTCGTAGCCGGCGCGAACCATGTTGGTGACCCCAACGCGGTCGGCTTCCTGCTCGTTCTGCCGGGAAAAACGCAATTGATTCTGGATGGCCGCGGCCTGGGTGCCCATGATCGCGGCCATTCCCGCATCGCCTGCGCCTGCCGCGGCGGCGACGATACCGGCGAGCATCGCGGCCATCACCGGAATCTGCATGCGCTGCTGTTCTTCGATGCCGCGGGCGAAGTGGCGCTGGATCAGGTGACCGAGTTCGTGGGCGAGGACTGCGGCGTACTCGCCTTCGGTCTGGGCATAGAGGAACAGGCCGCCGTTGACCCCGATGATGCCGCCAGGGGCGGCAAAGGCGTTGATCTGCGAGTCCTTGATCAGGATGAAGGTCAGCCGGCGGTCCTTCAGGTCGCTGGTTTCGGCCAGTTTGTAGACGCTGTTTTCGACGAAGTCCTTGAGCAGCGGGTCAGGCAGTTGCTGGACCTGGCCACGCAGCAGGCTCAGCCAGGCGCTGCCCAATTGATGCTCTTGCTCGGGAGATACGATCGACGAACTGGCATCGCCCAGTGACGGCAGGTCATCGGCCGAGGTCGGCAAGGCCATGACACAGGCAAGGGCGAGCAGGGTGGGTCGCAGGATCTTCATGCGCAGGGCTCTTGGCGGCAAAGGCGTTACTGTAGCCGTCAGGTCGGTCGGCTGGCCAGACTTGGATAGCTTTCAGTATGCTTCGCGGCCACTGTGGAGATAGACGATGCGTGATGATCCGGAGGTCGCCGCCGAACTTGATGCCAGCGGCCTGAACTGCCCCCTGCCGTTGCTCAAGGCCAAGCTCGAACTGAACAGGCTTGCCAGCGGCCAGGTACTCAAGGTCACCGCGACCGACGCGGGTTCCCAGCGCGATTTTCGCGCTTTCGCCAAGCTGGCGGGGCACACCTTGTTGCAGGAAGAAGAGGACGGCGGGGTGTTTCGCTATTGGCTGCGCAAGGCTTGAGCCTGAAGGCTGATCGCACGTTCAGCCTTTCGTGCCTCTGAACGGCGTCAGGCCTTGTCCAGCGCCTGTGCAGCTTCCAGCACCGCGTCGACATGGCCGGGGACCTTGACCCCGCGCCATTCCTGGCGCAGCACGCCATTCTTGTCGATCAGGAAGGTGCTGCGGTCGATGCCCAGGTATTCCTTGCCGTACAGCTTCTTCAGTTTGATCACGTCGAACAGTTGGCACAGGCTTTCATCCTTGTCCGAGATCAATTCGAACGGAAAGGCCTGCTTGCACTTGAAGTTCTCATGGGATTTCAGGCCGTCGCGGGAGACGCCGTAGATCAGCGTATTGGCAGCGAGGAAAGCCGCATGCTGGTCACGAAAGCCCTGGCCTTCGGTGGTGCAGCCCGGTGTGCTGTCCTTCGGGTAGAAGTAGATCACTACCTGGCGCCCCTTCAGGGCGGCGAGGCTGATCGATTGGCCACTGGTGGCCTCGGCAGTGAAATCGGCGACTGGTTGGTCGAGGGTCACGCTCATGATGCTTCCTTTTTATGGATTCTGCGGGCGCCAGGGTTCGATCAGGGCATCCAGGTTGAGCGCGTCGGCGAAATCGAGGAACTGGTCGCGTAGCCAACTGATCTGTGTGCCGGCCGGCAGGGTGACGGTGATCGTGGCGTTGAGCAGCGTGCCGCCGGTCTGCGGTGCCTGATAGGTGTCGCAGGTGATGTTTTCCAGTTCGACATTGTTGTTGCTGAAGAACTGGCACAGCTCATTGAGGATGTCCGGACGATAGGCGCAACTGACGTAGGCCACGTAGGGCAGGGCCTGAGGGCGGCTTTCCTGGATGCCGCTGCGGGTCATGTTGGCGCTGAACTCGTGGCGCTTGGCCAGGCCAGGGACCGCGGCTTCGAGGCGAGCGAGGGCATCCCAGCTGCCGCTGACCTGGAGGATCAGGGCGCTGTATTCGCCATGCCGGGTCAGCCGCGTACTGACGATCGCGCAGCGGTTCTCCTGGCTGGCCCGGCACAGCACGCTGGTGAGCTCCATGGGGTTGGCGCCCAGGGCACTGATGACGAGGAATTGTTCGCGAACCTGAGGGGTGGACATGCAGCATTCCTAAAACGATGAGATGCCGGCGGCACGTACTGCCGGAAAGATAGCGAAGGGTAGCGAAAAGCGCCTCCAAGGGGAATGCCGTCGGGTCATCGGAGGGTATTGTCCCTCGCTTGTGCAACCCAGGTGGCGCCAGTACCATTACGCTCTCTTTTTTCCGGCAGGAGCGGTGGCATGATTTCGGGCAGTATGGTGGCACTTGTCACGCCCATGGACGCACAAGGCGGTCTGGACTGGGACAGCCTGAGCAAGCTGGTGGACTTCCACCTGCAGGAAGGTACCAGCGCCATCGTCGCCGTCGGCACCACGGGCGAGTCGGCCACCCTGGACGTGCATGAGCATGTCGAGGTCATCCGCCGTGTCGTCGATCAGGTCAATGGTCGTATACCGGTCATCGCCGGTACCGGTGCCAATAGCACGCGTGAAGCCGTCGAGCTGACTCGCAACGCCCAGAGCGTCGGCGCCGATGCCTGCCTGCTGGTGACGCCGTACTACAACAAGCCGACCCAGGAAGGCCTGTATCAGCACTTCCGCCACATCGCCGAAGCCGTGGCAATCCCGCAGATCCTCTACAACGTGCCTGGCCGTACCGCTTGTGACATGCTGGCCGAGACCGTCGAGCGCCTGTCCAAGGTGCCGAACATCATTGGCATCAAGGAAGCCACCGGCGATCTGAAACGTGCCCAGGAAATCCTCGACCGCGTCAGTGGCAGCGACTTCCTGCTGTATTCCGGCGATGATCCGACCGCCGCCGAACTGATGCTGCTGGGCGGCAAGGGCAACATCTCGGTGACCGCCAACGTCGCGCCGCGTGCGATGGCCGAGTTGTGCGCCGCCGCGATGGCCGGGGAAACCGAAAAGGCCCGGGCGATCAATGACCGCCTGATGCCGCTGCACAAGAACCTGTTCCTTGAGTCCAACCCGATTCCGGTCAAATGGGCTCTGAACGAAATGGGCCTGATGCCTGACGGCATCCGTCTGCCCCTGACCTGGCTCAGCGCGCGTTGCCATGAGCCGCTGCGCCAGGCCATGCGCCAATCCGGTGTACTGGCTTGAACGAGGAAGCATTACGCATGAAGCGATTGGCCGGACTCTCCGCCCTTGCCGTCATCATCTCCAGCACCAGCGGTTGCAGCTGGCTCTGGGGACCAGAAGGTTACTTCCGTGACCGTGGTACCGATTATCTCGACGCACGCCAGACGGCCGCCATGCAGATCCCGCCTGGCACCGACGTCAAGCGTATCGACCCGCTGCTGCCGATTCCGAGCAACGTCGCCGACAGTACCGAGACCCCCGAGAAGTTCGAAGTGCCACGTCCGCAGGCCATTCAGGTCGACGACGCGCCGAACGACTTCAGCCTGCAGAAAAGCGGTGATTCGCGCTGGCTGGTCGCCCATCGTACTCCGGCGGAAGTCTGGCCGGTGGCTCGCGAGTACTTCGTCAACAGCGGCTACCGTGTCGTCGACGAGCGCCCGCAGACTGGCGAATTCAGTACCGAATGGCAAGCCGCCAAGGACCTCGCGCCGTCCATGGCGCGTCGTGTCGGCAGCCTGCTGAGCAAGGAAGACAACCAGGCCCGTGTGCATGTGCGCATCGAACCGGGCGTGGTGCGCGGCACCAGCGAAGTCTTCATCGTCACCGTCGAGCGTCCTGCCGACAGCACCAACGACGTGGCCTTCCCGGCTCGCGTCGGCAACGCCGGCCTCGAGGCGTCCCTGCTCGACGGCATGCTCGCCGACCTGAGCAGCAGTTCCGAACACGGCTCGGTATCCCTGCTGGCCGCGCGTGACTACGACGCACCGAACCGCGTGACCCTGGCCCGTGACGGCAATGGCAACCAGGTGCTGCACCTGAGTACCGACTTCGACCGGGCCTGGTCCAGTGTCGGTCGCGCCCTGGAGACGGCCAACCTGCGTATCGACGACATCAACCGCAGTGCCGGTATCTACTACGTCAACCTGGCGGAAGGCGCGAGCAAGGACGGCGACAAGCCTGGCTTCTTCGGGCGCCTGTTCGGCAGTGAGCCGAGCAAGGAAGAGCTCGAAGCGCGCGCCGAGCGTTACCAGGTGCGCCTGACCAGCAGCGCCAGTGGCGACGTGGAAGTCTCCGTGGAGAAGGACGCCAATACCGTTGCACCGGAAGATGTGGTGCGTCGCGTACTGTCGCTGATCCAGGAAAACCTCGGTTGACCAGGCGTTTGCTGCAAGGCTGATCGACAGGCGAAACCCCGGGGTTTCGCCTGTTTCGTTTGATAAAGGCGGAATTTCCCATGACCACTTCCAAGACCCTGAGCCTGAAGAAAATCTATTCGGGCAAAGTCCGTGACCTCTACGAAATCGACGACAAGCGCATGCTGATGGTCGCGACCGATCGGTTGTCGGCGTTCGACGTCATCCTCAACGAGCCGATCCCGGAGAAGGGCAAGATACTCACCGCTATCTCCAACTTCTGGTTCGACAAGTTGGCAGGCGTGGTGCCCAACCACTTCAGCGGAGACAAGGTCGAGGATGTGGTATCGGCTGACGAACTGCCGCTGGTCGAGGGCCGCGCAGTGGTCGCCAGGCGCCTCAAGCCGGTGGCCGTCGAGGCTATCGTGCGTGGCTACATCGTCGGTTCGGGCTGGAAGGAATACCAGAAGAGCGGCACCGTCTGCGGTATCCAGTTGCCGGCTGGCCTGAAAGAAGCGGCCAAGCTGCCGCAGCCGATCTTCACCCCGTCGACCAAGGCGGCGGTGGGTGACCACGACGAAAACATCTCCTTCGAGCAGTGCGAAGCGATCATCGGCAAGGAACTGGCCGCCAAGGTCCGCGATACCGCCATAGCCCTGTACAGCGCCGCCGTCGAATACGCCGCCACCCGCGGCATCATCATCGCCGACACCAAGTTCGAATTCGGTCTCGACGAGGACGGCACCCTGACCCTGATGGACGAAGCGCTGACCCCTGATTCCAGCCGCTTCTGGCCGGCCGACAGCTACGCCGAAGGCAGCAATCCGCCGAGCTTCGACAAGCAGTTCGTGCGCGACTGGCTGGAATCCACCGGCTGGAACAAACAGCCTCCGGCACCGGCAGTGCCTGCCGACGTAGCGCAGAAGACTGCTGACAAATACCGTGAAGCCCTGACCCGCCTGACCCGCCTGACCAACTGAGTCGGCGCCGGGCTTTTTCGCAAGCATTTGAATGCACGTGAAAAAAATCTCGCGATAGGCTTCGCCAAGTGCGCATGAGCTGGTATTATGCGCCCCGCTTGGGAAGATGCCGGAGTGGCCGAACGGGACGGATTCGAAATCCGTTGTGTCAGCAATGGCACCTAGGGTTCAAATCCCTATCTTCCCGCCATACAGCAAGCATAAGCCCCTGAAACTCCTGGAGTTTCGGGGGCTTTTGCTTTATGCGACCTGCCAAGTGTCGAAGAAGTGTCGAAAGTCGGCAATCGGACCGAGCTTTAGCGCATCCTGCACATGAGCGCATACCTCTGGCATTGCGGTAGAGAAGCTTCTCCGAGGTCGATCAGGCGCTCAGAATCGCCTTGGCGCAGAAGTTGCTGCTGGATAACGTCGAATTGCTTGTTGATCAACCGATTTGCTGGGCGGTGCCGATTTGTAGCGTTTTCGCTGCCGCATGCACGATATGGGGCAGGTTGGCCCCGTTGTTGTGCGGTGCTGCCAGAATGGACGATTGGCATGAAATAGGCCGGAATTTCTTCGGCTGTGCATTGGCTGATGGGCGTAAGATGAATGCCGAATATCTTCGCCAGCCAGGCGTATGCCCTACGGGTGTCAGCATCGACCAGCAGCGGAATGGACAAGCGGGATGGGGAAGGAACGCCCATCGCAAGGAGGCAGGATGAAAATGGACGCAACGGATGATCGGCAACGCATGAAAAAGCTCTGCAACTGGGGTGTGCTCGGCGGGCTCGGGATCGGCTCGGCATTGGCCTGGGTATTGTTCGAGCCGCAGGCAAAGCCGGTTGTGACGCAGGTTGTACAGCATGGCGAGCACATGCTGTTTGGCACGCCGTTGCGCGTCCAGCCGACCCCCAGCAGGGCGCTGGAAGGCAACGACGAGGACTGGATCAGGACCACCGAGGGTCAGCAGGCCGTCCAGGCCAACCGCGAACAGCAGGCCAGGGGGCGGCCGCATGATTCCCAGAACCAGGAGCAACCCGCTTCGTTCGAGCAACCTAACTGAGTGGCAGGCTGCCTGCCATCGAGTCATCGCTTTCCACCTGAACGCCCCTCCGTAGCCGCACTCTGAAGTTGAAGGCCAAACCTTTATTGGAGGGCTGCCGCATGCCTGTGCCTGATCCGCAATACATAAGCTGGCTGGTCGAGGAGTCGATGCTCGCGACCGTGATGAAACGAACGAAGCAGTACTCGGGTTTCGGTCGGCTCTGGCAGCAGCCGTATGCGGAGGCGCGACCGCGTAGCGTGACTTCGATTGCCTCGGCCTGGATCACGGTCTACCCCGCTTCGATCATCACCGGCGAAGAACGCAGCGTGCTCGGCGCCCTGGCAACGGAGGAACTCTGGTCCGTGCTGTCCGACATCGGTATCCAGGGGATTCACACCGGGCCGCTGAAGCTGGGTGGCGGCCTCGAAGGGCGCGAATACACGCCGAGTGTCGATGGCAATTTCGACCGGGCCAGCCTGCGCATTGACCCGCAATACGGCAGCGAGGACGAATTGGTGCGCCTGAGTCGCATCGCCGCGGTGCATAACGCAGTGACCATCGACGACATCATTCCTTCGCACACCGGCAAGGGCGCGGATTTTCGCCTGGCGGAAATGGCCTACGAGGAATACCCCGGCCTTTATCACATGGTCGAGATCGCCGAAGAGGACTGGGCACTGTTGCCTGATGTGCCTGCCGGTCGCGATGCCGTGAACCTGTTGCCCGAGGTGGTCGATGGGCTGCGTGAGCGCCATTACATCGTCGGCCAGTTGCAGCGGGTGATCTTCTTCGAGCCCGGTATCAAGGAAACCGACTGGAGTGCCACGCCACCGGTAGTGGGAGTGGATGGCAAGGCCCGGCGCTGGGTCTATCTGCATTACTTCAAGGAGGGCCAGCCCTCGCTGAACTGGCTCGATCCAACTTTCGCCGCCCAGCGGCTGGTCATCGGCGATGCGCTGCACTGTATCGATGTGCTGGGTGCCAGGGGGTTGCGCCTGGATGCCAATGGTTTCCTCGGTGTCGAGCGGCGTTCCCAGGGCAGCGCCTGGTCCGAGAGTCACCCGCTGTCGCTGACCGGCAACCAGTTGATCGCCGGCATGGTACGCAAGGCCGGCGGCTTCAGTTTCCAGGAACTGAACCTGACCCTCGATGACATCGCGTCGATGTCCAAGGGCGGCGCCGACCTGTCTTATGACTTCATCACACGCCCGGCGTACCAGCACGCGCTGTTGACTGGCAAGGTCGAGTTCCTGCGTTTGATGCTGCGGCAGATGCATGCCTTTGGCATCGACCCGGCGTCACTGATCCATGCCTTGCAGAATCACGACGAACTGACCCTCGAACTGGTGCACTTCTGGACCCTGCATGCCAACGACACCTATCACTACGAAGGTCAGAGCCTGCCCGGCGCGATCCTGCGTGAGCGCATTCGCGCGGAAATGTATGAGCGCCTGTCGGGAGAGGCCGCGCCCTACAACCTGAAGTTCGTCACCAATGGCGTGTCCTGTACCACGGTCAGCATCATCACGGCCGCGCTGGGTATCCGCGACCTGCAACAGATCGACGAGGCGGCGGTGGCGCGGATTCGCAAGCTGCACATGTTGCTGGTGATGTTCAATGCGCTGCAGCCCGGCGTGCTTGCGGTGTCCGGCTGGGATCTGGTGGGTGCGCTGCCGCTGGCGCCGGAACAGGTGGCGGAGCTGACGGCGGACGGGGATACCCGCTGGATTCATCGCGGCGCCTACGATCTGGTCGATCTGGACCCTGACGCGGCAGCTTCGGCGCAAGGTATCCCCAAGGCCAGGATGCTCTACGGCAGCCTGCTCCAGCAGTCGCAGGATCCCGATTCATTCGCTTCGCAACTCAAGCGCATCCTGGCCGTGCGCCGTTCCTATGGCATTGCCGCCTGCCGCCAGATCGACATTCTGGAAACCCGTCATCCGGCCTTGCTGGTGATGGTCCACGAGCTGCCGGCTGGGCGCGGCATGCAACTGACTGTGTTGAACTTCGGTGCTGAGCCGCTGCGGGAAACCATCCAGTTGCAAGGCGTCATGGCCGGGGCGGTGGTCGATATCATCAACGAGCGCCTGCTTGGCGATATGGGGCCGGGCGGCGAATTCGATATCGAACTGGGAGCCTACGAGGGGTTGGCACTGCGTGTGGTCGCCTCGCTGAGTGAGATGGGGTGAGCCTACTCGGGGCTGGCCATTTGCCGCTTAACCCTGACATGAGCCCGGTAAGTTTCATAAGAGCGTAATAAAGGCTTCACCTAAAAGTACTTGAATAAATTCAAGCAGTTAATTTTATCTTGAATGGACGGGTACTCGCATGGGGAAGGTCACTGCCAAAGAAAACACTGCCGTTGAAAGCGAACTTGGATTATCCACTATCGAGGCCATCTGGAATAACACTGTTCTTGTTGCCAAGCAGAAGTCCGATAGCGGTTCCGGCGATGACAAGCAGGACAATAAACTCAGCGCCGAAGAAAAGCAGAATCGCGCGAACGAATACGCCAATACGATTCTCGATAACTACGACACGATCAAAGGCGACCATAAGTACATAACCCGCGATGATCTTGTCGAGTACAAGAAGTCTCACTCCGATCTCGATCCGGAACTCAGCGATGCACTGTCATTCTGGTCCCAGGAAGACGTGTTCAAGCGCCTCGATACCTCCAAGCACGGCGGCGACAGCGACGGTGATGTGAGCAAGAACGATCTCAAGTCATGGGTCAAGGGCGATGCCGGCAAGGACATCCCGGATACGTTCTTCCAGTTCAGTGGCAACGAGAAGACCTCGGATGACTATGACAATCGGATTCTCGATAACTTCGACAAGATAAACGTCAGGGGCGATTACCTGACGCTGGACGAAATCCGGGACTATAGAAGTTCCGACTCGGCATTGAATGAGGCCTTGGCATTCTGGTCCCAGGAGGACGCTTTCAAGCGTCTCGATACATTCGCCGATGGCGGCGACGTCGACGGCAAAGTGAGTAAGAGCGACTTGCAGGACTGGATCGAACAGGATTCATCCGATGGCCTGTCCAATGAACTTTTCCAGAACACGGACAAGCAATATGAAAGCGCGCGGGAACAGGCGGAAAAACTGGGCATCGTCTGGGAGCGTCCCGACGGTGATAACCGCTCGGCGAAATATATCCTCGAAAATTCCAAGCTACTCAGCGATCTCGGCAACCAGGAAGGCTTGCGCGATTCACTGAAGGAGCGAGTCGGCGATTACGAACACGATGCCGATGCGGCGTTCCGCGCGGTCCAGGTGCTGGAGCACATCGAGCGCTTCGATGCCGATGGCAAGGCCCTCTCGGGCACGACCGTCGGCAATGAGCGGATCGACGGCGTGACGCCCAACGGCGACGTCAAGCATGGCACCGAGGCCGGGCGCCTGAAGGATTTCGGCAAGTACGGTTTCGATAGCCTGAAGGGCGACTTGGGCAAGCGCACCGCTGCCTACAAGGACCCGAAGACCCGCGAGGCGGCCGAGGACAAGGGCATCAAGTGGCAGCGCGCGGAGAACGACAAGCGCTCGGCCAAGGACATTATCGACGACACCCCGGCGCTGAAGGATATCGAGGGCAAGAAGGACATCGAAAGCCTGCTCAAGGACCAGGTCGGCGACTACAAGAATGACGCCGATGCCGCCTACCGGGCCGCCCAGGTGATCGAACACGTGCAGCGTTTCGATGGCGAAGGCAAGGCCATCGTCGGCAAGGACGCAGGCAACGGCAAGATCGACGGCTTCACCAGCAGCGACGAGGCCAGGCACAACACCGAGGCGGGGCGTCTGCAGGATTTCGGCAAGAATGGCTTCGACAGCCTGAACGGCAAGCTGGTCGACCGCAGCAAGGTCGGCGAGGACAAGGAAGCCAGGGCCGAGGCCGAGAAGAAGGGCATCAAGTGGGAGCGCCCGGAGGGCGATGAGCGCAGCGCCCAGGACATCATCGAAGAGAATCCGCTGCTCGCCGGTCTCGGCAACCAGAGTGGCGTCAAGGACATGCTCAAGGACCGCGTCGGCGACTACGAGCACGACGCCGACGCCGCCTACCGCGCCGCCCAGGTGCTGGAACATATCGAGCGCTTCGACAGCGGCGGCCAGTCGATAGTCGGCAAGGATGTCGGCAACGACAAGATCGACGGTTTCAAGGACGAAGAGGCCACCGGCAAATCCGAGGCGAGGCGTTTGCAGGATTTCGGCAAGAACGGCTTCAAGAGCCTGAATGGCAAGCTGGCCGATACCGACGCGCCGAAGAACGACGCCGATGCACGCAAGAAGGCCGAGGAAAAAGGCATCGAGTGGGAGCGTCCGCAAGGCGACAAGCGCTCGGCCGATGACATCCTCAAGGACAATCCACTGCTCAAGGACCTGGAAAACCAGAGCGGCGTGAAGGACATGCTCAAGGACCAGGTCGGCGATTACGAGAAGGATGCCGACGCCGCCTACCGCGCGGTGCAGGTGCTCGAACACATCGAGCGGCTCGATCGCGACGGCAAGGTCATCGCTGGCAACAGTGTCGATAACGGCAAGATCGACGGCTTCAAGGGCAACGAGGCGCAGCACGACAGCGAGGCCGGGCGCCTGCAGGACTTCGGCAAGCACGGTTTCGACAGCCTCGAAGGCAAGCTGGTCGATCGCGACGCGGTCGGCAAGGACAGCGAGGCGCGCAAGCAGGCCGAGGCCCTGGGCATCACCTGGGAGCGCCTCGACGGCGACGAACGCCGCGCCCGCGAGATCATCCAGGACACCCCGGTACTGCGCGACCTGGGCAACCAGAGCGGGGTCAAGGACATGCTCAAGGACCGCGTCGGCGATTACGAGAAAGACGCCGACGCCGCCTGGCGCGCCGCCCAGGTGCTGGAGCACATCGAGACCTTCGACAGCAAGGGCAAGAAGCAGTCCGGTGACAAGGCCGACAACGGCAAGATCGATGATTTCACCCCGGACAACGAGGCACGTCCCGATAGCGAGGCCGGTCGTCTGCAGGACTTCGGCAAGAATGGTTTCGGCGCCTTGAAGGGCAAGCTGGAATCGCGCGAGGGCGAAAAGGGCGAGCCCGTCGCCGACGAGAAGAAGGCCCGGGAGCAGGCCGAGAAACTGGGGATCGACTGGGAACGGCCGCAGGGCGATACCCGTCGCGTGGACGAAATCCTCGAAGAGAATCCGCTCCTCAAGGAGCTGACCAACGACGAAGACGTGAAGGACATGCTCAAGGAGCGGGTCGGTGATTTCGAGAAGGACGCCGATGCCGCCTATCGCGCGGTCCAGGTGCTGGAGCATATCGAGCGTTTCGATGGCGAGGGCAAATCGCTGGTCGGCAAGGATGTCGGTAACGACAAGGTCGACGGATTCACCGATAGCGGCCAGGCCAGGCACGGCACCGAGGCCGGGCGCCTGAAGGACTTCGGCAAGTACGGTTTCGAGCACCTCAACGGCAATCTGAAAGACCGTTCGAGCGTCGGCGAAGACAAAGAGGCGCGGGCCAAGGCCGAGGCCAAGGGCATCGTCTGGGAGCGGCCGGAGGGTGACGGACGTACCGCCAGCGAGATCATCAACCAGACCCCGGCGCTGAAGGAGCTGAAGAACGACAGTGGGGTCAGGGACCTGCTCAAGGACCAGGTCGGCGATTTCGAGAAGGACGCCGACGCCGCCTACCGCGCGGCCCAGGTGATCGAGCATGTGCAACGCTTCGATGGTGAAGGCAAGTCGATCGTCGGCAAGTCCGCGGGCGATGGCAGGATCGATGGCTTCAGCAGCAGCGGCGAGGCCAGGGAGAACACCGAGGCCGCTCGCCTGCAGGACTTCGGCAAGAATGGTTTCGACAGTCTGAAGGGCAAGATTGCCGACCGCTCCAAGGCCGGCAACGACCAGCAGGCCCGTGAGGATGCCGAGAAACTCGGCATCAAGTGGCAGCGCCCCGAGGATGACCAGCGCTCGGCCAGCGAGATCAAGGAGGACTCGCCGCTGCTGCGCGATCTGAACAACCAGAGCGGTACGCGCGACATGCTCAAGGACCGGGTCGGCGATTTCGACAATGACGCCGATGCCGCCTATCGCGCCGTGCAGGTGCTGGAGTACATCGAGAATTTCTCCAACAGCGGCCGCTACAACAACGAGGGCGGCAAGACCGGCAACGGCAAGATCGATGGCTTCACCAGCAGTGGCGAAGCACAGAACGGCAGCGAGGCCGGACGCCTGCAGGACTTCGGCAAATACGGTTTCTCGGCACTGGAGCACACCTCCGGCAAGTACCAGGACTTCGAGAAGAACAACCCGGATGCCGATGCCGCGTCACTGAAAATTGCCGAATACGCCGCGACCCTGCATGAGAACTTCGATGCGATCCGCGATGCGACCGATGCCGGCCAGTTCCTCCGGGTGAGCGACCTGCAGAAATTCAAGGAGCAGAATCCCGACCTGCCCGACGAGGTCAAGGAAGCTATCGACTTCTGGAGCAACCCGGGCGCCTTCGAGTTGCTCGAGACCAGCGTCGACAAGATGCGCTATGCCTCGGACGGCCTGCTGACCAAGGAAGACATCGGCAACTGGATCGGCAAGGAAGCGCCAAAGGATGCAACCTCGGCCTTGCAATTCCTCGCTCGCGCCAGCCAGGGCAGTTCGGTCGATGGCGTGGATACCGCGAAGATCGGCCCGGAAATCTTCGACAACCCGGACCGCTACTCGGCCAAGGAGAAAGCGGCGGTGGTACAGGACCTGCAGGAGGCCTATGCCCTGGTGATGATGGGCGAGAGCTCGGGCATGTGGAAGGAAGACCACATCGTCAAGAAACTCAAGGATCGCGCCGGCGTTGGCGACGACCCGCAGGCGCTGATGCAGGACATCCAGTCGCACATCGACCAGTTGGCTGGCGATAGCGAGGTCATCAAGTACCTCGAAGAGGCCGGCGCCAACTCGATGAAGAGTCTGGTCGGCAATATTCCTGGCATGAAGGAAAGTCTGGAGAAAACCTACAAGGACGACATTCTCAGCGGCAAGGCGCTGGACAGCATCTGGGAGAAGAACTCCAAGAAAGAGGGCGCCACCAAGACCGAGGCGTTGATCGAGTTCTACAACCTCGCCACCTCCTCTCAGGCCGCGCTTGGCGTCGAGGATACCAAGGGCATTCAGGATGCCGTGGGCAAGAGCAAGATCGGCAAGGACCTGGAGAACTACTACAAGGATGAAATCGTTACGGGCAAGCGCCTCGACCAACTGATGGAAAAGAGCAAGCCGGAGGAGGCGCTGAGCGCCTTCAGCATGGAAGTGGCGCTGTTCAACGCGACGCTGCCCGCCGATGTCACCGCTCAATATGACGACACGCTCAGTGAGCTGGTGGCGGACAAGACCTCGGAGGTCCTGGAAAACGAACTGACCTTCGACGACCTGAAAAAAGCCTATGGCGAGAATGGCAGCGACAAGCTCGACGAGGAAAAGGTTCTCGCCATCTTCGAGCAGGTCAAGGAGGACACCCCCGAGCTGCTGGTGACCGAAGCCGGCACGCAGATGACCCGTGACCAGTTCCTCACCGCCATGCGCGGATCGTGGGACATGATGCGCCAGGGCACCAAGGTCGGCACCAAGGCGGAATGGCTGACCGAGGGTGCCTTGAAGAACCTGAGTGACAGGGGCGTCATGCATGCCGTCAGCGGCCTGTTCCTCGCCGGCCTGACCATCTCCAAGGGCGTGGCCGCCGGGGCGAACATGACGCCGAGGGCCGCCGCCGACATCGCCATCAGCTCGATCCAGACCACCGCGGTATTGACCGAGGGCGGTGCGAAAGGCTACGGGCAGTTCATCAAGAATGTCGAAAGCGCGGTGAATGCCAACGGCACCCGTATCGAGTTCAAGCCCGATGTGGCGAAGAACCTCGCCAGGATCGAGAACTACGCCAAGATCGGCGGCGGTGTCGCCGGGATCGCCGGTGGCGTGCTGGGCATCATCGATGGGGTCAAGGCGATCCGCACGGGCGACAAGCTGGGCGGCGGGTTGACGATCACCAGCAGCGGCCTGGGGGCGCTCGCGGGACTCGCGGCAACTGTCGAAGGGGGATTGGGCCTGGCGGGGCTTGCGGGGAGCACCGTCCCGATCATCGCCGGCAGCCTCGGTTTCGCCGCGGCGGGCGCCGGTGTGCTGGCGGCTGGGGTGACGTTCGTCATGATCGCGATCCAGCAGAGCGAGCAGTCTTCGCGGGAGAACGACTACGCCGACCTGCTGGGCGCGCATCTGGAGAAATACGGCATCACCGGCAAGGGCTGAGCCTCGCGGCAGGCGCAGTGCATGGCGCCCGATCAAGGGCGTCATGTGCATACATGACGGATTTGTAATCGGTGGCTCACGGTCCCGTTATTTGCGCCGCCTTACAGTGCGCCTGCTGGCGGCTGCGCAGAGCGGCCGAAAGCACCATTCACCTTCGAAGCATCAATGCTCCTTGGAAGGGGTGAATCCTCCGGCGCCCCTGGTGGGCGCCTTTTTTCCGAACGGCGGCTAATCATTCAGGTTGAAACAGCGGCTAGCGTGGAAACACCAGGCGAAATACCGTGCTGTCGCCGGGTGTGGAGGTCGCTTCGACGCTGCCGTGATGCAAGGTCATGATCGACTGCACGATGGACAGGCCAAGACCGGTGCCGCCTTCGGCGCGAGAGCGCGCCGAGTCGACGCGGTAGAAGCGTTCGAACAGGTGCGGCAGGTGTTCGGCCGGGATGCCGGTTCCAGCGTTGCGCACCGACAGGCTGATGGTGTCGATCCGTTTGTCGATGCTCAATGACACCGTGCTGCCTGGCGGGCTGTGGCGGATCGCGTTCGACAGCAGGTTGGACAGCGCCCGCTGGATCATCAGCCGGTCGCCCAGGGCGGTGCCGCTGCCGGTGCAACTGATGCTGATCTGCCGCTCTTCGGCGCTGATGCTGAACAGGTCGACGACCCGTTGCACTTCATCTTCCAGGCTGACCCGCTCGAATGCCACCAACGATTGCGGCTGGCTGACCTGGGCCAGGAAGAGCATGTCCGAGACGATGCGATTGAGCCGCTCCAACTCTTCGGCGCAGCTTTCCAGCGCGCTCTTGTAGGCCTCGCTGTCGCGTTCCCTGGACAGCGTGACCTGGGCCTTGCCCATCAGGTTGGTGATGGGCGAGCGCAGTTCGTGGGCCAGGTCATCGGAGAACTGCGAGAGCTGGCGCACGCCATCGTCCAGGCGATGCAGCATGACGTTGATGCCATGCGCCAGCTCCTTGAGTTCCTGGGGCAGGCGGTCGTCGGCGATGCGATGGGTCAGGTCGTGGGTGGTCACCCGCGACACGATCGTACGGAACTGCTGCAGCGGCAGCAGGCCGCGCTGGACGATCCACCAGGCGCCCGCGCCGATCAGCAGCAACAGGATCGGCAGGGCGCTGAGGGTGGTGCGCAGGTAGGCGCTGAGCAGCGCCTCGTCCAGGGTGCGGTCGATGGCCAGCTGGATGACGACTTGCTGGCCGTCGCTCAGGCGTACTTTTTTCTCGACGATCAGGTTGTTGTGCCCGGAGGTATCCAGGCGCTCGCGATAATGCTGGTCGCCGATGGGCAGCCATTGCCGGTCGGGCCGCTCGGCGCGCGAGCTGGCGAGCAGCAAGCTGCCGTCGAGGCTGTAGATCGCCAGTTTCAGGTTGTCGTGGCCGAGCACCAGATCGAGCAGGCTGTGCGGCTCTTGGCCGAGGTCGGCGGTCTTGATGGCGTCCTCGGCGAGGCGGTGTTCGATCTGTTCGAACTTGCCTTGCAGGCTGGATTTGGCCAGCGAAGACAGTTCATGCGTCAGGGCGAAGTACGCCAGCAGCGCCAGCAGCAGGACCAGGACCGCGCCCATCAGCACCACGGAAAGCCCCAGGCGCAGCGACAGGCTGCCCGGTTTCATGGGCGTTGTTCCAGTACGTAGCCGACGCCACGCAAGGTGTGGATCAGTTTGTCCTCGAAGGGGTCGTCGATCTTCGCCCGCAGGCGGCGGATCGAGACTTCGACGACGTTGGTGTCGCAATCGAAATTCATGTCCCAGACCAGCGAGATGATTTGCGTGCGCGACAGTACCTCGCCGCTGCGGCGCATCAGCAGGTGCAGGAGGGCGAATTCCTTGGTGGTCAGGTCGATGCGCTGCTCGCCGCGAAAGGCCCGGTGCCGGCCGGGGTCGAGTTCCAGATCGGCGACCTTGAGCACCTCCGGGGTGCTCGCCTGGTCGGTACGGCGCAGCAGGGAGCGGACCCGTGCCAGCAGCTCGGGAAATTCGAAGGGTTTGACCAGGTAGTCGTCGGCGCCCAGGTCCAGCCCCTTGACCTTGTCCGCCAGGCGGCCGCGCGCGCTGAGCATCATCACCCGCGTGGTGCTGACGCGACGAATGCCGGCCAGCACGTCCCAGCCGTCCATCTGTGGCAGGTTCACATCCAGGATCACCAGGTCATAGGCGTGTTGCCTGGCCAGATGCAGGCCGTCGATGCCGGTGTTGGCGATATCGGTGACATAGCCGCTTTCGTTCAGCCCTTGTTGCAGGTATTCGGCGGTTTTCGGCTCGTCCTCGATGATCAGGATGCGCATGGTTTCGATGACCTCAAGGTTGACTGGCGGGCTACTGGGGCTGTTGACGTTTCACGCTGATTTTTACCGGCAGCTAAGAGGGCAGGAGCGGACGTTCGTGCGATGACCGTTATTACTCGGTGTATTTAGCCGTCATTACCCGCGAAGGCGGGAACCCAAATGCTTTGTGTTTTCTGGGTTCCCGCCTTCGCGGGAATGACGGAGGAATAACGAATGTCCGCAATTGCCTCAATTCGGCCACTCACACTTGGCGGAAACGCTGCGGATGTTAATACAGGGCTCGTCGCGCAACGGCTGGATTACGGATTTGTAATGTTCCAGTCACCCTGACGATAGGCGGCACTCACTAGATTGCGCTCCCGAGCATGGTCGGCGTTCACGCGGGCTGTGGACAACCGACGCGGGAGAATCTCTTGAGCACAGCATTCATGAACGGCCTGCTGCGCTGCGGCCTATTCGTCATTGGCGCGCTCGCGCTATCCGGACAGGCGGGCGCAGCGTCCAGCGGGGTGACGCTGGCCGAGGCCTTGGCCCAGGCCGAGCGCAACAATCCCGACCTCGCCGCCGCTGGCTGGTCGATTGCGATTGCCCAGGGCGAGCGCACCCAGGCTGGCTTGCTGCCCAACCCCGAGCTGTCGTGGGAGGTCGAGGATACCCGTAGCGACACGCGCACCAGCACGCTGCAGATCACCCAGCCCATCGAGCTGGGCGGCAAGCGCGGCGCGCGGATCGCCGTGGCCGAGCGTGGCTCGGATGCGGCCGCCGTCGAGCTGGAACGTGCCCGCAATCAGCTGCGTGCCGAGGTGATCCAGGCATTCCATGGCGTGTTGCAGGCGCAGATGCGCGCCGAGCTGGCCGAGCAGTCGCTGGCGCTGGCCGAGCGGGGTGTGACGATTGCCGAAGGGCGGGTCAGGGCGGGCAAGGTTTCGCCCATCGAACAGACCCGCGCCAGGGTGCAGTTGTCCGAGGTTCGCCTGGAGCTGCGGCGGGCGCGTTCGGCGCTGGTCGCCGGGCAGTCGCGGTTGCAGGTGGTGTTGGGCAGCGATCCGTCGGCCCGGCTGCGGGCGCTCGGTGAGGCCACGGCGTTGCCCGCCATGCCCGGGCCCGAGCGCTTGAGAGGTGCGCTGGCCGACAGCGCCGACCTGCGCCTGGCGCGCCTTGTCGTCGACCGGCAGGAGGCCTCGTTCGAACTGGAGAAGACCCAGCGCATTCCCGACCTGAACGTGACCCTGGGCAGCCAGTACAGCTCGGAAGACAAGGAGCGGGTGAATGTCGTCGGCCTGTCGATGCCGATACCGCTGTTCAACCGCAATCAAGGAAATATCCTCGCCGCCGCACGCCGTGCCGATCAGGCCCGTGATCAGCGTAACGCCGCGCAACTGCGCCTGCAGGGGCTGGTCGAGGACGCCGTGGCGCAATGGGACGCCGCCAGCGTGGAGATCGACGTCCTCGGCGGCAGCGTCCTGCCCGCTGCGCAGAACGCCGTGGACAGTACCGCCCGGGGCTTCGAAATGGGCAAGTTCGCCTTCCTCGATGTGCTGGATGCCCAGCGCACGCTGATCCAGGCGCGCCTGCAATTGATCCAGGCCCTGGCTGCGGCCACCGACTCCTGGGTCCGCCTCGAACGCATTTATGGCGACCTCTCGGTTTTCGCCCATGCCCCTCAGTGATTACATCGTTTCAGGAGTACTTATGAGCAGGAAATCGGCACTTGTCATGGCGCTGGTGGTGGGCTTCGCCTCCTTTGCCGCAGGCTATCCGCCGGCGGTCGCCGAGGAGGCTGGCCATGGCCACGAGGAGCACGGCCATGGCGACGAAGACGGGCATGGGGAGGAAAAAGGCCATGGCGACCATGAGGAGCAGGAAGGCCTGATCGAACTGAGCGACGAGCAGATTCGCACCGCTGGCATCCAACTGGCCAAGGCTGGCCCCGGGGCGATCGGCACGCGCTTGTCGCTGCCTGGCGAGATCCGTTTCGATGAAGACCGCACCGCCCACGTCGTACCACGCACACCGGGTGTGGTGGAAAGTGTCGAGGTCAACCTGGGCCAGCAGGTGAAGCAGGGCCAATTGCTGGCCGTCATCGCCAGCCAACAGGTGTCCGAGCTGCGCAGCGAGCTGGCCGCCGCGAACCGTCGCCTCGATCTGGTCAGGACCACCTACCGGCGTGAAGAGAAGCTGTGGAAGGAGGGCATCTCGGCCGAGCAGGATTACCTGCAGGCGCGCCAGGCCATGCACGAGGCCGAGATCACCCAGGCCAACGCCAGCCAGAAACTCAAGGCCATCGCTGGCGAGGGTAGCCGCGCCAGTGGCAATCGCTATGAGCTGCGTGCGCCGTTCGCGGGTACGGTGGTGGAGAAGCATCTGGTGCTGGGTGAGGTGGTGAGTGACGCCAGCAACGCTTTCACCCTGTCGGACCTGAGCCGCGTCTGGGCCACCTTCAGCATCGCGCCGAAAGACCTCGCGGTGGTGCGCGTGGGCAAGCCGGTCAAGGTGGTTTCCCCTGATCTGCAGACCGAGGTCAGCGGCAGCGTGGCCTACATCGGCAACCTGCTTGGCGAACAGACGCGCACGGCCACCGCCCGCGCGGTACTGAACAATCCCGAGGGCGCCTGGCGGCCGGGGTTGTTCGTCAGCATCGAGCTCACCACCTCATCCCATCAGGTGAGCGTCAGCGTGCCGGCCACGGCGATCCAGACGGTCGAGGAAAAGCCCACGGTGTTCGTCCGCGTCGAGCATGGCTTCCTGGCCCAGCCCGTTGTACTGGGCGGGACCAGCGATGGTTTCGTCGAGATCAGACAGGGCCTGGATGCCGGCGCTGAAGTCGTCACCCAGGGCAGCTTCGTCCTCAAGTCCGAACTCGGCAAGGGTTCTGCCGACCACGCCCACTGATCGCCCCGCGACGAGATTCCGACCATGTTCGAACGCCTCATTCAGTTCGCCATCGAGCAGCGCATCGTCGTGCTGTTGATGGTTCTTGCGATGGCGGGTGCCGGCATCGCCAGCTACCAGAAACTGCCGATCGACGCCGTCCCCGACATCACCAACGTACAGGTGCAGATCAGCACCGCCGCCGCCGGCTTTTCGCCGCTGGAAACCGAGCAGCGGGTGACCTTTCCCATCGAAACCGCGATGGCCGGCCTGCCCCAGCTCAAGCAGACCCGCTCGCTGTCGCGCTCGGGCTTTTCCCAGGTCACGGTGATTTTCGAGGATGGCACCGATATCTTCTTCGCCCGGCAACTGGTCAACGAGCGCCTGCAACTGGCCCGCGAGCAGCTACCGCCAGGCGCCGAGGCGGCCATGGGGCCGATTTCCACCGGCCTCGGCGAGATCTTCCTGTGGACCGTCGAGGCCGAGGAGGACGCGCTCAAGGACGACGGCACGCCCTACACGCCGACCGACCTGCGGGTGATCCAGGACTGGATCGTCAAGCCGCAACTGCGCAACGTGCCTGGCGTCGCCGAGATCAACACCATCGGCGGCTTCGCCAAGGAATTCCAGATCGCCCCGGACCCCAAGCGCCTGGCCGCCTACAAGCTGACCCTGGCCGATCTGCTGGTCGCCCTGGAACGCAACAACGCCAACGTCGGCGCCGGCTATATCGAGCGCAACGGCGAGCAGTTGCTGGTCCGCGCGCCGGGGCAGGTCGCTGGTGCCGAGGACATCGCCGCCATCGTCGTGGCCAATGTCGACGGCACCTCGATCCGCGTGCGCGATATCGCCGAGGTGCAGATCGGTCGCGAGCTGCGCTCCGGCGCGGCGACCGAGAACGGCCGCGAAGTGGTCCTGGGCACTGTGTTCATGCTGATCGGCGAGAACAGCCGCAACGTGTCCCAGGCTGTCGCCGCCAGGCTGCAAGAGGTCAACCGTTCGCTGCCCAAGGGCGTGGTGGCGATCCCGGTGTACGACCGCACCAACCTGGTGGACAAGGCCATCGCCACGGTCAAGAAGAACCTGATCGAGGGCGCGGTGCTGGTGATCGCGGTACTGTTCCTGTTCCTCGGCAATATCCGTGCGGCGATCATCACCGCCCTGGTCATCCCGCTGTCGATGCTGTTCACCTTCACCGGCATGTTCGGCAACAAGGTCAGCGCCAACCTGATGAGCCTCGGTGCCCTGGACTTCGGCATCATCGTCGACGGCGCGGTGGTGATCGTCGAGAACGCCATTCGCCGCCTGGCCCACGCCCAGCACAAGCACGGGCGCATGCTGACCCGCAGCGAACGCCTGCACGAAGTCTTCGCCGCCTCGAAGGAAGCGCGGCGGGCGCTGATCTTCGGCCAGTTGATCATCATGGTCGTGTACCTGCCGATCTTTGCCCTCACCGGGGTGGAAGGGAAAATGTTCCACCCCATGGCCTTCACCGTGGTGATCGCCCTGCTGGGGGCGATGATCCTGTCGGTGACCTTCGTCCCGGCGGCCATCGCGCTGTTCATCACCGGCAAGGTCAAGGAGGAGGAAAACCTGGTCATGCGCAAGGCCCGGCAGGGCTACGAGCCGGTGTTGGCCTGGGTCATGGGCCATCGCGCCGTGGTGTTCGCCGGTGCGGCGCTGCTGGTGCTGCTGTCCGGCGTTCTGGCCAGCCGCATGGGCAGCGAGTTCGTGCCCAGCCTGAGCGAGGGCGACTTTGCCTTGCAGGCGCTGCGTGTGCCGGGCACCAGCCTGACGCAGTCGGTGGAGATGCAGGCGCTGCTGGAGAAAACCCTGGTCGAGAAGATGCCGGAGATCGAACGGGTGTTCGCCCGTACCGGCACCGCGGAAATCGCCGCCGACCCGATGCCGCCGAACATTTCCGACGCCTATGTGATGCTCAAGCCCAGGGAACAGTGGCCTGATCCGGGCAAGTCGCGCGAACAACTGATCGCCGATCTGCAACGCATCAGCGCCACGGTGCCGGGTAGTAACTATGAGTTGTCGCAGCCGATCCAGCTGCGTTTCAACGAGCTGATTTCCGGGGTGCGCAGCGATGTCGCGGTGAAGGTGTTCGGCGATGACATGGACGTGCTGAACAAGACCGCCACGGAGATTTCCGAAGCGCTGGAGGGCATCCAGGGCGCCTCGGAGGTCAAGGTCGAGCAAACCTCTGGCTTGCCGGTGCTGACCATCGACATCGACCGGGAAAAGGCCGCGCGCTACGGCCTGAATGTCGGCGATGTGCAGGACACGGTCGCCGTCGCCGTGGGCGGGCAGAAGGCCGGTACTTTGTTCGAGGGCGACCGGCGCTTCGACATGGTGGTGCGCCTGTCCGATCGTTTGCGCACCGATATCGACGGTTTGTCGCGCCTGTTGATTCCCGTACCGCCACGGCCTGGCAACGCGGGCGAGCAGATCGCCTTCATCACCCTGGCGGAGGTGGCCAGCCTGGACCTGGTCCTCGGCCCGAACCAGATCAGCCGCGAGAACGGCAAGCGCCTGGTGATCGTCAGTGCCAACGTACGCGGTCGCGATATCGGCTCCTTCGTCGAGGAAGCCGCCCGGCGGCTGGAGAGCGTCCCGCTGCCGGCCGGCTACTGGACCCGTTGGGGCGGCACCTTCGAGCAACTGCAGTCGGCGGCGGCGCGTTTGCAGATCGTCGTGCCGGTGGCCTTGCTGCTGGTCATGGCCCTGCTGTTCATGATGTTCAACAACCTCAAGGACGGCCTGGTGGTGTTCACCGGTATTCCCTTCGCCCTGACTGGCGGCGTGCTGGCGCTGTGGTTGCGCGATATCCCGTTGTCGATCTCGGCGGGCGTCGGTTTCATCGCCTTGTCGGGGGTGGCGGTGCTCAACGGCCTGGTGATGATCGCGTTCATCCGCAATTTGCGTGAAGACGGGCGCTCCCTGCATCAGGCGATCACCGAGGGCGCGCTGACACGTTTGCGCCCGGTGTTGATGACCGCACTGGTGGCATCGCTCGGCTTCGTGCCGATGGCCCTGGCCACGGGCACCGGAGCGGAAGTGCAACGGCCGCTGGCGACCGTGGTGATCGGTGGCATCCTCTCGTCCACCGCGTTGACCTTGCTGGTGCTGCCGGCGTTGTACCAGTGGGTTCATCGCCGGGACGAGGAGGTTTAGTCCGTACTTTGCCGGTGCGGGTTGCCCGCGATCCTAAAGCGCCGCCTTGTTTCGCGCGCCTGCGTGGGCAATCAATGCTGCTGCAGGCTGCCTGGCGGGTCCACCTGCACGGTGACGTGGGTCAGGCCATAACGCTGGCGCAGGTGTTCGCCGACTTGCTCGGGCAGGGTCAGCGGATCGACCCCGGCTTCTGGGGTGACATGCACGGTGGCGACGCTGGCATCGTCGGTCAGGGTCCAGGCATGCAGGTGGCCGGCTTCGGCGACGCCAGGTAGCGTTTGCAGTTCTTCCTCGGCGCGGCGGGCATCGATGCCCGTCGGCGTGGCTTGCAGCAGCACCTGGATCGAGTCGCTGACCAGGCGCCAGGCCGAGCGCACCACCAGCAGGGCGACGATCACCGAGAGGATCGGGTCGAGAATGGTCCAGCCGGTGAACATGATGCCAATTGCCGCGGCAATCGCGCCCACCGAACCCAGCAGATCGCCGATGACGTGGAGCAGGGCCCCACGCAGGTTGCTGTCGCCCTTGTTGCCTGCGTTCAGCACCAGCGCGCCGACGATATTGACCAGCAGGCCGATCACCGCGACCACCAGCATCGGCCCGGCCATTACCTCGACCGGCTGGCGAAAGCGCGCGATGGCTTCCCAGACGATCCACGCGGTGAGCAACAGCAGCACCGAACCATTGGCCAGCGCCGCCAGGACCCGCACGCGCTCGAAGCCATAGGTGCGACGCGCATCGGGCTCGCGGGCCGCGATGCGGTAGGCGATCAGGGCCAGGAACAGGGCGGCCGAGTCGGAAATCATATGGCCGGAGTCGGCGATCAGCGCCAACGAGCCGGCCATCCAGCCCCCGACCGCCTGGACCAGCGCATAGGCGGCGGTGATGATGAACACCAGGCGGATGCGCCTGGCGTTGCTGCTCGTCACCTTCGGCGCGTGGCTGTGCCCGGCATGGTCGTGATCGTCATGCGAGTGGCCGGCGTGGTCATGATCGTGATCGTGCTGGGGCATCGTTGGCTCCTTCCTGGGCGGGACGATCCGCGGCGAATGGGTACATGGATGTTATGACGAGACAGTCGCGGCTGTAATCAGGCTGGCCTGTGGTGGGGTTCAGAGCGCCGGCAATTCGCAGCCCTCGATCAGGCGCCCCAGGCGCCGCGCCTTGTCGAACAGCACATGCATCATATGCAGCGCGGGGGCGGAAAGCGCTTCGAAGCGCGAGTGGACGAAGCAGATGTCGAAGGTGATGTCGTCGGCCAGCGGTACTACACACAGGCCGCTTTCCTCGGCGACGAATTCGTCGATGATGCTCAGGCCCATGCCTTGCTTGACCAGGGCCACGCCTTCCACGGCATTGGTGAAGTCCAACTGCGACTCGTAAGCCAGCCCGTGGCGCTGGAAATGCCCGGCCAGCAACTGGCCGAAGATCATGTCCGGGCGGAACAGCACCAGCGGTTGTCCGCTCAGGTCCGCCAGGCTCAGGGCCTCGCCGGTGGCCAGCGGGTGCCCGGGCGGCAGCACGGCAACCATCCGGCCACGCATGAACGGCAGCGAGTTCAGGTGTTCGTGGGGCACCGGCAGGGCGGCCACGGCCAGGTCGACCTGCCTGCACAGCAGTTGCATCGGCATGTCGCTGATCAGGCTGGCCTGCCACTGGATGTTCAGGCCGGGCATGTCGCGCTTGAGCGCGGCGAGGGCGAACGGCATCAGCACGGTCGACAGCGAGGCGCTGCAGCACACGCGCAGTTGCTTGCCGGGTTGGGCCGCCAGGGCCAGGGCGCATTCGTTGACCGCCTGGGCCGCCTGGTACACGCGCTCCACCTCGCGGTACAGCGTCTGCGCTTCGGTGGTCGGCACCAGGCGATTGTTGATGCGTTCGAACAGGCGGTAGCCAAGACGGCTCTCGATGTACTGCAGCAGTTTGCTCACCGCGGGTTGCGACACGTAGAGCATCTTCGCCGCGGCGCTCACCGAGCCGGTGAGCATCACCGCGCGGAATGTTTCCATGTGGCGCAGCTTGAAGATCCAGTGGGCGGAGTCGGGCCTGGGCATGCTTAACCTGGGGTTATGGTGTTCGCCATCCAGGCATGAGCGCATCCGCCCGGCCTGACATAAGGTGGGCGACACGATACCAAATGGCAGGGACCTTGGTTGGAGCGAGGCGGGAGCGGACGTTTCGGTTCACCGCCATTCCCGCGAAGGCGGGAATCCAAATACCCCGGTTTTTCTGGATTCCCGCCTTCGCGGGAATGACGATTGACGGTAGACCGGGCGCTTGCAGGATGTCTGCCCCTGCCCCAAAGCAGCCCCATTCGGGCTCGACTCTTCAATGGAAGCCAACCGCATGAGCATATTCGACGAGCCGAAGATCGACTGCCACAACCACCTGTTCGACCCGCAGCGCTTTCCCTACCGCAGCGATGCAATCTATTCACCCAGCGGCCAGGAGGTCGCGACTCAGCCGCAGTTCCAGCGGGTGATGGACGCCTATGGTGTCGAACATGCGTTGCTGGTCGGTCCCAACAGTGGGTATGGCACCGACAACGCCTGCCTGTTGCACGCCTTGGCCACCGGTGGCCGGCGCTTCAAAGGCATTGCCGTGGTCGACCACGCGATCACGCTGGACAAGCTGGCCGCGCTCAAGGCCCAAGGCGTGGTCGGTGTCGCATTCAACCCGGCGCTGGCGGGTGTGGCAGCGATGGCCGATGCGCTGCCTTTGCTCGCCCGTCTCGCCGAACTGGAGATGTTCGCCCAGGTACAGGTGCAGGGCGACCAGTTACCCGACCTGCTCGACTTGTTGGGACCGCTCCCGGGAGCACTGCTGATCGATCATTGTGGCCGGCCTGTGGTCGAGCAGGGCCTGGGCCAGTCAGGCTTCCAGGCATTGCTGCGCCTGGCCGACAACGGCCGCGCCTGGGTCAAGCTGTCGGGCATGCAGAAGTTCGCCGAACCTGACCTGCTCGACGAACAGGCCGGTCCCTACGTCCAGGCCCTGCTCGATGCCTTCGGTGCGCAGCGCTGCATCTGGGGCTCGGACTGGCCCTTCATCCGCCAGGCCGAGCGGGTCGACTACGGCCCGCTGCTGAAGCTGGCCGAGCGTCTGCTGCCGGACGCCGCCGTTCGCCGGCAGGTGATGTGGGAAACCCCGCGTCGCCTGTTCGGTTTCTCCGACTGACCCAAGGAATCCGTACATGAGCAACTCCCTCGAAGGCCAGGTGGCCATCATCACCGGCGGCATGCGCGGCATCGGCCTGGGTATCGCCAGGCGCCTGCATGCCGCCGGCGCGCGCATCGTCATCTGGGACCTGGCGGTGGATGACTGGGACAGCGCCAGTGCCGGCTTCGAGCCGGCGCTGCGCCAGGCGGTCAATGTCGCCCGGCTCGTGTCGGTGGAGAAGGCGTTCGGCGAAGTGCTCGAGGCATTCGGCCAGGTACAGATTCTGGTGAACAACGCCGGCATCAATGGTCCGGTCGTGCCGTGCTGGGAATACCCGCCCGAGGCCTGGGAGCAGGTGCTGGCGGTGGATTTGAACAGCGTGTTCTATTGCTGCCGCACGGCGATCCCGCACATGCGCGAGCAGGGCTACGGGCGCATCGTCAACGTCGCCTCCATGGCCGGCAAGGACGGTGTGCAATACATCTCGGGCTACTCGGCGGCCAAGGCCGGGGTGATCGCCTTCACCAAGGCGGCGGCCAAGGAGCTGGCCCAGGACGGGGTGCTGCTCAACTGCATCGCCCCGGCCATGGTCGAGACCGGCCTGATGGCCGAGATGACGCCCGAGCACATCGCCGCGAGCAAGGCCAAGATCCCCATGGGGCGGTTCCTGCAGATCGATGAAATCGCCAACATGGTGACCTGGATCGCCGGTCCGGAATGCAGTTTCACCACGGGTTTCGTCTTCGACCTGAGTGGCGGCCGCGCGACTTACTGAGTGTCAGGTAAACGGCGCGTTCATGGCCGTAACGCGTCGAGGTCGATGGCCGGGATAATCCGCCGCAGGGCCGACAGGCGCCGCTCGTAGGCCTCTGCGTTGCCATAGGTCAGGTCGACATGCAGGCTGTCGATCGCTGCCATGTAGGTTTCCGCGAGCAATTCGCCGACGCTCGTCGAGGGAGGCGGATGGCTGACGTTCAGGGCATCGAGGAAGCGCGCGCGCAGTTCCCCCAGGTAGCGTTCGAAGCCGTCGATCACGACCTGCCTGAGTGGCTCCGGCGGATAGAAGGCGGCACGCAGGAGAAAGCGCAATGAGCTGTTGCCGCGAAAGCGCTCGCTCAGTCCATCGAGGTAGGGTTCGCCGGCGAAGCCTGCGTTGCCGCTGCCCGCGAAGTGCTCGGCCACGTAGGCACGCTCGGCTTGCAGGGCGAGTTCGAGGGTCACCTGGTACAGCGCGTCCTTGCCATCGAAGTGGGCGTACAGCGAGGCTTTCCTGATCCCGGCGAGCACGGCGATATCGTTCAGCGAAGCGGCGTCGTAGCCGTGTTCGGCGAACTGATCGAGGGCCAGCAGGGCGATACGTTCGGCGGCGGGGCTGAGGCTGTCGGCAGTCATGGTGTGTCTCGTCAGCAATGATCGATCTGCGCGAAGGACGCTTCCTTCGGCAGGCTGATGGCGGTCAGCAGGCAGACCAGCAGCGCGCTGGCCGCGAGCAGGCCGGCCCAGGCCATGGGTCCATGTTGCAGGGCCAACGCGGCCACGGGCGTCGCCCCGGAGGACACCGACAGCTGGAACGCGCCGAGCAGCGCCGCGGTCGAGCCCAGCGAGCGCTCCTGGGACGACATCACCAGCGACATCAGCGTCGACTCGGCGATGCCCAGGCCGAACAAGGCCAGGGCCATGCCGAGCGCGACGCCTGCCAGGCCTATGGCGCTTGCCGTCGACCACAGGGTGAGCAGCGAGCCGGCGGCCATGCACGCGACGCCGATCAGCGACAGCCGATTGAGGCCGAGGCGGCCGACGAGCTTGCCGGCCAGGGTCGCGCCGATCAGGATCGCCACGCCGGTGACGCCGAACAACAGGCCGAAGGCCTGGGGGCTCAAGCCATATTCCTGCTGGTAGACCAGGGTCGCGCCGCCGATGTAGACGAACAGGAAGAAGAACACGGCCGCTGCCGCCAGGGTCGGTTTGAGAAAGCCTTTGTTCCTGGCGATGCGGAGGTAAGTCCGCAGTACGGTGCGTGGATGCAGGCGCTCGCGTTTATCCACGGCCAGGGTTTCCGGCAGGTTCAGCCAACTGTTGGCCAGCACCAGCAGCCCGAACGCGGCGAGCACCAGCATGATCGCGCGCCAGCCGAAATGCGCATCGATGAAGCCGCCCAGGGCCGGGGCGAAGATCGGCGCCACGCCCTCGATGGTCATCAACAGGGCGAACAGCCGGGTCGCACTGGCACCGCGGCTGACGTCACGCACCATGCTCATGATCACCACCAGGGTCAGCGCACTGCCCAGGCCCTGGACGAAGCGCAGGGCGATCAGCGTGTGCAGGGTCGGTGCCCAGGCCGCGCCGAGCGAACACAGGGTGAACAGCACCAGGCCGGCCAGCAACGGGCGGCGACGGCCATAGGCATCGACCAGTGGGCCGAAGATCAACTGGCCCAGGCCCATGGCCAGGAGGAAGAAGGTCAGGGTCAGTTGCACACTGGCGAAGCTGTCCTGGTAGTCCTGGGCGATCTGCGGAAGGCTGGACAGGTACATGTCGACCGCCGAAGGGCCAAGGGCGCCGATCAGGCCGAGACTGATCGCCAGCTTCAGGGGCGGGGCGTGGACTTTTTGGATATTCATGATCCTATGCTCTCATGCTTTGCTACCTACCGTTCGGTAGGCTTGGTTCGCGCAGCATATGCGGTTGTGTCGGGAGGGTCAAACGAGGCATGCCGCGAACGTCTCCTGCGCGGCGAATCATTACAGCGACGCGCGATAGGCGAATAGGCGGGTTTGCAGAGTTGCCGGGCTCAACCGGGTTTGTTCTATTTGCTTATTTTGTGTATGTTTTGTCTCAAACAAACATGGAGGCCCGCTCATGATCGCACTAAGCAAACCAGGGGTGGACGGCGATGCCGTTCTGCTCAAGGCGTTGTTGAATACGCGGGAGCAATTGGGCCTGACTCAAGTGCAACTGGCGGCCATCGTCGGCGTCAATCGCTCGGCGATCAGCCGCTGGAGTGAAAGTGGCGGCTTGAAGCCGCAAAGCAAGACGGGCGAGCTGGCACTGCTGCTGATCCGCATCTATCGCGCGCTATACACCCTGTTCGGCGGCAATCTCGACGACATGCGCCATTTCCTGCGTACGCAGAATCATCATCTGGCTGGCATTCCCCTGGAGTTGATGAGCCAGGTCCAGGGCCTGGTGCGCGTGGTCGAATACCTCGATGCCATCCGTGGCAAGGTGTGAGGCGCCATGGATATCTGGAATCGCTGCGACGGTCTCGCACAGATCAAGCCGATCCGCGGCGCATTGCTGCGCATGGTGGAAAACCAGGAGCAGGTGGCGACCACGCAACTGGTCGACACCCTCGACGAGCAGGCTGTACTCGAACAACTGCTGGAAGCCAGCAAGCCACCTCTGCCGACGGCCACCGAGGCGCTGCACTACCTGTTGCAGACCCCGTTCCGCTACCCGCCGCTGCGCTGGGGCTCGCGGTTCGGTCGCAAGCACGAGCCGAGCCTGTTCTACGGCGCCGGCTCGCTGGAAACGGCGATGGCGGAAACGGCGTTCTATCGCTTCGTGCTCTGGCACGGCATGGCCACGCCGCCGCCGAGCGGACGGATTCTTTCCGAGCATTCGTCGTTCGAGGCGCAGTACCGGGTCGAGCGCGGCGTGCGCCTGCAGCAGCCTCCGTTCGATGCTTTCGCCGAACAGTTGAGCGATCGCAGCGACTACCGCCACACCCAGCGACTGGGCAGTGCCATGCGCGATGCTGGGGTCGAAGCGTTCGAGTATCGATCGGCCCGCTGTGACGGAGTGAATGTCGCCCTCTATACCCCCCGGGCATTCGCCAAGTCCAAACCGTCGAACCTGAATACCTGGCTGTGTGAAACCACGAGTGGCTACGTCGCCTTCAAGCAGGCGCAAGGCGCGGGGGCGCCGATCCGCCACGACCTGTCGACATTCCTGGTCGATGGCCGGTTGCCACAACCGGCCTGAAGGGCATGGTCCGTCAAGCGCAGGACCGGCAGTTGACGACGCGTCGCTTAACTACCAAGGTGGCGTCCCCTGACAGGAGAGCGCCCGATGCACCCAGCAGCACTGCCACGCCAAGCCGTACTCGATCATCACGATGCCGTCGATTGCACGGTCTATCGGCCCGATGCCCATGACGAAGATGCCGAGGAACTCGATCTTGGCGACGCCAAGGTGCTTTTCACCGGTCCGTTCCAGGCGCCGCAGGCGTGGGATGCGGCGGAGCGCGAAGCCTTTTTCGATGGGCTCGACCCGGCCCTGTTTTTCACTGCCCTGATCGAGCCCGAGGCTGCGCCTGCCAGCAAAGCCCATTTTGTGGCTCAAGCCGGTGACTATCTGGCGGCGATAGAAGGTGGCGCGGTGACCATGTATTTCGTCCACGAGCGGGACGAAAAGGGCTATGTGCTGATTCGCGATGACCAGCCATTGTTCTGACGGACTGCCGGTTGGGCGAGCAGCCCATGGGCACCTGCGACATTGCGCCAGCTTGCCTGCGTTGCACCTGAACGGAGCGGCGAGCGCAGTGGGGGCGCAGACTTGTGCACAATGGCGAGGCACCTTGTCAAGCTTTCCTCACAATGCGTCGTAACTGCTTGATTCTTCGTTGTGATTTTTTAACCGAATGAAAAATAAGGATTTTTTACATTGGTGAAAAAATCATCAGTTTAAGCAGAAGGCCCATGGCATCGGCAATCGGTGACCTTTCCAAAAGGTTTTCCACGAAGTTATCCACAGGATTTGTGGATTGTGTTCGTGACCTGCCTGGAACGTTTTCTGCAAGGATTTGCAAGTCTTTACGACGGCGAAAAAGAGAGTAGAGTGCGCGCCTTCGCCGTCGCTCGCCGTTCCCATGAAGCCTCGTTTCCCTGCCGCCGTTCGCTCCTCATCGCCGCAAACCACCCGTCTACCCGCGCGCATGGCCTTCTGGCTGCTCGACCGTCCGCTGCTGGGCAGCAGGCCGAGCGTCAAACGTATCGCCGGGCGCCTGCTCAAGCAGCCGGCACGGCAAGGGCTGGTCGAGGCGCAGAGTCGCCTGGGGCAATTGCTGTGCCGCGATTGCGGCAACGCCCGTGACCGGCGCATTGGCCTGGAACTGTTGCGTCAGGCCGCACGTACAGGCGATTTGCGCGCCCAACTGGAGTTGGGCCAGTTCTACTCTCAGAGTCGTCAGCGTGAGCCACTGCAAGCGCGTCATTGGCTTGAGCAGGCCGCCGCCCAAGGTTCGACGCAAGCCATCGCATTGCTGGATGCGCTGTCCTAGCAGGCTGGCGGGCGGTGCAATCGAAATAGCTTGCGGCTTCCTGGCATCGCACTGTCCTGCCTAGGTTTTTCAACGGCCCAGCTCCCGCAGATCGTGTTCATCCCGCTCCCATGTTGCTGGCCATCTTCGGCGTACGGAAGAGCGGGCTGTCCGATACCTGTATGGCATCGCCCGGCCCATGTCTGGCGGGCCTTGTGTGGTTTTTCCGCTCACATCGGCAGTGCTTGCGCCTATAATGCCGGCCGTTTTTTCCGGGGGGATGCGATGGACGATCAGCGTTTCGGTGGTGTGGCCCGTCTCTACGGGGGCGAGGGCTTGCAGCGGCTCAAGGCCGCCCACGTCGCGGTGGTCGGCATCGGCGGTGTCGGTTCCTGGGCGGCCGAGGCGCTGGCGCGTTCCGGTGTCGGTGAAATCTCGCTGTTCGACCTCGACGATGTCTGCGTCACCAACACCAACCGCCAGGTGCATGCGACGGCCGCTAGCATCGGCCAGTCCAAGGTCGAGGTCATGGCGGCGCGGATTCGCGCCATCAACCCCGACTGCGTGGTGCATGCGGTGGGCGATTTCGTCACCCGCGAGAACATGGCCGAGTGCATCGGCGAAAACCTCGATGGGGTGATCGACTGCATCGACAGCGTGATGGCCAAGGCCGCGCTGATCTCCTGGTGCAAGCGGCGCAAGATCCAGATCGTCGCCACCGGCGGCGCGGGCGGGCAGATCGACCCGACCCAGGTGCGCATCGCCGACCTGAACAAGACCATCAACGACCCGCTGATCGCCAAGGTGCGTTCGCTGCTGCGCCGCGACTACAACTTCTCGCGCACGCCGGGGCGCACCTACAGCATTTCCTGCGTGTATTCCCTTGAGCAACTGCGTTATCCCCAGGCCGACGGCACGGTATGCCAGACCAAGGGCTTCGCCGACGAGGGTGTGCGCCTGGACTGCGCTGGCGGTTTCGGCGCGGTAATGATGGTCACCGCGACCTTCGGCATGGTGGCGGCGAGCCGAATGGTCGATAAACTGGTGGCTGGCGCGCGGCGTCCGTCGGAGCGCGCGTCGAAGCCGGGTTGAACTCTGTATCGACTTCTTTACCCAGCGGTTACCCAGTATTGACCCACCTGGCGATCATGGCTTGGCACTATGCGTGCTCCGCTTTCTCTGGATGATCTCCCTGTGCTGCGATTCCTTTCCCTGTTGGGTGCTGGCTTGTTGCTGAGCGCCTGCGCCCATCACCCCGAACCGCCCGCGTCGCCCGAGGCACGTATCGATCAACTCATGAGCGGTGCCTACCGGCCCGCACGCCAGCCCGTCGATGGCTGGCATGCGCAGTGGACGGTGGACGGCGAGGTTGTCGATGTGGACTGGCTGGCGCCGGTCCAGGGCTCGGCATTGCCGGTGATCCTTTATCTGCCAGGGCTTGGCGATGATGGACGTGCTGGCGAACCATGGCGGCGTGCATGGGCCGAGGCGGGTTACGCCGTGCTTTCGGTGCAGGCGCAGCGTCACGGATGCGCCATCTATGCCAGTCCGGACGCGCAGGTGGGGGCTTTCCGCAGCATCGCCCAGCGCGCCTATGCCGATGACGCCTTGCAGCGCCGCCTGCGTCAACTCGAACAGGTGCTGGGGGAAGCGCGCCGGCGCGCCCAGGTCGGCGATGGCGACTTCGCCAGGGCCGACTGGAACCGCCAGGTGGTCGCTGGTTTCGATCTTGGTACCCAGACGGCGGCAGCGTTGCTCACGTCTGCCCACGGCTGGGCACCGAAGCTGGCGATCCTGCTCAGTCCCTTCGAGCCGCCACAAGGGCTCGCCGAGCAGATCAAGGTGCCGGTGCTCGCCGTGACGGGAGCGGCCGACGACGATCCTTTCAACTGGGTAACACCAGCGCAACGTCATCAGCGCCTCTGGCAGCACTTGCCCGTATCCGCGAGCTACCAACTGCTGCTCGAACGCATGACGCATGCGCAACTGGGCGGCACTTTCGGTGGCGCTCCGGGGAGCGGCGGTGCGGCCGATGGAGAGCGTCCAGCGCCTCCCAGTGGTGGCGGGCGAGGCCCAGGTGGTGGTGGTGGTGGTGGTGGTGGTGGTGGTGGTGGTGGTGGGCCTAGCGGTGGACCTGGTGGTGGCCCTGGCGGCCCAGGTGGTGGCGAGAGGGTGTTCGAGAGCCGTGCGGGTCATGGGCAAGGCATGCAGGAATCTCTCGACCCGCGTGAAGCTGCGGCCCTGCTGTCGGTCAGCGTGGCGTTTCTCGATAGCAACCTGCGTACTGCGAACGACGCGAAGCAATGGCTGGAACTGGATGCCAACCGCTGGCTGGCCCCCGGTTCCAGATTGCAGGCACAACAGCCTTGACCCCTTCGCTGGAGGTCACTCCCTGACCTCCAGCCAGCCTTTTCTTCCTCTCTGAACTCCCAGTTCTGGCGCACCGGACGATGCGGCGTGCCTGTAGTTCGACAAGACCTACTACAGCACCGTTGCCGACAGCGGTTACGGGCGAGCCGCGCAACTTCACCCTGAGCCTGCGCGGGCAGTTCTAATCGCGTCAGCGGCAGGGACGCCCAGGCCGTCGTATCAGCCGCACGAAGCGGGCCGGCAATCCGTATAATCGCCGGCCTTTCGTGCCGCTTTCGGCACGATCCGTGGATGAGACTGCCGAATGACCAACAACGATGTGATACGCAACCTGCGCTATGTACTGGATGTCAGCGACCAGAAGATGGTGGATATCTGCCAGCTTGCGGATTACCCGGTGACGTTGGCCGAGATGACGGCCTATCTGAAGAAGGATGATGAAGAAGGTTTCGTGGAATGCCCTGACACCGCCATGGCGCACTTCCTCGAAGGGCTGGTGTTCTTCAAGCGCGGTCGTGACGAGAGTCGCCCGCGCCTGCCGGTGGAGAAGCGCCCGGGCAACAACAGCATCCTGAAGAAGGTGCGTGTCGCCTTCGAACTGCGTGACGACGACATGCACGCGATCCTGCAGGCCGCCGACCTGCCGATGACCAAGCCCGAGTTGAATGCCCTGTTCCGCAAGCCGGATCACAAGAACTACCGTCCTTGCGGCGACCAGGTGCTGCGTAACTTCCTGCGCGGCCTGGCCCTGCGCGAGCGTGGCTAGTCGGCGCGACGTTCAGCGGTCAACCCGCCTCGACCATCTGGCGCATCTTCAGCAGTACGGCATTCAGGCCGTTGCTGCGAGAGGGTGAAAGCTGCCGGCCCAGGCCGAGCTGGGCGAACCACTCGGCAAGATCCAGCCTGGCCAGCTCTTCGCCATCCAGCCCGGCGATGCGCGCCAGCAATACCGCGAGCAGGCCACGGATCAGCCGGGCATCGCTTGCGGCACGGAAGTGCCAGGTCGTTTCACGCTTGTCGCCGACCAGCCACACCTGGCTTTCACAGCCCTGCACACGATTGGCTTCGCTGCACTCGCTGTCCGCCAGCGCCTCCAGGCGTTCGCCCCACTGCAGCAACAGGCGGGCACGCTGCTCCCAGCCCGGGCAGGCGGTGAAGGCAGCCAGCGCTTCGCGGGCTTGCTCGGGCAGGCTCATCGCAGCAGCTCCAGTGCCTTGTCCAGCGCTTCGAAGAAACGCCGCAGGTCGGCTTCGTCGTTGTAGAGAGCGAGCGATACACGAATGGCTCCGGCAACCCCGAGGCGCTGCAGCAACGGCATTGCGCAGTGATGACCGGCACGTACGGCAATGCCCTGGTCGGTGAGCAGGTGGGCGAGGTCGCCGCTGTGTACGCCGTCGACACTGAAACAGGCCAGGGCGATTCGCGGTTCGCCGAGCAGGCGGACGCCGTCACGCTGGCGCAGGCCGGCCAGCAATCGCTGATGCAGGGCCTGTTCGTGCTGATCGACCGCGTTTGAGTCCAGTCGCCCCAGGTAGTCGAGTGCCGCGCCCAGTGCGATCACCCCGGATACTGGTGGTGTGCCAGCCTCCAGTCCCAGTGGTGCCGGGCGGAACGAGGAGGTGTGGTAGTCGGTCTGCCGGACCATCTCGCCGCCCAGTTGCCAGTGCCTGAGGTGTTGCAGTGCTTCACGGCGGCCATAGAGCAGGCCGACACCATCCGGGCCGTAGAGCTTGTGGCTGGAACAGGCGTAGAAATCGCACCCCAGCGCCTGTACAGCCTGACGAGCGTGAACCGCGCCTTGGGCGCCATCGACCACGCTCAACGCCCCGAAGGCACGAGCCAGGTTCACCAGCTCGGTGGTCGGCTGCCAGCGCCCGAGCACGTTGGACAACTGACTCACCGCCAGCAGGCGGGTACGCGGGCTGACCAATGCAGTGGCTTGTTGCAGGTCCACGTCGCCGGCAGCCGTGAGCGGCAGGATCACCAGCTTCAGCGACTTGCGCTGCGCCAGTTGCTGCCAGGGCAGCAGGTTGGCGTGGTGCTCGGCGGCACTGATGACGATCTCGTCGCCTGCGACGAACAGGTGTTCCAGGCCGTAGGCCAGCAGGTTGAGGGATTCGGTGGCGCCACGGGTGAAGACGATCTCTTCGGCACTCGCCGCGTTCAGCCAGCGGGCGACCTTGTGCCGGCTGTCTTCGAACGCACGGGTGGCGCGCTCTCCGGGCACATGCTGGGCACGGTGCACATTGGCGGCGCCGGCCTGGTAGTAGCCGAGCAGGGCATCGAGAACCGCTTGTGGCTTCTGCGCGGTGGCGGCGCTGTCGAGGTAGGTCTGGCCTTCGCTTTCAAGGGCCAGGATGCCGGGGAAGTCGGCGCGCCAGGGGGAGGTCAGGGACATCCGGATTCCATAGGCTGAATGTAGAAGCGGGCCAGGCCCGCGATGACCTGGAGTCTATCGCGCGCATGGCCCGCTTGGAGCAACACCTGGATCAGTTGTGCGCGTGCAACGCTTCGTTCAACTCGATCGCGGTCTTGTTGGTCTTGCACTCGACCGCGCCGCTCTGCGAGTTGCGACGCAGCAACAGGTCGGGCTGGCCGGCCAGGTCGCGGCCCTTGACTACTTTGACCAGGTTGTTCTGGTCGTCGAGCAGGGCGATCTTGGTACCGGCGGTGACGTACAGGCCGGCTTCGACGATGTTGCGGTCGCCCAGCGGAATGCCGATACCGGCGTTGGCGCCGATCAGGCAGCCTTCGCCCACGGAGATGACGATGTTGCCGCCGCCGGACAGGGTGCCCATGGTCGAGCAGCCGCCGCCCAGGTCCGAGCCCTTGCCGACGAACACGCCCGCGGAGACGCGGCCTTCGATCATGCCTGGGCCTTCGGTGCCGGCGTTGAAGTTGACGAAGCCTTCGTGCATCACGGTGGTGCCTTCGCCGATATAGGCGCCCAGGCGTACGCGGGCGCTGTCGGCGATACGCACGCCGGCCGGGACCACGTAGTCGGTCATTTTCGGGAACTTGTCCACCGAGAACACTTCCAGCAGCTCGCCTTTCAGGCGGGCTTCCAGTTGACGCTCGGCCAGCTCGGCCAGGTCGACCGCGCCCTGGCTGGTCCAGGCCACGTTCGGCAGCAGTGGGAAGATACCGGCCAGGTTCAGGCCGTGCGGCTTGGCCAGGCGATGGGACAGCAGGTGCAGCTTGAGGTAGGCCTCAGGGGTGGAGGTCAGCGCGGCGTCTTCGGCGAGCAGGGTGACGACCAGCGGCTTGGTGCTTTCGGCCAGGCGGGTCAGCAGTGCGCTTTGGGCGGCATCGATGCTTTTCAGCGCGCTGGCCAGTTCAGCGGCTTGCTGATTGGTCAGGGCGATCGCCTGGTTGCCCGCGCTGTAACCGACGATCGGGGTCACCGCAGCGATCAATTCGGCCGACGGCTTGAGCAGCGGTTGAGCGTAGAAGACTTCCAGCCAGTTGCCTTGACGGTTCTGGGTGCCGACGCCGAAGGCGATGCTGAACAGGGATTGCGACATGTCTGTTTACCTCTTGAATCGAATCGGGATGGATCAGGCTGGCCGGCGACTGAGCAACAGGCCCAGCCCGGCGCCGCCCAGCAGGACGGCACAGCAACGGTTGAACAGGCGCCGGGCGCGTTGCCCGGCGAGCAGCCGGCCCAGGTGCAGGCCGGCCAGTGAATACAGGGCGACTGCGACCAGTTCCAGGACCAGGAAGGTGCCGCCCAACAGGGCGAACTGTTGGCCCGCGGGCAAGCGCGGATCGACGAACTGCGGCAGGAACGCGGTGAAAATCAGGATCGCCTTGGGATTGCCGGCCGCCAGCAGGAACTCCTGGCGTGCCAGGGCCCAGAGGTTGGCGCGCTGGATTGGCAAGCCAGCCTCCAGGGACTGTGCCGGCGCGCGCCAGAGCTGGACCGCCAGCCACAGCAGGTAGAGCCCGCCAAACAGCTTGATCGCCAGGAACAGGCTGGCTGAGGTCTGCAGCACCAGGGCCAGGCCAGAGGCGGCAAGGGCGATCATGCCGGCGAATGCCAGCAGGCGTCCGAATGCCGCCAGGCAGGCCAGGCGCAGCCCGTGACACGCCGCATTGTTCAGCGACAGCAGGTTGTTCGGTCCCGGCACCAGGTTCAAGGCGAAGCAGGCGGGCAGGAACAACAACCAGACGCTGTTCATCAGGCGAAGGCCGCCGCGTAGAGATCGGGCTTGAAACCGACCAGGGTGCGCTTGCCCAGGTCGAGTACCGGGCGCTTGATCATCGATGGCTGGGCCAGCATCAGTTCGATGGCCTTGGCCTGGTCGAGATCGGCCTTCTGGCTGTCGTCGAGCTTGCGGAAGGTGGTGCCGGCGCGATTCAGGATCGTTTCCCAGCCGTGCTCATCGCACCATTTCTGCAGGCTGGCGCGGTCGATGGCGGCGGTCTTGTAGTCGTGGAAGGCGTAGCTCACGCCCTGCTCGTCGAGCCAGGTGCGGGCTTTTTTCATGGTGTCGCAGGCCTTGATGCCATAGAGCGTGTAAGTCATTGATTTCCCTTGGGAGCAGGGCTTTCCCCAACACTCCCCCAATATCTCGCAAAAACTCAGCCGGCGATTATGCCACGTCGGTCCACTCCGCGCTTAGGCTGTCGCGATAGGGCCTGTCATCGTGAGTGAAGCGTGCTGGTAGCTGGGTGTGCTGGGCTATTTGTCGACTGGAAACCTGAAACCGATGCGCAGACCTTCCGCCAGCCAATTTCTTGTCACCGTGGCCCCGATCGATCGTCCCAGGCGGTCAATCAATGTACTGCCGAATCCAGATTTCTCCGGGGCATTCAAGACAGAAGGCCCCCCAACCTCGGTCCAGTTCAAGTCCAGGTAGCCATCTGCCGCATCCCAAGAAAGTCTCACCTCGCCTTGCGCCGTACTCAACGCGCCGTGCTTGACAGCGTTAGTGGCCAATTCATGAATGCATAGCGCGATAGCGCTTGATATTTCATGGGCGATCAACTGGGCATGGCCGTCGATCCGGCATTGGCCGGAGAAGGGCGTCAGGACGGAGTCGAGTATCGATTTCAAGTCTACGGCGGCTGTGTTCGCGCTCGATAAGATTGCCTGGTATGACCGTGCAAGAGCCCCCAGTTTTCCAGCAACGATCCTTGCAAGGCCTGCAGAGTCACCTGAGGCGAATGCTTCTTTCTCTGACATGCTGACGACGGCGCCAACGACTGAAAAAATATTATTGATGCGGTGGAGCATTTCCCGGGACAGTAAGCGCTCGCGCTCCAGGGATTTGTCTAGTTCTCGTTTGAGCAGAATCTGCTCGGTAACGTTTCGAGAAACGCAAATGATAGAAGCCACGCCCCCCTGCTCATCTGTGACGGGTGTGAGCAGGTTATCCCAGTATATGGTGGCTCCATCGCCTTCACTGTAGCCTGCAAAGCGTGCCGGGCTGCCGCTTGCCGCTTGTGAAAGAGCCTCATAGGCAGAGGCGTGGACAGATGGCGGGAGCAAGGAAATCCATGGCGTTCCCTCGGCTGTACGGGTTGTCAGGCCCAGGGCGACACGTCCGGCAGCGTTGATGGCGAGAAGCACGCCGTCTGGGGTAATCACCTTGATGCAATCTGGCGTGGCAGCCAGCATTGCTTCTTCAAATTTGGAGACAGCAGTCCTACTGCATCCTTCATCACGGCTCGTCATCTGAATATGCCATCACTGCCCACCGGGTGTGTGGAGATTAGGGCATCCGCAAGATGCCAGCAATCCGGAGTCTGGGGGCGATTAGGGTATGGTCGCTTCCACTGCGGAAACTGGGTGAGCAGGTCTATCCATGCCTGGGAGCCTGCTCACGATGTTCTCGCGCAGAGCTGATCGCGATACGAACGACTCAATAACCGAGCGACGTGAGCCGCGAACAATTCGAACTCGAGAAACGTGGCATAACCCTGCTCGCCGCCCGCGTCCGGCCAGCCGTTGCATGGCAAGTCCTTTTGCCGGTAGCGATCAGCGGGTCTCGACGAAGCGGCGAATGCGCTCGGCCGCTTCGATGCACTCGGCCAGCGGGGCGACCAGGGCCATGCGCACGCGACCCGCACCGGGGTTGAAGCCCTCCACTTCGCGAGAAAGATAGGAGCCTGGCACCACGGTCACATGTTCCTTGATGAACAACTCGCGGGTGAAGCTGGCATCGTCGCCGGGCGTTCTGGCCCAGAGGTAGAAGCCACCGTCCGGGCGCTGCACGTCGAGCACGCCGCCGAGGATGTCGAGCACGGCATCGAACTTCTCGCGATACAGGTCGCGGTTGGCGCGTACGTGGGCTTCGTCCTGCCAGGCGGCGATGCTGGCCAGTTGGGTCTGCACGGGCATGGCGCAACCGTGGTAGGTGCGGTAGAGCAGGAAGGCCTTGAGGATATCCGCATCGCCCGCGACGAAGCCCGAGCGCAGGCCGGGCAGGTTGGAGCGCTTGGACAGGCTGTGGAACACCACGCAGCGCTTGAAATCGCTGCGGCCGAGTTCGGCGCAGGCGGTCAGCAGGCCGGGCGGCGGGTTGTCTTCGTCGAAGTACAGCTCGCTGTAGCACTCGTCGGCGGCGATGACGAAATCATGCTCGTCGGCCAGGGCGATCAACTTCTTCAGGGTTTCCAGGGGCACCAGGGCGCCGGTCGGGTTGCCCGGCGAGCAGATGAAGAGGATCTGGCAGCGCTCCCAGACTTGCGCCGGTACGGCATCGAAGTCGGGATTGAAGCCGTTCTGTTCCAGGCAGGGCAGGTAGTGCGGCTGGGTGCCGGCGAGCAGGGCCGCGCCCTCGTAGATCTGGTAGAACGGGTTGGGACTGACCACCAGGCCGCCAACGTCGCGCTGGGCGACCGTCTGGGTAAAGGCAAACAGCGCTTCGCGGGTGCCGTTGACCGGCAACACGTGGCGTGCGGCATCGAGCCAGCCGTTCGGTACGTTGAAACGGCTCTCGCACCAAGTCGCGATGGCTTGGCGCAGCGCTGGCAGGCCCAGCGTGGTCGGGTATACGGCCAACTGATCGAGATTGGCGCTCAGGGCCTCGGCGACGAACTGCGGCGATTTGTGCTTGGGTTCGCCGATCGACAGGGCGATGGGACGTTTGCTCCGATCCGCCTCGGCGCCGGCGAGCAGGGCGCGGAGTTTCTCGAACGGGTAAGGCTGCAAATGGGCAAGGGCGTTGTTCATGACGAGTCACTGCTGTGGTTCGTAAAAGCCCGCGACACTAGCACGTTGGGGCCGATTCGGACATTACGGGCGGTCCGGCGTCCGACCCGGACGCTCAGATACCGATCCGCAGCGGCCTGCCTTCGTTGTTGCCGGTCGCCGACAGTTGCCGGGCAATGGTGGCCTGCAGGTCGGCGCAGAGCTGCGGGTCCGACAGCGGCTGGTTGTTGGCGTCGGTGACGAAGAACACGTCTTCCACGCGTTCGCCGAGGGTGGCAATCTTGGCGTTCTGCAGCGACAGGTCGAAGTCGAGGAAGATCTTGCCGATCCGTGCCAGCAGGCCGGGCCGGTCCGGGGCGATGATTTCCAGCACGGTGACCGGACGTTGCGCGTCGTTGTGGATGCTCACCTGCGGCTCGAAGGCGAAGTGCTTGAGCTGGCGCGGTACACGACGCTGGATGATGTTCGGGTAGTCGTCCGGGTTCTTCAGCGCTTCGACCAGGCCATCGCGAATTTGCTGGATGCGCTGTGGGTTTTCACCGATCGAGCCGCCTTCCGCTTCGAGCACGATGTAGGTGTCGAGGGTGAACTGGCTGGTCGAGGTGATGATCCGCGCGTCATGGATGTTCAGGTTGAGCTGATCCATCGCCGCCACGGTCACGGCGAAGAAATCATGCTGGTCGGGCGCATAGATGAAGATCTGCGTGCCGCCCTCGAACTCGCGCTGGGTGGTTTCCTTGATCAGCACCAGTGGGTCGTTGCCGGCTGGGTGCTGGAGAATCGCATCGGTGTGCCAGGCCACGTCGCCAGCGGTATGACGCAGGAAATAGTCGTCGCCAAGCTGGCTCCACAGTTGCTCGGCATCGTCCTGGTCGATGCCGCCGCGCACCAGGATATCGATGGCCGCACTCTGGGTCTGGCGAATCTGCTCTTCGCGGTCCGGCGGGTTCTCCAGGCCACGGCGCAGGGCGCGCTTGGTCTCGGTGTAGAGCTGGCGCAGCAGGCTGGCGCGCCAGGAGTTCCACAGGCTCGGGTTGGTGGCGTTGATGTCGGCCACGGTGAGCACGTAGAGGTAGTCCAGATGGGTCTGGTCGCCGACGAACTGAGCGAAGTCGAAGATCACCTGCGGGTCGGACAGGTCCTTGCGCTGGGCGGTGGTCGACATGGCCAGGTGGTTCTGCACCAGCCAGACGATCAGCCGGGTATCCCAGGCGGGCAGGTGGTGGCGTACGCCAAAGGCTTCGGCGTCGATGGCACCGAGTTCCGAGTGGTCGCCGCCACGGCCCTTGCCGATGTCGTGATAGAGGCCGGCCAGGTAGATCAGCTCGGGCTTGGGCAGGCGGTCGATGACTTTGCTGGCCAGGGGGAATTTCTCCGCCAGTTCCGGCCATTTCAGCTTGCGCAGGTGCTTGATCAGGTTGAGCGTGTGCGCATCGACGGTATAGATGTGGAACAGGTCGTGCTGCATCTGCCCGATGATGTGGCCGAACTCCGGCAGGTACAGACCGAGGATGCCGTAGCGGTTCATCCGCCGCAGGTTGCGGTGGATGCCCTGGCTGGATTTGAACAGCTCGATGAACAGGCTGGTGTTGCGGATATCGCGGCGGAAATCGTCGTCGATCAGGTGGCGACTGTCGCGCAACAGGCGAATGGTATCGGCGCGCACACCTTCGATCTCGGGGTGCTGGGCCATCAGCACGAACACTTCCAGCAGGGCGAACGGCGTGCGCTTGAATACGTTGGGATGAATCGCCTCGAGGTAGCCGTCGCGAATCTGGAAGCGGCTGTTCAGCGGTTGGGCCGGACCGCTCTCGCCTTCGCGGACGATGACTTCCTCGAAGTGCTGGTTGATCAGGTCGTTCAGTTCGGAAACCGCCATCACCACCCGGTAATACTTCTGCATGAAGCGTTCGAGCGCGAGCTTGGCATCGTTGTCCTGGTAGCCGAGCAGGGCGGCGATCTTGCCCTGGTAGTCGAACAGCAGGCGGTCCTCGGCGCGTCCGGCGAGCATGTGCAGGGCGTAGCGCACTTTCCACAGGAACTCCTGGCTCGACGACAGCATGGCGTGCTCGCTCTCGACCAGGAAACCCTGCTGCACCAGCGCGTGCAGGTTCAGCGTACCGAACTGGCGGCGGGCGACCCAGAGGATGGTCTGGATGTCGCGCAGGCCGCCGGGCGAGCCTTTGACGTTGGGTTCCAGGTTGTACTCGGTGTCGTTGTACTTGGCGTGGCGCGCGCGCTGCTCCTTGCGCTTGGCCAGGTAGAACTCCTTGCTAGGCCACATCGTCCGCGGGCTGGTGACTTCCTGCATGCGCTGGCGCAGGTGCTCGGGGCCGGCGATGGTACGGCTTTCCATCAGGTTGGTGACCACCGTCAGGTCGGCCCGTGCCTCTTCGGCGCACTCGGCCACCGAGCGCACGCTCTGGCCGACTTCCAGGCCGATGTCCCAGAGCAGCGTGAGGAAGCCTTCGATGGGCTCGCGGAAGGTTTCGTGGTCGGCGCTGTCGAGCAGGATCAGCAGATCGATGTCGGAGTAGGGGTGCAGTTCGCCACGGCCGTAGCCGCCAACCGCCAGCAGGGCGATATCGGCGTCCTCGCTCCAGTCGAAGCGCTTCCAGGCCTCGCGCAGGATCTGGTCGACGAACCAGGCACGGTCTTCGACCAGGCGACGAATGTCGCGGCCGCTGCGAAAACGTTCGTCGAGCGCCTCGCGTGCCTGGCGGATAGCCTTCTTGAATGCGGCGATGGGGCTGGATTTCAACGCCAGTTCCGCCTGGAACTGGCCGCGGTCGAACAGTTCCGGGTCCATCTGCGGCATGCGGGCTACCTTCTCTTCTATCTATAAAGGACGATCGTCAGGCGTTGGTGCGGGCGATGGTGTCGTCGCTGCGCAGGGTGAGGATCTCGTAGCCGTCGGCGGTGACCAGGATGGTATGTTCCCATTGCGCCGAGAGCTTGCGGTCCTTGGTGATCGCGGTCCAGCCGTCGCCGAGCAGGCGGGTTTCCGGGCGACCCTGGTTGAGCATCGGCTCGATGGTGAAGGTCATGCCTTCCTTGAGTTCGACGCCGGTGCCGGCGCGGCCGTAGTGCAGGACCTGGGGTTCTTCGTGGAACACCGCGCCAATGCCATGGCCACAGTATTCGCGCACGACGGAGAAACCGTTCTTCTCGGCGTGCTTCTGGATCACCTCGCCGATATCGCCCAGGCGCGCGCCGGGACGGACGGCCTCGATGCCTTTGTACATCGACTCCTGGGTGACGCGGCTGAGCTTGGCGGCCCACTCCGGCACCTTGCCGACCAGGAACATCATGCTGGTGTCGCCGTGGTAACCGTCCTTGATCACGGTGACGTCGATGTTCATCACGTCGCCGTCCTTGAGTGGCTTGTCGTTGGGGATGCCGTGGCAGACCACATGGTTGAGCGAGGTGCAGATGGATTTCGGGAAGCCCGGGCGACCCGGTGCGGCGCCGTAGTTGAGGCACGCCGGAATGGCCTTCTGCACGTTGACGATGTAGTCGTGGCAGATGCGGTCGATTTCCTCGGTGGTGACGCCGGGTCTGACGTGCTCGCCGATCATCTCCAGCACGTCGGCGGCCAGGCGGCCGGCGATGCGCATTTTTTCGATTTCGTCGGGAGTCTTGATACTGGCGGTCATGGCTATCTCGGTATGTCCTATAAAGGACGCCATTTTAAGCCGCAAGCTCCAAGCCGCAAGCTTCAAGTAAAGCAAGGCGCGTCCACGGTGTGCCGCAAGCCTCCCTTGAGGATCGCGGCTGGTAGCTTATGGCTGCTTTCTGTGGTATAAAACGCGCCGCTTTACGGGCATGGGGTCCGCAAAGCTTTAATCCGCACACGTATCGACACGATTTCCTGGGTGCCCGCAAGGGTTGGAGATTGGGATGCGTGGAGGCCTAACCCGACTTATCAAGGAACTATCATGTCCCAAGTCAACATGCGCGATATGCTGAAGGCCGGTGTGCACTTCGGCCACCAGACCCGTTACTGGAACCCGAAAATGGGCAAGTTCATTTTCGGCGCGCGCAACAAGATCCACATCATCAACCTGGAAAAAACCCTGCCGCTGTTCAACGACGCGCTGTCGTTCGTAGAGCGCCTGGCCCAGGGCAAGAACAAGATCCTGTTCGTCGGCACCAAGCGTTCCGCTGGCAAGATCGTGCGTGAAGAGGCCGCTCGTTGCGGTTCTCCGTTCGTCGATCACCGCTGGTTGGGTGGCATGCTGACCAACTACAAGACCATCCGTGCTTCGATCAAGCGCCTGCGCGAGCTGGAAACCCAGTCCCAGGACGGCACCTTCGCCAAGCTGACCAAGAAAGAAGCCCTGATGCGTTCGCGCGATCTGGAAAAACTGGATCGCAGCCTCGGTGGTATCAAGGAAATGGGTGGCCTGCCGGACGCCCTGTTCGTGATCGACGTCGACCACGAGCGCATCGCCATCACCGAAGCCAACAAGCTGGGCATCCCGGTCATCGGCATCGTCGATACCAACAGCAGCCCGGAAGGCGTTGACTACATCATCCCGGGTAACGACGACGCCATCCGCGCCATCCAGCTGTACATGGGTGCCATGGCCGATGCCGTGATCCGTGGTCGTGGCAATGCCGGTGGCGGCACCGACGAGTTCGTCGAAGAAGCTGCCGCTTCCGAGGCCAGCGAAGGCTGATAGCGGGCGACGCAGTCACTCGTTACGCGAGAAGGGGGCTAGGCCCCCTTTTTGCCACTTAGGAATATGTGCCCGGTATCCGGGTTTGAATGGTTGATTACCGATTCAAGAGGATCAAGAACATGGCAGAAATTACTGCAGCCCTGGTTAAAGAACTGCGCGAGCGCACTGGCCAAGGCATGATGGAATGCAAGAAGGCTCTGGTTGCTGCGGGTGGCGATATCGAAAAAGCGATCGACGACATGCGTGCTTCCGGTGCCATCAAGGCCGCCAAGAAAGCGGGCAATATCGCCGCTGAAGGTTCCATCGCCGTTCGCGTCGAAGGCGGCCGTGGGGTGATCATCGAAGTCAACTCGCAGACCGACTTCCTGGCCCTGCAGGACGACTTCAAAGGGTTCGTCAAGGACAGCCTGAACGAAGCCTTCGAGCAGAAACTGAGCGAAGCCGCGCCGCTGATCGCTTCCCGCGAGTCGGCTCGCGAAGCGCTGGTCGCCAAGTGCGGCGAGAACGTCAACATCCGTCGCCTGACCGCTGTCGAGGGCGAAACCGTCGGCTCCTACCTGCACGGCCACCGCATTGGCGTCCTGGTTGTGCTGAAAGGCGGCAACGAAGAGCTGGCCAAGCACATCGCCATGCACGTTGCGGCTTCCAACCCGGCCGTCGTCTCGCCGGACCAGGTTTCCGAAGAGCTGGTTGCCAAGGAAAAAGAAATCTTCCTGCAACTGAACGCCGACAAGATCGCCGGCAAGCCGGAAAACATCGTCGAGAACATGATCAAGGGCCGTATCGCCAAGTTCCTCGCCGAGGCCAGCCTGACCGAGCAAGCCTTCGTCATGGACCCGGAAGTCAAGGTAGGCGAGCTGGCCAAGAAAGCCGGTGCCGAGATCGTTTCCTTCACCCGCTTCGAAGTGGGCGAGGGCATCGAGAAGCCAGTCGACAACTTCGCTGACGAAGTTGCCGCTCAAGTGGCTGCCGCCAGCAAGCAATAAGACGGTTATCTACCGTTGTATCGAAGAGGCCGCCCGCTACCGCGCGCGGCCTCTTTTGCAAAGCGCGCGGCCTGCCCGGCGGCGCGCGGCACGAATTCATCGGGCGGTGGTCTGACTGCCCGATAAGCTGGGGGCCGCGAGGTCTCCTTTCAATACACGCCGCAGGAGAGAAAACGTAATGGCCCAGCAGGTGAGTGGTCGTCAGCCTCGCTATAAACGCATTCTGCTCAAGCTCAGCGGCGAGGCCCTGATGGGCTCCGAGGACTTCGGTATCGATCCGAAGGTGCTCGATCGCATGGCGCTGGAAGTCGGTCAACTGGTTGGTATCGGTGTGCAAGTCGGCCTGGTCATCGGCGGTGGCAACCTGTTCCGTGGCGCTGCGTTGTCGGCGGCGGGCATGGATCGCGTCACTGGCGACCACATGGGTATGTTGGCTACCGTGATGAACGCCCTGGCCATGCGCGACGCGCTGGAGCGCTCGAATATCCCTGTTACGGTGATGTCGGCGATTACCATGGTGGGCGTGACCGACCATTACGATCGACGCAAGGCCATGCGCAATCTGGCCGTTGGCGAGGTGGTGATCTTCGCCGCGGGTACCGGTAACCCGTTCTTCACCACCGACTCGGCCGCCTGCCTGCGTGCCATCGAGATCGAGGCTGACCTGGTTCTGAAAGCCACGAAGGTAGATGGCGTGTACACTGCCGATCCCTTCAAGGACCCCAATGCCGAGAAGTTCGAGCGCCTGACCTATGACGAGGTGCTGGACCGCAAGCTGGGCGTTATGGACCTGACAGCCATCTGTCTGTGCCGTGACCACAACATGCCGCTGCGGGTCTTCAACATGAACAAGCCTGGCGCCCTGCTGAATGTCGTGGTGGGTGGCGCCGAAGGAACTCTGATCGAGGAGGAAGCACAATGATCAACGAGATCAAGAAGGACGCGCAGGAGCGCATGAAGAAGTCGGTCGAGTCGCTGGACCATGCGTTCGCCAAGATTCGCACCGGCCGTGCCCATCCGAGCATCCTCGACAGTGTGATGGTTTCCTACTACGGCTCCGACACGCCGCTGCGCCAGGTTGCCAACGTGGTCGCCGAAGACTCCCGCACCCTGGCCCTGACCGTGTTCGACAAGAGCATGATCCAGGCGGTCGAGAAAGCCATCATGACCTCCGACCTGGGCCTGAACCCGGCCACTGCGGGTACCACCATCCGTGTGCCGATGCCGGCACTGACCGAGGAAACCCGCAAGGGCTTCACCAAGCAGGCGCGCGCAGAGGCCGAAGGTGCCCGCGTCGCGGTGCGCAACATCCGTCGCGATGCCCTGGCGAGCCTGAAGGATCTGGTCAAGGAAAAGGAAATCAGCGAGGACGAGGAGCGTCGTGCCGCTGATGAGGTCCAGAAACTGACCGACAAGTTCGTCGCTGAAGTGGAAAAGGCACTGGAAGCCAAAGAAGCCGACCTGATGGCGGTTTGATCGTTTTCCAAATGGCCAAGAACAAGCAGGACGCCCTCGCGGTGGTACCGCGGCACGTGGCGATCATCATGGACGGCAACAACCGCTGGGCCAAGCGCCGCCTGTTACCTGGCGTCGCCGGGCACAAGGCGGGCGTTGACGCCGTGCGCGCGGTAATCGAGGTCTGTGCCGAATCGGGGGTCGAGGTGTTGACCCTGTTCGCCTTCTCCAGTGAGAACTGGCAGCGCCCAGCCGAGGAGGTCGGGGCGTTGATGGAGCTGTTCTTCAATGCCTTGCGCCGCGAAGCGCGGCGTTTGAAGGACAATGCCATCAGCCTGCGCATCATCGGCGACCGTTCGCGTTTCCATCCCGAGCTGCAGGCCGCGATGGCCGAGGCCGAGGCATATACCGCCGGGGAGAATCGTTTCATCCTGCAGGTCGCCGCCAACTATGGCGGTCAGTGGGACATCACCCAGGCGGCCCAGGCGCTGGCGCGTGACGTCCAGGCCGGGCGTATCCAGCCGGGCGACATTACCTCGGGCATGCTCCAGAATGCGTTGGTCACGGCTGACCTGCCTCCTCCTGACCTGTGCATCCGCACGGGAGGCGAGTACCGCATCAGCAATTTCCTGCTCTGGCAGTTGGCTTATGCCGAGCTGTATTTCTCCGAGCTGTTCTGGCCGGATTTCAAACACGATGCCATGCGCAAGGCACTCACCGACTTCGCCACGCGTCAACGCCGTTTCGGCAAGACGGGCGATCAGGTGGAAAACGAGGGCGGAAACCGATGCTGAAGCAACGAGTCATTACTGCGCTCATTCTATTGCCGATCGCGTTGGGCGGATTTTTCCTGCTCGACGGCGCTGCATTTGCCCTGTTCATCGGTGCGGTGGTGACCCTGGGTGCCTGGGAGTGGGCCCGTCTGGCCGGCTTTGCGGCCCAGGGTGCGCGTTTGGCGTATGCCGCCGCCGTAGCCTTGGCGCTGTTCCTGCTCGCCAGCGTTGTGCAACTGGCACCTGTGGTGCTCTCGCTTGCGGTGCTTTGGTGGCTGGTGGCTGTCGTGCTCGTGCTGACCTACCCGGAAAGCAGCCAGCTCTGGTCCTCCGCCCGCATTCGCCTGGTCATCGGCCTGCTGATCCTGCTGCCCGCCTGGCAAGGCCTGGTGCTGCTCAAACAGTGGCCGCAAGGTAACTGGCTGATCATCGCGGTCATGGTGCTGGTCTGGGGCGCCGATATCGGTGCCTATTTCGCCGGCAAGCGTTTCGGCAAGCGCAAGCTCGCGCCCAGTGTCAGCCCGGGTAAGAGCTGGGAAGGCTTCTATGGCGGCCTTTTGGCTAGCCTGCTGATCACCTTTGTCGTCGGCCTGGTACGCAGTTGGACGGTCGGTGGCCTGCTGGTGGCGCTGATCGGTACTGCGCTGGTGGTGGGGATTTCCGTGGTTGGCGACCTGACCGAAAGCATGTTCAAGCGTCAGGCTGGGGTGAAGGACAGCAGCAGCCTGCTGCCGGGCCATGGTGGCGTTCTGGATCGCATCGACAGCCTGACGGCGGCGGTTCCGCTATTCGCCGTTCTCTACTGGCTGGCTGGTTGAGGTATCCCGTGGTTCGACCGCAGCAGATCACCGTTCTCGGTGCCACCGGCTCCATCGGGCGCAGCACGCTGGATGTGCTGGCACGGCATCCCGAGCGCTACCAGGCGTTTGCCCTCACCGCGTTCTCGCGTCTGGATGAACTGGAGCGGCTGTGCATCGCTCATCGCCCGGTCTTCGCGGTGGTCGATGATGCCGCGGCGGCCTCGCACCTGCAGGGGCGCCTGGCCGGTGCGGGGCTTTCCACGCGAGTGCTGGTCGGCGTGTCAGGGCTGTGCGAAGTCGCTTCTCATCCGGAGGTGGATGCGGTCATGGCCGCCATCGTCGGCGCGGCGGGATTGCGTCCGACCCTGGCGGCGGTGGAGGCGGGCAAGAAAATCCTGCTGGCCAACAAGGAAGCGCTGGTGATGTCCGGTGGCCTGTTCATGCAGGCCGTGCGGAGCAGCGGTGCGGTCTTGCTTCCTATCGATAGCGAGCACAATGCGATTTTCCAATGCTTGCCTGGCGATTACTCGCGCGGTCTTGCCGAGGTCGGCGTGCGGCGCATCCTGTTGACCGCCTCCGGAGGGCCGTTCCGTGAGATGGATGCGACAGCCCTGGAGCAGGTGACGCCCGAGCAGGCCTGTGCCCATCCCAACTGGTCGATGGGGCGCAAGATCTCCGTCGACTCGGCGAGCATGATGAACAAGGGGCTGGAACTGATCGAAGCCTGCTGGTTGTTCGATGCGCGCCCCGAGCAGGTCGAGGTGGTGGTGCATCCGCAAAGCGTCATCCATTCGCTGGTGGACTATGTGGACGGCTCGGTGCTCGCGCAGTTGGGCAACCCCGACATGCGCACCCCCATCGCCCATGCGCTGGCGTGGCCGCAGCGTATTGCCTCGGGCGTCGACTCGCTCGACCTGTTCAGCATTGCCCGCCTGGATTTCCAGCGTCCAGACGAGCAGCGCTTCCCGTGCCTGCGCCTGGCGCGACAGGCCGCGCAGGCTGGTGGCGATCGGCCGGCGCTACTCAATGCGGCCAATGAAGTGGCGGTGGCGGCGTTCCTCGAGCGACGCATCCGTTTCACCGAGATCGCGAGTATGATCGGGGATGTTTTGGATCGAGAGGCCGCTACGGCGGTCGAAACGCTCGGCGCGGTGCTCGATGCCGATGCTCGCGGCAGGGCTGCGGCTCTTCAATGGCTGGCTGCTCGCGGGCGCTGACTGCGGAGAAATACGATGAGTGCGTTGTACATGTTCTTCGGCACCCTGATTGCCTTGGGGGTGCTGGTTACCATTCACGAGTACGGCCATTTCTGGGTGGCGCGACGTTGCGGCGTCAAGGTGCTGCGTTTCTCCGTAGGCTTCGGCAGCCCGTTGCTTCGCTGGCATGATCGGCGTGGCACCGAATTCATGATCGCGGCCATTCCCCTTGGCGGCTACGTCAAGATGCTCGACGAGCGGGAGGCGCCAGTCGCCGCCGAGGAGCTGGATCAGGCATTCAACCGCAAGTCGGTGGCGCAGCGAATTGCGGTTGTTGCTGCTGGCCCGATAGCCAACTTCCTGCTGGCCATCCTGTTTTTCTGGATTCTGGCGATGCTTGGCTCGCAACAGGCCAAGCCTGTCGTTGGCGCTGTGCTGCCTGATAGCCTGGCGGCGCAGGCTGGTTTGCAGCCCGGGGTGGAAATCATCGCCGTCGACGGCGAACCGACCCCTGGTTGGAGCGCCGTCAACATGCAGTTGATCCGGCGTCTCGGTGAGACTGGCAGCCTGGAGCTGCGCACTCGGCAGGCCGGTTCGTCCGCCGAACAGACCCACGCCCTGGCGCTGAAGGACTGGCAGCGTGGCGTGGATCAGCCCGACCCGCTGAATGCCCTTGGGATTCGCCCATGGCGCCCGGTTATCGCGCCGGTACTGCGTGAAATCGATCCGGATGGCCCTGCCCATGCCGTCGGTATCCAGCTTGGCGATCGCCTGCTGAGCATCGACGGGCGTGCCATCGACGATTGGCAGCAGGTGCTCGACCAGCTAAAACCCTTGCCGGACAAGGACGTGACCCTGCGTATCGAGCGTGATGGCCGCACCCTGGAACTTCCGGTGAGGCTTTCGGCGCGTGGCGAGGGTGATACCCGCAGTGGCTACCTCGGGGTTGGCGTGGGTGCTGTCGAATGGCCACCGGAAATGCTCCGCGAGGTCAGTTATGGTCCGCTCGAAGCTGTAGGCGAAGGTCTGCGCAGGACCTGGCACATGACCCTGCTGACCTTTGATTCCGTGAGGAAAATGCTGGTCGGCGAGCTCTCGGTAAAAAACTTGAGTGGACCGATAACCATTGCTAAAGTGGCGGGCGCTTCAGCGCAGTCGGGAGTAGGGGACTTCCTTTATTTCCTCTCCCTGCTGAGCATTAGCCTGGGGGTTCTTAACCTGTTGCCCATTCCTGTGCTGGATGGGGGACACCTGCTGTTCTACCTGATCGAATGGGTACGCGGGCGTCCGCTCTCCGAACGGGTCCAGGGGTGGGGGATGCAGATAGGTATCAGCCTGGTGCTCGGGGTGATGCTGCTGGCTCTGGTCAATGACCTGGGGCGTCTGTAGTCAAATGCCGAATTACGAAGCTGCCGCGTATCGCGGCAGTTTCTTTATTGCCAGTTGGAATAAAAAAGGACTTCATGAAACGTCTGCTGCTACCAGCGGTCCTTGCCGCATTGATGATTGCCGAAGTTCACGCTGAGTCCTTCACCATCTCAGATATCCGCGTAAACGGTCTGCAACGGGTTTCCGCCGGGAGCCTGTTCGGCGCCTTGCCACTCAACGTGGGTGACGCTGTCGACGACAGTCGCCTGGTCGATGCGACCCGCGGCCTGTTCAAGACAGGTTTCTTCCAGGACATCCAGATCGGCCGTGACGGCAACGTCCTGGTGATCACTGTCGTCGAGCGTCCTTCCATCTCCGGCATCGAGATCGAAGGCAACAAGGCGATCAGCACCGATGACCTGAAGAAGGGCTTGACCCAGTCAGGCCTCGCCGAGGGCGAGATCTTCCAGCGCGCGACCCTCGAAGGTGTGCGCAACGAGTTGCTGCGCCAGTACGTGGCCCAGGGCCGCTACTCGGCCGAGATCGACGCCGAGGTGGTGCCGCAGCCGCGTAACCGCGTCGCGCTGAAGATCAAGATCAACGAGGGTACCGTCGCCGCCATCCAGCACATCAACGTGGTGGGCAACACGGTGTTCCCCGAGCAGGATCTCGTCGATCTGTTCGAGTTGAAGACCACCAACTGGCTGTCGTTCTTCAAGAACGATGACAAGTATGCCCGCGAGAAGCTGTCTGGTGACCTGGAACGCCTGCGTTCCTATTACCTCGATCGCGGCTACATCAACATGGACATCTCTTCCACCCAGGTGTCCATCACCCCGGACAAGAAGCACGTCTACATCACCGTCAACGTCAACGAAGGTGAGAAGTACACCGTTCGCGAGGTGAAGCTTTCCGGCGATCTGAAAGTCCCGGAAGACGAAGTCAAGCGTCTGCTGCTGGTCAAGGAAGGGCAGGTCTTCTCGCGCAAGATCATGACCACCACGTCCGACCTGATCACCCGTCGCCTGGGTAACGAAGGCTACACTTTCGCCAACGTCAACGGCGTACCCGAGCCGCATGACGATGACCACACGGTCAGCATCACCTTCGCCGTCGACCCGGGCAAGCGCGCCTATGTCAACCGCATCAACTTCCGTGGCAACACCAAGACCGAAGACGAAGTGCTGCGCCGCGAGATGCGCCAGATGGAAGGCGGCTGGGCCTCGACCTACCTGATCGACCAGTCCAAGGTGCGCCTCGAGCGCCTCGGCTACTTCAAGGAAGTCAACGTCGAGACCCCGCAGGTGCCGGGTACCGATGACCAGGTTGACGTCAACTACAGCGTCGAGGAACAGGCTTCCGGCTCCATCACCGCGAGCATCGGTTTCGCCCAGAACGCCGGTCTGATCCTGGGTGGTTCGATCAGCCAGAACAACTTCCTGGGTACCGGCAACAAGGTCAGCATCGGCCTGACCCGCAGCGAATACCAGACCCGCTACAACTTCGGCTTCGTCGACCCCTACTGGACCGTCGACGGTGTCAGCCTGGGCTACAACGCCTTCTACCGGACCACTGACTACGACGACCTCGACGTCGACGTATCCAGCTACTCGGTAGACAGCCTGGGGGCAGGTGTCACCATCGGCTACCCGATCAGCGAGACCGCGCGCCTGACCTACGGCCTGACCGTGCAGCAGGACAAGCTGGATACTGGCTACTACACGGTGGACGAGATCCTGGCGTTCATGGACACCGAGGGCAAGAGCTTCCTCAACTTCAAGGGTTCCATCGGCTGGTCCGAGTCGACCCTGAACAAGGGCGTGCTGGCGACCCGTGGTCATTCCCAGAGCCTGACCCTGGAAGCCACCCTGCCGGGTAGCGACCTGTCGTTCTTCAAGCTCGACTACCGTGGTCAGCTGTTCGTGCCTGTGACCGAGAAGACCGCGCTGCGCTTCCATACCGAACTGGGCTTTGGCGATGGTTACGGTTCAACCTCGGGCCTGCCCTTCTACGAGAACTACTATGCCGGCGGTTTCAACTCCGTACGTGGTTTCGAAGACAGCACCCTGGGCCCGCGCAGCACACCCAGCGTGGCGCGGGTAAATGGCGTGGCGGATTACACCGAAGGTGCAGGTCCGGGGGACGACGGCCGTTATACCGACGACCAGGATGCCGTGGCCTTCGGGGGTAACGTGCTGATCCAGGGTGGCCTGGAGTACCTGTTCCCGCTGCCGTTCGTGAAAGACCAGAGCCAACTGCGTACCGTGCTGTTCTGGGACGTGGGTAACGTGTTCCTGAGCGACTGCCCGGCCAAGACGGCCTCTACCCAGTACATGAATACCCAGGGTTGTGGCGACATCAATCTGAACAACCTGGCCAGCTCGGTGGGCCTTGGCGTGACCTGGGTTACCGCCCTGGGCCCGCTGAGCTTCAGCCTGGCTGCCCCCATCAAGAAACCGGACAATGCAGACATGCAGGTGTTCCAGTTCTCCCTGGGACAAACCTTTTAATCTGTTCAACGACAACAATGTGTGTTGTAGGAGTGCATCGTGCGTAAGCTGACTCAACTGGTACTGGTCACTTTTGCCCTTGTGGCGACCCCGGCTTTCGCCGAGATGAAAGTGGCTGTCCTCAACTATCAAATGGCCCTGCTTGAGTCCGATGCGGCGAAGAAGTATGCAGTGGATGCCGAGAAGAAATTCGGTCCGCAACTGAACAAGCTCAAGCAACTGGAATCCGACGCCAAGCGTATTCAGGACCGTGTCGCCAAAGAAGGCGAGAAGATGCAGCAGGCCGAGCGCGAGCGTCTGGAGCTCGAGTTCAAGCAAAAAGCCCGTGATTTCCAGTTCCAGTCCAAGGAACTGAACGAATCGAAAGCCGTTTCCGACCGCGAGATGCTCAAGCAGCTCAAGCCCAAGCTGGATAAGGCCGTCGAGGACGTGATCAAGGCCGGTAACTTCGACCTGGTGCTTGAGCGTGGCGCTGTCGTCGACGTCAAGCCGCAGCTGGACATCACCCGCCAGGTGATCGAGCGCATGAACGCGCAGCGTTGAACATGACTGTAGAGTTCACCCTCGGCCAGTTGGCCGAGCGTCTCGGTGCCGTGCTGCGCGGTGCCGCCGACAAGCCTATTCGTGGCTTGGCGACCCTGCAGGACGCCGGTCCGGATCAGCTCAGTTTTCTTGCCAACGCCCAGTACCGCAAGTTCCTGGCGGACAGCCATGCCGCAGCGGTCCTGTTGAGCGAGGCGGATGCCAAGGATCATGGCGGTGATGCACTGATCGTCGCCAATCCTTACCTGGCCTATGCCGAACTTTCCCATTTGTTCGACCGCAAGCCGGTTGCCGCTCCGGGTATCCACCCGACGGCCGTGGTTGCCGAAGATGCCTTCGTCGATCCGTCTGCCAGCATCGGCGCCTACGTAGTGATCGAAAGTGGCGCGCAAATCGCTGCGGGTGTGACTATCGGTGCGCAAAGCGTCGTAGGTGCACGCAGTGTGATCGGTGAGGGTGGCTGGTTGGCCCCGCGTGTCACGCTTTACCACGACGTGGCGATCGGCAAGCGCGTGGTGATCCAGTCCGGTGCGGTGCTGGGGGGCGAGGGTTTTGGCTTCGCCAACCACAAAGGCGTCTGGCAGAAGATCGCCCAGATCGGTGGCGTGACCCTGGGGGACGATGTCGAAATCGGTGCCAATACCACCATCGACCGTGGTGCCCTGGCTGATACCCGCATCGGCAATGGCGTCAAGCTCGACAACCAGATCATGATCGCGCACAACGTGCAGGTCGGTGACAACACGGCCATGGCTGGTTGTGTCGGCATTTCCGGCAGTACCCATATCGGCAGGAACTGCATGATCGCCGGCGGTGTGGGCATGGTCGGCCACATCGAGGTGTGCGACAACGTTTTCGTCACCGGCATGACCATGGTTACCCGCTCGATCACTGAGCCGGGCGCGTATTCGTCTGGCACGGCCATGCAACCTGCGGCGGAATGGAAGAAGAGTGCGGCACGCATTCGTCAGTTGGATGAAATGGCCCGCCGGGTACGTGAGCTGGAAAAAAGGCTCGCGGCAGTGACCCCGAGCCCCGATGTTTCATCTGATGCCTGACCCGCGTCTTACGCTGCCCCTATTTTTTGAACAGGCTTCCCTGAAATGATGGACATCAACGAAATTCGCGAATACCTGCCGCACCGCTACCCGTTCCTGCTGGTAGACCGTGTGGTCGACCTGGATGTTGAAGGCAAGAAGATTCGCGCCTATAAGAATGTCAGCATCAACGAGCCTTTCTTCAACGGCCACTTTCCCCTGCACCCGATCATGCCGGGCGTGCTGATCATCGAAGCGATGGCCCAGGCCGCCGGCATCCTCGGTTTCAAGATGCTCGACGTGAAGCCTGCCGACGGCACGCTCTACTACTTCGTCGGTTCGGACAAGCTGCGCTTCCGCCAGCCGGTGCTGCCGGGTGACCAGTTGATCCTCGAAGCCTCGTACATCAGCAGCAAGCGCGGCATCTGGAAGTTCGATTGCAAGGCGTTGGTCGATGGCAAGGAAACCTGCTCGGCCGAAATCATCTGTGCGGAACGCAAACTATGAGTTTGATTGACCCTCGCGCCATCATCGATCCGTCAGCGAAGCTGGCGGATGGCGTCCAGGTCGGCCCTTGGTCGATCGTTGGGCCCGATGTGGAGATCGGCGAGGGTACCGTTATCGGTCCGCACGTGATCCTCAAGGGGCCCGCGCGGATCGGCAAGCACAACCATATCTACCAGTTTTCCTCGATTGGCGAAGATACCCCCGACCTCAAGTACAAGGGCGAGCTGACGCGCCTGGTGATCGGCGATCACAACGTGATTCGCGAGGGAGTGACGATCCACCGTGGCACCGTGCAGGACCGTTCCGAGACCACCATCGGTGACCACAACCTGTTGATGGCCTACGTGCACATCGGCCATGACAGCGTGATCGGCAACCACTGTATCCTGGTCAACAACACTGCATTGGCCGGCCATGTGCACATGGACGACTGGGCGATCCTCTCCGGCTTCACCCTGGTCCATCAGTTCTGCCATATCGGCGCCCACAGCTTTTCCGGCATGGGCACTGCGATCGGCAAGGACGTGCCTGCCTACGTCACCGTATTCGGCAACCCGGCCGAGGCGCGCAGCATGAACTTCGAAGGCATGCGCCGTCGTGGTTTCAGTGCCGATGCCATCCATGCCCTGCGCCGCGCCTACAAGGTGGTCTACCGCCAGGGGCTGACGGTCGAGCAGGCCCTGGGCGAACTGGCCGAGGCCGCTACCCAGTTTCCCGAAGTGGCGGTGTTCCGCGATTCGATCCAGGCCTCTACGCGCGGTATCACTCGCTAGTGACTCGGCCTCTGCTCATTGCGTTGGTGGCTGGCGAAGCTTCCGGCGACATTCTTGGCTCCGGCTTGATGCAGGCCATCAAGGTTCGTCATCCTGACGCGACCTTCATCGGCGTGGGTGGCCCGCGTATGGAAGCCCAGGGGCTGGCCAGCCAGTTTCCCATGGAGCGTCTTTCGGTGATGGGACTGGTCGAGGTACTGGGTCGCCTGCCTGAGCTGCTGTCGCGCCGAAAGCACCTGATCCGCTCGCTGATCGACGCCAAGCCGGATGTATTGATTGGTATCGATGCCCCCGATTTCACCCTGGGCGTAGAGCTGAAACTGCGCCAGGCCGGCATCAAGACCGTGCATTACGTCAGCCCGTCCGTGTGGGCCTGGCGGCAAAAACGGGTGTTCAAGATCCGTGAAGCCTGCGACCTGATGCTGACCCTGTTTCCGTTCGAGGCGCGCTTCTACCTGGAGCACGATGTGCCGGTGCGTTTCGTCGGCCATCCGCTGGCCAACACCATTCCCCTGCAGGCGGATCGCGAAGCGGCCAGGCAAGCCTTGGGCCTGGCCCCGGACGATGTGGTCGTGGCCCTGATGCCTGGCAGTCGCGGCGGCGAAGTCGGGCGCCTGGGGGCGTTGTTCCTGGATGCCGCCCAGCGTTTGTGTGTGATGCGTCCTGGCATTCGCTTCGTGCTGCCTTGCGCCAGCCCGGCACGTCGCCAGCAGATCGAGGCAATGCTGATAGGTCGCGATTTGCCACTGCTGCTGCTCGATGGCCGTTCCCATGAGGCACTGGCGGCCTGCAATGCGGTGTTGATCGCTTCTGGTACCGCGACCCTGGAGGCATTGCTGTTCAAGCGGCCCATGGTCGTTGCCTACAAGGTCGCTTCGCTGACATTCATGATCCTCAAGCGCCTGGTGAAAAGTCCCTATATCTCGCTGCCCAACCTGCTGGCCGAGCGCATGCTGGTGCCCGAGCTGATCCAGGATGCCGCCACCCCCGATGCCCTGGCCCAGGCCATCGCACCCTTGCTCGATGGCGGCGAGGTGCAGACATCCGGCTTCGACAGCATTCACTGCGCCTTGCGCCAGGACGCCTCGGCGCAGGCCGCTGACGCAGTGCTCACGCTGATAGGAGAACGCTGATGCAGTTCGGACTGGATTTCACCCTGGTCGAAGAGTTGGTGGCCGGGGTCGATGAGGTCGGGCGTGGCCCGCTCTGCGGTGACGTGGTTACCGCCGCGGTGATTCTCGACCCGGCCAGGCCCATTCTTGGCCTCAACGACTCGAAGAAACTCACAGAAGCGCGCCGTGAAAAACTCTTCGACGAAATCCAGGAAAAAGCCCTGGCCTGGTGCATTGCCCGCGCCGGGGTCGAGGAAATCGACCGGCTGAACATCCTTCACGCGACCATGCTGGCCATGCAGCGCGCGGTCGAAGGCCTGTCGGTCACGCCGCGCCTGGCCCTGATCGACGGCAACCGTTGCCCCAAGCTGGCCGTGCCCAGCGCTCCGGTCGTCAAGGGCGACAGCCAGGTCCCGGCCATCGCCGCCGCATCGATCCTGGCCAAGGTCACCCGTGACCGCGAAATGAAGGAAATGGACAAGCTCTATCCGGGCTACGGCATCGCCCTGCACAAGGGCTACCCGACGCCGGTGCATCTCGAAGCCCTGAGGCGCCTGGGGCCGACCCCCATCCACCGACGCTCCTTCGCACCGGTGCGCGAGGCGTACGAGCGCGCCTGACAAGCAATTATCGTGGCAAGTGATTGCAGCGGGCAGGGTGCATGTTGATAATTGGTATCGATTCTCAAATGCGTTCCTGTATCGAGCCGATCCATGCCCGAATCTTCCGCACACACACCCATCGAGGTTCTGTACAGCGAACATCATGGCTGGCTGCACAATTGGCTGCGCAAGAAGCTGGGCTGTAGCGAGGTAGCGGCCGACTTGGCGCAGGACACCTTTCTGCGCCTCATCGACCGCGATGAACCGCTGCTGATCCGCGAGCCACGGGCCTACCTGGCGACCGTTGCCCGCAGCATGCTGAGCAATCATTTCCGGCGCAGGAAACTGGAGCAGGCCTACCTCGATGCCCTGGCGCAATTGCCAGAGGTTTTCGAGCCATCGCTGGAGGAGCGGGCAATCCTGATGGAAACCCTCATGGAACTGGATCGCCTGCTCGACGGACTGCCGGTGGCGGTGAAAAAAGCCTTTCTCTATTCCCAGCTCGAAGGTTGGTCCCAGGAGCGTATCGCTGCTGAACTCGACCTGTCGGTCTCGACGGTCAAGCGTTACATCGTCAAGGCCGGCGAGCGTTGCATCTTCCTTTCATGAAACAGCTGCCGATCCGCGAAGACGTCGTTCGCCAGGCCCTAGAGTGGATGGTCGAACTGCAGTCCTCCCAGTCCGGGCAAGCCACCCGCGAGGCATGGTCGAGCTGGCATGATGCCGACCCCGAGCACGCCCGCGCCTGGCAGCGTATCGAAGCCTTCGGGGAGCGTTTCGGCACGTTCGACGGTCCCGCCCGGAGAGTGCTGTCGCGTGCCGGCAGCGCCCCCGCTGACTCACCGCAACGGCGCCAGGCGATCAAGACCCTGCTGGTTCTGGCCGTGGCTTCGGGCGCGGCCTGGACGGTTCGCGAGCGCACCCCTTGGCCGAGCTGGACGGCCGACATCCGCACGACTACCGGCGAGCGACGGCATGTCTCGCTGGGCCATGGCATCGAACTGCAACTCAATGGCGCGACGGCCCTGGACTTCGACGCCGAGCGGCGGCAACTCTATCTGCGTAGTGGCGAGGTGCTGGTCGATACGCTGAACGTCAGTTCTGCCAGGCCGTTGCAGGTGATCTGCCGCGATGGCCAGGTCAGCGTGGAGCGCTCGCGCTTTTGCCTGGGGCAGTTCGAGCATGGCAGCCGTCTTGGTGTGTATGCCGGTGAGGTCACGTTGCGTGCAGCCGGCGTAATCCGTCAGGTCGGGCCCGCAACGACGCTACGATTCGATCAACTGCGGATATCACCTGCTCGCCCCGCAGGCTCGAATGACCTGGCCTGGCTCGAAGGCATGCTGGTGGTCGACGGCGTGCGCCTCGGCGACCTGTTGCAGGACCTGCAGCGCTATCGCCACGGCTACCTGGGCTGTGCGCAGTCGATTGCCGATTTGCGCGTATCCGGTACCTATCCGCTTGCTGACACTGATCGTGTTCTCGAAGCGCTGGCCGGCAACTTCGATCTACGCTTGCGTCGCTTCACCCGTTACTGGGCAACGCTGGAGCCCAAGGCGTAGCCGCCTGCGCCTGGCTAAAAGCCAGCCAGGATAAAAAATTTGCAAAAGGTGAACTGATTTTCATCTCTCGGGTGACTTGGACAGTAGAGCATCCACATACCGGCTCGGGAGAGCGCGCCTACAATGTCCACACTCACCAGCACACGACACCTATTCGCCCGCGGCAGCCTGGCCTGCGCGATTGCTTTCAGCCTGCCCTTCACGCTGTCCTCGACCCTGGCCGTTGCGCAAAGCGACAGCAGCCAGTCGTTCAATATTTCTCCCGGGCCGTTGTCCGAGGCGTTGAACAGCTTCGGCCGGCAGACCGGCATTCTGCTCTCCTATCCCGCAGTGCTCGCCGACGGTCGACAGAGCCCTGGACTGCAAGGCGACTATGGTATCGACGAGGGGTTGCAGCGCCTGCTGGCCGGCAGCGGCCTGCAGGCGGTTCGGCAGGGAGATGGCAGTTACGCGTTGCAGCCGGTGCCGGACGATGGCGTGCTCGAACTGGGCGCGACCAGTGTCAACGGCCAGCGGGACAATGGCTTGAGCACGGAAGGCAGCGGCTCCTATGCGGTGCGCGGCGCGTCGATCATGAAGGGCGCGCAATCGCTCAAGGACATTCCACAATCGGTCACGGTCGTCACGCGCAAGCAGATGGATGATCAGGGGGCCGTGTCGCTGGACGACGTTCTGGCCAAGACTCCCGGCATTACCCTGGTCAAGCGTCCGGGGGGAGGTAACGACATCTACTCCCGTGGTTTTCTCACCACCACGATCCAGTACGACGGCGTGCCGCTGGCCAGGGGCAGTTACTGGGGCAACTCGCTCGCGGCCAGTTCCGTGTACCTGGATCGGGTCGAAGTGCTGCGCGGGGCTCAGGGCCTGCTGGAGGGCGCGGGCAACCCTGCCGGCTCGGTCAATGTGGTGCGCAAGCGCGGCCTGGCCGAACCGGCCCTGGCCGTGGAGACTCGTGCCGGCTCCTGGGACAACTATGGCACTCGCCTGGACGTCGGCAGCGCCCTGGATGACGAAAAGCGACTGCGCAGCCGTTTCGTCGTGGATTACGAGGACCGTGGCTACTTCGTCGACACGATCGAGGACCGTAACCTCAACGCCTACGCGGCACTTGACTTCGACCTGACAGCCGATACCACGATGGGGATCGGCCTGGTCCGCTCGCACCTGAAGGGCAACCGCGCGTTGTATAGCGGGGTGCCGCGCTATGCCAACGGTTCCTCGCTGGACGTGTCCCGCTCGACCTATGTCGGAGCCGGGTGGAATGAATCCGAGCGTCGCGAGACCCAGGTATTCGCCGATATCGAGCACAGCTTCAATCCGGACTGGAAGCTCAAGGTCGCGGCCGCATTCGTCAAGGAGGACTGGGAAGCAGAGCAATCCAACAGTCAAGGCACGGTTGCGGTTGGTGGCGATACGGTCAACGGGACTGGCTACGTCTATGACTATTCCGCCACCAGCAAAGGCCTCGATGCCAATCTGAGTGGCAAGTTCGAGGCATTAGGCCTGTCTCAGGAGATCGTGCTGGGCGCCAACTACAGCAAGCAGAAGCGTGACGATGGCTACCTCCAGTACTCGCGTTACACGAGCTACAACGTCTTCGCGGTCAACCATGATGCACCTCGCCCGGACGGCGTTGTGACACCCTACAGTGCGGGCGCGCTCTACGACACCACGCAAAAAGGCATCTATGGCATGTGGCGCGCTCACCTGACCGACGACCTGACCCTGGTGCTGGGAGCTCGAAGCAGTTGGTACCTGAATCAGGAGAGCTCCGTCTACGGTGATTACGAGAACCGTAAAAGCGGCCAGGTCACCCCTTATGCGGGAGTGATCTATGCCCTCAATCCGCAGTGGTCGGTGTATGCCAGTTATGCCGACATCTTCCAGCCACAGCTGGAAAAGGACGCCCAGCAGAGCCAACTGGAGCCGATTGTCGGCGTCAACTACGAGGTCGGCATCAAGGGCGAACTGTTCGACGGTGCGCTGAATACCTCGCTGGCGATCTTCCGTATCGACCAGGAAAACCGCGCGGTCGAAGACCAGAATTCGCCGATGAATTGTGATGGCTGGTACTGCTACCGTGCCGCTGGCGAGGTACGTAGCGAAGGCATCGAACTCGAGGCGCATGGCGAGCTGTTGCCGGGCTGGCAGGTCAGCGGCGGTTATACCTATAACCGCAACAAGTATCTGGAGGACAACGATTCGGCCTTGATCGGCGAGCGTTTCGACTACAAGACGCCGGAGCACATCCTGCGGCTCTGGTCGGACTATCAGCTCACCGGTGCCTTGAGTCGCTGGAGCGTCGGCACCGGGGTTTCCTACCAGAGCGCGCGGGAAACCAGCACCATCACCCAGCAGGGCGGTTACTCGGTATGGGATGGCCGGGTCGCGTACCAGATCGACAAGCACTGGTCGGCGTCGGTGAACCTCAACAATATCTTCGACAAACGCTACTACTCGTACATGGACGACTTTTTCTACTCCAGCTACTTCGGCGAGCCGCGTAACTTCCTGCTGACGTTGCGCGGCAATTTCTAAGGCTGCTGGTGTTTCGGCCTGGATTTTGAGCCGGCAGGTTTGAGGCAGAAGCGGCCGGTTCCGTCATTCCCGCCTGTGCGGGAATGACGATGAACGTAAGCGTCCGCAATTTCCTCAACGCGGTCTGAGAAGTCGATCTGAGATCGTGAACAGGTTCTGAGCCTTTTTAACCTGACGAGATCTTTCCCTCGTCAGGTGTCGTGTCCTTTCCGGTCAGGACCGGTACAATCCCGGCCTCGTTTTTTGCCGTTACCGGAATCCCCATGACCGCCACCTTCGTCCACCTACGCCTGCACACCGAGTTTTCCCTGGTCGACGGCCTGGTCCGGGTCAAACCCCTGGTCAAGGCGGTGGCCGGTGCCGGTATGCCGGCGGTGGCGGTCACCGACCTGAGCAACATGTGTTCGCTGGTGAAGTTCTACAAGGCGGCCCAGGGCGGCGGGGTCAAGCCGATCTGCGGCGCCGATATCTGGCTGGCCAGCGAGGACGAGGACGGGCCGCTCAGCCGCCTGTCGCTGCTGGCGATGAATGCCAAGGGCTACCGCAACCTCACCGAGTTGATCTCCCGTGGCTGGATGGATGGCCAGAGCAACGACATGGTGATCATCCAGCGCGAGTGGGTGGCGCAGGCCGCCGAAGGCCTGATCGCGCTGTCGGCGGCCAAGGAAGGGGAGATCGGCCAGGCGTTGCTGGCGGGCGATCATGGCCGCGCCGAAGCACTGCTCAAGCGCTGGCTGGCGGTGTTTCCGGAGCGTTTCTATGTCGAGCTGCAGCGCACCAGCCGGGTCGGTGACGAGGAGCATGTGCATGCGGCGGTGGCCCTGGCCGACCGTTGCGGTGCGCCGCTGGTGGCGACCAACGATGTGCGTTTCCTCAAACAGGACGACTTCGAAGCCCACGAGACCCGCGTCTGCATCGGCGAGGGGCGTATCCTCGACGACCCGAACCGTCCGCGTAACTTTTCCGACCAGCAGTATCTCAAGACGCCCGAGGAAATGGCCGAGCTGTTCAGCGACCTGCCCGAGGCGCTGGAAAACACCCTCGAGATCGCCAAGCGCTGCAACATCGAAGTGCAGCTCGGCAAATATTTCCTGCCCGATTTCCCGACGCCCAATGGCATGGGTATCGACGACTACCTGCGCCACGCCTCGTTCGAGGGCCTGGAGGAGCGCCTGGCGGTGTTGTGGCCGAAAGACACCACGCCGAACTACGAAGAGAAGCGCCAGGTGTATGTCGACCGGCTCAATTTCGAGCTCGACATCATCATCCAGATGGGCTTTCCCGGCTACTTCCTGATCGTTATGGACTTCATCAAATGGGCCAAGAACAATGGTGTGCCGGTTGGCCCGGGCCGGGGTTCGGGAGCCGGTTCGCTGGTCGCCTACGTGCTGAAGATCACCGACCTCGACCCCCTGGCCTATGACCTGCTGTTCGAACGCTTCCTCAACCCGGAACGGATCTCCATGCCCGACTTCGACGTCGACTTCTGCATGGACGGTCGCGACCGGGTGATCGACTACGTGGCCGAGAAGTACGGCCGCAACGCGGTGAGCCAGATCATCACCTTCGGCTCCATGGCGGCCAAGGCGGTGGTGCGCGACGTGGCGCGGGTGCAGGGCAAGTCCTACGGCCTGGCCGATCGTCTGTCGAAGATGATCCCGTTCGAAGTCGGCATGACCCTGGAAAAAGCCTTCGAGATGGAAGAGCCGCTGCGCGACTTCGTCAAGAACGACGAAGAGGCCGCGGAAATCTGGGAGATGTCGCTCAAGCTCGAAGGTATCGTGCGTGGCACCGGCAAACACGCTGGCGGCGTGGTGATCGCGCCGACCAAGCTGACCGACTTCTCGCCGATCGCCTGTGACGAAGAGGGCGCCGGCCTGGTGACCCAGTTCGACAAGGACGACGTCGAGCAGGCTGGCCTGGTCAAGTTCGACTTCCTTGGCCTGCGCACCCTGACCATTATCAAGTGGGCGATGGAGACCATCCACCGCGACCAGCGTGCGGCAGGGGTGGCGGAAGACAAGCTGGTCAACATCGACTTCATCCCGCTGGATGACAAGAAAACCTACGACATGCTGCAGAAGGCCGAGACCACGGCGGTCTTCCAGCTTGAATCGCGCGGCATGAAGGAGTTGATCAAGAAGCTCAAGCCCGACTGCCTGGAGGACATGATCGCCCTGGTTGCACTGTTCCGCCCCGGTCCGCTGCAATCGGGCATGGTGGACGACTTCATCAACCGCAAGCACGGCCGCGAGCAGTTGTCCTATCCACACCCCAACTACCAGTACGCCGGCCTGGAGCCGGTGCTGAAGCCGACCTACGGCATCATCCTGTACCAGGAACAGGTGATGCAGATCGCCCAGGTCATGGCCGGCTACACCCTTGGCGGTGCGGACATGCTGCGTCGTGCCATGGGCAAGAAGAAGCCCGAGGAAATGGCCAAGCAGCGCGGCGGCTTCATCGAGGGGTGTGCCAGCAACAACATCGATGGCGACTTGGCGGGCAACATCTTCGACCTGGTGGAAAAATTCGCCGGCTACGGCTTCAACAAATCCCACTCGGCCGCCTACGGCCTGGTCTCGTACCAGACCGCCTGGCTCAAGGCGCATTACCCGGCGCCGTTCATGGCGGCGGTGCTGTCGGCGGATATGCACAACACCGACAAGGTGGTGATCATCATCGAGGAATGCCGCAACATGAAGTTGCGCATCGATCCGCCGGATGTCAACGCCTCGGAATTCAAGTTCACCGTCAACGACGACGGCCGTATCGTCTACGGCCTGGGCGCGGTGAAAGGGGTGGGCGAGGGCCCGGTCGAGGCCATCGTCGAGTGCCGTGCCGAGGGTGGGCCATTCAAGGATCTGTTCGATTTCTGCAACCGTGTCGACCTCAAGCGCATCAACAAACGCACCCTGGACGCCCTGGTGCGCAGTGGCGCGCTGGATCGCCTCGGGCCGTTCTATCAGGACGAACTCAAGGCCTATCAGGCCAGCGTCGACAAGAACCGTGCGGTGCTGCTGGCTTCGATGGAAGAGGCGATACAGACCGCCGAGCAGACAGCTCGCAGCCATGACAGCGGTCACATGGACCTGTTCGGCGGCCTGTTCGCCGAGCCCGAGGCGGACATGTACGCCAGCCATCGCAAGGCGCGCGAGCTGTCGATCAAGGAACGCCTGAAAGGCGAGAAAGACACCCTTGGCCTGTATCTCTCCGGTCACCCCATCGATGAGTACGAAGGCGAGGTGCGGCGCTTCGCCCGCCAGCGTATCGTCGAACTGCGCCCGTCACGGGAGACCCAGACCATCGCCGGACTGATCGTCAACCTGCGGGTGATGAGGAACAAGAAGGGCGACAAGATGGGCTTCATCACCCTGGACGACCGTTCCGGGCGCATCGAGGCCTCGTTGTTCGCCGATGCCTTCGCCAGTAACCAGGCTCTGCTGCAGAGCGACACCCTGGTGGTGGTCGAGGGCGAGGTCAGCAACGACGAGTTCTCCGGTGGCATGCGTCTGCGCGCCAAGCGCGTGATGAGTCTGGAGGAGGCCCGCACCGGCCTGGCCGAGAGCCTGCGCCTGCGCGTGGCGCGCGAAGCCTTGCAAGGCGATCGTCTACGCTGGATGGCGGAGTTGCTCGGCAAATATAAAGGGGCTTGCCCGCTGACCCTGGATTACAGCGGCAGCGACGCCCGTGCCGTGTTGCAGTTCGGCGAACAGTGGCGAATCGACCCTGCCGACGGACTGATTCAGGCGTTGCGTGACCAGTTCGGCCGCGACAACGTCTTCCTCCAATACCGCTGATCGGTGGCCCCTCGGGGCCGCCTCAGAACTCGACCCCGTGCGCCATATCTTTTAAGGTAGGCGCCCAGATGGAATCAGCAGCCCGGCCCTATGGCCGCCGATGTTAACGGACGCCTATGAACCCGAATTTTCTCGATTTCGAACAGCCTATCGCCGACCTGCAAGCCAAGATCGAAGAGTTGCGCCTGGTCGGTAACGACAACGCGCTGAACATCAGCGACGAGATTTCCCGGCTGCAAGACAAGAGCAAGAGCCTGACCGAAAGCATTTTCGGCAACCTCAGCAGCTGGCAGATTTCCCAGCTCTCGCGCCATCCGCGCCGTCCGTACACCCTGGACTACATCCAACACATCTTCACCGAGTTCGACGAGCTGCACGGTGATCGTCACTTCTCCGACGACGCGGCCCTGGTCGGCGGTGTCGCCCGTCTGGACGACCAGCCGGTGATGATCATCGGCCACCAGAAGGGTCGCGAAGTGCGCGAGAAAGTGCGTCGCAACTTCGGCATGCCGCGCCCGGAAGGCTACCGCAAGGCCTGCCGCCTGATGGAGATGGCCGAGCGCTTCAAGCTGCCGATCCTGACCTTCATCGATACCCCCGGCGCGTATCCGGGCATCGACGCCGAAGAGCGCAACCAGAGCGAGGCCATCGCCTGGAACCTGCGTGTCATGGCGCGCCTGAAAACCCCGATCATCGCCACCGTCATCGGTGAGGGTGGTTCCGGCGGCGCACTGGCCATCGGTGTGTGCGACCAGTTGAACATGCTGCAGTACTCCACCTACTCGGTGATCTCGCCGGAAGGTTGCGCCTCGATCCTGTGGAAAACCGCAGAAAAGGCACCGGATGCCGCCGAGGCCATGGGCATCACCGCCGAGCGCCTGAAAGGCCTGGGCATCGTCGACAAGGTCATCCCGGAACCACTGGGCGGCGCCCATCGCGACCCGGCCGTTGCCGCCGCCAGTATCCGTGCCGATCTGCTGGAGCAACTGGCAGGCCTGCGCAAGCTGGACCACGACAAGCTGCTGCAACGCCGTTATGACCGCCTGATGAGCTACGGTCTGGCGTCCTGAGTCGAATGCTGTAGACGAAACGGGCCCGCAGGCCCGTTTTTTGTTTAAGCTCGCTGTCCTTGTTGATCGTTTCCGCGCGCGGCGGTGTTGAGTCGCCCGAGCAAATCATGGCTGTGAGCGTGGTGAGGAGCGAAAGCGGGCCATGGCAACAATGAGCACCCTGCAACAAAAACTCCTTCGCGCACTACAAGGCTGGCTGCGTGCCCCTGCCTGGCGCCTGGCCCTGTCCGGAGGGCTGGACTCGACCGTTCTCGTGCATCTGTTGGCTGGATTGCGCGCGCATCACGCATTGCCGCCGTTATCCGCAATCCATATCCACCATGGATTGCAGGCGGTTGCTGATGGCTGGCCTGCTCACTGTCAAAGGCTCTGCGAGTCCCTGAATATTGCGCTGTTGGTCGAGCGCGTCCAGGTCGACAACGCTGCCAGCCTGGAGCGGGCGGCGCGTGATGCCCGTTACGCGGCTTTCGCCCGAATGCTGGGCAAGGACGAAGTGCTGCTCATGGCCCAGCATCGTGACGACCAGGCCGAAACGTTCTTGCTCCGACTGATGCGTGGTGCTGGCGTGCTGGGCCTGGCTGGCATGCCTGCGAGCCGTTACCTGGGAGAGGGCAGGCTGGTGCGGCCATTGCTGGATGTGAGCCGTGCGGAACTGCTGGCGTATGCCGAGCAGAATGAACTCGAATGGATCGAAGATCCGTCCAATGCGGATACCCGACTGTCGCGCAATTTCCTGCGCCATGAGGTCGTGCCGAAGCTGGATGCCCACTGGCCGTCGGCAAGCCAGAACATTGCCCGCAGCGCTGCCCATCTTCGCGAAGCACAGGCTCTGCTCGATGACCTGGCCGCAGAAGACCTTGCCCGATCCGCTGCCGATCATTCGTTCACCTGGTTGCGGTTGCCTGGTTTGCGCTTGCAGCCTTTGCGGGGCTTGTCCGCCGCCCGCCAGCGCAATGCCCTGCGAGCCTGGCTGGCCCGGCGCACGCTGTTGCCCGATAGCGACCACTGGGTCGGTTGGGAAGCATTGCGTGATGCTGCGCCCGAAGCCAACCCGGTCTGGCGCTTGCACGGCGGAGAACTGCGGCGGGCTGTCGGCCATCTGTGGTGGCTCGATGGCGCCTGGTTGGATGTTCTCCAGGCGCCGCCAGTCTGGAGCAAGGCAAAAGATGCCCTTGAACTGCCGGGCAACGGCTCGCTGTATCTGGATGGACCTGCGCCGCCCGGTGCGCTGCAGGTCCGTTACCGCCTGGGTGGGGAGCGCATGCACCTGCCAGGACGCGGCCATCGCGACCTCAAGCGCCTGCTCAACGAATGGCATGTTCCTGCATTCGTGCGCGATCGTTTGCCGCTGCTGTTCGTCGATGATGAGCTCCTGGCTATCGCCAATCTGCCTGGGCTCGACGGTTCCCAGCATGGCGACTGGCGTTTGCGCTGGATCGCGCCGACGAACGCGTAAGGTTTGAGCTGATGAGGGCTTTCCGGTAGACTACGCTCCCGTCTTATCACTGCTTCTGTGGACTCCTTCTGGAACCCGCAGCGGCATGCTTATTTCAGGTTGGCCACGAGCCGGCCTGCGCTTTTACCCCGGCGGCACCGACCGCTTGAACGCAGACTTCTAGGATTTTTCATGACGCGCTACATATTCGTGACGGGCGGTGTTGTTTCTTCATTGGGGAAAGGCATCGCCTCGGCATCTTTGGCGGCTATCCTGGAGGCGCGTGGCCTGAAGGTCACGATGCTCAAGCTGGACCCGTACATCAACGTCGATCCGGGCACCATGAGCCCGTTCCAGCATGGTGAAGTGTTCGTCACCCACGACGGCGCCGAGACCGACCTCGACCTCGGTCACTATGAGCGGTTCATCCGCACGACCATGAGCAAGAGCAACAACTTCACCACCGGCCGCGTCTACGAAGACGTGCTGCGCAAGGAGCGCCGTGGCGATTACCTGGGGGCGACCATCCAGGTCATCCCGCACATCACCGACGAGATCAAGCGCCGCATCATCAAGGGTGCCGGCGATGCCGACGTGGCCATGGTCGAGATTGGCGGCACCGTGGGCGACATCGAGTCCCAGCCGTTCCTCGAAGCCATTCGCCAGTTGCGCGTGGAAGTGGGCGCCAAGCGCGCCATGCTGATGCACCTGACCCTGGTGCCGTACATCGCCACCGCTGGCGAGACCAAGACCAAGCCGACCCAGCATTCGGTCAAGGAACTGCGCTCCATCGGCCTGCAGCCTGACGTGCTGGTATGCCGTTCCGACCACGAGATCGACCTGTCCTCGCGGCGCAAGATCGCCCTGTTCACCAACGTCGAAGAACGCGCGGTGATCGGCCTGGAAGACGTCGACACCATCTACAAGATTCCGTCGGTGCTGCACGCCCAGGGCCTGGACGATTTCGTCGTCGAGCGCTTCGGCTTGCAGTGCGGCCCGGCCGACCTGTCCGAGTGGGACCGCGTGGTCGATGCCAAGCTGAACCCGGAAAAAGACGTGACCATCGCCATGGTCGGCAAGTACATGGAGCTGCTGGACGCCTACAAGTCGCTGATCGAAGCGATGAGCCATGCCGGCATCACCAACCGGACCAAGGTCAACCTGCGCTACATCGATTCCGAGGACATCGAGAACCAGGGCACCGGCCTGCTCGAAGGCGTCGACGCCATCCTGGTTCCGGGCGGCTTCGGCCTGCGCGGCGTGGAAGGCAAGATCAAGACCGTGCAGTACGCTCGCGAGAACAAGATCCCGTACCTGGGCATCTGCCTCGGCATGCAGGTGGCGGTCATCGAATACGCCCGCAACGTGCTGGGCTGGAGCGATGCCAACTCCTCCGAGTTCACCCAGGACAGCAAGCACCCGGTGGTCGGCCTGATCACCGAATGGCAGGACGCCACCGGCGCCACTGAAACCCGCGATGCCGCCTCCGACCTGGGCGGCACCATGCGCCTCGGCGCCCAGGATTGCCAACTGGTCGAAGGCTCCAACGTACGCGCCTGCTACGGCAAGGACGTGATCGTCGAGCGTCACCGTCATCGCTACGAAGTGAACAACAACCTGCTGCCGCAGTTGATCGAGGCCGGCCTCAAGGTCTCGGGTCGTTCCGCCGATGGCGCGCTGGTCGAAGTGGTCGAGGCCCCGGATCACCCGTGGTTCGTCGCCTGCCAGTTCCACCCGGAATTCACTTCCACGCCGCGCGACGGTCACCCGCTGTTCAGCGGTTTCGTCAACGCCGCACTGGCGCAGAAAGCGAAGAAGGCCTGACCGCATGGCGCAGAAGATCATCAAGGTCGGCGACATCGAGATCGCCAACGACAAACCGTTCGTCCTCTTCGGCGGGATCAACGTCCTCGAATCCCGTGACCTGGCCATGACCGCCTGCGAGGCGTATGTGAAGGTCACCGAGAAGCTTGGTATTCCCTACGTGTTCAAGGCCAGCTTCGACAAGGCCAACCGTTCTTCCGTCACCTCCTTCCGTGGCCCCGGCCTGGAAGAAGGCATGAAGATCTTCGAAGAGGTGAAGAAAACTTTCGGCGTGCCGGTGATCACCGACGTTCACGAGCCTTGCCAGGCGCAGCCGGTGGCGGACGTGTGCGACATCATCCAGTTGCCGGCGTTCCTGTCGCGCCAGACCGATCTGGTGGTGGCGATGGCCAAGACCGGCGCGGTGATCAACATCAAGAAAGCCCAGTTCCTTGCGCCGCAGGAAATGAAACATATTCTCGCCAAGTGTGTCGAAGCCGGCAACGATCAGCTCATCCTCTGCGAGCGTGGTTCATCCTTCGGGTACAACAACCTGGTGGTGGACATGCTCGGCTTCGGCATCATGAAGGCCTTCGAGTATCCGGTGTTCTTCGACGTTACCCACGCCCTGCAGATGCCGGGTGGCCGCGCGGACTCCGCTGGTGGCCGCCGTGCCCAGGTCACTGAACTGGCCAAGGCCGGTATCAGCCAGGGCCTGGCGGGGCTGTTCCTCGAGGCGCATCCCGATCCGGAAAACGCCAAGTGCGATGGTCCTTGTGCCCTGCGCCTGGACAAGCTCGAACCGTTCCTCACCCAGCTCAAGCAGTTGGATGACCTGATCAAGAGCCAGGAGCCGATCGAGACCGCCTGAATCGGCGTTTCTCCCGATCGTTTCAACCGTTTCACCGCCCGGCCTGTCCGCCGGGTCGTCATGTCCGCCGGGCCTGCCGTTGATTGCCCGTCCGACAGCCGAATGCAGCAGTGCGTTTTCGTCAACCTTTGGAGTGCTTACAAGAATGGCAAAGATCGTCGATATCAAGGGTCGTGAGGTTCTCGACTCCCGTGGCAACCCCACCGTCGAAGCGGACGTGATCCTCGATAACGGTATCGTCGGCCGCGCCTGTGCGCCGTCCGGTGCCTCGACCGGTTCCCGCGAAGCACTGGAACTGCGTGATGGCGACAAGAGCCGTTACCTGGGCAAGGGCGTGTTGAAGGCCGTGGCCAACATCAATGGCCCGATTCGCGATGCGCTGCTGGGCAAGGACCCGGTCGAGCAGAAAGCGCTGGACAAGGCGATGATCGATCTCGATGGCACCGAGAACAAGGCCAAGCTGGGCGCCAATGCGATCCTCGCCGTATCACTGGCCGCTGCCAAGGCTGCCGCCGAAGACCAGGACCTGCCGCTGTACGCGCATATCGCCAACCTCAACGGCACGCCTGGCCAGTACTCCATGCCGGTGCCGATGATGAACATCATCAACGGCGGCGAGCATGCCGACAACAACGTCGACATCCAGGAGTTCATGGTCCAGCCGGTCGGCGCGAAGAACTTCGCTGACGCCCTGCGTATCGGCGCCGAGATCTTCCATCACCTGAAAGCCGTGCTCAAGGCCCGTGGCCTGAACACCGCCGTAGGCGACGAAGGCGGTTTCGCCCCGAACCTGACCTCCAACGAGGATGCCCTGTCGGCCATCGCTGAAGCGGTCGCCAACGCCGGCTACAAACTGGGCAGCGACGTGACCCTGGCGCTGGACTGCGCGGCCAGCGAGTTCTTCGAAGACGGCAAGTACAACCTGTCCGGCGAAGGCAAGTCCTTCGATGCCGAAGGTTTCGCCGACTACCTGAAAGGCCTGACCGAGCGCTTCCCGATCATCTCCATCGAAGATGGCCTGGACGAGTCCGACTGGGCCGGCTGGAAGATCCTCACCGACAAGATCGGCGCCAAGGTGCAACTGGTCGGCGACGACCTGTTCGTGACCAACACCAAGATCCTCAAGGAAGGCATCGACAAGGGCATCGGTAACTCGATCCTGATCAAGTTCAACCAGATCGGCTCGTTGAGCGAAACCCTGGAAGCCATCCAGATGGCCAAGGCCGCCGGCTACACCGCGGTGATCTCGCACCGTTCCGGCGAAACCGAAGACAGCACCATCGCCGACCTGGCCGTGGGCACTTCCGCCGGCCAGATCAAGACCGGCTCGCTGTGCCGTTCCGACCGCGTTTCCAAGTACAATCAGTTGCTGCGTATTGAAGAGCAACTGGGCGCCAAGGCGCCGTACAAGGGCCGCGCCGAGTTTCGCGGTTAAGTGATGCAGTGAATATCCTGGCCGGCGATTCGTCACTGAAGTTTTCACCGGCCGGGTGAAGAATGGTAAAAGGGCAGCCTCTCGTGCTGCCCTTTTCGTACGGTCCTATCGATGGCAAAAGCCCCTTACTGGTTGTTCCTCGTCCTGCTGCTGGTCCTTTCAGGCCTGCAGTACCGCCTTTGGGTGGGCGATGGCAGCCTGGCTCAGGTCACCGATCTGCAGCACCAGATATCCGAGCAGAAGGGCGAGAACGAGCGCCTGCTCGAGCGCAACCGCGTGCTCGAGGCCGAGGTGACGGAGCTGAAGAAAGGCACCGAGACCGTCGAGGAACGTGCGCGCCACGAGCTCGGCATGGTCAAGGATGGCGAAACCCTTTACCAGTTGGCCGAATGACGAACGATTCCCTGCCGTCTTTCTGGCTGATCATTCCTGCGGCAGGCATTGGCTCGCGCATGCGTGCCGACCGCCCCAAGCAGTACCTGCAACTGGCTGGCCGCACGATTCTCGAACACACCCTCGCTTGCTTCCTCGGCCATCCCCGGCTGAAAGGCACGGTGGTCAGTCTTGCCGTCGACGATCCTTATTGGGCGACGCTGGAAAGCTCGCGCAACGAACTCATCGAGTGCGCACCAGGGGGCGAAGAACGCTCCGACTCCGTGCTTAACGCGCTGCTGCGCCTGCTCGAACTGGGGGCCCAGCCGGACGATTGGGTATTGGTCCACGATGCGGCGCGCCCGAACCTGTCCCGCCAGGACCTGGACAACCTGCTCAGTGCCTTGGCCGATGATCCGGTCGGCGGCCTGCTTGGCGTGCCAGCGCGCGACACGCTCAAGCGGGTCGATGCCGATGGCCGCGTCGTCGAAACGGTAAACCGTAGCGTTATCTGGCAAGCCTTCACACCGCAGATGTTTCGCTTCGCTGCATTGCACCGTGCCTTGGCCGATGCCTTGGTGGCGGGTGTTGCGGTCACTGACGAAGCGTCGGCGATGGAGTGGGCGGGCTTCGCTCCGCGCCTGGTCGAAGGGCGTTCCGACAACCTCAAGGTCACCCGCCCGGAAGACCTGGACTGGCTCAGGCAACGCTGGGCACAGCGCTAGTCGTGTTGCGCTGTAGGGCCTGTTGTAATGACTGTTTCGAGGTAATTGCGGACGTTCAAGATTATTAACCGTCACTCCCGCGAAGGCGGGAGCCCAAATAAAAGGCGCTTCTGGGTTCCCGCCTTCGCGGGAATGACGGCTAAATACACCGAGTAATAACGGTCATCGCACGAACGTCCGCTTCTGCCTCAAGGCGGCCTACCCATAACGCAGCGTGAAATGTAGACAGCTTGTAACCCTCTGTATGTATTTCGTCACGTGACCGTCGCGCGGGTGTTGTCTCGCCCAAAAGGTCGCCGTAGCATGCGCGTCTTGTCTGGAAACGGAGAGCCCCATGCATAGCAAGTTTCGTCTGGCCGTCATGGCTGCCTGCATTTCCCTGGCGTCCTGCCAGGCGATGGATACCACCAGTGGCGGCGCGGTTGGTGTCGATCGCAAGCAATACACCCTGTTCCCGGTGTCGAGTACGGAGATCAACCAGGCTTATGCGCAGTCCTACAAGGAGACCCTGAGCCAGGCTTCGAACAAAGGCGTGCTGGATACCAGTAGCAGCGACGCCAAGCGTCTGCAGGCGATCGGCAAGCGGGTGATCGCGCAGACCTCGGTGTTTCGTCCGGATGCGGCCCAGTGGCAGTGGGAAGTGAACCTGATCGACAGCGACGAGTTGAACGCCAACTGCGGTCCTGGCGGCAAGATCATCTTCTACAAGGGGTTGATCGACCAACTGAAACTGACCGACGACGAGATCGCCGCGGTGATGGGCCATGAGATCGCCCACGCCCTGCGCGAGCACAGTCGTGAGGCCTATTCCAAGGCGCAAGGCGTGCAGGTCGCGACCCAGTTGGGCTCGGCTTTCGGCCTGGGCGACAGCAACCTGCAGTTGGCCAACGTCGGCGTGGAATACCTGATGACCCTGCCCAACAGCCGGGCCAACGAGAACGAGGCGGACATCATCGGCCTGGAGTTGGCTGCCCGTGCCGGCTACAACCCGAACGCAGCGATCAGCCTGTGGCAGAAGATGAGCAAGGCCGGCGGCGGTGCCCCGCCGGAGTTCATGAGTACGCACCCATCGTCGAACAGCCGTATCTCCTCGCTGCAGGCGGCGATTCCCAAGGTCATGCCGCTGTATGAGCAAGCCAAGCGCTCGTAAACGACGCTTCGTCTTGAACAAGGCCGGCATCCAGGATGCCGGCCTTTTGCGTTATGGCCGGATCGGCCGCTTGTGCCTCCTGGCCGCCAATCCCCAGCGCCTGGCAGGCGGCATAGACGGCCAGGACCATGAACGCCAGGGCGGCGATGCGGCGGATCAGGGCGAGGGGAAGCCGTTCGGCGGCGAAGTTGCCGGCCAGCACCACGGGGACATTGGCGATCAGCATGCCCAGGCTGGTGCCGATCACCACCATCAGGAAGTGTGGGTACTGAGCTGCCAGCATGACTGTGGCGATCTGCGTCTTGTCACCCATCTCTGCCAGGAAGAAGGCGACGAGGGTGGTCAGGAACGGGCCATAGCGGCCGGTCATGGAGCCGTTTTCGTTGAGCTTGTCGGGCACCAGTGTCCACAGGGATACCACGCTGAAGCAGGCCGCCAGGGCCCAGTTCAGCATCGTTTCGGAGAGGACGCCGGCGATCCAGCTACCTATCGCGCCCGCTGCGAAATGATTGGCCAGGGTCGCTGCGAGCATGCCGCCGATGATCGGCCACGGGCGTCGGAAGCGGCAGGCCAGGAGCAAGGCGAGCAATTGCGTCTTGTCACCGATTTCGGCCAGGGCCACCACTGCGGTGGGGATGAACAGCGATTCCAGCATCGAGCTTCCAGGGGGCGGGACGACAGATCGCTCATGACACGCAGGCCTGCCCACCCCGGACCAGGTCATTGCATGTCATAGGTCTTGTCAAACCGCAGGCCCGAAGGCTGACTTGGGTTGCACGCACCATGGTCTGTGGACCAAGCATGTTGACGCGTGCCGGACGAGCAGGGCGCTCGTGGGAGACTACTCCCCTAGGACGGGCAGGATTTTGCCCAAGCCGGCCGGCCAGGGCAAGCCGATTTCAGTTGCGCGTGGCTCGATAGATACGGAAGCCGCTGCCCTCGGCCAGCACCTGGCAGGGGCCCAGGTGCCGTTCGATCAGCGGCGGGTACTTGAGAAAACTGTTGGCGACTATGCGCAGTTCGCCACCGGGGCGCAGATGGCGAGCGGCGTGGCTGAGCAGGTCTTCGGTCGCTTGGTAAGCCGTGTGTACGCCGTCGTGGAAGGGCGGGTTGCTGATGATCGCACTCAGCCCTTCGGGGGCGGCGTGGATGCCATCGGCACAGATGACGTCGCCCTCGAGGGCATTGGCGGCAAGCGTCAGGCGACTGCTGGCGGCGGCGAAGGCATCGACGTCGAGCAGGGTCAGGGTGCTGCCCGGATAACGGCGCTTGAGAGCCGATCCGAGTACGCCAGCCCCACAGCCGAAGTCCAGCAGGTGCCCGGCAGGAAGCGCACCGAGGTGTTCGAGCAGTAGCTCGCTGCCACGGTCCAGGCGCCCATGGCTGAACACGCCCGGCAGGCTGATGACCTCGAGCGGGCCGTCGTTCAGTTCAAGGCTGTAGCGCTTGGCCAGGTTTTCCAGCACCGGTGCCGCAGGTACGTTTTCCACGGTGACGACCCAGAGTTGGCAGTGGCGTGCGCTATCCAGCTTGCGTGGGCGGCCGAAGGCGGACAGTTGCCTGGCCGCCCGCTCGATGCCGCCACGCTTTTCGCCAACCAGGAACAACTCGCCGCCGGGCAGTCGCGCAGCCAGGGATTGCAGCAGGTAGTCGGCCAGGTCGCGAGACTTGGACAGAAACAGAGCGGCACTGGCGAAACCTGTCGGCGCTTCGGTGCCGAAGTGGCTGCGCCCGGCGAAACGAGCCTCGATCGCCGCCTGTTCGCCAGCGTGCCAGGACCAGCCACGGGCGTTGGGCAATTGCCCCAGGAGGTCGTCCGCCGCTAGACCGGCCAGGAGCACTTCGCCCTGGAACAGTTCGATGTTGCGCAGCAGTACTTCGCTTCTAGGGTCCATGGCCAGGCCTTGTATTCAAAGGGCGCGTAGCTTAGCAGGCCGTTGAAAAACTACCTACGTTGTCATTGCAGCGTTAAAAACAGGCTCGTGTGCGAGTCCAATCAAAATGCTCATTTACAGCGCGTAAACTCGAATGCGAGCCCAGTCCGTTTTTCGCCTGTTTTTGCGGGGCCGCCATCGGTGTTGCACTGACTGCCTCGCCTACGTTTTTCAACGGACTGTTAGCCGACCACCCGCTTCGGTGCACCGGCCAGGAACGCCTGGGCGTTTTCTGCCAACTGGCCAACGATGCGCTGGCGCGCTTCGCGGCTGCCCCAGGCATTGTGCGGGGTGATGATCAGGCGTGGGATATCGGCGGCCAGCAAGGGGTTGCCATTGCGCGGCGGCTCCTCGCTCAACACATCGAATGCGGCCCCGCCGAGATGGCCGGCGCGCAGGGCGTCCGCCAGTGCCTGTTCGTCGACCAGGCCGCCACGCGCGGTGTTGATCAGGAACGCGTTGGGTTTCATCGCCGCGATCTGGCGGGCGCCGATCAGGTTGCGGGTGTGCTCGTTGAGCGGGCAATGCAGGGTCAGGGCATCGACCTGTGGCAGCAATTCATCCAGGGCAATGCGATCCGCGCGAGCTGGCCGGCCGGGCAGGGCGCCGAGCAGCACGCGCATGCCGAAGGCTTCGGCCAGCCTGGCGACAGCGCTGCCGAGTTCGCCATGGCCGAGCAGGCCGAGGGTCTTGCCTTCCAGCTCGACGATGGGAAAGTCCAGCAGGCAGAACTGCGACGCCTGCTGCCAGTGTCCGGCGTCTACCGCCTTGCGATAGTCGGCCAGGCGGGTGGCGAGGGTGAGCAGCAGCATCAGCGTGTGCTGGGCCACCGATGGCGTACCGTAGCCCTGGCAGTTGCTGACCACGATGCCGTGGCGCCGGGCGGCTTCCAGGTCGACATTGTTGGTGCCGGTCGCGGAAATCAGGATCAGCTTCAGGTCCGGATTGGCGGCCAGGCTCTCGGCATCCAGGCGAACCTTGTTGCTGATCGCCACCTGTGCGCCGCGCAGGCGTTCGCTGACCTGTTCGGCGGCGCTGCTGTCATACAGGGCCAGCTCGTCGAAGGCTGCGCGCAGCGGCAGCAGGTCCAGATCACCCTGGTCGAGGGAGGCGTGGTCGAGAAATACTGCACGGGTGCTTTGACGCATTGGCTGTACCTGTCTTGAGTCATTGGCTTCGCGTAAGGTTGCCAGCCTTGAAACAGGATTCCCACTATTCGGAGGTTGCATGTACTGGGCGGAGTTTCTCACCGTGGCCGTCATTCACCTGTTGGCGGTTGCCAGCCCAGGACCGGATTTCGCCATCGTGGTGCGCGAGAGCGTGGCCCATGGGCGCCGTGCCGGTGTGTGGACGGCGTTGGGCGTGGGCTGCGGCATCTTCGTCCACGTTGCCTATTCACTGCTGGGTATCGGCCTGATCGTGTCGCAGTCGATCGTGTTGTTCAACGTACTGAAGTGGTTGGCCGCCGGCTACCTGCTGTACATCGGCATCAAGGCGCTGCGTGCTCGTCCGGCGGCAGCGGATAGCCTGGAACCGGCGCTGGCCGAGGCGCGTACCTCGCGCGGCGCCTTCGTCAGCGGCTTCGTCACCAACGGCCTCAACCCCAAGGCGACGCTGTTCTTCCTCTCCCTGTTCACCGTGGTCATCAACCCGCATACACCGTTGCTGGTGCAGGCGGGCTATGGCGTCTACCTGGCCGTTGCCACGGGGCTGTGGTTCTGCCTGGTCGCCGCCTTGTTCAGCCAGGCCCGGGTGCGCGCCGGGTTCGCCCGCATGGGGCATTGGTTCGACCGTGCGATGGGCGCGGTGTTGATTGGCCTGGGCATCAAGTTGGCGTTCACTCAGGTGCGGTGAGCCCTGTATGTCGCGATAGCCGAGTGCTGGACAAGCGCTCGCTCTTGTCCAATGCCGACCTGCTGCGCGGGCGCTTCAGAGTAATTCGACAGCCACCGCCGTAGCCTCGCCGCCGCCGATGCACAGCGAGGCGATGCCGCGCTTGCCGCCTTTTCTCTGCAAGGCGTTGATCAGGGTGACGATCAGTCGCGAACCGGTCGAGCCCACCGGGTGGCCTTGGGCACAGGCGCCGCCGAAGACGTTGACCCTGGCGTGATCCAGGCCGTGTTCGCGCATCGCCAGCATGGTGACCATGGCGAAGGCCTCGTTGATTTCGAACAGGTCGACGTCTTCCTTGTGCCAGCCGGTCTTGCGTAGCAGGTTGCCGATGGCGCCAACCGGCGCAAGGGTGAATTCACCGGGCGCCTGGCTTTGGGTGGCATGGGCGACGATGCGCGCCAGGGGGGTAAGCCCGCGCCTGGTGGCTTCCCCTGCGCTCATCAGGACCAACGCACTGGCACCGTCGGAGATCGAGCTGGCGTTGGCGGCGGTGATGCTGCCGTCTTTCCGGAAGGCGGGCTTGAGACCAGGAATCTTCTCGATGTTGGCGTTGAATGGCTGCTCGTCATCCTTCACCACGATCTCGCCTTTACGTGTGCTGACCGTGACCGGGACGATCTCGCTGTCCAGGGAACCGTCCTGGATCGCGGCCTGGGCGCGGCGCAGCGACTCGATGGCATAGGCGTCCATTTCTTCGCGGGTGATGCCGTATTGGTCCGCTGTGTCCTGGGCGAACGAGCCCATCAGGCGGCCCGTGCGCGCGTCCTCCAGGCCGTCGAGAAACATGTGGTCCTTGATCTCGGCATGGCCCATGCGCAGCCCGGCGCGGGCTTTTTCCAGCACGTAGGGGGCGTTGGACATGCTTTCCATGCCACCCGCGACCATCACCTCGTTGCTGCCCGCCTTGAGCGCATCGAAGGCCTGCATCACCGCCTTCATGCCCGAGCCGCACAGCTTGTTTATCGTGGTGCAGCCGGTGGCGGCGGGCAGGCCGGCATTGAGCGATGCCTGGCGCGCAGGGCCTTGTTTGAGGCCTGCCGGCAGCACGCAACCCATGATCACTTCCTGCACGTCGCCAGGTTCGATGGCGGCCCGCCGGACTGCTTCGCGGATGGCGCTGGCGCCGAGCTCGACCGCGCTGAGGCTGGACAGGCTGCCCTGAAAACTACCCATGGGCGTGCGTGCGGCGCTGATGATGACGATATCGGACATGAGTCGTTCTCCTTATTGGTTTTGTACGTCAGTCGCCAACGATTCTACGACGTGACCGGATTCGACTGTTCGGTCACGTGCAAATCATTCTTTCGGATGATTTGCAGGCAGAGCCTGCCAACTAGATTGAAGTCCACCAGACCGCTCCAGGAAGGAAATCCCGATATGCTGCAGACCCGCATCCTCCCGCCTGCCGAACACGCCCATCAACCCCAACTGCTGATCAAGAGCCTGCTGCTGTCTGGCGCCCGCTATGAACGGACCCGGGAGATCGTCTACCGCGACCTGGTGCGCCATGACTACGTGACCTTCGGCCAGCGCGTCGCGCGGCTGGCCAACGTCCTGACCCAGGCTGGCGTCAAGGCTGGCGATACCGTGGCGGTGATGGACTGGGACAGCCATCGCTACCTCGAATGCATGTTCGCCGTGCCGATGATTGGCGCGGTGCTGCATACCATCAATATCCGCCTGTCCGCCGACCAGATCCTCTACACCATGAATCATGCCGACGACCGGCTGGTGCTGGTGAACAGCGAATTCCTGCCGCTGTACAACGCCATCCAGGCGCAACTGACCACGGTGGAGAAGACCCTGCTGCTCACCGATGGTGAGAGCAAGCAGGCCGATCTGCCCAATCTGCTCGGTGAATACGAGTCGTTGCTCGCCGAGGCCAGCCCGCACTATGACTTCCCCGATTTCGACGAGAACTCGGTCGCCACCACGTTCTACACCACCGGCACCACCGGTAACCCCAAGGGCGTGTATTTCACCCATCGCCAACTGGTGCTGCACAGTCTGGTCGAGGCTTCCGTTCTGGGGGGGCTGGACAGCGTGCGCCTGCTCGGCACCGATGACGTGTACATGCCGATCACACCGATGTTCCACGTGCACGCATGGGGTATCCCCTATGCGGCGACCATGATGGGCATCAAGCAGGTCTATCCCGGTCGCTACGATCCCGAACTGCTGGTCAGGCTATGGCAGACCGAGAAGGTCACGTTTTCTCACTGCGTACCGACCATCCTGCAGATGCTGCTCAATGCCAAGCAGGGCCAGGACGTGGATTTCGCCGGCTGGAAGATCATCATCGGCGGCAGCGCGCTCAACCGCTCGCTGTACGAGGCGGCGAAGGCCCGCGGCATCCAGCTCACCGCGGCCTACGGCATGTCGGAAACCTGCCCGCTGATTTCCTGCGCGCACATGAACGAGGAACTCAAGGCGGGCAGCGAGGATGAGCGCATCACCTATCGCATCAAGGCCGGCGTGCCGGTGCCGCTGGTCGAGGCGGCGATAGTCGACCCGGATGGCAATTTCCTGCCAGCCGACGGCGAGACCCTGGGCGAGTTGGTGTTGCGTGCGCCCTGGCTGACGCAGGGGTATTTCCGCGAACCGGACAAAGGCGCCGAGCTTTGGCAGGGCGGCTGGCTGCATACCGGCGACGTCGCCACCCTGGACGACTTCGGTTTCGTCGATATTCGCGACCGTATCAAGGACGTGATCAAGACCGGCGGCGAATGGTTGTCCTCGCTCGACCTGGAAGACCTCATCAGCCGACACGGAGCGGTGCGCGAGGTGGCGGTGGTCGGCATCCCGGACCCGCAATGGGGCGAGCGTCCGTTCGCGCTGCTGGTGATTCATCAAGACCAGTCCCTGGATGCCAAGGACTTGAAGGAGCACCTCAAGCCTTTCATCGAGCAGGGGCTGATCAACAAATGGGCGATCCCCGGACAGATCGCCCTTGTTACCGATATTCCCAAGACCAGTGTGGGCAAGCTGGACAAGAAGCGCATTCGCGCCGATATCCAGCAATGGCAAGCATCGGGCAGCACTTTCCTGTCTACGCTGTAGTCACCCGAGGTGAATTTTCGACTCGTGCATGCCTGCCGCATGAAGTGGTGACCGGTCAGGAAAAACCTGACTGGCCGGTCTAGACAGCTTGCCGGGCTGCAAATCACACTTTCGGGGGATCAAGCGGTTTCAAGCCTCTGGCTATAGTCGGTTCATCCATAACAAAAAACACAGGGAACAGGGAGTAGCGTCGATGACAACAATCAGACCGTTCTGGCGTCTGGCCAAACTGCCTTTGGCCGTCAGCCTGGCTTCAACTCTTGTCACTCCGGCATTCGCCGTCACCTTCAACATCGGTGAGATCGAGGGGCAGTTCGACTCCTCCCTGTCCGTGGGCGCCAGTTGGTCCATGGCATCGCCGGACAAAGACCTCATCGGCAAGAACAACGGTGGCGACGGCCTGTCGCAGACCTCCGACGATGGCCACCGGAATTTCAAGAAGGGTGAGACCTTCTCGAAGATTTTCAAGGGTGTCCACGACCTCGAGCTGAAGTATGGGGACACCGGTGTGTTCGTGCGTGGCAAGTACTGGTACGACTTCGAACTGAAGGATGAAGGCCGCGAGTTCAAGGACATCAGCGACAGCAACCGCAAGGAAGGAGCCAAGTCCTCTGGCGCGCAGATCCTCGATGCCTTCGTCTATCACAACTACTCGATCGGCGATCAGCCCGGCAGCGTGCGCCTGGGCAAGCAGGTGGTGAGCTGGGGCGAGAGCACCTTCATCCTCAACTCCATCAACTCGATCAACCCACTGGACGTGGCCGCGTTTCGTCGTCCGGGCTCCGAGGTGAAGGAAGGCCTGATCCCGGTCAACATGTTCTACGTGTCGCAGAGCCTGACCGAGAACCTGTCGGCCGAGGCGTTCTATCAACTGGAGTGGGATCAGACGGTGGTGGATAACTGCGGGACGTTCTTCTCGCAGGCGGATATCGCGGCGGATGGCTGTACCGGGAACCTGGCGGTCTTATCGCCGACGCTCGGGCAATTCTCGGGGGTGGCGACATCCATGGGCTATGGCTATCAGACGACCTCCGAAGGGGTGGTCGTACCGAGAGGTGGAGACCGGGACGCGCGTGACAGTGGCCAATGGGGCGCGGCCTTGCGCTACTTGTTCGAACCGCTCGACACGGAGTTCGGCGCGTATTTCATGAACTACCACAGCCGCGCGCCCATCTTCAGCGCCCAAGGCGCCCCGGCTGGTGCCTACGCCACGGCCGGTTCGTTCGGCTCCGCGATCGGCGGTGCCGTCGCAACACAACTGACCGCCCGTTGCGCCGCTCTGCCCGCTGGCAGCCAGGCCGCGTGTTACGCTGCCATACCCGCTGCCGCCGCTACCGCAGGAAGTGGTGCCGCGAGTGCCATGGTCGCAGGCAACAGCCGCTATTTCATGGAGTATCCCGAGGACATTCAACTCTATGGCCTGAGCTTCTCTACAACGCTGCCAACCGGCACAGCCTGGAGCGGAGAGCTTAGCTATCGACCCAACGCCCCGGTACAACTGAACACCACCGATATCCTCTACTCCGGGCTCACGCCGCTGAACTCATCGGTATCAGTGCTTCAAGGCGTGCCCGGGCAGGACCAGCATGGCTATCGCCGTAAGGAAATAACCCAATTCCAGACCACCCTCACGCACTTCTTCGACCAAGTCATGGGCGCCTCTCGCTTGACCTTGATTGGCGAGGTTGGAGTCACTCATGTCGGAGGACTTGAAAGCACCGATAAGGTTCGCTATGGCCGGGACCCCGTCTATGGCCCGGGACCATTGCCCAACAATACCTGCACAACCTTGAATGCCGGCACCCTGGGAAGTACGAGTGCCGAGAACGTCAGCAAATACTGTGAAAACGACGGATTCGTCACCAGCACCTCCTGGGGCTACCGTGCCCGCGCCATCTGGGAGTACAACGACGTCTTCGCCGGGGTCAACCTCAAGCCCAGCGTGGCCTGGTCCCATGACGTGCATGGCTATGGTCCCAACGGGCTGTTCAACGAGGGGGCCAAGGCCGTCAGCCTGGGGCTCGATGCCGACTACCAGAACACCTACACCGCGAGCCTGGCATACACCGACTTCTTCGGTGGCAAGTACAACACCCTGGTCGATCGTGACTTCCTGTCGCTCAGCTTCGGCATGAACTTCTAAAGAATAAGGATGAATACGCAGATGAAAGCGCAGAAAGCTTTATTGCAATCCGGTCTGCTGGCGTTATCCCTGATTGCCAGCAGCGTCATGGCGGCCGTATCCGCCGGCGATGCGGCCAAGCTCGGCACCACGCTGACCCCCGTCGGCGCGGAGAAGGCGGGTAACGCCGACGGTTCGATCCCGGCCTGGAACGGCGGCCTGCCGACCAACGCCGGGGCCTCGGATGATCGTGGTTTCCTGGCCGATCCGTTCGCCAACGAAAAACCGCTGTTCACCATCACCGCGCAGAACGTCGAGCAGTACAAGGACAAGCTGAGCCCCGGCCAGTTGGCGATGTTCAAGCGCTACCCGCAGACCTTCAGGATCCCGGTCTACCCGTCGCACCGTACGGCGACCTTGCCCAATGGCGTGCTGGCGGATATCAAGGCCAACGCCACCACTGCCAGGCTGGTCCAGGGCGGCAACGGCCTGGAGAACTTCAAGACGGCGATCCCGTTTCCGATTCCGCAGAATGGCCTGGAAGTGATCTGGAACCACATCACCCGCTACCGTGGCGGCAGCGCCAAGCGCCTGGTGGTGCAGGTCACGCCGCAGACCAATGGCTCCTACAGCCCGGTGTACCTGCAGGATGAGTTCGCCTTCCCGAGCAGCCTGAGCGACTACGATCCGGGCAAGCAGGGCAACATCCTCTTCTACTTCAAGCAACGGGTGACCGCGCCCTCGCGCCTGGCCGGCAACGTGCTGCTGGTGCACGAGACCCTGGATCAGGTCAAGGAACCGCGCCTGGCCTGGATCTACAACGCCGGTCAGCGCCGTGTACGCCGTGCGCCGCAGGTCTCCTACGACGGTCCGGGTACCGCCGCCGACGGCCTGCGTACCTCCGACAACCTGGACATGTACAACGGCGCGCCGGATCGCTACGACTGGCAACTGGTCGGCAAGCAGGAGATGTACATCCCGTACAACGCCTACGCACTCGACTCGCCGAAGCTCAAGTACGACGACATCGTCAAGGCTGGCCACATCAACCAGGACCTCACCCGCTACGAACTGCACCGCGTGTGGCACGTGACCGCGACCCTGAAGTCCAGCGAGCGGCATATCTACGCCAAGCGCGACTTCTTCATCGATGAGGACACCTGGCAAGCCGCGGTGATCGATCACTATGACGGTCGTGGCCAGCTGTGGCGCGTGGCCGAGGCCCACGCCCAGTACTACTACGACAAGCAGGTGCCCTGGTACACCGTGGAAACCCTGTACGACATCATCTCCGGTCGCTACCTGGCGCTGGGCATGAAGAACCAGGAAAAGCGCGCGTACGAATTCGGCCTCAAGTACTCCACTGCCGATTTCACCCCGGCGGCGTTGCGCCAGGCGGGGGTGCGCTGATCGGATCGCGCCAGGCGCCAGAGAACACGAAAGAGGCCGGCGGCAAAGCCGGCTTTTTTCGTTTCTGGAAGTGAACGGGCTTCAATTGCGTCGAACAAGGGAATAGGCTGCTGGCATCCAGCCAGTTCGGCGACCCGACCTCCGTGACCGATTCGTCCCGTTCTTCCCCTGCCATCGAGCCAGCCAGCCTGCGGGACGGTCGCTTTTTCCGTCCCCCCTTGCCGGCGGGCTATGTGCGCAGGCCGCGCCTGTGCGAACGTCTGGCCGGCGGAGTCCATGGTCGGCTGCTGCTGTTCAGCGCGCCGGCCGGATTTGGCAAGAGCTCTCTGGCCATCGAGTTCTGCGAACGTTTGCCGGCGCCCTGGCAGAGCCTGTGGATCAGCCTGAGCCGGCGCGACAGTGATCCCGGACGTTTTCTCGAGCGTCTGCTGCTGGGCCTACGCCAGCATTTTCCCGGGCTCGGCGAAGAGTCGTTGAGCATCCTGAAGATGCGCCAACGCCATCAGCCGTTTGCCTTCGAACAGTGGCTCGATGGTTTTCTCGATGAGTTGGCCGAGCGAGCCGACGCGGCCTCGCCATTGCTATTGGTGCTGGACGATTACCACCTGGCCCAAGGCGCGGTGCTCGATAGCTGCCTGCAGTTTTTCCTCAACCATCTGCCCGCTGGCATGCTGCTGCTGGTCACCAGCCGCCAGCGCCCGGACTGGCATCTGGCGCGGCTGCGCCTGTCCCGGCAGTTGCTCGAACTGACCGAGCAGGACCTGCGCCTGACCGATGAGGAAACCCAGGCCTTGCTGGCCAGCCAAGGTAGCGAGTTGCAGGGCGAGGCGTTGCAGGAACTGTTGCAGCGCAGCGAGGGCTGGGTGGCGGGGCTGCGCCTGTGGCTGCTGGCTGGCGATGAGGCGAGCAAGCTGGACCTGCATGGCGCCCGTGGCCTGGTTCGCGACTACCTGCTGGAGGAGGTGATCGAGCGCCTTTCGCCGCAGGTACAGACGTTTCTCTATGACACCGCTCGCCTGGAGCGCTTCTGCGTCGAACTGTGCGATGCGCTGCGCGACAGTCACGATAGCGCGGCGATCATCCAGCACCTACAGGCCGACCAGGTGTTCCTGGTGCCGCTGGACGAGCACGGCCGCTGGTTCCGTTACCACCACCTGTTCTCCGACCTGCTGCGGGCCAGTCCCGAATCGCTGATGTCGGCGCCCGAAGCCAGCCTGCACCTGCGTGCCTGCCGCTGGTTCAATGCCCAGGGATTGCTCGACGAAGCCGTGGAGCAGGCCTTGCGTGCCGGCCAACCGGACGTGGCAGCCAATCTGGTGCAGTGTTTTTCCGAAGAGCACCTGCTCGCCGAACAGAACGTGGCGATGTTGCTGCGCTGGAAGATGGACCTGCCCGACAGCCTGCTCAGCAGTACGCCACGGCTGATCGCCCTGTACAGCTGGGCGCTGGCCCTGGCTTGCCAACTGGATGCGGCACAGGAACTGGCCGACCACCTGACACGCTTCCTGCCGGCGCGCAGTGCCGAGGAGCAACGCTCGCTGGTCTCCCAGTGGCTGGCCGTCAACGGGGTGATCGCCCGTGGTCGTGGCGATGGCGAACGGGCGCGACGCTTCTGTAGCGATGCGTTGCAGGCGTTGCCTGAAGAGCGTTTCGGACCCCGGCTGATGTGCCTGTCGACCTTGTCCAACCTGGCCGTGGTACGTGGCGAGTTGTTGCAGGCACGCAGCCTCAATCGCGAAGCGCTCGAACTCGCGCAGCGCCAGGGCAACCCGCTGTTCGAAGGGCTCTGTCACTACGACCGTGGGCGCGTGCTGCTGGCCCGCGGCGAAGTGCTCAGGGCCCTGGCCGAGGTGCAGCAGGGCAGCGAGTGCCTGCGCCACCTGCCGTCTTCACGGCCCTATGCGGCGCGTGCCCGGTTGGCACTGTACGAGGGGTTCGTGCTGGCGCTGCGCATGCGTCCGGGCGAGGCCCATGAGCGTCTCCTCGCCGGTATTGCCGAGGCGCGGGCCTGTCGCGATATCAGCCTGTTGGTCGGTTATTGCCTGATGGCCAGCCAGTACGGTCGCCGCGCCCTGTTCGCCGAGGCGTTTGCGCAATTGGCGGAGGCCGAGCGGCTGATGCATATCTGGGACGTGCCACCGGTCTATTACCTGGCGATGATCACCCTGACCAAATGCGAATTGTGGTTGACCCAGGGCCAGACCGATCTGGCTCAAGCCTGGCTGCTGCGCCTGGCCGAAACCTACACGGGGGAGGGCGCGGCGGCCGCGCCGGAGTTTCATCCACAGCTATCGCTGCACATCGAGATCCACCGCGCCTCCCTGGAGCGTTGGCAAGGCCTGACGGCCGAAGCCGAGCGCCGCCTGCGTGGGCTGATCGTTCGTGCCCAGGCATGCGAAGGACTGCTGATCGGCGCCTTCGCCCAGGTACAATTGACGTTGCTGCTGCTGGCCGATGGTCGTGAACGTGAAGCTCAGCAGCAATTCCAGGCCAGCCTGGCGATGGCCGAGGGTGGTTGCCTGCTGGCTTTCCATGAGTTGCTCTCGCATCGACCCGAATGGCTGCGAGAGCAACTCAACGTGCTGCCGCGCACCTCGCTCACCGAAGCCCTGCGCCTGCAATTGCCGGGAGGGCGTGATGCACAAGCCTTGCCGATGGTCGATCCCAACGGCTCGAACGAAATGCTCAGTACCCGTGAGCTGGCGGTTCTACGGCTGATTGCCCAGGGCTGTTCGAATCAGGAAATCAGCGACCAGTTGTTCATCTCCCTGCACACGGTCAAAACCCACGCTCGCCATATCAATGGCAAGCTCGGCGTCGAACGCCGCACCCAGGCCGTGGCCAGGGCCAAGCGCCTGGGCTTGCTGGACTAGCCCGGCAATAAGCCGCAAGACGGGTGCCTGCCACTCCACGCTACAAGTAAGAGCCTGGAGCGGCACGAGCCGCTTGGACAGCGCCTGGCGCGGATGACAGAATTTTGCTCCCGTCACCTTGAGGAGCCGCCATGGCAGCCGATCAACCCAGCCTGATCCGCGAAACCTTCCCCGTCGGCCCCTTGCAGTGCAACTGCACGCTGAATGTAGTCGTCATGTGAGAGTGGTGTGAATATCTATGACCTCCCTAAGTTTGTAGCATGTCTGAAATTTCGAGTTGTCCATATGGACAATGGATGCTCATTTGTCCATTACATGGTGGTTTTTTTAGGTGTAGAAGCTCAGACTTGATCTGACCGTTACCGGATTCGCGGCCGTGACTGTCAGATCAAATTCAGTTGATCATTTTGGCCTGTCAGACTTTCTTTCCGTCCTCAAATGTCTCGGCCAGCGTACGGCTACAGCACATTTTTCCTTGGTGAGTCCGTTCATCATTGTAGTGGCTCATCCACTGGTGAGGGTGTGCAGAATTTTGTGTAACAGGGAGTGCAGCCATCCTTCGTAGCTGATCGTAAAGCGCGTCAGCGCCGCCTTCCAGTCGCGAATCGGCATCGTCCATTTCTTGCTGATGTTGCAGGTAGAAGAGTTTCAGCAGCGCCTCGTCGCTGGGGGAATGAGCCCCGGTTCTTGGTGATCTTACGCAGGCTCATGTTCACCGACTCGATGGCGTTGGTGGTGTAGATGATCTTGCGGATCTCCGGTGGGAAGTCGAAGAAGGGCGTGATCCGTACCTAGTTACGTCGCCAGGACTGACCAATCGGCAGGTAGTCGTCCCACTTGGCATCGAATTCGCCGAGGTGCAGTTCGGCCTTGTCGGCTGTGCTGGACTGGTAAATCCGCTTCAGATCGGCTACCACCTCGGCCCGCCGCTTCCACGACACGTAGTTCAGGCTATGCCTGACCATGTGCACGATGCACAACTGCACGCTGGTCTGTGGGAACACCGCCTCGATGGCCTCGGGGAAGCCCTTCAGGCCTCCACGCAGGCGACGAAGATATCTTGCACGCCGCGATTACGCAGTTCGGTCACCACCTGCAACCAGAACTTGGCGCCCTTGGTCTGGGCGATCCACAGGCTGAGAATTTCCTTCTCGCCGGCCAGGTTGATGCCCAGCGTCAGGTACACCGCCTTCACGTACCTTGTGTGAATGCAGTCGAGGTAGACGATGGGGTAGACCGTATCGAGCGGGCGGGACTGCCAGGCCTTCACTTCATCGGCTACGGCATCGGTCACCGAGGAAATCAGGTTGGGCGACACCTCGGCACCGTACATCTCCTGCAAGTGCGCCTGGATCTCGCGCACCGTCATGCCGCGGGCATACAGCGAGAGGAGCTTGTCGTCGAAGCCTGCCCCAGCGGGTCTGGTGCTTCTCGACGATCTGCGGATCGAAGGTGCCATGCCGATCACGCGGCACCTCGATGGGCAGCTCCCCGAACTCGCCCTTGAGCTTCTTGCTACTGAAGCCGTTGCGCGTATTGCCAACCGGGTTGCTAACTGGCTGATGCCTGTCGTGACCCAGGTGGTGGGTCAGCTCCGCATCCAGTGCGCGCTCGACCAGCTTCTTGGTCAGTTGCTTGAGGATGCCGTCAGCACCGATCAGATCTTCAGGTTTCTGGTAGTTGGCCAGGAGCTGATCCAGCAGTTCTTCCGGGATGGGGTGTTTCGATTGCGTCATGGTGTCTCCAGTTCGGAGCGACAGTGTCGCTCATGAGCCGGTTACACAAAAATTCGGACACACTCACCCGGGACGGTTCAGCACTTTGAAGATCTTGAACCATTTGCCGGCTGCAGACCATGCATTGAAGCGTTTATAGACCTTATTCCAGTTCCCGAACGCCTTGGGCAGGTCTCTCCAAGGGCATCCCGTGCGCATGCGGTACAGCATGCCCTCCACGGTCATTCGTAGATCACGCTTGTTGTAGATGGGCCTTGTGCGCAGAACTTCCCGCAGCTTCGACCAATGTTCATCTCTGAGCAGTAATCGGGGTATTACAAGCTCGTATTGATGTTGTGTAAAAACTACAACGATACGAGCTTGCTTTTATAGATCAAAGAGTTAGGGCGAAACGGCAACAGACCCTAAGGATGGACACGACTTTGGGTACCGTAGCGGTTGTGGGGTTGGGTTACGTCGGGTTGCCACTGGCAGTAGAGTTCGGCAGGCACCTGCCCACTATCGGGTTCGATATCTGCCGACGCAGCATCGAGCAGTACCGGGATGCGATCGACCCCGTCGGGGAGCTGACTGCCCAGCAGATGCAACAGGCTACTCACCTTGTCTACACCGATGACGCTGCGGCGCTGAGAGAAGCTGACATTATCGTTGTTGCGGTTCCGACACCGGTCGACGCGGCCAATCAGCCCGACCTGTCGCCGTTGTTGAAAGCCAGCGAGACGGTGGCAACGCATATGAAGCGTGGCACCTTGATAATCTTCGAGTCCACGGTCTATCCCGGTGCGACCGAAGAACGCTGCATCCGGGTATTGAAAACAGGGGCCGGCCTGCGCTGGAAAGAAGATTTCAACGTCGGCTACTCGCCTGAGCGGATCACCCCCGGTGACCGTACGCACACCCTCTGCGAGGTAGTCAAGGTGGTCTCGGCAGACACTCCGCAAAGCCTTGCCACCTTGGCTGATTTGTATGAGCTGATCATTTGCCCCGGCGTGCATCGGGCTCCTTCAATCAAAGTGGCCGAGGCAGCCAAGGTGATCGAAAATACCCAGCGTGACTTGAATATTGCGCTGATGAACGAGCTATCGGTAATTTTTTCCGAACTCAAGATCGACACGTGCCAAGTGCTCGAGGCTGCCAACACCAAGTGGAACTCCCTGGATTTCAAACCGCGCCTGGTGGGGGGCACTGTATTGGCGTAGACCCCTATTATCTGACGTACAAGGCCGAGTCACATGGCTATCACCCACAGGTTATTCTGGCCGGGCGGCGCATCAATCATGGCATGGGAAAATGGATCGTCGGAAAAACCATCAAACAGATGATTGCCTCCAACCGTGTCGTTAAGGGCGCAACGGTGAACATGCTGGGCTTTACCTTCAAGGAAAACTGCGCCGATGTACGCAACTCCAAGGTCAATGACATCGTTGTCGAGCTTTGCGTCTATGGTGTCAAGGTGCATGTTCACGACCCATTGGCCGATCCGGCGACGGTTGCCAGACATTACGGGCTCGACCTGACTGCCTGGGAGCGATTGCCTGCTGCCGATGCAATGATCGTCGCGGTGCTTCATCAGGCTTATCGCAGTAAAACCATGGCCGCGATGCATGAAAAGCTGTTACCCGGTGCTTGCGTGGTCGATGTCAAGTCGGTGTTGGACCGCAACGAATACGAGGCACGGGGCTATTATTTCTGGCGGTTGTAACCGGCCTGGCCGTCCACCGCTGCAATCAACCCGGAGGCGGCGGCTGTACCGACCGCCTGTTGCCGGCTGACCGAGCCGAGTTTGTGTCGGGCATTGAGCAAATGAAAGTCGATGGTTCGCTCGGAGCAGGTAAGGATGTGGCTGATTTCCCAACTGGTCTTGCCGGCGCTGGCCCAGTACAGGCATTCCATTTCCTTGGGCGTCAGGTCCTGGCGTACCGGAGTACCGGCATGCAGTTGGTGGCGCATGCCGGCCAGCAGGTAAGGTACGAGCATGAACAACTGGCTAACTGCCGGGTTGGAGAAGTCTGGTTGTTTCGCGGCCTGGCTGTCGTCGAATGCCACGCTCAAGGTGCCTCTGAACAGTTCGTAGCGCAGCGGTATGCTCATGCCGCTGCGAAGCCCGAATTGCTCACGCTGTTCCCAGAAGTGCCGCGAGCGACCGCGTGCCCGACGATGTTCGGCTGCCCAAAAAATCGGTACCAGTTCCCGGCGGCAATGCTTGAGGATAGGGTCGATCTCGATGAGCCCATCACTGCAGTACTGTTCCAGCCATTGTCTGGGAAAGGTGGTGATGACGCCATTCAAGGGGTTTGTGTCCAGCGGGCGAGCAGGACCTAGACTGATCAGGTAGCTGGCGAACCCCAGTTTGCGCAGTATCTTTTTCAGCAAGCGCTCCCAGTCACAGCGGTTGGTATCCTTGGCAAGGCTCATGAAGGTGGTTAGGGTAATTAATGATGCAGAAATCTCGGCCTGCCTGCAGGCAGAAACCGATACGTTGTGTTTATCCATAAACATTTCGCTCACGTTGATACCGCATTGGTCCGGCTCCCACATGGACATCGCCAACCCCGGGGCGTGCCCTGCACCTGTGGGAAACTCCATGGTTTGGTAGGCCGGTATCGGCCTCTGCACAAACCATGGAGCAAGTCGCGTCTTGCTGGGCGTGGCTAAAGCCTTGTCCTCCAGGCCAAAGGCACTAGGACTCTTCCCTATCCCGTTTGGACGGTCAGCTCAGGTACTGCCTGATGAAGCTGCGAAACACGTCTAGGCCGTTTTCCGTGAGGATGCTCTCCGGGTGATACTGAACGCCTTCCATTGGCTGCGTGCGATGACGGATGCCCATGATGTAGCCATCGTCGGTGGACCTTGAAGTCACTTCCAGGCACTCGGGCATGCCTTGGTCTGCGATCATCAGTGAGTGATAGCGTGTTGCCTTAATCGAGCGACCATTGGTATGGGAGTAGACCCCTTTGCCATCGTTTTCTATCTCACTCACCTTGCCGTGCATTACGTGCGCAGCGCGGCAGACCTGGGCGCCGAACGCCAGCCCCAGGGCTTGATGGCCGAGGCAGACACCGAGTAGCGGCAGGCGACCCTGAAAATGCCGAATGAGTTCGATGTAGCCGGCATCCGCCGGGTGCCCAGGGCCAGGGCCCAGTACGCAGAAGTCTGGCGCGAAAGCCTCGATCCGTTGGATGAGGTCGGGCTGGTCATGGCGCTCGACTCGGGTTTCCAGGCCAAGCTGTTCAAGGTACTGGCTGATGATGAAGACAAAGCTGTCGTAGGCATCGATCAAAAATACTTTCACAGTGCAATCTCCTCGCCGGTCACTGCGCGATAAACAGAGCCCATCTTATAAAGTGTTTCCTTCCACTCCATTTCGGGCGTCGAGTCGGCTACCACACCTGCGGATGCACGCAGGTGGTAGGTACCTTGGTCATGCACGGTTGAGCGAATGCACAGTGCTGTGTTTACGCTGCCATCGAAGCCGATCAAGCCAAGCGCGCCTGCATAGATACCCCTGCGGTTGCTTTCCATGGCTTCGATCAACTCCATCGCCCGGACCTTGGGAGCGCCAGACATGGTCCCTGCCGGGAATGATGCCTTGATCACATCGTAAGCATCCAGGCCAGGGCGCAGCAGTCCGCGAACATTCGAAACCATGTGGTACAGGTGCGAATATTCTTCCACCAGCATGAATTCATCGACTTCCAGCGAACCTGCCTGGCATACCCGGCCAATGTCGTTGCGGCACAAGTCGATGAGCATCAGGTGTTCTGCACGTTCCTTTTCCGAGCGCGTGAGCTCCAGGACCAGTTCGGTCGGTTCGACCCCTGGTTTCTTGCCCACCGTCCCGGCGATGGGGCGCATTTCGATCAGATCGTCCTTGATCCTGACGAACAGCTCGGGGCTGGCGCCGATCAGGTCGATCCCGCCGACATGCGCCAGGTACATGTAGGGCGATGGATTGCGCATGCGTAGACTCTTGTAGACATCGAACGGAGTGACCTGTGAACGAATGCGGATCTCGTGACCCAGCTGGATCTGGTACACGTCCCCGACACGTATGTGTTCCATGGCCACCTCAACCCGCTGGCTGAACTGTTCGGGAGTGACCGTGCGGGTTTCCTCGAACACCTTTGGGTAAAGGGGCTGTTCCTCTGAACTGACAGGTGCAGGGGCTTGCAGGAACGAATAATCCTCCAGTCTGCGTGCATGCCACAGGGGGTGGTTATTGATCAGGGTTTCGACCATGCCATTGCTATGGAAGTAGACCAGTGTCTGGTAAACCGACAAGGCGATTAGCGGATAGTCATGGGTCTGTTCGGCCAGATCTGGCAGGAGTTCGATCAACCGTACGCTGTCGTACGAGAAGTAGCCGAAGTAGGAGAGGCTGTGAGGCGCGTTCGGGCAAGGTTGAAATAGGCTCTGGATGTGGCGCAGCAAATCCCAGGCGGCTTCGTGGTCCTGCAATTCGATCTGTAAGTCAGGGCCGATATTCATGCCGTGCCGGCGTAGGCAGCCGTACAGGTGTTCGCAGAGTTCAGGCTGACCGCGAAGGCGTGCGTGCCGTTCATCGATACAGACTTCAAATATCGGCTCTAGGCCAATGATGGTGGCGCGTCGGTCACGGCTGGGGCCGGAGAGGGACTCGAGAATGAACACAGATTCACGACCGAGTTTTGCAAGTGCATGCGCATAGATGCTAAGTGCATCGGTAGAGCGACGTTCTTCATGGCGAAGAATATCCACGCGGAGTTTATTAACGTTCACGGTAAATACCATTTTTCAGGGTGCAGCGGTTTAGGCGTTTTCAATGGAAAACACCAGGAGATATAAAGTGCCGGGGCACTTTATATAGGTTTGAAAGTTATATTCTTAATACCGAGCGGCCGCCGTCGCTGCCACGCGCCGCGCAGCCGAAACAGGCGTGCGGACGAATAGCCGGCAGGGCTTGAGGGTGGTTGCCCGGGTTCGGAAGAGAAAGATCAGGAGGCGGCTGTCAGACAGCTAGCACTGGTCTTCGCTGTATTAGCGACGCCAGGTATTGCTTTTGAAGATGGCTAGAACAGCGCGAGAGCAGCTAATAGGGTAGCTGTGCGAGGAGCGGATAGCAGAAAGGTGATAGTACATGTTTTGACATCCCAGTCTTGGCTAAGCACTACGGTGGAAGACCAAAGTTCATTGAAACTACCAGCGTGTTCGGAAAGTGTCAACCGGTGTGCCATTGATAGTCGCTGGTGCGAAAAATTACCGAGAATTAATAGTTGGCGCAATGAATAAGCGCGATTAGGCATGGCACCGTGCCGTAGCAAGGTTAAGGCTCGCGCGCAACTGCACAATACCGCAGCTGGGTAACTGCAAATGCAGCCACTAACGTATCGGTCGCTGAGTTGCAGTCCCCCTCGACCGGAGCACCTGAGATGCAAGAACAACTGGACACATTCAAGAAACGATACGACCCGATCCACCACGGCTACTGGACGGATACTCTGACCGACGCCGCTTTGGCCGAATGGTACCAACAGCAACTGCGTGAAGTGGTCGAGCACGTCAAGTGTAATTCGTCTTTTTACGCTCGGCACCTAGCCCAGGTCGATGCCTGCAACCTGACCCTGGAAGGGTTGACCGCCTTGCCATTCACTACCAAGGATGATTTGCGCGAAGCGGGCTTCGATATCCTCTCAGGCCCACTTGAAGATGCGATTTTCTACTACGAGACCACCGGTACCACCGGCCCGGCAACACCGTGCCCGCGGGATCGGAAAGAAAGCCATGCCAGCAACCGCCAGTTGGCCATGGCCTACCAGGCAGTGGTGGAAAAGCACTTCCCCGCTGAGAAGACCGTGGTTGGCATCATGGGGCCGACCGAAGTCCACTCCTTTGGCGACACCTTGGGTGATGTCTGCACCCAACTCGACTTGTGTAACGCCAAGCTCTGGCCGCATTCGCCGGTCATCGGCTGGCCCAAGGCATTGCAGTTGCTGAAGGATCTGCGCATCGGTGTGCTGGCTTCGGCGCCTGGCCTGTTGCTGGCCATGGCCAAGGAAGCCGAGCGGCAGGGGTTCAACCCGCGTGAAGACTTCAGCCTGCGTGCCTTCATGATGAGTGGCGAACTGTGCACGCCGGCGCTGAAGAACAACCTTTTCAGTCTGTGGGGGGCGGAAGCCTACAACAGCCTGTACGGCTCGCAGGAAGCGATGATCATCGCGGCTTGCAACGCCAACGACCAACTGGTGCCGCATCGTCTGAACTACCTCATCGAGGTGCTGGATCCTGTCACTGGCCAAAGCCTGGGGGCAACCGGTGAAGGTGAACTGTGTGTGACCATGTTGATACCGGGCAGCAAACCGCTCATTCGCTACCGCACCGGCGACCTCGTATCGATTCAGGCACGTCCAGGCTACCCGCAGGCTATGCGCCACGTCATCAAGGTGGTCGGGCGTGTCAAGGATGCAGTGCAACTGAATGATCGTGCGTTTTCCGCGGCGCAGATCGAGCAGGCATTGCTCGAAGGGGTCGAGCAGTGCCTGGGCTACCAGATCGTCCTCAGCCGTGCGAATGATCGCGATACAGTCATCGCCAAGCTTGAAATGTCGCGCTTTTTCGAGGGCGACCGTGGGCGTCTGGTGCTGCTTATCAAAGAGCGACTGCGCGAGCGCCTGGGGGTTGATGCCACGGTCATGGTCGTCGATGACCTGGCTGAGCACGTGAACCTGGGCAGTTGGTTCAGCTGGAAAGAAGCCCGGATCGTTGATCAGCGCAAAGGGCAGTGAGTGCAGCCATGGGCCTGTCCGTACGTGTGATCGACTCCGCCAGCGAGCTGTTCGAAGCCGTCAGGCATCTTCGCGTGCTCTATCTGGGGGAAAACCCTGCGCAAGAAGACGATTACGAGCGCCGCGAAGCGTTACGCGATGCGATGTCCTACCACCTGGTGTACCTGGATGACGGTCATGTGGTCGGCACGCTGCGCGTTACCCCGTTGGGTCACGGCCTGAGTTTTGCCGAGCGGGCGGTTGATGTGCATGCGCATTTTCCGATGCCTACCGACACCTTCGACGCCAATCGACTGGTGCTGGACGAGCGCTACCGCGGCGGTCGCCATCTGCGGATGTTTCTATTGCACGCGGCGATCTGGCTGAAGGCCAACACCCATCTGCGATTCATCTCGGCGCTCTGCCGTGGGCCGCTGGCTGCGCTCTACGTCGGGCTCGGCGGGCGAGTGCTTGCAGATGACGTCACCTGGGCGACCGAGCAGGCCGAGCGCCGCTACAGCCTTGTTTATCTAGAACTCGAACATGTTTACCACACCGTCAAAGGAGGCAATTGAAATGCAAGCATTCTTCAAGGAACTCGACGCCATCGTCGAAGCGGGCTGGGCCCAGATCAAGCAAGGTGAATACTGGAAGTTCAGCTTGGCCAATGCCACGCCGCCAGCGCTTTACCAGCAGGTGATGCTGCAGGTGTACCACTACACCCGCTACAACTCGGTAAACCAGGCTGCCTGTGCGTTCAGCGCCGACCCGGAGCACACGACCTTGCTCCGTTTCGTCTACAAGCACGCGCTGGAAGAGTTGGGCCACGAACGCATGGTGCTGCGTGATCTTGAGGCTATCGGCCTGTTGCCACAGCAAATGCCAGCGCCGTTGGCCCCCACCCAGGCACTGATCGCTTTTCTCAATGACGTGGCGATCCGCAAGGGGCCGATTGCCCGGTTGGGCTACAGCTACTGGGCGGAGGATGTCTATGAACATATCCAGCCGGTGCTCGACCGCTTCCGCAATGACTTGAACCTCAAGGACGAACAAATGACCTTCTTCGTCGCGCATTCGACCATCGACGAGAAGCATTCCGAAGAAGTTCGCCTGGCCATGGAGCGTGCAGTGAAGACCGAGGGAGACCGTCGCCAGATCAAAGAGGTCGCTCGTGTCACCTTGTGGTTGACCGGGCAGTTGCTAGAAGAGGCGCTGCGCGCCTATCTGGCGAGCGAGGACAGCATGAGGGAGGCTTGCTGAGTGATGAAACTGGCCATCATAGTCGGGTCAAGCCGGCCTTGTGGTGTCAGTGCGCGGGTGGTGGCGCTAGTGCGCCGCCATTTGGGCGAGGAGGTCGAGGTCGAAGAAATCTGGCTCAAGGATTACCGCATCGATTACTGCGATGCCGATAACGCTTGTTCCATCGAGGATTGCGCCGTACCCGATGATGTCCAGCAACTGGTGGCGCGGCTGGACCGGGCGGATGCATTGCTCTACGTGCCGGTCATGCATGCCTATGGCCTCAATAGCCGCTTCCAGGCGTTTCTCGAGCGAGTGGGATATGGCTTCATGCGCCCTCGTCAACGCCCATTGCGTGACAAGCTTGCTGCCATTGCTGTGGTCGGACGTCGCTATGGTCATACGGCAGTGTTTTCACAGGTCGTGCTCAACGTATTGCTGAACAAAATGATCTTGGTTGGCTCGGGGTTTCCACCTTGTTTCCAGACCCAGCTTGCACATGACCCGGAAGCCGAAAAGGCGCTTTGCGAAACCCTTGACCGGCTTGTTGAACACCATCGCAGGCTCAACGCTTCCTGGCACCCGCAGGACAGGGTACCAGGCGTTGTACGGCCGATACAATTCTCGAAGGGATAATCGCCATGTCATTGAAAGACTCCATGCTTGCCTTGCTGGTCGCCTTCCTCTGGGGCGCGCAAGTCACCGCGGTCAAAATCGGCGGTGCCGAGTTGCCACCGATCCTCATGGTCGCCATGCGTTACGCCATCATGGCCCTGTTTCTTGTTCCGTTTCTGCGACGTTGCAAGCGAACGCAAATGGTGCCGATGACAGTGATCGCCACAGTGACGGGCACATTGCATTTTGGTCTGCTTTACTGCGGCATCGCCCGTGTCGATGCATCGACTTCAGCGATCATCTATCAACTGGCCACGCCATTCACCTTGATTCTGGCCTGTCTCCTGCTCGGCGAGGCCCTCAAGATAAAAGTGGTTGCCGGTATTGCCTTGGCATTCTGCGGGGTACTGGTGCTGCTCGCTAATGATGCCGCCACGGCCACGCTGACCGGCATGTTGCTAGTGGCGTTGGCAGCATTGGCTTTTGCCACCGGGTCGGTATTGACCAAGAGTATGGGACCATTGGACCCGTTGGCGCTCAGCGCCTGGACTGCGGTCGTCGCGGCGCCGCAGTTGCTGGTTTGGTCACTGGTCCAGGAAAGGTGGCAGTGGTCCATGGTGACCAATGCCAGCACTCAGGCTTGGTTGGCCATGGTCTACACAGCGCTCAGTGGTGGCTTGCTGGGGTTTGGCCTGTGGTTCTGGCTGCTGGGACGCAATAGCATGCAACAGCTAACCCCGTACCTACTGCTGGTACCGGTCTTTGCCATCGCCGTTAGCCAGGCGCTGCTTGCCGAGGGACTGGACACACGTCTGTTACTTGGGGCCGTGCTAACTCTGCTGGGGGTTGCGCTCTGCCAGTTGCGTCTGCCAACGCGCAACCTCCTGGCGGCCACAAGCAGCATGGAGCGGGAGGCGGTCGATGAACGTCGTTGATCGCTTGTTGCTGACCGCCCTGCGCAACCTCAATCGCTGGCGCTTTGCGCTGAAACCAAAGCGCCACGGCCACCTGGCCTACCTGGAAAGTGCTTGCCAGGAAAGCCCGAGCCTGGTGTGGCTGCATGGCCTTGGGTCCAGCAAGGATCAATGGGGCCTAGAGGTGTATCAGCTTGCCCGCAAGCACCGTTGCCTATTCATCGATTTGCCAGGACATGGCGAGTCCACTTGCCTGGCCCGTCAGAGCCTTGGTCCGCAGGCAATGCTGGCTGAGATTGAAACCTTGCTTGATCAGCTCTCTGCACGCCCGATTGTGTTGATTGGCAGTTCGTTGGGCGGTTGCGTGGCAGCGCTTTATGCCGCCAGGAAACCGGAGCGGGTCGAGCGTCTGGTACTCCTGGCGCCGGCCGGGCTGGGCGAAGCAGTGTTGGGCCCGGTGTTCCAGGCCAGCCTGCGGGACGGTCAGGACGGTAGCTTTGGCTACCGTTCGGTCGAAGAGATGCAGTGCTTCTGGCGCTTGTTGTTCGTACGGCCTCCCCAGGTCACTGGCCGGCTTGCTAGGGCTCTGGCCGCCAGCGGCCGTGACCGCTACGCAACCCTCCAGAAAGTTGTAGCCGATACACGGCACGAAGGGCTGGATGTGCTGGTCAGACAGTTACCGAGCATCGTATGCAAGACACTGGTGATCTGGGGCAGTGACGACCAGGTGTTTTCCATCGCTGTGCTGGCGCTTCTGTTACGTGTATTACCCAATGCCAGCAGCCAGGTTATTGAGGGTACAGGCCATGTACCTTATCTGGAACGCGGCAGCGAGGTGGTAGAGGCCATCACGCGTTTCATGGGCGGAGCATCCGTGCTGGAGACCAGCCTTGCTCGAAGTGATCGTGGGTAACCGTGTGCAGATGTGCCCCGCAGTGTTTTTGGCTCTGACACGATACCGTTATGAGGTGTTCGTCGAGCAGATGGGGTGGGCCTTGCCCTGTGCCAAAGGAGAGGAGCTGGACCAGTTCGATCAGCCAGACACTGTCTACGTGCTTACAAGGGATGCCAGTAGGGAAATTGTAGGATGCGCGCGGCTGATTCCAACTGACCGCCCGTTCTTGCTGGGCGAAGTGTTCCCGCAGTTGATGGGGGCCACGCCACTGCCATCTTCCAAGCAGGTCTGGGAGCTATCGCGCTTTTCAAGCCGCCGCTCGTTGGACTATCGCATGAAGTCGGCCCAGGGCTGGCATGACACTACGTGGCTCATGCGTAACGTCATTAGTGTGGTACACACGCTGGGGAGGCGCCTTATCGCGCTCAGTGCGTCCGGCAATGAATGCTTGCTCAGGCGCATGGGGGGCAGCACCCAGAGAATTGCCCAGCCGCAGCTGGTGGATGATCTGCCTGTGGTGCAGTTCTGGATCGACATCGGCAGGTGCTCCTGCGTACTGTCTGCACAACGGCGGTCATGCTGAAAGTTACTGTAACTACTACGAACGACTATGCCCAGCAAATCATTAATCAATATCGACAAGGGCATGCGGTCCCTATTATAGCCGTAGGGATGGTAAGCGAAGGGACCGATATCCCTCGTCTTCAGGTGTAATTGTACAGTAGACCACTACAGTCATATGTGGATTGTGATCGGCAGCTCTCTTAGCAAGAAAGCCATCGTCGTCGATCCCGGTGGCGAGCCGGAGATGATCGTTGCCCGCCTGCAGGCCCATGGGCTGATCCTGGTCAGCATCATTCATACCCACGCGCACCTGGATCATTTCCTGGCTTCCGGCCGGCTCAAGGAACTGACCGGGGCCACGCTGCATGTGCATCGGCAGGACCAATTCCTCTGGGACAACCTGGAGATGCAATGCCGCCTGGGGGACGAGATGCGCGAGAATCCGTTCGTTCGGGCGTGACGGAATCTTCGTCGTCGCATCCGCTCTAAACCAGGGCCTGTTGACGCCTCGTCGCGGCCATGACGAAACGTCGACAGACCCCAGGCCAGCCAAGCAGGCTGGCTTCACGTTTTCCGGGAGTCCTTTCATGAGTCAATCACGTCTGATCCTCGCGGCTGCAGTCATTGCGCTGGTGACAGGCTGTGCGTCGCCGAACCCATACGACAACCAGGGGCAGGAGCAGGCTCCGCGCCAGGGCATGAGCAAAACGGCTAAATACGGCGGCCTGGGGGCCTTGGCCGGTGCGGCTGCCGGTGCCGCCATCGACCATAACAACCGTGGCAAGGGCGCCCTGATCGGCGCTGCGGTAGTCGGTGCCGCCAGCGCCGGCTATGGCTATTACGTCGACCGCCAGGAGGCCGAACTGCGGCGCAGCATGGAAGGCACCGGTGTGCAGGTCGAACGGCAGGGGGACAACATCCAACTGATCATGCCCGGCAACATTACCTTCGCCACCGATTCGTCGGACATCGCCAGCAACTTCTACACGCCGCTGAACAACCTGGCGAATTCATTCAAGCAGTTCAACCAGAACAGCATCGAAATCCTCGGCCATACCGACAGCACCGGTAGCCGTGCGCACAACATGGACCTGTCGCAGCGTCGTGCGCAGAGTGTGGCCAACTACCTTCTCGCCCAGGGTATCGATGGCTCCCGTGTTTCCACCGCGGGGCTCGGTCCGGATCGGCCTATCGCCAGCAACGCCGATCAGGCAGGACGCTCGCAGAACCGGCGGGTCGAGATCAACCTCAAACCGCTACCCCAGGTACAACAGCCGACCCAGCAGTACTGAAGCCCTGAAGCCCTGAAGCCTTGAAGCCCCGCACCGCTCGGGGCTTCTTTTTCACCGCTTGTCGTGCAAGTGCGGTGTTTCCGAAAGCTGACTAGACTCCTGTGGACGGTTCCCGTGACCGGCATGAAAACCGCAGAGTGCATGGACGATATTGCCTTTTCACTGCCTGTCGGGCGGTTTTGCGATGGTCATTCTCGTGCCATCGGTAACAGATTTGTTGTCTGGCCGCGCGGTGTTCTTCAGGGACCACTGCGGACTGAGCGATCAACCCGTGACAGGGGCAAGGCCCCACTGTTCATCCACGACGAATTCGTGTGTTCGGCCGGTATGTCATCACGTTCTGGCTACGCTCTGGCAGCGTCGACGGTGAGGGCGGTTGGCACCTGGTTCAGGTCGCGGCAGGTGTTCAGTGCTGCCGATGGGGGCCTGCCGGGAATGGATGTCTTATGAGTTGGTAAAACGTCAAGTCGGAGGAGGGGACCGCAGTGCTGGCTCAATTCGAGACACCCGAGAGTCATCAGGTATTGCTGGTGGTGGACGACCGCGAAGAAAACCTTGTGGCGATGGAGGCGTTGCTCGATACCGGAGAATGGGACGTGCGCACCGTCAGTTCCGGCGAGGAAGCGCTGGAGTGCATGGTGAGCGAAGACGTCGGTCTGGTGCTGCTTGACGTGCAGATGCCGAAGATGAACGGCTTCGAGGTGGCTCGCCTGATGCGCGGCAATCCCACGACCCGGCATACGCCGATCATCTTTCTGTCGGCAATCTCGCAAACCGAGGACTCCGTGCTGCACGGCTACGCCGTCGGTGCCGTGGATTTCATCCTCAAACCCTTCGATCCGAAGGTGCTCAAGCACAAGATTTACACGCTGCTCGAACATGAGCGCCACCGCCATGAATTGCAGATTCTCAACGAGCAGCTCAACAGCGCCCGCGCGTTTACCGCCTCGGTGTTGGAGAACGCTTCCGAAGGCATCCTGGTGGTCGACCAGAGTGGCATCATCGATTTTGCCAACCCGGCCATGGCGCGGATGCTCCAGGCCGAGGTGCAGGATCTGCAGGGCACCCACCTGCTGACCTACCTGCAGAACGCCGATGCGGCGACCTGGCAAGACTCGGAGTTCTATCGCCACTGGCGCGCCGAGCAGAGCTATCGCCAGCACGATGCGGTGCTCAATACCCTGGGGGGCGAATGCCTGCCCGTGACACTGTCATGCGCGTCGTTGCCGCAGTATCGCGACTCCATGGTCCTGATCGCCCTGGACATGTCGGTCGTGCGCAACCTGCATGCGCAACTGGAGTCCCAGGCGATCACCGATGCCCTGACCGGGCTCTACAACCGACGCGGGTTCCACCAGGCGCTGGACTCGGCGCTGTCGCGCATCGAGCGCAGCGGCAAGCGCCTGGCCGTGCTGTACCTCGATCTCGATGGCTTCAAGCGGATCAACGATTCCCTCGGCCACGACGTGGGTGACCAGGTGCTGCGCACGGTCGCCGAGCAGTTGAAAACCTGTCTGCGACCCTATGACGTCCTTGCCCGTATGGGGGGCGACGAATTCACCGCGTTGCTGGATTCTCTGGAACATCCCGAGGATGCGGCACGGGTAGCGGAGAAACTCATCGAACTGGTGTCCATGCGGCACAAGGTCGAGGGCGTCGAGTTCACCGTGGGGGCCAGTATCGGCATCGCCTGTTTTCCCGAGTGCGGCAAGACCGTCGAAGGCCTGCTGCGTGCCGCGGATATGGCGATGTACGAGGCCAAGCGCGCCGGCAGGCAGCAGTACCGCTTCTTCTCGCCGGAAATGAACGGCCGGGCCCGTTCGCGGCTGATGCTTGAGGAGAGCCTGCGAACGGCCATCGAGAACGACGATTTCATGCTGGTCTATCAGCCTCAGATCGACCTGGTCAGTGGCCGCCTGCGTGGTTTCGAGGCCTTGTTGCGCTGGCAGCATCCGGTCGCCGGAACGGTGTCGCCCGGTGTGTTCATTCCGTTGCTGGAGGAAACCCGGCTGATCAACCATGTAGGCTCCTGGATATTCAGTCATGGCATTCGCCAGTGTCGCGACTGGCGCGAGTTGTTCGGCGAGGACCTGGTGCTCAGCCTCAACGTCAGCCCGGTGCAGTTCAGCATGCCGCAACTGGTCCAGGAGTTACGCGAAGCGCTCGAGACGCATGGGGTCAAGCCGTCGCAGCTGGAGGTGGAGGTGACCGAGAGTGCGCTGATGCAGGATCTGGAGATGACCCGCGAACAGCTTCACCAGCTTCGTCAGCTAGGCGTTCGTATCGCCATCGACGATTTCGGCACCGGGTATTCGTCGCTGGCCTACCTGCGTCACTTCGAGCTGGACACCCTGAAGATCGACAGGCTGTTCATCGCCAACATGCTGGACTCGCCGAAGGATGCCGCCATCGTCAGTACCATCATCGACCTGGCGCATAACCTCGGTCTGGAAGTGATCGCCGAAGGGGTCGAGACCACCGCTCAGCGCGACTGGCTGGTCGAGCACAAGTGCATGTCCATGCAGGGCTTTCTGGTCTCGCCAGGGCTGTCCGCCGAGCAGGCCGGTGCCTTTCCGGTTGCGGTCGACTGGACAAAGCTGGATGGAAAAAGCTGACGCCGCTCTGCTGTTCAGCCTCGCCTCGGGTAACTGCGTTGCAACTCGCTCAATTCGGCGTCCTTGGCCTGCCAGAGGGCGTTGACCCATTGCTGGAACGCCAGGCGGTAGGCCGAGTCCAGGTCGTAGCTCTTGCCGATGAAGGCCTGGGGGATCGCCAGGGTTTCGAAACGCACCACCACGTCGTGGATCTTGCCGCTCAATACATCCCAGAATCCTGGACTGCCGTCGGGATAATGGATGGTCGCGTCGATGATGGCTTCCAGTTGCTCGCCCATGGCATCGAGGACGAAGGCGATGCCACCGGCCTTGGGCTTGAGCAGGTGCTTGAACGGCGACTGCTGCTCGGCATGTTTCTGTGGCGTGAAGCGGGTGCCTTCGAGGAAGTTGAAGATGCCCACGGGCTTGCCGCGAAAGCGTGCGCAGGTCTTGCGCGTGGTGGCCAGGTCCTTGCCGCGCTTTTCCGGGTGCTTGTCCAGATAGGCCTTGGTATAGCGTTTCATGAACGGGAAACCCAGCGCCCACCAGCACAGGCCGATGACCGGCACCCAGATCAGCTCCTGTTTGAGGAAGAACTTCAGCGGGCGTATGCGCCGGTTGAGCACGTATTGCAGTACCAGGATGTCGACCCAGCTCTGGTGATTGCTGGTGACCAGATAGCTATGTTCGTAGTCGAGTCCTTCCAGCCCTTCGACATGCCAGCGGGTACGGCCGACCAGGCGCATCCAGCCTTTGTTGACGCTTATCCAGCCTTCGTGGACGACGCTCATCATGCCGTCGCACAGGCGCTGCGCGGCGGCGAAGCGCAGGCAGATCTTCAGCAACGTCACGCTGAATAGCGGTACGCACCAGAACAGGGTATTGGCGGCCAGCACGAGGCTGGCGAAGGTCCCGCGCAGGACGGCGGGCAGGGTATGCAACATGGGGCTCGAGGTTCCTTCGACAGGCAATTCGGCTACCTGCTGCAACTCCCTTGGGGCAGGTCGATCTGGACGACAAGGGTAACGTCTGTTCGATGAACTTCAAGTGCGGCGAGTGACCGGCCGGTCACGCCTTGCGAGTACGCTCGAATGAGGCGCGTTCAATCGCTGCCCGTGGCGCACCAGCCGCATTCGAACGGCGTTCCGATCCGTGCCTGGCGTTGTGCTGGATCGAGGACCCAGGCGCGATTCTGCCAGGGCGGCTGGTGCCTGAGGTGCTGGGTATGGCCGCAGGACAGCTCGGCTATCCAGAAACCGTCCTCATCCTGGCGGAATCCCGTCACCACGACCCGTCTGTCCGGCTTTTGGTCGCATTCGCCGAACGTGGCAGGTAAACTCACGGGCTCTTCAAACTTGTGCAAAAGGTTCTTCCCCATGCAGATCGCCGCCAACAAGGCTGTGTCCATCGAATATACCCTGACCAACGATGCCGGTGAGGTGATCGACAGCTCGGCTGGCGGCGCGCCCCTGGCCTACCTGCATGGCGCGGGCAATATCATCGTCGGCCTGGAGAAGGCGCTCGAAGGCAAGCAGGCCGGTGACGAGCTGGACGTATCCATCGAGCCGGTCGACGCCTATGGCGAGTACAGCGCCGAGCTGGTTGCCACGCTCAATCGCAGCATGTTCGAAGGCGTCGATGAACTGGCGGTCGGCATGCAGTTCCACGCCTCCGGCCCTGACGGCAGCATGCAGATCGTCACCATCCGCGACATCGATGGCGACGACGTGATCGTCGACGGCAACCATCCTCTGGCTGGCCAGCGCCTGAACTTCAAGGTCAAGGTAGTCGATGTACGCGAGGCCCAGCCGGAAGAACTGGCTCACGGCCATATCCATGGCGAGGGTGGCCATCACCACTGATTGACGGCTGGCCCATGGCGACTTGCGGTCATGATTGCACGTCGCGCGGCTGCTAAGCTCAAGCTGCTGGAAGGGGCGCCCACGGGCGCCCTTCTTGTCTGGGCAGTGCTTCTCAAGGAGTTGGTCATGAGTGCGTTTCACGACATCAGGTTGCGTGGGCTGGATGGTCAGGAATTACCGTTGGCGCCCTACAAGGGGCAATTGGTCCTGGTGGTCAATGTCGCGTCCAAGTGTGGGCTGACGCCGCAGTACGCATCGCTGGAGCAGCTCTACCTGCAGTACCGCGAGCGTGGTTTCACGGTGCTCGGCCTGCCCTGCAACCAGTTCGCCGGCCAGGAGCCGGGGAGCGAGGACGAGATCCGTGAGTTCTGCAGCCTCAACTATGGGGTGAGCTTTCCGCTCGCCAGCAAGATCGAGGTCAACGGTCCTGATCGGCACCCGCTCTATCGCTTGCTGGCAGGCGAGGGCGCCGAGTTCCCGGGAGACATCACCTGGAATTTCGAGAAGTTCCTGGTCGGCCCGGATGGGCGAGTGCTGGCACGGTTCTCCCCGCGTACCACACCGGATGATCCCGCGCTGATCCAGGCTATCGAAAGCGCGTTGGCCTGAAAAGAAACGCCCGATGGACATGCGTCCATCGGGCGTTTCGCCTGGCCGTCGGGAATTACGGCGTGGGTTGCAGTACGCGCGGCGCGACCTTGTTCGGACCATTGGAGATGGTCACTTCCACGCGGCGGTTGAGGACCCGCGAATCCGCCGTGTCGTTGCTGGCGATCGGATAGTCCTTGCCGAAGCCCTGGGTCGTGATACGGGTCGGGCTGATACCCTGGGCGACCAGTGCGCGACGTACCGAGTCGGCACGGGCCTGGGACAGGCGCAGGTTGTGCTCGACGGTGCCGGTGCTGTCGGTGAAGCCTTCCACCAGGATCTGGCGATCCTGGTTCTGCTGCAGGTAGGTACCAACCTGTTGCACGTTGCGCAGACCCGCCGGGGTCAGCTCGGCACGATCGACTGCGAACAGCACGTCCCCCAGCGTAACCACCGAACCGCGCTCGGTCGGCTTGGCCTGTAGCTGCTTGACCAGCACATCGACCTGCTGGTTGCGCGCATCCAGTTGCGCCTGGGTGCGTTGTGCCGGGGCCTTGGCCAGCGCGGCCTCCGCCGCCTTGGCCTGAATGGTCTGGCGAGCGAACTCCACACGCTGGTTGGTCAGGTAGGCCAGGTGGTCGACCTTCTCCTTGTCCTCGCGGTCGGCGTACGCCTTGTCGGCCTTGGCCAGCGCATCGTTGGCGTCCTTGGTTTCCAGGGCCGCCAGTTCGTTGGCCTGCGGCTCGGCCGCCAACTCGGAATAGTTGCTGTGGGCCTGCTCCAGGTTCGGGTTCGGGTCCGAAGCGCAAGCTGCCAGCACCAGGCTGAGTGCAGTAAGAGTGGAAACGGTGATGAGTTTATTCATGACGAAGCATCCTTATCGTTGAACCGGGATCACTGCACGATGATCGGCGTACGCGAACCTTCTTCGCGGATCTGCTGGACGCCCTGCTGGGCATCTTCGAGCGTCTTCTGGGCCTTTACCGCCCGCGCCTTGCGTTCTGCCACACGAGCATCCCATTCGGCTTCCTCGGCGATACGCCGGGCATCGTCATAGCGTTCGTCCTGTAACAATTTCTGAGCTTGGGCCTGCTTGTCCTGGGCCGTCTTGAATTCGACCGGGGCGTATTGCGCCGCCCCCGCATCACTGGCCGCTTTCACCACTGTGTTGGTCACTGCGAATTGCTCGGTCGGCGGGTTGCCCGCACAGCCAGCCAGAACCAGTGTTCCACTCAGGGCCACTGCTGAAAGCAGTGATCTGGAAAGGGTGACAGCCGGACGTGCCTTGATTGTTTTCAGTTCCATTGGTACCTCTCCTCGACATCGAGTTGATTTCATTAACTCTGCCGGATGCGCACAGTTTTCCAGAAGAAGACTGGTTTTTCGCGAAGTTGACACCGCGTGCGACGGCTATGATGTGTGACTGATATCAGTTCGAGAATGTTCAGGAAATTTTCCATGAATGATACAAAGCCCCGTGGCACAAGGCTTCGAGGCTCAATAAAACTGATCGTTGCGGCAGGAAAAGAAGGCCTGGCGCCATGCTTGGACCGTATCCGCTCGCTCGTGCCCCAGGCCTTCATAACCTGGACTTGAGTTGCCTTGTAAGACGATGCCGGGCTGTGCAAGCTGCATGGCATCCCCTGATGGAGAACGGTCATGGCTGAAATCGACGCGCGTCTGCGAGAAGAGGTTCACCTGCTGGGCGAACTGCTTGGCAATACCATCCGCCACCAGTTGGGCAGCGCTTTCGTCGACAAGATCGAAGCGATCCGCCAGGGCTCCAAGGCGGGACGTCAGGGCTCGGTCGCTGGTGAGCAGCAACTGCGTACGACCCTGGATGGACTCAGCGATGACGAATTGTTGCCCGTGGCCAGGGCATTCAACCAGTTCCTCAACCTGGCCAATATCGCCGAGCAATACCACCGTATCCGCCGTCGCCGGCCGGACGAGCCCCGGCCTTTCGAAAACCGGGTGCTGGACGAGCTACTGCAACGCTTCAAGGCTGACGGCCTTTCTTCGGAACAACTGGCTCGGCAACTGGCGCGCCTGGATATCGAGCTGGTGCTCACGGCCCACCCGACCGAGGTGCAGCGGCGCACGCTGATCCAGAAATACGATGCCATGGCCGCACAGTTGGCGGCGCTGGACCATACCGATCTGTCCGCCAGCGAGCGCGAGCAGAGCCAACTGCGACTGCAACGGCTGATCGCCGAGGCCTGGCACACCGAAGAAATCCGGCGAAACCGGCCGAGCCCGGTGGATGAGGCCAAGTGGGGGTTCGCGGTGATCGAGCACTCACTGTGGCAGGCCATCCCGAACTTCATGCGCCGCACCGACCAGGCGCTGCATGCCGCGACCGGTCTGCGCCTGCCATTGGAATCGGCGCCCATTCGCTTCGCATCGTGGATGGGCGGTGATCGTGATGGCAACCCCAACGTCACCGCGCCGGTGTCGCGCAAGGTGCTGCTGCTGGCGCGCTGGATGGCCGCCGACCTGTATCTGCGCGATATCGAGCACCTGGCCGCGGAGTTGGCCATGCAGCAGGCGAACGATGCCTTGCGCGGGCAAGTCGGCGACAGCCCCGAGCCGTACCGCGCGTTGCTCAAGCGCTTGCGCGATCGCCTGCGGGCGACGAGAGCCTGGGCTGAGGCCGCGCTCGACAGCGACGTGGTGGCGGGGCCGCAGGTATTGCACGACAACCGCGAACTGCTCGATCCGCTGGAGCTTTGCTACCAGTCGTTGCACGAATGCGGCATGGGTGTGATCGCCGAGGGCGCGCTGCTCGATACCCTGCGCCGGGCGGCGACCTTCGGCCTGTTCCTGGTCCGCCTGGACATTCGCCAGGATTCGGCGCGGCATGCCGCCGCTCTCAGCGAGATCACCGACTACCTGGGCTTGGGCTGTTACGCCGCTTGGGACGAAGAGGCGCGCCTGGCTTTCCTCCAGCGCGAACTGGACAACCGTCGGCCCTTGTTGCCCGCCCAGCATCGCCCGTCTGCCGAAACCGCCGAAGTGCTGGCGACTTGCCGGGTGGTGGCCGAGGCGCCGGCGGCGTCATTGGGCTCCTACGTGATCTCCATGGCGGGCGCACCCTCGGACGTGCTGGCCGTGCAGTTGCTGCTCAAGGAGGCCGGACTGCAGCGACCGATCCGAGTGGTGCCGCTGTTCGAGACGCTCGCCGACCTGGACAGCGCAGGCCCGGCCATCGACCGCCTGCTCGGCCTGCCGGGCTATCGCGCGCGCCTGCATGGGCCGCAGGAGGTGATGATCGGTTACTCCGATTCGGCCAAGGATGCCGGCACCCTGGCTGCGGCCTGGGCGCAATACCGGGCACAGGAGTCCCTGGTCGACATCTGCCGCAAGCATGAGGTCGAGTTGCTGTTGTTCCATGGCCGTGGCGGCACGGTAGGGCGTGGCGGCGGCCCCGCCCATGCGGCGATCCTTTCGCAGCCGCCTGGCTCGGTGGCCGGGCGTTTCCGTACCACGGAGCAGGGCGAGATGATCCGCTTCAAGTTCGGCCTGCCAGACCTGGCCGAGCAGAACCTCAACCTCTATCTGGCCGCCGTGCTCGAAGCAACGTTGTCGCCACCGCCAACGCCCGAGCCGGCTTGGTGCGAGGTCATGGATCGCCTGGCCGCCGATGGTGTCGATGCCTACCGTGCCGTAGTGCGTGAGCATCCCCAGTTCGTCGAGTACTTTCGCCAGGCCACCCCGGAGCAGGAGTTGGGACGCCTGCCGTTGGGCAGCCGCCCGGCCAAGCGCCGAGCCGGTGGGGTGGAAAGCCTGCGGGCGATCCCGTGGATTTTTGCCTGGACCCAGACACGCCTGATGCTGCCCGCCTGGCTGGGCTGGGAGCGCGCACTGGGCAATGCGCTGCAACGTGGTGAGGGTGAACTGCTTGAGCAGATGCGCGAGCGCTGGCCGTTCTTCCGTACCCGCATCGATATGCTGGAGATGGTTCTGGCCAAGGCCGACGCCTCCATCGCCGGTCTTTACGATGAGCGCCTGGTCGAATCGGCGCTGCTTCCGCTCGGCGCACATTTACGCGACCTATTGTCGCAGTCTACGACTATCGTATTAGGCCTGACGGGTCAGTCCGAGCTACTCACCCATAGTCCGGAAACCCGTGAAGCCATCATTGTGCGCAACATTTACCTGGACCCTCTGCACCTGTTGCAAATGGAGCTTCTGGCCCGTTCCAGACAGCGCGAAGCGATTTCCGGCAGTGCCCTGGAGCAGGCGCTTCTGGTGTCTGTGGCGGGGATCGCGGCGGGGCTGCGCAACACCGGATGAAGCGTGTCTTTTGCAACTTTTGGCCGCTTGTGTGGCTGATAGGCGCTGTGTATCTTGATCAACCTTTTGGCCACTCGACGATGCCGAAATCCGATAGCGAGATTGGCCCCAGGAGGCGAATCCGAATCCAGTAAATTTTTGAGGAGCACATCGATGCGCGTGATTCTGCTAGGGGCGCCCGGTGCCGGTAAAGGTACCCAAGCCGGCTTCATCACCAAGAAATTCGGTATCCCGCAAATTTCCACTGGCGACATGCTGCGTGCAGCGGTGAAGGCCGGTACCGAACTGGGCCTCAAGGCCAAGAGCGTCATGGACGCCGGTGGCCTGGTTTCCGACGACCTGATCATCAACCTGGTCAAGGAGCGCATCGCCCAGCCCGATTGCGCCAAGGGCTTCCTGTTCGATGGCTTCCCGCGCACCATTCCCCAGGCCGAAGCGCTGAAGGAAGCTGGCGTGAAGATCGATCACGTGATCGAGATCGCCGTCGATGACGAGGAAATCGTCTCGCGTATTGCTGGCCGTCGTGTGCACCCGGCCTCCGGCCGCGTCTACCACACCGAGCACAACCCGCCGAAGGTCGCCGGCAAGGACGACGAAACTGGCGAAGAGCTGATCCAGCGTGACGACGACAAGGAAGAGACCGTTCGCCATCGTCTCTCCGTGTATCACTCGCAGACCAAGCCACTGGTGGATTTCTACCAGAAGCTGTCGGCCGCCGAGGGCACGCCGAAGTACAGCAAGGTCGAAGGTGTCGGTTCGGTCGACCAGATCACTGCCAAGGTGGTTGCCGCGCTCGCCTGAGCCTCAACCGCTTCGTTTGTGCCGACGGCCCGCCATGTGCGGGCCGTTGTCGTTTCTGGGGCCTGTCAGGCGCTGGCTCGTACATTAGGGGCCGCGGCGGGACACCGATAGACCCCGATCCCGACCAAAGGTAGGAAAACAGCTAGAACCTCTTCGGCGTATCGGTCCTCCCAAGTTGAGAGGCATTGCATATCTCATGCGATGGCTGTTCGAACCAGGAGGACATCATGGCTGGACATCGTGGTGGCAAAGGCAATTTCGCCGAAGATCCACAGCGTGCCGTCGAGGCCGGTCGCAAGGGCGGCCAGGTCAGCGGCGGCAATTTCCGTAACGACCCGCAACGCGCGGCTGAAGCCGGACGCAAAGGTGGTCGACACAGCCCAAGCGAGCAACGCAACTGATCCTTTTCCACGGCGCGGTTCCTACCGCGTCGTTTTTCATCGCCGGGTCATTTGAATCCAATACCCGATTCCACCTTCTCAAGCAGAAGTCCTCGCTGGAAAGACCTTGAAAGTGATGACCCTAACGCCTTGAGCTGAAAAGAAAAGTGACGAAGTGACACCCCTTCCTTAAGGCTATAAACTTAGATCCCTGAACTCTTTGTCTGGAGCCGGTTCGGACGAACCGCCCTAAGCCGCATGAATCCGACTCAACTGTCCCTCGGGGTGCGCCTGCGTGACGACGCCACTTTCGCCAACTACTACCCTGGCGCCAATGCCGCCGCGCTCGGGTATGTGGAACGGCTTTGCCTACCGGACGCTGGCTGGACCGAGAGTCTGATCTACCTGTGGGGCAGCGAGGGCGTGGGCTGCAGTCACTTGCTTCAGGCCGCCTGCCTGCGCTTCGACCAGCAAGGCGAACCGGCGGTCTACCTGCCGTTGTCCGAAGTTGCCGAGCATGGCCCCGAATTGCTCGACAACCTTGAGCAGTACGAGCTGGTATGCCTGGATGAGCTCGATGCCGTGGCTGGCCGTGCCGATTGGGAGGAGGGGTTGTTCCACCTGTTCAATCGCCTGCGTGATTCCGGTCGCCGCTTGCTGCTGGCCGCCAGCGTGGCGCCGCGCGAACTGCCGATAAAACTCCCGGACCTGAAGTCGCGGCTGACCCTGGCGCTGGTGTTTCAGATGCACGAGCTGTCTGATGAAGACAAGCTGCGCGCCTTGCAGCTGCGCGCCTCGCGTCGTGGCCTGCACCTGACCGATGAGGTCGGTCGTTTCATCCTTACCCGTGGCGAGCGCAGCATGAGCCGCCTGTTCGAATTGCTCGAACGGCTCGATCAGGCTTCGCTGCAGGCGCAACGCAAACTGACCATTCCTTTCCTCAAGGAAACCCTCGGCTGGTAAGCGCCCGCCAGGTCTGGCTTTCGATTAGATGAAAGTCAGCATCTGTCATTGAAAAAAGCCGTCCGCGCCCCGAACTTATTGGGTCAAGCCCGCTCCTATGGCGTAGCCATCATTTGACGTGGGCTGCTAAGCTCGCGCATTCACCGACCGCGCCTCGTGCGCGCCCAACAAGGATCAAGCATGAAACAACATCGTCTAGCGGCGGCAGTGGCCCTGGTGGGCCTGGTACTTGCCGGTTGCGACTCGCAGACCAAAGAAGCCGAGCTCAAGACCCAGGAGCAGAAAGCCTCCTACGGCATCGGCCTCAACATGGGCAAGAGCCTGTCCCAGCAAGGTATTGCCGACCTCGATCCGAAGGCGATGTCTCAGGGTATCCAGGACGCCCTCGGCAAGAAAGAGCAGAAGGTCAAGGATGAAGAGCTGATGGAAGCCTTCACCTACCTGCAGAAGCGTGCCGAGGAGCACCTGAAGAAAGCCAACGAGGAAGCGGCCCAGGCCGGCAAGAAATTCCTTGAGGAAAACGGCAAGAAGGAAGGTGTGGTCACCACCGCCTCCGGCCTGCAGTACGTCGTCGAGAAGAAGGCCGATGGCGCCCAGCCCAAGCCGACCGATATCGTCACTGTCCACTATGAAGGCAAGCTGACCGATGGCACCGTGTTCGACAGCTCCATCCAGCGCGGCAGCCCGATCGATCTGCCCGTCAGCGGCGTGATCCCGGGTTGGGTCGAAGGCCTGCAACTGATGCATGTCGGTGAGAAATACAAACTGTTCATCCCCAGCGAGCTGGCCTACGGCGACCAGAGCCCGAGCCCGGCCATCCCGGCCAACTCGGTACTGGTCTTCGACCTGGAACTGATCGGTATCAAGAACCCGGATGCCCCGGAGGCTACCCAGCCTGAAGACGCAGCGGCCAAGCCCGAAGCCAAGAAGTAAGACGAGTATCAAAGCGCCCCGCACTGCGGGGCGTTTTCGTTCCAGGAGGCGAACGCGGGCTGCGGCGCCTGGTCAGAAGCTCTGGCTAAAGCAGGTTATGCACATTGAATGCAAGACTTGCTTAGTCGACAAAGTTATGCCTGTCAGCGATTCCGAAATAACGATAACTGATTGATTAATAGATTGTTTTTTTGCTGAGCAAAAAATATCCGTTTTGAAGCGAAGCCGCGTGAAATGGGGCTTAGAGCGGCGTGCGGATAATCTTTCAACAGTGTTATCCACAGCTTTGGTGGATAACCCTTTCTAAGCCGCAACAGGTTTGCTGGAGAGCGCTAATGAACATGAAACGCTATCTGGAAAATGCCAGGACAATCCTGGCGCGAGGCCGTTTGCCAGCCTTGCTGTTGGCCGTGGCCAGCAAACGCGCTGCCCGTGGCGATCGCCAGGAGGGCCTGGGCGAGAAGCTGCGATTGCTGCAAGGCCTGTGCGCAGCCTGGTTGCGCGGAGAGTACCGCCAGATCAATCCACAAGCGCTGCTCGCGGTGGTCGCCGGATTACTGTATTTCCTCACGCCGCTGGACCTGGTTCCCGATTGGCTACTGGGCGTGGGCCTGCTCGACGACCTGGCCGTGCTGGCTTGGGTCATGCGTACCTGGCAGGGCGAGCTGGATGCCTACCGTACATGGCGCGATGCACATTCTCAGGAAGAACTGGCAGTGATCGAGCGGGTGCCGGAAGCTTCTTGATACGTGGCGTGGCTCGCTTGATAACATATTCCAAGCCGAGTTCCGGTAAGCCCGACCAAGGAGAAACGATCGATGAGTGTGCAAGTGATCATGCGTGACGGCGAAGCCGAATATGCGGTACTGCCCTGGGCTGATTACCAGGCATTGCTGCAGGCGGCCGGACGCAAGGATCAGCAGGAGGTCGCCAGTAAACCTGTCGCACGCCTCGCCGATATCGTCGCCTTGCGCGAGGGCAAGTCGCTCAGCCAGGCGGATCTGGCGCGGGCGGTAGGCATCAGCCCCCATTACCTGGCGCTGATCGAAAATGGCGAGCGCGCACCGGATGGTGCAATCAGCCGCGCCTTGGCGCGGATTCTTGAGGTCAGTGAGTGGGAGGCGCCTTGAGCGTACGAATCCTTCGTCAACACTGGGAAGCATTGCTAACCGAGCTGGACGACGCGCGCCGGCAGCGCCATCTGCTGACTTATCGGGCGCTGATCGAGCGCCTGCAACTGCCGACGCCGGCCATGCAGACGCTCACCGCCGCGCTGGAGCACCTTGCCGCGCTCGACGCCCGTGCCGAGCGGCCGCTGCGCAGCGCCCTGGTCATCAGCCAGGGGGCCAGCCGTCTGCCCCGCACCGGATTCTTCGACTACGTCACTCGCATCGGCCGCTTCCACGGCCCGTCCGATGGCATCGAGGCGGCCTCCTGGCACGCCTCGGAAGTGGCCAGGGTCTTCGAGTTCGATTACCCGGATCAGCCCTGAAGGTTTTCCAGCACATGCAGGCTGTAGCCAGGCACCGCCTTGGCCCTGCGCTTGGCCTCCGAAGCCAGGCCCGCCAACTGGCTGGCGTCCAGTCCGGCGGATACGCCGCTGGTGAGCCGTACCACACCGATGGACAGCGATAGCAAGGGGAACTCCTCACGCCTGCCTTGGCGGTTGTAGGCCACGAAGCAGCCGGCCATGAGATGCTCTTCCTTGTAGAAGCGCCGGCACTGGCTCTGGAAGTCTTCCAGCAAGAGTTGCACACGGTTGCGCCAGTCCGTAGAGGCGAGGACCAGCATGAAGTCGTCTCCGCCAATATGACCGACGAAATCGCGTTGCTGATCGACCCGTTCATTCAGGCACTGGGCCAGGCACAGCAGCACTTCGTCGCCGCGGGCGTAGCCGTAGATATCGTTGAAGGGCTTGAAGCTGTCGATGTCGACGTAGCACACGGCGGCTTCGCGTCCTTGTTCCAGCAGGCGGGTCAGGCACTGCTGGATCGGCACGTTGCCCGGTAGCAGGGTCAGCGGGTTGGCATGGCGCGCCTGCTGGATCTTGGCCTCGGTGATCAGCTTGAGTACGTCGATGACCCGGCCGAGGCCGCGGTAGCTGCCCTGGCGGGTAATGATGAAGTCTTCCTCGATCCGCTGGCGTGCCCGGCTGGTGAGGAGGCGGCTGACTTGTTGCAGCGACTGGTTGATGTCCACGGCGAGAAAGTCGTTGCTCATCAGCCTGCTGATTGGCTTGCGCGCGAACAGGTCGGTGGCGAACGGCTTGAGCAACGCATCGGACAACGAATGACGGTGCACGATGCCGATTGGCTGGGACTGCTCGTCGAGTACGGCGAGCGAGTTCAGGTTGGCCTGGGCGCGGAAGGCTTCCAGGACACCCGCGATGGGCGTGCGATGATCGACAGCGGTCTGTTCGATCAACAGCGCGCTGAGATCGCCGCTGTCCTCGCTCAGTTCGTTGCCCTGGCTGGCGTTCTTGGGCAACAGGCTGCTGGCTTCGCGTGGTGGGTGTTCCTGGGGACGGCCGAGCAGGTAGCCCTGCAGCAGGTCGACGCCCATGTCGCTGAGTACCGCCAGTTCTTCTGGCAGCTCGATGCCTTCGGCGATTACGTGGGCGCGGGAAGCATGGGCCATTTTCAGGATCGAGCCGACGAACTCGCGTTTCACCGCATCCTGGTGGATACCATCTATGAAGTGACGGTCGATCTTCACGTAGTCCGGACGTAGCTCGGACCACAGGCGCAAGCTGGAGTAGCCGGCGCCAAGATCATCCAGGGCGATGGAGAAACCCATGGCGCGGTAGTGGTGCAGGGCTGTGTCGAGCAGGCTGAAATCATCGATGGGTGCCTGTTCGGTCAGTTCGATCACCACGCGTTCCGGAGCGATACCGTATTCCTGCAGCAATTGCAGGGTGCGGCCGGGCTGGTGGCTCGACTCCAGCAGCGATTCCGGGGACACGTTGAGGAACAGCTTGCCGCTCAGTTGCTGGTCGCGAAAACGCTGCAGCGCGCTCTTGCGGCTGGCCTGTTCCAGCTCACTGAGGCGACCGACCTTGCGCGCCACGCTGAACAGCGCTACGGGAGCATGCAGCGGGCTGTTGGACGGGCCGCGAGTCAGAGCCTCATAGCCCAGGATGCGCCGCTCGGACAGCGATACGATCGGCTGGAAAAGGCTGTGAAGGTCGCCGTGAGCGAGGATCTGTTCCAGCTCGCTCAACTGCTCGGTGACGGTCATGGCAGTTCTCTGATGAACATGAAAAAGAGCCGGCATTTAGCCGGCTCCTCATTTCACGACAGTCAGATGACGCTTTGATGACAGCCGTCAGTGCTTGGCGACCTGGCTGTGCAGACTCAGGTAGTCGAGCAGGATGCGCCCGCTTTCTGTCAGGTAGGCATCGTCCTCGGGTTTGCTCTTGTCCTTATCGGTGGTCGGGTTGTCTTCGTCCTCTTCCTTGATCTCTTTCAGCGGTTCCTGGCCCTTGGCCTGGCGTTTGGCGTTTTCCAGGGCAAGTTGACGCTTCTCGATGTCGGAGCGCTGGGCGCGGCGAGCTTGCTCGTTGAGGCTGATGCTCTTTTCCTTCATCAACTCCTGGGCCAGGGCCAGGCGGTCGCGGGTGTAGACGAAGTCCGGGTTGTTGGCGGTACGCGCGTCATGCTTGGCCTTGAGTTCGTCCAGATACGGCTTGAACGGATCGCTGGCCGGCTTGATGGCGGCGCGGATGCTGTCCCACGGCATGGCTTCGGGCAACGAGCTTTCGCCGATTTCCTTGGTATCGACGATGGACGGGTAGGCGATATCCGGCAACACGCCCTGGTGCTGGGTGCTCTGGCCGGACACGCGGTAGAACTTGGCCAGGGTCAGCTTCAGCTCGCCATGGTTGAGTTCCTGGATGGTCTGCACGGTGCCTTTGCCGAAGGTCTGGCCGCCGACGATCAGGGCGCGGTGGTAGTCCTGCATGGCGCCGGCGAAGATCTCCGAGGCCGAGGCCGACAGCCGATCGACCAGCACGGCCAGCGGGCCTTTGTAGAAGGCCCCGGAATCTTCGTCCGCGAGCACGTCGACACGTCCATCGCTGTTGCGCACCAGCACGGTCGGCCCCTTGTCGATGAACAGGCTGGTCAGCTCGGTGGCTTCCTGCAGCGAGCCGCCGCCATTGTCGCGCAAGTCGAGGACGATGCCTTCGACGTTTTCCTTCTGCAGTTCGGTAATCAGGCGGCGCACGTCGCGCGTGGTGCTCTTGTAGTCCGGGTTGCCGGCGCGATAAGCCTTGAAGTCGAGGTAGAAGGCCGGGATCTTGATCACGCCGAGCCTGTGCTCGCGACCGTCTTCGTTGATCTTGATCACGTTCTTCTGCGCGGCCTGCTCTTCGAGCTTGACCGCTTCGCGGGTGATGGTGACCACCTTGCTGGTCTGGTCGTTGGCCGGGTTGCTGGCGGGGATGATTTCCAGGCGAACCTTGGAGCCTTTGGCGCCACGGATCAGCTTGACCACTTCTTCAAGGCGCCAGCCGATGACGTCGACCATGTCCTTGTCGCCCTGGGCGACGCCAACGATCTTGTCGGCCGGAGCGATGGCCTTGCTCTTCTCGGCGGGACCGGCCGGTACCAGGCTGACCACCTTGACGTATTCGTTGTCCGAGCGCAGCACGGCACCGATGCCTTCCAGGGACAGGCTCATGTTGATGTCGAAGTTTTCCGCGTTGTCCGGCGACAGGTAGTTGGTGTGCGGGTCGTAAGTCTGGGCGAAGGCGTTGAGGTAGGCCTGGAATACGTCCTCGCTGCTGGTCTGGTCGAGACGTGCGAGCTGGTTCTTGTAGCGCTTGGTCAGCAGCGCCTGGATGTCCTTGTTGTCCTTGCCGGTCAGCTTGAGGCGCAGCACTTCATCCTTGACCCGTTTGCGCCAGAGATCGTCCAGCTCGGCGCGATCCTGGGCCCAGGGGGCATTCTTGCGGTCGACCAGCAGGCTTTCATCGAGTGTGAAGTCGATCTTGTCTATGGCCTGGATTTGCTGCAGCGCATAGTTCAGGCGCTCCTGCACACGTACCAGCTGGCGCTTGTACATGGCGAAGCCGGGGTCGAGATCGCCACTCTTGAGGAAATCGTCGAACTGGTCGTGCCAGCGGTCGAACTCGGCGATATCGGCGGCGGTGAAGTAGCTGCGTGCCGGATCGAGCAGGGTCAGGTAGCTCTCGTAGATCTTGCGCGAGCGCGCGTCGTCCAGTGGCGGCTTGTTGTAGTGGTGGCGGTTGAGCAGTTCCACCACATTGAGGCTGGCAATTACCTGGTCGCGATCAGGCAGCAGGTAGTCCCAGTTCTCCGGGCCGGTCTTGGCCGACACGGTGGCGGGCAGGAGGCCGACGAGCAGGGCGAGGGCGGTAGCGGGGAGCAGGCGCTGCATGGTGATTCGACGCGATGGCAATTGATAACGCATATTGGGCCGTCATTCAGTGCACCGGTTCCAGTAGAAATGTGCTCGATGATCTGCCAAGCCTGGCTGAACAGGTTGAAAGTCCTGGTGGAATGCCCGCTAAACTGGCTTCCCCGGTCATCTGGCTCGCTACGGTCCAGCCCCTGGCTACGGCCCGCAGGTCATCGCACTCCCGTTCGGTGTCAGCTCGCAATCAGATCGTGAAGAGATTCTCTGGGCCGGGCGGATAGACAAAAATCGGCGCCAAGCGCCGAAGTCACGTTCACTATGGAGGGAGCATGAAGGCATTGCAAGGCGTTGAAGGTCGGGTCGAGTGGTCTGAGAGGCCCGCCCCGGCGTGTGAGGCAGGGCAGATTCGGGTGCGTGTCGCGGCGGCGGGCTTGAACCGGGCCGATTTGCTGCAGCGGGCTGGTTTGTATCCACCTCCGCCAGGGGCGAGCGACATCCTCGGCCTGGAGTGCTCCGGGGTGATCAGTGAGGTTGGTCCTGGTAGTGCCTGGCAGGTGGGCGAGCGGGTCTGCTGCCTGCTGGCGGGCGGTGGCATGGCCGAGGAAGTGGTGCTCGACTCGCGTCATGCCTTGCCGGTGCCCGCAGGCCTGTCGCTGCATGAGGCGGCGGTGTTGCCCGAGGTGTATGCGACCGCCTGGCTCAACCTGTTCCAGCTGGCCGCCCTGCAGCCTGGCGAGAAGGTGTTGCTGCACGCTGGAGCCAGTGGCGTCGGTTCGGCGGCCATCCAGCTGTGCAAGGCGTTCGGCAATCCCTGCTGGGTCAGCGTCGGTTCGGCCGAGCGTCTGGCCTATTGCGAATCGCTGGGCGCTCAGGGCGGGGCGATTCGCTCGACGGACCTGGAAAGCCTGCGTGATTTCGCACCGTTCGATGTGATCCTCGATCCGGTCGGTGCGAGTTATGCCGAGCTCAATCTGGAACTGCTGGCTCGCGATGGGCGCTGGGTAAACATCGGTCTCATGGGCGGCACCAAGACCACCCTGAACCTCGCCCTGGTGCTGGGCAAGCGTGTGCAACTGATCGGCTCGACGCTGCGCAATCGCGACGACCTGTTCAAGGCCGAATTGCTGGCCGATCTGCAGCGCCAGGTCTGGCCGCTGTTCGCCGAGGGGCGTTTGCTGCCCCAACTGTCACGGGCCTTCGCCGCCAAAGACGCAGTGGCTGCTTTCGATGAGCTGGCGAGCAATCAGGTCTCGGGCAAGCTGGTGCTGGTGATCGACGAGCAGTTGCAGTAAGAACCTGTTCACGATCTGCTGCGCGTCGGCCAAACAAGGTTGAAAGCGACCTGGAATGCCAGCCCAGTCGGAATGCTCATTTACAGCTCGTAAAGTCGCCCGCGACTCCGACCGTTCCTCGGTCACTTTCGCCCCTGTTTTGCTCTAGCTCGCGAGATCGTGAACAGGTTCTAAGGCGAGACAAAGGCTGGAGCGCTGGCCTGGCTCTCCAGCCTTTATTGCTTATTGCCAGTTCAGGCTTTCCCAGCCGTTCTCACTGGCTTTGGCCTGCAAGGCCTCATCGGCATTGACCACATGGGCGACGCCGACGTTTTCCAGCAGGCCGAGCTGTGCTGGCGACTGTGCATAGTAGTGCGCGTGCTCCAGCGTTTCGCCCGCGGCCTGTGCCCAGTCCTTCAGTGCCTGTTCATGCTGGTCATGGCGGCCGCTGTAGAAACCGTGCTGCTCTTCCAGGGCGACGCCGAGGCTGTCGGCGATACCCAGGCGTTCGCCGATGGCGTCGGCGAGAAACTGCGGCACGATACCGAACAACAGCACGCGGTCACCCGCCGAGCGATGCTGGGCGATGGCGCGCAGGGCGTCGTTGTTCAGCATCGGCTCGATCTCGTCCTCGACGAAGGGGCCGGCGATGAAGTCGACCTCTTCGGCCGTGCGGCCCACAAGGGGCGAGAGGAAGAGCGTCAGGTAGTCGTCCAGGGGCCGTTCGCCGTTGAGGTAGTCGGCCAGCAGCGCTTGTTCCCGTGGCAGGAAGCTCTCGCCGTCGACCCAGTCGATAGCGGCCAGGTGTTCACTCCACAGGCTGGTCGCGTTGCCGTCGATGAGCACGTGATCCAGCTCGATGATCGCCAGCGCCATGATCAGGACAGCTCGCTGCTGGCATAGAAGGCGGCGAGGACCTTGACCAGGTGCGCCAGGTCCTGGCTGCCGGCCAGTTCGCGGATGGAGTGCATGGCGAAGGTCGGCAGGCCGATGTCCACGGTGCGCACGCCAAGGCGGCTGGCGGTGATCGGGCCGATGGTCGAGCCGCAGCCCATGTCGCTGCGTACCACGAAGCTCTGCACCGGCACTTCTTCGGCCAGGCACAGGTGGCGGAAGAACCCGGCGGTTTCGCTGTTGGTGGCGTAGCGCTGGTTGCTGTTGACCTTGATCACCGGGCCGGCGTTGAGTTTGGGGCCATGGTTGCTGTCGTGCTTGGCGGCGTAGTTGGGGTGCACGCCATGGGCATTGTCGGCCGAGATCAGCAGGGATTTCTGCATGGCCCGGGCGAAGGCGTCGCCCACCGGCAGCAGGCGTTGCAGGACCTGTTCGAGGAACGGGCCGTCGGCGCCACAGGCCGAGCAGGAGCCGATTTCCTCGTGGTCGGTGCAGACCAGTACGCAGCTTTCTTCGCCATTGGCTTCCAGCAGTGCCTGCAGGCCGGCGTAGCAGGACAGCAGGTTGTCCAGGCGCGCGCCGGCGATGAAGTCGCCGTTGAGGCCGATCACCGCGGCACCCTGGGTGTCGTAGAAGCTCAGTTCGTAATCCAGCACCGCATCGGCGCTGATGCCGTGTTCAAGCGCCAGGCGGTCGGCGAGGATGGCGCGGAAGTCGGCGGCTTCCTCGCCGGCGAACTGGGCGAGGATCGGCGGCAGTTCGTTCTGGGCGTTGATCGCCCAGCCCTGGTTGGCTTCACGGTTGAGGTGGATCGCCAGGTTGGGGATCACCGCGATCGGCTGCTCGAAGTCGATCAGCAGGCTCTGTACCTTGCCGCTCTCACGGAAGGTGACACGACCGGCGATGGACAGGTCGCGGTCGAACCAGGGCGCGAGCAGGGCGCCGCCATAGACTTCCACGCCAAGCTGGAGGAAGCCCTGGCGTTGCAGTTCCGGCTGTGGTTTCACGCGCAGGCAGGGGCTGTCGGTATGCGCGCCAACCAGGCGCAGGCCACCCTCGAGCAGCGGGCGCGAGCCCAGGCGCAGGGCAATGATCGACGAGTCGTTGCGGGTCACGTAGTAACGACCGCCGGGTTCGGCGGTCCAGGCATCGCGCTCGTCGAGATGCTGGTAGCCAGCCGCCTGCAGGCGCTGGGCCATGCTGCGAGTAGCGTGGAAAGGGGTGGGGGAAGCCTTGAGGAATTCGATCAGGCCGTGATTGAGTTCTTCGCGCATAACTGACTCCAGACAGCGATGGCGCGGAGTTTATCGCACTGGCAGGCGGGCTGTCCGGGGCTGGTTTGACGACCGCGCATTCAATGGCACCCTCGATGGGCTTGGCCAATACCTTTGGGTCATATTTTTTATGCCCGTGACGAATCCTCGGGAAACGTCGGTGGTTGCCTGCTTATTTCCTTATTCTATCGATTTGTAGTTTTTTATTATTTATTGGTTCGATTCTGCTCATGCCTTCATAGCTGCACGACTGATTGCCTGGGAGGCTCATCAATGATCAAACGTGCATTCAGTGGAGGTTTGCGTTCCCTTGCCGTCTCGGCATTGGCCGGGCTTCTGGTCCTGGCAAGTGCGACCGCGCAGGCGCAGGAACCGCTCAAGGAGATTCGCATCGCGGTGCCTGACCTGAGTGCGACCACTACCCACAGCGGCGGTGGGGTCGTGGATGTGCTGCGTGACCAGCAGATCCTGGAAAAAGCGTTCGCCGCCGATGGCATCAAGGTCGAGTGGGTGTTCTTCAAGGGCGCGGGGCCGGCGGTCAACGAGGCGTTGGCCAACGGCCAGGTCGACCTGGCCTACCTCGGCGACCTGGCGGCGATCATCGGCAAGGCCAACGGCCTGGATACACGGCTATTGAGTGCGACGATCCGCGATATTCGCCTGTACCTCGGCGTTACGCCGGGCACGCAGGTGAAGACGCTCGCTGATCTGAAAGGCAAGAAAGTGGCGATCTTCCGTGGCACGGCCTATCAATTGTCCTTTGCCGCGGCTCTGGCCAGCCAGGGCTTGAAGGAGCGTGACCTGCAGGTGATCAACCTGGACTTCAGCGCTGCCACCGCGGCGTTGGCGGCGAAGCAGATCGACGCGACCTGGGCGGGTTCGAACCTGATTTCCCTGCAGCAGCGTGGTCTTGCCGAGCTGCCGCTGAACACCGATGACCTTGGTGGCGTCGGCAGCGTACAGGCGATGCTGGTGGGGGCGGGGGCTTTCGTGGATGAGCATCCGCAAGTGGTCGCACGTCTGCTCAAGGCCCAGCAGCAGGCAGTGAGCTGGCTACGCGACGAGGCTAACAAGGAAGCCTACGTATCGCTGGTCGCAGGCCTGTCCGGCTATCCGCGCAGGCAATTGCAGAGCGACCTGGAGAACACTCGCGTCGAGCGTATGTTCGATCCGCATCTGGATGCCGATTACCTCGCGCGCCTGCAGGCCGGCGTCGACCTGGCGAGCGAGCAGCGCCTGATTCGCAAGGGTTTCAAGGTCGCCGATTGGGTGGAGCCACGTTTCCTCGATGAGGCATTGCGGCCCGAGCCAGTGGCACAGGCTGGTCGGTAAATGTTGTCGAGGTTTCAGGCCGGATGGCTGGGGTGAGGCAGGAGCGGACGTACACGCGATTACCGCTCTTGCACGGTGTGTTTAGCCGTCATTCCCGCGAAGGCGGGAACCCAGAAGCGCTTTTTTATTTGGGCTCCCGCCTTCGCGGGAGTGACGGTAAATAATTTCGATGTCCGTTCCTGCCTCCAAGCGCCCCCTTCACGCCTGGAGGTTCATACGTTGTGAGCAGTCAAGCCGCCGCGGCCAGATTCTGGTCGCGTTCCTTGACCAGGTCGATCATCGCGCGGGCCGCCGGCGACAGGCGATAGCCGGTACGGGTGACGACGCCGCAATGGGCTTGCAGCGCGTAGCTGTTAGGCAGGTTGCGCAGTTGCAACTGGATCAGTTCGCCCTTGCCCACTGCATCGCGCACCGCTTCCAGAGGGCCGAGGCCGATGGCATTGGTGTTGCGCACGATTTGCTCCAGCAGAGGGATGTGCTCGCATTCGATGTGCTGTTCGAAGCTGGCCTTGCCGCTGAGGTTGGCCAGGGCCTTGCGCGTGCCAATGCCCAGGCGTATCGCCGCCAGCGGATACTCGAACAGGTCGTTGGTCGACAGGCTTTCCTTGTCTTGCAGGGGGTGCCCGCTGCGGCAGAAGAACACCGCCGGGCGCGGCGTCAGCGCGTGGGTCTGGAAGTTCGGATCGGACTGGAACTGACGGATGTCGGCGATGAAGAACTCGATCTCGTTGCGCATCAGGCTGCGCCCCAGGTTTTCCCAATTGTTCACTTGCAGGCGTGGGCGTATGCCCGGGTACTTGCCCATGAAGTGGATGAGGGTGTCGGGTATCAGCTTGATCGCGGGTACGGGGCCGCAGCCGAAGTGCAGTTCGCCAGTATCCAGCTTGCTCATCTGACTGACTTCATGCACCAGATTGCTGGCGCCCTGGACCAGGCTCAGCGCGTGTTGCAGCACCACCTGGCCTTCGGGAGTCGGGCGCAGGTCCTTGCTGCCGCGATCTACCAACTGGCAGCCGAACTCCTGTTCGAGCCCCTGGATGCTGCGGCTGAACGCCGGCTGGGTGATGTTCATGGCCTCCGCTGCCCGGACGAAGCTGCGATGTTCCGTGAGGGCGATGAAGTAGCGGAGTTGACGTAAATCCATGATGAGTTACCGGCATTCGAAAAATAAATTTAAGGCATTTGCCGTGCCCGGGACGCTGGTTTTAAATGCAAGCTCTTATTCCGTCAATCATAGTTAAATTATTTAAATAGAAGAAAAAGGAATATATGCCGTGCATCGATCTCGCAAGGATTTGCCCGCGAAACCTGCTTGTCCCTCTGTCCGCGCGATGTGTCGCCCCGGCTGACTCCAGGGCGCCGAACCGCTAGCCACCGTTCTCTCCCATCGACTTCAAGCCACCTGGCGCTGCCGCGTGGTGTGGCCTCTTGCAGTCTGTTTTTCGCGATAACCGATCAAGGACAAGACCCATGCGCTCGATTCCCCCTTCCACCCTCGCTCCTCTGGCAAGGCACCTGGCGACTCCGGAGCGCCTGCTGGGCCTGCTGCTGGCCTTGGTCGGATTGTCCACCAGCGCGCCGCTGCTGGCCCAGGAGACCGCCAAGGAAGCCCAGGCCGAGCAGGACGATCCTGCGCTACAGACCGTGACCGTCACCGCCCGTCGTCGTGAGGAGGATGTGCAGGATGTGCCTACGCCGATCACCACCCTCAGTGGCGCGACCCTGGAAGCGCAGAAGGTCTACCGCGTGCAGGACCTGCAGCAAGTGCTGCCGAGCGTCAACGTCGCCTATATCCATGCGCGCCAGTCCAGCGTCGCCGTGCGTGGCATTGGCAACAACCCGGCCAGCGACGGCCTGGAAGGCAGCGCCGGCATCTATCTGGACAACATCTACCTGGGCCGGCCGGGCATGGCGGTGTTCGATCTGCTCGATGTCGAGCAACTGGAGCTGCTGCGTGGCCCGCAGGGCACATTGTTCGGCAAGAACACCACGGCCGGGGTGATCAATATCAGCACGCGCAAGCCGACCTTCACCCCGGAGCGCAGCTTCGAGGTGTCCGGTGGTGAACGGGGATATTTCCAGGGCAAGGGCAGTGTCTCTGGCGGCCTTACCGATACCCTGGCCGGGCGCCTGTCGTTCTACCGCACCCGCGAGGACGGCTATATCGACAACCAGCATGACAGCCGCACATTCCTCGGCGGCGAGCGCGAAGGCGCGCGCGGGCAGTTGCTGTTCGAGCCGAGCGAGGATTTCAGCCTGCGCTGGATCACCGACTACAACCAGGAGAAATCCACCAACGGCGTGTGGGCGTTGTATGGCGTTTCCGACCGTTTTCGTCAGCGTGCTGCGCTGATTGGCGCCAGCCCGCAATACGACATCAAGAAGCGCGAGGTGAACATCGACTCGGACCAGGCCGTCAACGTCTGGCAGGGCGGCACCTCGCTGGAGGCCAACTGGAAGCTCGATGGCGGCTATACCCTGACTTCGATCAGTGGCTATCGCTACTGGCATTTCATCCCCGAGAACGACACCGATCTCACTGATCAGCCGGCGATCCTGCATGGCGGCGTCGAGGTGCATGACCGGCAGTTCTCCCAGGAGATTCGCTTTGCATCGCCGACCGGCGAGCGCTTCGACTATGTGCTCGGCGCCTATCTGTTTCGCCAGAACCTCGGCAACAAGACGGTGCAGCGCTACGGGCCGAAGGCCGACCTGTTCCTCAGGGGGCTGGATACACAGATATTCAATAACGTCACCACGCAATCCAACGGCAAGATCAACACCGACAGCTACGCCCTGTTCGGCCAGGCCAACTGGCATCTGAGCGAGCGCCTGGACCTGACTGTCGGCGTACGTGGCACTTATGAGGAGAAGCAGGCTCGCGTGCATCGCTTCGACCCGCAGGGCGGTGCCACCTTGAGCGGGGTCGATGCCATCACGCGGCAACGCCAGATGGGCGGCCTGGACACCGGCGACTTCGGTTTGCACAGCGCTTCGCCCTCGGGTTTGATCAGTCTCGGCTATCACTTCGACGACAACCTGCTCGGCTATGCCTCCCTGGCGCATGGCGAGAAGTCCGGAGGGGTCAACCTGGTTGCGCCGCAATACGGTCTGACCAGCGATTCCCTGGTGGTCGGGCCGGAGCGCGCCAACGATGCCGAACTCGGCTTCAAGAGCACCCTGCTCGACGGCCGCCTGCAGTTCAACGCCAACCTGTTCTGGACCGGCATCCACGGCTATCAGGCCACCACGCTTGCGATCATACCGGGGCCGTTGACCTCGACATCGGTGCTGGCCAACGCCGGCAGCGTGCGCTCCCGTGGTCTCGAACTGGAAACCAGCTACCGGCCGCTCCGTGGCCTGACCCTGAACTTCAACGGCTCGTTCAACGACGTCACCTACCTGAGCTTCGAGAACGCGCCGTGCCCCGGCGAGGTCAGCACGGTCAACTCGGCGGCAGTGTGCAACCTCACCGGCGAGCGGGTGGTCGGCGCTTCGCGCTGGATCGCCAACCTCAACGGCGAATACCAGTGGCAGCTCGATGCTCCCCTGCGCCCCTATGTGACCGCCGGCTACTCCTACCGCTCCGAGGCCGAGGGTACGCTGGACAACTCGGCGCTTTCCAAGATCGACGGCTACGGCCTGCTCAACCTCTCGGTCGGTGTGCGCGCCGATCTGGGCGACGGTGAGCTGGACGCCTCGCTGTGGATGAAAAACGTCACCGACCAAGACTACTACCTGACTGCCTTCGCCTTCTCCAATGGTTCCTACACCGCTTCCGTCGGCCAGCCGCGCACGGCCGGCCTGACCCTGCGTTACGACTTCTGAACACGTGCTGACACGGAGAGAAATGCCATGAGCCAACCCGCAATCGCCATTCCCCCATCGGTCGAACTCGACCTTGCCCTGGTCGCTGGCCGCATTGGCGCCGAAGTGCCGATGGCCATCGATGGCCAGCGCAGCCGCACGCTGAAGAAATCCTGAGCGGCGTCACATTCCACGAGGAGCAACAGCATGACCCAGACCGCCTCTATCCCGCGTACGTTGTCCCAGGCCGATGGCTTTCGTATCGAGCCCTTGCAGGCCCCGCTAGGCGCCATCGTGCATGGGCTCGATGGTCGCAACGACCTTGCTGCGAGCCAGATCCTTCAGCTCAAGCAGGCCCTGCGTGACCACCACATCCTGATCTTCCGTCGGCAGCAGCTCGACGATGCGCAGTTCCTGCGCTTCACCTCCTGGTTCGGCTCGGTGTTCCAGCCGCATCCGGATTTCCCGGTGCTGTCGTCACGACCGGACGGCAAGGTGCCGGAGATCGTCAAGGTCGCCAATACCGAGGATGGCGAGCTGGGCAGCGGTGCGATTCCCGCACATTCCGACCATCAATGGACGCCGACACCCTCCAGTGGCTCGCTGCTGTATGCCCACGAAGTACCGGACGAGGGCGGCGAAACGGTATGGACCAACCTGGCTTTGGCCTACGCCACTCTGGACGACAGGACCAAGGCCGAGATCGAAGGCCTGCGCCTGATCAACTACAACCCCTTCGTGCGCCGGCGCAATGGCGATTACGAGAGTATCGGCAACATTCTCTATCGCACCCCGGACATCACGCCGATCCAGGGCACCGAGCATCCGCTGGTGCGTATTCATCCGGAAAGCGGCAAGCGGCTGCTGTTTCTTGGCGCACGCACCGAGGTGGAACTGGTTGGGGTCGACCCCGAATACGGCAAGGCGTTGATCGAGCGGCTGCGTGAACACCTGGCCAACCCGGCGCTTTCCTACGCCCACACATGGCAGGTCGGCGACATCGTGTATTGGGATAACCAGGCGACCTTGCATGCACGCAAGGCGTTTCCGGCGGAGCAGCGTCGGCGTATGGAGCGCATCAGCCTGGCGGGGAGTCGGCCGTTTTGAGTTTGCTGTGTTCAGATTGAAAGGCTGACCTGAGGCGGAGCAGACATCTGGCCTTGTAGGGTGGACAACGCGAAGCTTGTCCACCATTGGCCACGTAGAGCGGTGGGCAAGCTTCGCGTTGACTGCGCGTCCCAGTCCACCCTACGAATTGGATTCCCGCCTTCGCGGGAATGACCGCTACACGTTTCGGGCATTGGAAGAATGTCCGCCCCGCGAAGTCGTCACTGGAGTGAAACGCCAACAGCTCCTAGAACGGCGCCGCACACTCGAAGCGCAGCCGCTCGCCGGTCTGCGGATGGGTCAGGCTGAGCATGCTGGCATGCAGGCACAGGCGTTCGTGGGCGGCGAGGGCCTCTTCGTGGGCGTAGAGGCGGTCGCCCAGCAGCGGGTGACCGATGGACAGCATATGCACACGCAACTGGTGGGAGCGGCCGGTGATCGGCGTCAGCTCGACCCGGCAGTAATCCCCGCAGCGCTCGAGCACGCGCCAGTAAGTCAGGGCGTGCTTGCCTTGTTCGTGATCGACGACGTGGCGTGGCTTGGTCGGCGGGTCGTAGCGCAGGGGCAGGTCGATGCTGCCGCTGTCCAGCGCCGGCTGGCCCCAGCAGAGCGCGGTGTAGGCCTTTTCCGTTTCGCGGTCGTGGAACTGGCGGGACAGTTCACGATGGCTGTCGGCGTCGCGAGCCAGGACGATCAACCCCGAGGTTTCCCAGTCCAGGCGGTGGACGATGCGTGCTTCCGGGTAGCCGTTCTCCTGTAGCCGGGTCACCAGGCAATCGCGGTTGTCCTCCGCGCGGCCGGGCACCGAGAGCAGCAGCGTCGGCTTGTTGATCACCAGCAGGGCATCGTCGGTGTGGATGAATTCGATCTGGCTGAGCGGCATGGGTCTGGGCGTTCTGGGTCAGGAAAAACAAATGGCGGCCACGTGGGCCGCCATGGGTTTGCATATCTGGCAAAAATCTACTCTGGATATTGCGAGCTAGAGTCCCGCAAGGCAAAAACAAGCGAGGAACGGTCGGAGTCGCGGGCGACTGTACTTTTGTACATGAGCATTCCGAGCTTGTTTTTAACGCCGCGGGGCCGACGCGCAGCTAATCCCAGATAGATTTTTCAACGATCCGGCAGGGTGATGTTCAATTCCAGGATCGAGCAACTGCCCTGGTTTTCCAGGGCGACCTGGACCTGGTCCGAGTCGATGGCGACATACTTGCGGATCACCTCGACCAGCTCCTGCTGCAGGGCAGGCAGGTAGTCGGGCTGAGTACGCTGGCCACGTTCGTGGGCAACGATGATCTGCAGGCGCTCTTTGGCGATGGAGGCTGTGGTTTCCTTCTTGCGCGAACGCAAGAAGTCAAAAATATTCATTCTCGACCTCCGAACAGTCGTTGCAGGAATCCTTTCTTCTGCACGTCGAGGAAGCGGTGCGCCACTTCCTTGCCGAGCAGGCGGTCGACGGCATCGCTGTACGCCTGGCCGGCGTCGCTCTGGTCATCGAGGATGACTGGAACGCCCTGGTTGGAGGCCTTGAGCACGGCTTGCGATTCCGGAATCACGCCGAGCAGGTTGATCGCGAGGATTTCCTCGACGTCTTCCACGCCGAGCATTTCGCCCCTGGTCACGCGCTCCGGGTTGTAGCGGGTCAGCAGCAGGCGCTCCTTGATCGGCTCTTCGCCGTTCTCGGCGCGGCGCGACTTGCTGGCCAGCAGGCCGAGCATGCGGTCGGAGTCGCGTACCGAGGACACTTCCGGGTTGGTCACGACAATCGCTTCGTCGGCGAAGTACATCGCCAGGTGTGCGCCTTTCTCGATACCGGCCGGCGAGTCGCAGACCACGTAGTCGAAGGTCTTGGCCAGTTCGTCGATGACCTTGCCGACGCCTTCCTGGGTCAGGGCGTCCTTGTCGCGGGTCTGGCTGGCGGCCAGGACGAACAGGTTTTCCAGGCGTTTGTCCTTGATCAGTGCCTGGGTCAGGCTCGCTTCGCCGTTGATGACGTTGACGAAGTCGTACACCACTCGGCGTTCGCAGCCCATGATGAGGTCGAGGTTACGCAGGCCGACGTCGAAGTCGACGATCACGGTTTTGTGTCCGCGCAGGGCGAGACCGGTACCGATGGCAGCGCTGGTGGTGGTTTTACCAACGCCGCCCTTGCCGGAAGTGACTACGAGAATCTTGGCCAAGGTGATGCACCCCTAAGAAGAAATAACAGGCAATCCGCAGCGGCTTGCGCCAGATTTGCGGATGCCTTTTTGGTCCCTGAATTGGCCCGCAGTATCCGTTAAAGGCGGGTGATGTTCAACACGTCGCCGGTCAGGGCGACCTGTACCGACTGGCCCCAGAGCGGGTCACGGCGCAGGTCCTCGGCGGTTTTGTACTGGCCTGCCACCGACAGCATTTCGGCGCCCATTTGTTGGCAGAAAATCCGCGCCTTGGTATTGCCTTTCACGCCAGCGAGGGCGCGACCGCGCATCGGGCCGTACACATGGATGTTGCCATCGGCGAGAAGTTCCGCACCGGCGCTGACCGCCGCGGTGACGATCAGGTCGCCACCCTGGGCATAGATCTGCTGGCCGCCGCGTACGGGGGTGGTGATCATGCGTGTCGGCTTGAACTCCGGCTCGACGGGCTTTTCTTCTTTCTTGCGCGTTTCGGCCGGTTCGATCAGGCGCTCGCGCACGCCCGATGGCGGCAGCACCGGCAGATCCAGTTCGTTGGCGGCGTTGATGTCTTCTTCGCGACCGGTACGCAGAGCCTGGGTACGCAGGCCATGGCGACGACAGGTTTCCATCAGCCGGGCCAGGTCGAGCGCGCCTTCGCCCTCGGGCAGTTTGTCCAGGGCCAGCACCAGCGGGATGTTCTGGAAGAAGGCCGGCGCCTGGGCGACTTTTTCCGCGAGCTGGCGGTCGAGGCGCTCCAGGTCGTTGTGCGTCAGTTCCAGTACGGTAATAGCCAGCATGCTGCCCTTGAGCTGGAACACAGGGTCTTGGTCGAGGAGGTCGGCTTGGCTCATGGTCTTCACGTCAGATGCGGTGGCGACGACTTATAGCAAGCAGCCAGGAGCCGCTACAAGCTTCAGGCCGTTTGCGTTTGTCTCGTGGCTTGCAGCTTGAGGCTTGCCGCTGCTGTAGAATCCCGGCCTTTGTCGCTGAACCGGTGTTGCCCATGGATCGCCCGCGCCTGCGTGCCTACTTCTTCCATCCGCGTTTCTGGCTGTTGTGGCTCGGCCTTGGCCTGCTGTGGCTGATGGTGCAGTTGCCCTATGGCCTGTTGCTGCGCCTGGGGCGTGCGCTGGGCGGGCTGATGTATCGCTTTGCGGGCTCGCGCCGACGGATTGCCGCGCGCAATATCGAGCTGTGCTTCCCGCAACTCGACCAGCGTCAGCGCGAGCGCCTACTCAAGGAAAACTTCGCCTCCACCGGCATTGCCTTCTTCGAGATGGCCATGAGCTGGTGGTGGCCCAAGGCGCGCCTGGCCAGGCTCGCGCATATCGAAGGCCTGGAGCATCTGCGCGAGGCTCAGGCCGAAGGCCAGGGCGTGATCCTCATGGCCCTGCATTTCACTACCCTGGAAATCGGCGCGGCGCTGCTCGGCCAGGTGCATACCATCGATGGCATGTACCGCGAGCACAAGAACCCGCTGTTCGATTTCATTCAGCGCAGTGGCCGCGAGCGGCACAATGCCGACGCCACCGCCATCGAGCGCGAGGACATTCGCGCCATGCTCAAGGTGCTGCGTGCCGGCCGGGCGATCTGGTATGCGCCGGACCAGGACTATGGCGCCAAGCAGAGCATCTTCGTACCGCTGTTCGGCATCCAGGCGGCAACGGTCACGGCGACCACCAAGTTCGCCCGCCTGGGCAAGGCCCGTGTCGTGCCCTTCACCCAGGAACGCCTGGCCGATGGCTCCGGTTATCGTCTGGTGATTCACGCGCCACTGAGGGATTTTCCTGGCGAGAGCGAAGAGGCCGATTGCTTGCGTATCAACCGCTGGGTCGAGCAGGCGGTCAGCCAGTTGCCCGAGCAATACCTGTGGGCGCATCGGCGCTTCAAGACGCGTCCGGAGGGTGAGCCGAAGCTGTATACGAAGCGGCGTTAGCAGGTTCTATACTCAGCCCTCCTTCCGAATGGATATCGCCCCATGACCGATGCCGCCAACGCCACCAAGCCCATGACGGGGCTGATTCTTTCGGGTGGCGGGGCGCGGGCGGCCTATCAGGTCGGGGTATTGGGGGCGATTGCCGATCTGCTCGAAGGCAGTGAGGAAAACCCCTTCCAGGTGATCGTCGGCACTTCGGCTGGCGCCATCAATGCGGTGAGCCTGGCCTGCGGGGCGTTGCAGTTTTCCACGGCGGTGCGCCGGCTCAACGATGTCTGGCGCAGTTTTCACAGCGACCAGGTGTACCGCACCGATTGGCCAGGCGTGTTGCGCCAGGCCAGCCGTTTCATCGGCCACAGCCTGCTTGGTATCGGCCGGGACCTTCCGGTCGCGTTACTCGACAGCTCGCCTTTGCGCACGTTGCTGGAGGGGCAACTCGATTTCACCGGTATCGCCGCGGCGGTGCGCATGCGCAAGCTGCGGGCGATTGCCGTCACCGCATTCGGCTATGAGTCCGGCCAGGCGGTGACCTTCTACCAGGGCCGGGCGACCATCGACCCCTGGTTCCGTCATCGCCGCGTCGGTGTGCCCACGCGCCTGAGTCTCGATCACTTGCTGGCCAGCGCCTCGATCCCGCTGATCTTCCCGCCGGTCAAACTCAATCGCGAATACTTCGGTGACGGCGCGGTGCGCCAGTCGGCACCGATCAGCCCGGCCCTGCACCTGGGGGCCAACCGCGTGCTGGTGCTGGGGGTCAGCGGTAATCCGCAAGGTGGCAATGCCAATGCTCCCATCGTCCGTACCAACAGCGGTATGCCGCCGACGCTGGCGCAGGTCAGCGGGCACATGCTCAACAGCACCTTCGTCGATAACCTGGAAAGCGATATCGAGCTGCTGCAACGGCTCAATCAGTTCAGTCGTTTGCTGCCAGAGAGCGCCAACACGCGTGGCCTGGGGATGAAGCCGGTGGAGGTGCTGGTGGTCTCGCCCAGCCAACCGCTGGACCAGATCGCGGCCAGGCATCGCCACGAACTGTCGCGCTCGATGCGTTTTTTCCTGCGCGGCTCGGGAGCGACCCGTAGCAGCGGCGCCGGAGTGCTCAGTTACCTGCTGTTCGAGCCGGGTTATTGCAACGAGCTGATCGAGCTGGGTTATCAGGATGCAATGGCACGCAAGGACGATCTGGTACGATTCCTGGGCGTTGATGCCGAAAGGGGCGCCTGAGCTCATCGGCCAGGACCGCGCTTTTGCCGGCGCGGGGGCAGTTGCACTGCGAATTTCCCCAGGCCACTCGATGCTGGGGCGAGCGCTGCGCAGGCACGCCGCTCCACCATCTGATAGTGCTCAGCCGGTCAGCCGGTCATCACGAAAATCCCGCAACGCCTGCTCGATCTGCTCGCGGCTGTTCATCACGAACGGGCCGTACTGGACGATGGGTTCTTCCAAAGGCCTTCCTGCGATCAGCAGCACCTCGGCTCCGGCAACACTGCGTACTTCCAGCCCGCCTTGCTGCGACAGCAGCGCCAGGCGGCTCTTGCTGACGACCTGGCCATTGATGATCGCTTCGCCGTCGTAGACATAGAGCATCACCCTCAGGCCATCTTCCACATGGGGCGCTACCGACGTGCCTGCCGGTAGTTGCAGGTCGAAGAGTTGTGGGTCGGTATCCGGACGCTGCACCGCACCGGCTTGCTGGACCTGACGATCATCGAAGACACCGGCGATGACCTTCACCCGGACACCATTGGCTGTCAGCAGGGACGGAATCTCCTCCGGTGCGAAATCGCGGTAGGCGGCTGGCGCGAGTTTGTTACGCCCTGGCAGGTTGAGCCAGAGCTGGAAGCCGCGCATCGCACCTTCCTGTTGCTCGGGCATCTCGCTGTGGATGATGCCACGCGCAGCGGTCATCCACTGCACGCCGCCGCTTTCAAGCAGGCCGACGTTGCCGAGATGGTCCTCATGGCGCATGCGTCCTTCGAGCATGTAGGTGATGGTCTCGAAGCCGCGATGAGGGTGGGGCGGGAAACCGGCGATGTAGTCGTCCGGGTTCTCCGAGCCGAATTCGTCGAGCATCAGGAACGGGTCGAAGCGCTCGATGCCGGGACCGCCGATCACGCGGGTCATGCGCACGCCCGCACCATCCGAGGTGGCCTGGCCGATGTGCTGGGAGATGAGTTGGCGCAACTGGGACATGCAGGACCTCCGCTTCAGAGGATTGCATGCTAATGCCTGGAAGGTATCCGATGGGTGCAAAATTCATCCGCAACCCATCGAATGCCTCGATGCATTACTCGGCGATCTGCAACTCGCGGGCCTTGGTGTAGATGTAGCGCACCTGCTCGTACTCGAACGGCGAGTTCATTTCGCCGTAGCGGAAGTTGGTGGTGTAGCGGATGTCCACCAGGCGCAGCGCAGTGACCTCGGGATGGTCGTTGGCGAAGTCGGCGACGTTGAGGAAGTTGATCTGCTGTTCCGCCGCCAGGTCGAACACCCGGCCGCCGGTGTCACGCAGGTTCGATGGGCCGAGCAGGGGCAGCATGATGTATGGGCCGTCCGGCACGCCGTAGTAGCCGAGGGTCTGGCCGAAGTCCTCGCTCTGCTTGGGCAGGCCCCACATCGTCGCCGGGTCCCACAGGCCGACGATACCGACCGTGGTGTTGACCAGCAGCCGCCCGGTGGTTTGCAGCGAGCGCTTGCCCTTGAGCTGCAGCAGGCTGTTGAGCAGGTTGGGCACGTCGCCCAGGTTGCTGAAGAAATTGCTCACGCCGCTGCGCAGGAAGCGTGGTGTGATGTAGACGTAGCCGTTGACCACCGGCAGGAACACCCACTCGTCGAAGCGGTAGTTGAAGTGGTAGACGCGGCGGTTCCACGACTCCCACGGGTCGTAGATGCTCAGCGCGGCCATGCTGGCGCGTTCGAACTCGCGCTGGCTGAGGCTGGGGTCGAATTTCAGCGTCTGCAGCGGGTTCTTGAAACCGTCGGGGCCGATCTCGGGTTGCTGTGTCGTTTCGGGCTCGGCGTGGGCCAGGCCGGCGACCAGGGACAGAGCGAGCAGGAAGGATTTCTTAGCCACGGAAGAACTCCAGCATGGCGTCGCTGTTGACGCGGTAATTGAGGTTGCCGCAGTGGCCGCCGAGCGGGTAGAGGGTCAGGCGATCGCCGAAGGTCTCGCGCAGGAAGCCAATGTCCCCCGGGCCGAGGATGATGTCGTCGGCGTTGTGCATGACGGCGATCTTGCTGGATTCCTTGAGGTAATCCTTGAGCGCATACAGGCTCACCTGATCGACCAATTGCGCCAGGCTGCCGCCGTTGTAACGCTTGCGCCAATGCGGGATCAGTTGCTCGGTCAGGTAGCAGTTGAAGTTGCAGTACAGCGCGCGTTTGAAGAATGGCTCCAGCGGTGTGCCCTCGCTGATCGGGTAGTTCGGCGGGGTGATGATCCCGCGGCGGTTGATCAGGTCGGAGGTGAAGGCGATATCGGCCGAGGAGAAGCGGAAGGAGGTTCCCACCAGCATCGCCATCTGCTCGTCGGTCAGGTGCTGCTTGGAGTTCTGCAGGTCGTAGAGCAGGGCGTCGTTGAGATCGATGAAGCCCTTCTGCTGGAAGTAGCGGGTCAGCTTGCCGAGCAGCAGTTCGAAGTAGGTGGTCTTCTTGGTCACACCGCGGGCTTCGACCTGAACCATGCGGTCGAGGTTACTGATCGAGGTGTAGAGGTTGACCGGCGGGTTGATCAGCAGCACGCGCTTGAAGTTGAAGCTGCGCTTGGTTTCGTCCAGGTGGCTGACGAACGCCGCTTCCAGTGCGCCGAGGCTGTAGCCGGTGAGGTAGTAGCCGGTGACCGGCAGCTTGGGATGCTGGGCGCGCACGGCCTGCATGACGTGGTAGAGATCCTCGGCGTCATCCAGGGTGATGCCGGGGGTGGCGGCACGGGAGGCGGCGCTCATGAAGTCGTAGCTGGTCGGCGAGGACAATTGCACCACGTGGTAGCCGGCCTTGTAGAACAGGCGCTTGAGGTCTTCGGTCTTGCCCGCCGCGTAGTTGGCGCCGGTGCCGGAGATGATGAAGACCAGCGGTGCGGGCTTGTCCTGCCTGGCCATGCGGTAGCGCAGCGTCTTGACCGGCCAGAAGTTGTCCGGCAGCTCGAACTCGCGTTCGGGCCGCAGACGCACGTTGTAGTCGTCCTGGTCGATGTCTTCATCCTCCGGAAATTCCGGGCGGAAATCCGGTGGCGTGGTGGCGATGGTCGCCTCGAACGGGTTGTTCAAGGGGTAGCCGTAACTGGCGGCATCGATGTCGGCGGCCCTGAGTGACAGAGGCAGCAGCACGCAGGCAAGCAGCACAACAAGAGCAGGCAAGCGAAGCATGACCAAGTCCTTTTGCGAGGAGTGTCGGGTGAGTGTCGCAGCTACGACAAGCGCAGTGGCAAAGAGTGCCGGCATTATCGTGACATCACGATTTCCGACAAGCCCCAGCAGGGCGCCTCTAAAAACGTAGCCGAGGTAGTCAGCGCAAGGCAAAAAACGGCGAAAAAGCGCAGTTTACTCTTGTGAGTGAGCATTTGACCGGGCTGGCGTTCCCGCCTGTTTTTAACGCAATAGGGCCGACGCGCAGCGGATCGTGAACAGGTTCTTAGCGCAGCGCCAGGTCGCAGCCCAGCTACAGCGGCGTGGGTGGCCACTCGGGTGTGACCGTTCGGCGCGCGATTCGAACTGCCCACGGAGGTTCCTGGCGTGCGCGCCGGGAGGCCGTTGTGAGGGCTGTGGGCGATAATGGTGCAGGCCGCTTTGCGCGTGTTGCCACTCGGTGTAATGTCGCGCCCTTTTCGGCTTGTCGATTTTACTGGAGACACTTTCCATGAGGCTTTCTGGGCGCGGTGTGGCGCTGTCCGTCGCGTCGTCCGTGCTGTTTTCGCTGGTACCCGGTTATGTCGGGTTGCTCACGCCGCTCGACACGTGGCAGGTGTTCGCCCAGCGCGTGATCTGGTCGATTCCCGCGGTTCTGCTGCTGGTACTGGCTGCGCGCCAGGGGCCGCTGCTGCTCGCCGCGCTCGGCCGGGTCCGTCGCGAGCCCTTGCTCTGGCTGGCGCTACCGGCCGCCGCATTGTTGATGGGCGTGCAATGGATGCTGTTCGTCTGGGCGCCGTTGTCCGGGCATATGCTCGATGTGTCCCTCGGCTATTTCCTGCTGCCGCTGGTGATGGTGGTGGTCGGCCGGGTGTTCTACGCCGAACGCCTGCGTCCGCTACAGCGTATCGCCGTGGCCTGCGCCGTGGCTGGCGTGCTCCACGAACTGTGGATGACCATGGCGTTCTCCTGGGTGTCGCTGGTCACGGCCCTGGGGTATCCACCGTATTTCATGCTGCGCCGTTGGATGAAGCTGGACGCGCTCTCCGGTTTCGTCCTGGAAATGCTGGTCATGCTGCCGCTGGCGATCTGGCTGATCGTCGCCCACGGCCCTGTCGGCGTATTCGACCAGGCTCCGAACCTGTGGTGGCTGCTGCTTGGCTTCGGCGTGCTCAGCGCCTTGGCTTTTGGCGCCATGATGGCCGCCAGCCGCCTGTTGCCGCTGGGGTTGTTCGGCATTCTCAGTTATGTCGAGCCGGTGCTGTTGTTCTTCGTCGCCGTGTTGTTCCTGGGCGAGGCGTTCAACATCAATCAGCTATGGACCTATGGGCCGATCTGGGTGGCGGTGGTGTTGATGGGGTGGGATAGCGGAAGGATGCTGCATAAGCAGATGAGGACGGAGGTAGATGATAAGCCGGTGGTTTGAACTGCACTTGTGCAACGCAGAAGCCTGGGAATAATCCCAGGCTTCTGAATGGGAAGTTGGCTATGTTTGGTTTGAACGCTTTCGTTATTTTTGCAAGAAATCACTCAAGATAGACGCTCGATCTAGATGATTCTTTTAAAAATTTACGCGTAAGTTGTTGGATGCACGGGCGTGTATTATCTAGAAGTCCCAGCGGACCGAGGCGGTTATCCGGCGCGGCTCTTCCCAGGTATAATAAGAGCTGTACAGTCTATAGGACTTTTCGTCGAGCAAGTTACTAACGTTCAAAGAGCCAGATAGATTCTTATTGATCTGGTATCGAGCCATGGCGTCGAGCAACCAATAAGAGTCAGCTACAAAGTTATTTGTCCAGGTTTTATCGCGCCAGCGAGCACCGGCACCAATAGTCATACCGTGCAAAGCCCCTTGTAAGGTATAGGTCGTATTTAGTTTGAAGGTGTTTTCCGGGTTTTCAGTGACAATTTTCTTATCTTGCCTACGAGCCACACGGTGAGTATATCCTCCTTGTACTTGCCAACCGGAAGCCAGTTCTCCTGATACCTCAAATTCATAACCTTTCGTGATCACGCCGTCAGCCGCTTCATACGCAGTGCCTCCATCAGGGCCGAGTTCCCCCGTGGAGATGGCATAGTTATCCTGTTCAATCCTGAAGTAAGCCAAGCTAGCGTTCAATCTTCCATCAAAAAACTCGCCTTTTATACCAGCCTCATAATTATCGCCCTCCATTGGGGCCAAAACCGTTCCTTGCAGATTCTTGTTGGACTGAGGTTCAAATATACTGGTGTAGCTAACATAAAAAGAAAAATTATTTGTCAAGTCATAGACGGCGCCAGCATATGGAGTTAGAACTCCAGTTTCACTCTGTGCTTCTGAATAGAAATAGCCCTCGGTGCTTGCCGAACGATAGCGATAATCAGAAACTCGCGAGCCTAATATAATAGCCAGATCGTCATTCAGACTAAATCTATTTGCAAAATAGAGCCCCCGCTGTCTAGTCGTCTCCTTGGGATGATTGGAAACAATATCATAGCCAGAGGTTGGGTATGGCCAGTTATTGATTCCGGTAAAATAATTGGCTAGATCAGTTTGCCCCCAACTGGTTGTCATCCCCTCTGATGGATATGTCGTAATGCTTTCGAAACGAAGTAGTGAAACATTACCGCCGACAACCAAACTGTGCTCGCGATCTAGGAAAAAATATTTCCCATCTAGTTTGAAAGAAAAGCTATCTTGCTTATTTTCTCCTTCATATCCAACCACCCACATTTTCAAACCTGTGCCATCCGCCTGCAGCGTTCCAGATGGACTACCGGCCATCTGGGCGTCATAACTGCTGAATCGACGTTCATAGTTGATTTTTGCTGACCAGCCATTTTCAAAATTATGTTCTAAAGAGCTGAAGAACGAGTTGCTCTGCTGCGGCCACGATGACCACCTCGTGGCGATATTCTTGGAACGCGGCATCTTGACAAACTCGCCATTGGCATTTGTCTGCACCAAGCCACTCCAATTAGAGCCCGTTGGGTCGTGATCATCATAGTCGGCACCCATGGTCCAAAGAGTGTTCTGTGTTAGATCAACTTCCAGTACTCCATAAAAAGCCTTGTCCTTTTTTTCGTAATAATCTAGGTAGGAGTTGGCGTCGCGGTAACTTGCGACCAGCCTTCCTCGTATATTTCCACTCTGGGTAAGGGGGGCGCTAAGGTCGAGCTCTGAACGGTAAGTGTCCCATGATCCTGCACTGGCGGTAATATGTCCCTTGAACTCACGAGTAGGCTTCTTTCTTATCATGTTGATACTCGCTCCCGGGCGTCCTTGCCCAAGCATTAGACCATCGGAGCCTTTAATTACGTCGATATGCTCATAAATAGCCGTATTGCTTTGCAGGTCTCCAGCGGCGTAACCAATTGAGATAGGAATAGAGATTCCGTCATATTGGATATTGTTCACATTGAATCCACGAGATTCAAACTGGATACGTTCACTGTCCACAGTGTAAGTATTTACGCCCGGTGTCTGTTCAATAACATCTACTATTGTCTGAAGATTAAAATCCTCTATCTTTTGTCTAGTGGTCACAGTTAACGACTGCGGCGTTTCCCGTAAAGTCAACGCTAATCCTGTCGCACTACTACTTGGCCCTGTCTGGGTATAGCTTCCAGTTCCTTCCGTAATCGCCTCATCCGCCTTGCCAGAAATGGACGTGCTGTTCAGTTCGAGCACGCCCGTTTGTGGGCCAGGCTCGATAACTGCGGTATCACCCGAAATCGTCGCCCTCAACCCACTCCCTTCAAGCAAACGATTCAACCCAGCATTGGTCTCGTACTGCCCCTGCAAACCTTGTGTCTGTACGTTCTGCACCAGCTCGCTGGGCATGATCAAACGCAGGCCGGTCTGTTCGCCGAAGCGGGTCAGGGCTGGGCCGAGGGGACCGGCGGGGATGGTGAATTGTTGGGCTTCGGCAGCCTGCAACGGCAAGGGCGCGTAGGTCAGCAGGCCGCTGGCGCAGGTCATGGCCAGGTAGAGGGCGGTGGGTTTGAGTGATCGGTACATCGTGCTCCCCTTTGCTGAAAATCAGCGTATTGAAAATGAGTCTCAACGGGAAAGACGACGGGCTGGAAAAACCTGACAGTGGAGGGGGAGGAATTTTTTCCGGTTTTTTAGCTTTGGAATGCTGGAGGGATTGGGGGGATAGCCGGTTATCGAGGGTGTTTGATGGTTTTGGCTTCGTCCGGTAGGGCGAAACCAAAACCATCTACCCACTTCGGCAGGAAGGGGCGTTCGAGCTCAGCGTAGCGCCCCGTGATCACTCCCTCGGCTCCACCAGCGTCAACCACGGATACTGCCTTATACGAATCGGCAAGGATTTCTCCAACAACTGCAGTTGAGCGTCAGTATCCTTGGTCGAGAAAATCCCGGTGACCGGCAACTCCCGCAAACGCTTGTCACGGATCACGATCAGCCCGTCGCGATAGTGAGCGAGGGTGTCGAGCACCTCGCCCAATGGCTGCCCATCGAACACCAGGCGGTCGCGACGCCAGGCGGTGGCGCGGCTGACGTCTACCGGGCGCACCGTCGCCAGGCCGTTGTCGTCATAGCTGACGCTTTCGCCCGTCTGCAGGTCGACTTCGCTGGAGTGGCCCTCGCTGGCCTGGCTGACCCGCACGCTGTGCTCGGTGACGACGACTTGCACATGATCGTCCTCGCGCTGCACATCGAAGCCGGTGCCGAGGGCACGCACGCTGCCGCTGGCGGCCTCGACCAGGAAGGGTCGGGTCGGGTCGGCGGCGACTTGCACGTGCAGTTCGCCAGCGTACAAACGGACCACGCGCTGGCGTGCGCCAAGATCCAGGTCGACGCGGGTTTCCGGGGCCAGTTCCAGGGTCGAGCCATCCGGCAGGCGCAGCTCGCGTTTCTCGCCGCTGCCGGTGCGGATATCGGCCATCCAACCCTGGTCGTGGCCCCGCCAGCCGAGCGCGCTGCAGGCGACGGCGAGCACCAGCGCGACAACCGGCCAACGTCGTGGTTTGCGCTGCAAGGGCGGGTTGCCGAGGGCTTGCCAGAGCTGTTCGGCGGCCGCGCTGGCGCTCTGATGCTCGGCACTCAGGTGGGTCCAGGCGGTATAGGCTGCCCAGTCTGCGTCATTGGCGCTGCCGTCGTGCAGGCGCACCAGCCATTGCAGGGCTTCCTCGACCCGTGGCGGCAGGGGCTTGTCCAGTTCCTCGTCGCTGAGCGGCTGGGCGCTCATTCCTCGACCAGGCCCAGGCGGCGCGCGCAGTGGCGCAGGGCGCGCATGATGTACTTGCAGACCATGCTCGGCGATACGCCCAGGCGTTCGGCGATGGCGGCATGATTGAGGCCTTCGACGCGGTTGAGCAGCAGCGCTTCGCGGCAGGCGGCAGGCAGTTCCTCCAGGGCACGGTGGAGGATTTCCAGTTGCTGGCGCAGTTCGATCAGCCGCTCGGGGCCGGGCAGGGGATCGAACAGGCCGTCCTGGATGTCATCGATGCGCGCGCTCTCGTCGCAGCGTGCACGACGTCGACCGAGGTCGATGATCAGGTTGCCGAGGATACGGATCAGGAAGAAACGCGGGTTGGCAATGGCATCGCTACGCGCGGCCTGGTTCATGCCGGCGTAACGCAGGAAGGTGTCCTGGGTCAGGTCCGCCGCCGTTTCACGGTCGCGCAGGCGTCGATAGGCCAACTGCTTCAGCTCCTGGTGATAGAGGCGGAACAGTTGGTCGAGATCGTGGGCCATGATGCGTCCGTACAGAAGGCGGCGGGAAGCGCGCAGACTATATCGGTCGAGAATCGTTCGCAACAGCAGCCGCGAGTTTCACGCTGCACGTCGCAAGAGAAGCCAAGGGCGGCGCCAGGCGCTCGAAGCGGAGGATCGATCGCATGGCCACCGCTCCTGCGGGGCGTGGCCAGCCTGAAGCCGCTTTATTGTTGCTGCGCCACCATCTCTGTATCCGGGATCACCCGGCGCGCCAGTTGGAAGCGCTTGGTCCAGTAGTTGTCGCTGAGCTCGTCGATGCGCACGTTCTTGCCGCGACGCGGAGCGTGGATGAAACGGTCGTCGCCGAGGTAGATGGCGACGTGGTCGACGCTGCGGCCACGGACCTTGAAGAACAGCAGGTCGCCGGGTTGCAGGTCGCGCTTGGCGATCTTCGGGCCATCGACGCGGGACAGGGCGCGGGAGGTACGGGGCAGGTCGAGGTCGTCGATATCGTTGAAGGCGTATTTGACCAGGCCGCTGCAATCGAAGCCGCGCTTGGGGCTGGAACCGCCCCAGCGGTAGGGTTTGCCGAGCGCGCTCATGGCACGTTCGACGACCTCCTGGCCAGCGCTGGCTTCCATCTCGACCTTGGCGGGCGATGGTTCGTAGCTGGAACCGTTGGACAATTGGACACGGAAGGAGGCGGATACGTCGGAGGCCACACCGATGCACAGGGCGCCTCCCAGAAAGAGGGAGAGGATCAACTTATTCACAGAAACAATGACTCGAAAAGACCAGGGACCGGGCATCCTTTGCAAAAAAATCAGTACCTTGGTAACCAAAAAAAGAAGCGCCCGTCCCTCGCGCCTCGTTCACGGACCGGTGGTTGAACTGATTGGTTCAAAAATTGGTTGCTGTGCCGATGAACGGTCCTGCTTGCCTCAGCGGTTTTCCGACGCTTGCCACAGGTGAGCGTAAAGTCCTTCTTTTTCAATCAGTTGATCATGTCGGCCGTGTTCCACCAGGCGACCATCGTCGAGCACCAGGATGAGATCGGCATGACGAATGCTGTGCAGGCGATGGGCGATGACCAGCACGGTGCGGTTTTTCACCAGTTCGCCCAGGGCGCTCTGGATTGCCCGTTCGGCGCTGGGATCGACACTGGTGGTGGCTTCGTCGAGCAGCACGATGGGGGCATCCTTGAGCAGGGCACGGGCGATGGACAGGCGCTGGCGTTCGCCGCCGGACAGGTTGCTGCCGTTCTCGTCGAGCAGGGTGTCGTAGCCTTGTGGCAGGCGCTCGATGAAGTCGTGGGCCTGGGCCAATCGAGCGGCCTGTTCGATCTGTTCGCGGTTGGCGTCCTGGCGCCCGATACGCAGGTTGTCCAGCACGCTGGCGCTGAACAACTGCACATCCTGGAACACCATGGCGATCTGACTTTGCAGCAGTTCGCTGCCCATCTCGCGCAGGTCGACGCCGCCGATGCGGATATGCCCGCTATCCACATCCCACAAGCGCGCCAGAACATGCACCAGGCTGGTCTTGCCCGCGCCAGATGGGCCTACCAGCGCGGTGAGGCCACCGACCGGCAGGCTGAAGCTCAGTTGTCTGAGGGTTGGCCGCTCGGCGCCGGGGTAGCGGAAGTTGACGTTGTCGAACGTCACCTGCTGGCCTTCGGGGTGTTGCGGTTTCGCCGGCTCGGCCAGCGGTTCGACCGCCAGCAGCCCGCGCAAACGAACCAGGGATTGATGGGCGAAGCGCAGCAGCAAAAAGGCCAGGCCGACCTCGAACAGTTGTCGATAGACCGGCAGGGCCAGGACCGCGAAGAGCAGCAGGGTTTGCCCGTCGGTCTGGCCGTCGACCAGGCGTTGCACGCCGAACCAGAGCAGCAGGGCGAAGCCGATCTCCACGGCAAAGCCGAACAGCCCGACCAGGGGCGCGGGCCAGACGTCGATGCGGATCGCCGCGCGGCGCAGCTCATCCAGCGAGTCGCCCAGGCGCCGGCGTGACGCATCCAGCTGGCCGAGGCTGCGTAGCACGTTCAGGCCCTGGATATGCTCGACCAGATCGGCGTTGGCCCGGCCGCTGGCGACTGCCAGTTTTTCGCCCTGATGAGCCAGGAAGCGCTGACCCAGCACCAGCAGGAAAAAGGCACAGGGCAGGCAGGCCATGACCAGCAGACCCAGGCGCCAGTCGATCCACAGGAGAAAGGCGCTGAGCATGAAGGGCACCAGCAGGCCGCCGAAGAACACGCCAAGGGCATGGGACCAGAGGTCTTCGATGACTTGCAGGTCGCTGGCCAGGTTGGCGCCGAGCTGGCCACTGCGCTGACCTTGCAGCCAACCGAGGGGCAGGCGCCGCAGGTGGTCGGCGATGCGCAGGCGCGCCTGGCCCATCATCGCGTAGGCGCCACCGAACAGCAGCGGCATGGCTTGGCGCGCGCAGAGCATGCGCAATAGCAGGCTGGCCAGCAGGGCCAGGGTGATCCAGCCCGTGCGGGTGGTGCTGGCCTGTTGCTGTAGCAGGTCGACCAGTAGCAGGTAGAGCAGCGGGTAGGGCAGGAAGGTGCAGATCGCTTCGGCGGTGGCCCAGAGCAGGCCGCGACGGATGCGCGGGTCGCTGTAGCCGGCCAGTTCACGGCCGGCGAAGAAAAGGTCGAAAAGCATGTGCGGTCTCGTGATGTGGGTAGGCGCGGAATGACATCAAAGCTGCCAATCCGCGGCCCGCTGTTGGTCATCCCAGGACTGCCGATAGATCGTGCAGCGTTCCAGCAGGTCTTCATGGCGACCCTGGCCAATCACCTGTCCGTCCTCCAGCACCACGATATGGTCGGCGTGACGCACGCTATGCAGGCGATGGGCGACCATCAGTAGCGTGCGCCCCCTGCATTCATTCAACAGTGCGTCATGGATCAACCGGTCATTGCGCGCATCGGCATGGGCGGTGGCTTCGTCGAGCAGCAGTACCGGCGCATCGCGCAGCAGGGCGCGGGCCAGGGTCAGGCGTTGGCGTTCACCGCCGGACAGCCCGGCGCCGCGCTCACCCAGCGACGTGGCATAGCCCTGCGGCAACTGGCGGATGAACTCATCGGCACCGGCCATGCGCGCGGCGGCAAGCAGTTCCTCGTCGCTTGCCTCGGGCTTCGCCAGGCGCAGGTTGTCGGCGACGCTGCCGTGGAACAGGAACACGTCCTGCAACACGATGCCCAGGCGTTGCAGCAGGTCGTCCTGTGGCCAGTCGCGCACGTCCAGGCCGGCGATACGCACCTGGCCGCTGTCCGCTTCCTGCAAACGGCCGAGCAGACGCAGCAGGCTGCTCTTGCCCGAGCCGGAGGCGCCGACTAGGGCGGTGACCTTGCCGGCGGGGGCGGTGAAGCTGACGCCGCGCAGCGCCGGTTGGCCATCGTAGGAGAGCCGTACGTCGATGAACTGCAGATCGTGCGGTGTATGCGCTGGCGGAGCGATTGCCTGCCCCACGAGCATCTGCGGCGCCAGCAGCAATGCGTCGATACGTTGCATGGCCTGCTGCCGGCGTTGCTGTTCGCCGAGCGCAAAGGTCAGGCGCAGCAAGGGTTGCAGTACCACCGGTGCGACCAGCAGGAACAGCACCACGGTGGCTGCGTCCACCTCGCCACGGCCATGCAGCCAGACGCCCAGCGGCGCGACCGCCAGCAGGTTGGCCGAGAGCAGCACGGTGAACCAGGCCCAGCCGGTGGACAGGCGGGCGGCGTGTTTTTCGACCCAACGCACCAGCCCCTGCACGTTGTCCTGCAGATTGCCAAACGCACGCGCCTGCAAACCGAACGCCTTGACCACCGGCATGCCGCGCAGATATTCCAGCCATTGCGCCGACAGGCTGGCCTGCATTGCCTGCCAGTCGGCCATGCGTTGCTCGCCGCCACGCATCATCATCGCTTGCAGGAGAATGGCGAATGGCAGCGGAATCAACGCCGCCAGGCCCAGGCGCCAATCCATCGCCAGCAACAGGGCGAAGGCGCACAGCGGCGTGGCCAGCGCGGCGGCGGCATCGGGCAGCATGTGGGCGAGCAGGCCTTCGAGGGAGCCGACGTCATCCATCACCACCTTGCGCAGATCGCCGCTGCTGCGCGTGGATTGAAACCCCGGCGCGGCCCCGGCCAGGCGGTCGGCGATACGCAGGCGCAGGCGGTGGATGACATCGAAGGCGCCCAGGTGAGCCAGGGCATGACTCGCAGCCATCATCGCCCAGCGCAGCAGCACCGCGATTACGGCGTAGAACACCCAGTGCTGCACGGCGTCGAGGTCGGGCGTGGCCGAGAACAACAGGTCGGCGATCCGGTACAGGCAATAGAACGGCGCCAGGCTGGCCAGGGCCGACACGCAGGCCAGCAGCGCCGCGCCGCCCAATGACCAGGGCGCCATGCCAAGCAGCGCCCGGACCGTGAGTGGCTGGTTCATCCGTGCTCGCCCTGCAGGTGCATGCGGCGCAGGCAAACGGCGATCAGCAACCAGGCGAGCGCGCCGGCCAGCCAGGCGCCGACGAAGGCGTTGGCGTAGCCGAAGGCCTGGCCGAGGCCGCCGATCACGCTGGCGCCGACCATGTTGGTCAGGCTCTCGCAGCATTGCATGGCGGTGTAGTCGGTGCCGGGGCGTTCCGGCGCGGCCCAGTTCATGAACAGCGCCCAGATGGTCACGTAGAACGCACCTTCGAAAATGCCTTGCACGCCGAAGCCCAGGTAGTAGGCGCGCAGATCGCGAACGCCCGTGCTTTCCAGAAGCCACGCCATGCCCAGTACCAGCGTTGCCAGCGCGCCGGCGATCAACACCGCGCGCCGGTTGCCACAGCGCCTTACCAACGGAATGCCGAGCAGCACGCCGCCGGCCGCCATCAACAACAGGTTGCTGACTTGCAGCGAGCCGGCCTGCGACACGTCCAGGCCACGGTCGATCAACCAGGCCTTGGTCAGGGTCGCCACGGCGGTGCTGGCGAACTTGAAGCTGATCGCCACGCCCAGGGCGCACCACAGGTCACGGTGCTGGCGCAGGTCGCGCAGGCGCACGTGATGGTCGGCACGGGTCAACGGGTCTTCGCCATGCCAGTCGCGGCGCAGCAACAGCGGCAGGTAGAGCAGCGGCATCAGCACGGCGATGGCCAGCATCAGGCCGCTCCAGCCCAGGTGCGGATAGACCATCAGCAGCCCGCCACCGCCAGCGAGCATGCCGAGGATGAAACCGGCCACCTGCATGGCGTTGGCCGGCCCGGCGCCTTCGCCTTGCAGGCGGCTGACGGCATAGGCGTTGGTGGCGATGTCCTGGGTGGCGCAGATCAGGTTGAGAGCGACCACGCCGATCAACACCGCCGTGAGGTGGCTGTCCGGCGAGAATGGCATCAGTGCCAGGCAGGCCAGCATCAGCAGGCCCTGGCTGACGTACACCACACGGGCGATACCCCAGCGCCGGCAGGCGTTGTCGATCGGGCCGGCCCAGAGGAACTTGAGCGCCCAGGGCAGGAACGCCAGGCCGACCCAGCCGATCATGGCCACGTCATGGCCGCCACTGCGGATCAACACCGGCAGAGCGTCGAAAGCCAGGCCGGTGGGCAGGCCCTGGGCGAAGTACATCAACGCCAGGGCCAGGTAGTCGCTGCGTCGGTCGCGGGAAGCGCTGATTGCCTGGCGCATGCTCAGAAGTCCACGCCGACGGAGACACCGAGGGTGCGCGGCGCACCGGCGATGAACAGGCCCTGGGAGGCACGGGTGAAGTATTCGGCATTGCCGAGGTTCTTGCCGTAGACGCCGAAGGTCCAGTTCTGCACTCGATAGCTGGCATTGGCGTCGACCAGGGTGTAGGCGTCGTTGGTGTACTGATCGTCCGGGTACAGGTAGGACTTGGCCTGGCGGCTGACGGAGAGACCCAGGCTCCAGTGGTCGTCAGGCGTCCAGGTCGCCGAAAGGCCCTGGCTGTTGCGCGGGGCATTGGCGAACTGTTTGCCGGCGTAATCGTTGCCGTTGTCATCGATATACGTGTCGTACTCGGCCTCGAGCCAGGCGGCGTAGGCGTGCAGCGCCAGGCTGTCCAGCGGGCGCAGGGTCGCGCTCAGTTCCAGGCCCTGGTTGTGCGACTTGCCGGCATTGGCGGTCAGGCTCTGGTCGGCCAGGCCCAGGGTCACCACCTGTTGGTCACGCAGGCGGGTGTAGAACAGGATGCTCTGCAGTTCCCAGCGTTTTTCGAGATCACGCACGCGGTAGCCGAGTTCGACGTAGTTGCCATATTCCGGGTCGTAGCTTTCGCCAGCGGAGTTCGGGTTATAGGCGTAGACATTGAAGCCGGAAGCCTTGTAGCCGCGAGCCAGGGTCAACCAGGCGAAGTTCTGCTCGTTGGGCTGGTATTCCAGGGTGAAGCGGGGCAGGGCCACGGTGTCACGCACCTTGAGGCCGTCGATACGGAAGTTGCCTGGCGTGAGGTAGCCGGTGATGTCCGCCACATCCGCCGTCCAGTCCATTTCCCGTCGGTTGTGTTCGACGCGCAGCGCCATGGCCGCTCGCCAATCCGGCATGAAGCGCCAGCCCAGCTCACCGAATGCGGCGACGGTATTGCCGTCGACTTCAGCCGTGGTGTCGGTGGTGTAATAGGGGCTCATATCGAACAGGTAGGGCGCCTTACGCTTGATGTGCGAGGCGAAGCCACCGACCATCCAGTCGAAGTCGCCATCGACACCGGACAGGCGCGATTCCAGGCTGAACTGGCTGGTCCTGGAGTCGAAGCCTGTCGAGCCGCCGAAAGCCGAGGTAGGCACCCAGTAGCTCCATTTGCTTTCGCCGCCGCCGAGCAGCACGACCAGTTTGCGATTGTTGGCCAGCTCGCGGCGATACTCACCGGAAAGCAGGGTGTATTCGATGTTGTTGCGCCCCGACATGGTGTTTTCAGACTCATGCTTGCTGGCCAGGTCGCGGCTGCTGAAATAGTCGTTACCGCCATGGTTCTGCATGTGGTGCAGACCGAGGCGCCATTCGCCGCCGGCATCGTCGAGATGCAGCAACTTCAGGCGAGCGAAGCGACTCTTCCAGTCGCCGCCCTTGTCGTTGAGGTCGTGGTTGTCGATGAAACCATCGGATTTCTCGCCACCGACCACGGCCCGCAGCGCGGTGTTGTCGGTAAGCGGGATATCGCCTGAGACTTCGGCGCGGCGCCGACGATTGCTGCCGTATTCGAACTGTGCGTGACCGCCGGCGGTGAAGCCCGGATCACGGCTGCGCAGCGCAACCACGCCGCCCATGCTGTTCTGCCCGTACAGGGTGCTCTGCGGACCTCGCAGGATTTCCACCTGCTCCAGGTCGAAAGGCTGACCCAGGCTCATGCCGACGGTCGGGATGCCGTCGATGAAAACGCTGGAACTGGTGCTGTCGGATTCGTCGTCGGAGAAGCCCAGGCCACGAATGGTCAACTGCGGCGTGTTCGGGGTGAAACCCGTGAAGTAGACGTTGGGCGAGCGTTGGGCGATTTCGCCGAGGTTCTCGTAGCGATAGGTGTCGACTTCCTTGCCATCGACCACGCTCAACGCCGACGGGGTGTCGAAGGCCGTGGTGTCCTGCTTGCTGGCACTGACTTTCACTTCGGGCAGGGCCAGGGGATCGGTGGATTCCTCGGCCAGCGCCACGCCAGGGAAGGCAATGATCAGAGAGAGCGCGGTTCTGCGTAGCGGGCAGTGAATCATTGGGGGTGCTTCCTGAATGGATGACGAATTCCTTTGATGATATTGATTCTCATTGTATAAGCTGCCCCAATCGGTTCGCTCACTGCCCCAGGCGGTACTTTTTTGCGAACCCGTGGGGAGAACGATCATGTCCATCGATAAGGCGGTCGATATCGCCGGCCTGCTGCCGACCGATTTCGTCGAGCGTGACGAGCTGTGGCCGGGTGCGCCGCAACGCATGGGGGCCTATGTCGGCCAGAGTGGTTTGCAGGGCTTCGCCAGCCACAGCGAATACCAGGTGCCGATCCGTATCGCCATGTGCGACTCGGAACCGCGCCTGCACCTGAGCGTGTGGCTGCGCGATGGCGTGGACGTGTGCATCGAAGGCAAGCGCAGTCGGGTCAACGGACGCGACATGGTCACTGGCTTCATGCCCGGCGTGCCGCTGGAGACGGACTTCCACGGGCGGGCCCACCATGTCGGCCTGATGTTCCGCCCGGATGTGCTGGAGACGCTGGCGGGGGAAGAGGGCGCGCTGTTCTTCGAGCGCCTGCGCCGGGGTGGGCCAATGCGCTCGCGGCCGGGCGATGCGCGTACGTTGCAGGTCGCCCATGAGCTGGACACGCTGCTGTTGTCGGCGCGCCCGCACCCGCTGCTGTGCGAGGCCAAGTGCCTGGAGCTGCTGGGCTGCTTCATGCTCGCCGACGAATCCATCCAGCTGCCTGCGCATGGCGAGCGCGAGCGCTTGCAACACGCGCGCGAACTGCTGCTGGCGAATATCGCCGAGCCGCCGACCATCGCCGATCTGGCCCGTGCCTGTGGCTTGAACACGCTCAAGCTCAAGCGTGGTTTCAAGGCGCTGTTCGGGTTGCCTGTATACGCCTTCTACCAGCAGGAGCGCATGCGCATCGCCCATGACTTGCTAAGCCGTGGCGCGATGAGCGTGACCGAGGTCGGCAGCCATATCGGCTACAACAACCTCAGCCATTTCAGCGCCGCGTTCCAGCGCAGCCACGGGGTGTTGCCGAGCGAGCTGCGCAAAAGCGGTTTCAAGCTGTAAGCCTCAAGCCAAGAACCTGTCCGGCGTGCGCTGAAGTTCAGCGCGTCTCCTGCGCGTCTCCCCCCAGCGCCTGGGCCAGGGTGATGTAGTTGAGCAACTGGTTGAGGCGATTCTCGGCCAGGGTGGTTTCCGCGCTGCGACGGGTTTCCTGGGCGGTGAGCCAGGATTGCAGGTTCACCGAGCCCGACTCGTAGCGGATGCGGTAGATGCGCTCGGCCTCCTGGGCTGCGCTCAACGCGCGTTCCCGCATGCCTTCCTGCTCGGCGTAGTGGCGACGGCCGGCCAGGTTGTTCTCCACATCGGCCAGGGCTTCATAGAGGGTCTGGCGGAAGCTGGTGACGGCCAGCTCGTAGTCGGTCTTCGACACGGCGATATTCAACTGCATCTGCCGGTATTCCAGGAACGGCAGGCTGATACCCGCGCCGAGCGTACCGAGCGGGTTTTTCAGCAGGCTGCCGAGGGCGGTGCTGGAGTAGCCGAGGGTGCCGGTCAGGCTCAGGTCCGGGTAGTAGCTGGCGCGTGTCGAGTCAAGGGTCTTCAGGGTGCTGCGCAAGCGCAACTCGGCGGCACGCAGGTCGGGGCGGCGCGACAGCAGCGAGGCCGGCAGGTCGGCGGCGACCGCGGGCAGAGTGGTTTCGGCAAGGCGTTGTGGCTCTTGCATTGCCACCGGCGTCACGCCGTCGAATAGCACGGCCAGCGCATTGCGCTGCTCGACCAGTTGCTGGCGCAATTCGACATCGCTGGCCAGCTGGGTTTCCAGGCTCTGCCGGGCTTCGGCGAGTTCCAGTGGCGACGATTGGCCGGCGTCGTATTGCACCTGGACCAGGGCCAGGGTCTGGCGCGCGTACTCGATGCTGGCGGCGCTGGTGGCCAGGCGTTCGTTGAGGTAGGCGATCTGCCAATACTGGCTGGCCACGGTGCCGATCAGCGACAGGCGGGTGGCGGCGTAATCCTGTTCGGTCGCCAGGGCCTCCAGCTCGGCGGCGTCGGTGGCGCTGCCCAGACGGTTCCACAGATCGGCTTGCCAGCTCACCGAACCGGTCAGTGAATAGCTGTGCGTGGTGCTGCCTTCGCCGGTCAGCGTGCGGCTACGGCCGGCGCTGGAGCTGGCGCTTGCCGTGGGCCACTGTTCGGCGCGGGCCAGGCTGGCCTGCAACTGGGCGCGGCGGATATTGAGCAGCGCGGTGCCGAGGTCGTTGTTCTTCGCCAATGCCTGTTCGACCAGACTGTCGAGTTGCGCGTCGCCGAAGGCTTTCCACCAGTTGGCATTGCTGCCGGCCTGGTTCTCGGCCAGTTGCTGCCAGTTGGCCGGCACGTTGCTCGGCGGACGCTGGTAGGGCGTGCTGAGCAGCGAGCCGCAGCCGCCGAGCAGCAGGGCGAGAGTCAGGGCGGTTGCCGTCTTCAAGGGAAATCGCATCACGGTTCTATTCTCGGGAAAGGGCATCGACGGGGTCCAGGCGGGCGGCGTTGCGGGCCGGCAGGAAGCCGAACACCAGGCCGATGACCGTGGAGCAGAGGAAAGCGGCGACGATGGAGCCGGCGGAGAACACCAGGCTGAACTCGCTGGTGAAGTGGCTGAAGACCGCGCCGAAGGCCAGCGCCGAGAACACGCCGAGCGCACCGCCGATCAGGCACACCAGCACCGCCTCGATGAGGAACTGGCGGAGAATGTCGCTCTGCCGCGCGCCGACCGCCATGCGCACGCCGATCTCGCGGGTCCGCTCGGTGACCGACACCAGCATGATGTTCATCACCCCGATGCCGCCGACCAGCAGCGAGATCAGGGCGATGGCCGAGATCAGCAGGGTCATGGTCTGGCTGGTCTTCTCGATGGTCTGGCGGATGGTATCGGTGTTCATCACGAAGAAATCCTGCACCCCGTGACGGCGCTTGAGCAGGCGGATGATGCCTTGCTCGGCGGCGTCGCTGGAGACGCTGTCATCCACGCGCACGGTGATGCTTTCCAGGTAGGACTGGCCGAGCATGCGGTTCATCACCGCGGTGTAGGGCAGGTAGACCCGTAGGGAGTCGCTGCCGCCGAAGTTGCTCTGGATCGGTTCGAGCACACCGATGATGCGCACCGGAACATTATCCAGCAGGACCACCTCGCCGATGGCTTGCTTGCCGGCGAACAGCTTCTTGTAGGTGTTGTCGTCGATCACCGCGCTTTGCGAGGACTCGCGCACGGCCTTGCTGTCGAAGGCGCGGCCCTGGGCGAAGGTGTAGCCCTTGGCGCGGAAGTATTGCTCGCCGACCCCGCTCATCGACACGCTCAGGGCCTGGTCGCGGTAGCGCAGGGTGCCGGAGTTGGACACCGACGGCGTGACGCTGTCGACGAAGTCCTGGCCGGCGAGGGCGTCGGCGTCGGCCGGTACCAGGGTCTGGATGCGCGCCGAGCGCCGATCGCCGAAGCCATTGCCGGGGAACACGTCGATGGTGTTGGTGCCGATGGCACTGATGTTTTCCATGATCTGCTGCTGCGAGCCCTGGCCGAGAGCGACCACCGAGACCACCGAGGCGATACCGATGATGATGCCGAGCATGGTCAGGAAGGTGCGCAGCTTGTGCGAGAGCATCGCCAGCAGGGCCATGCGGAAGGCTTCGCGGAACTGCCCGAAACCAGCCTTGAGGGCATTGGCCCCGCGAGCCTGGGCGGGTTCTTCGAGGGCCCGCACATCGTCTTCGTCAGGGCGCAGGCGGCGGTCGGCGATGATGCAGCCGTCGCTGATCTCGATCATGCGGTCGGCGGTTTCCGCCACCTTCATGTCGTGGGTGACGATGATCACCGTGTGCCCGGCGGCATGCAGCTCGCGCAGCAGCTTGAGCATCTCTTCGCCGCTGTGGCTGTCCAGTGCGCCAGTGGGTTCGTCGGCGAGGATCACCTGGCCGCCGTTCATCAGGGCGCGGGCGATGGACACGCGTTGCTGCTGGCCGCCGGAAAGCTGGCTCGGCTTGTGCCCGAAGCGTTCGCCCAGGCCCAGGCGCTGCAGCAGTCCTTGCGCACGTTCGCGGCGGCTGGCGGCGTCCTTGCCCGCGTAGATGGCCGGGATCTCGACGTTGCCCACGGCATCCAGGTCGCCCAGCAGGTGGTAGCGCTGGAAGATGAAGCCGAAGTATTCGCGGCGCAGCTCGGCCAACTCGTCCGGCGACAGCTGGCCGGTCTCGCGGCCGGCGATGCTGTAGGTGCCGGCGCTCGCCCGGTCCAGGCAGCCGAGGATGTTCATCAGGGTCGACTTGCCCGAGCCGGAGGTGCCGATGATGGCGACCATCTCGCCTTGCTCGATCTTCAGGTCGACGTCCTTGAGCACGGCGATGGTCTGCTCGCCGGCCGGGAATTCGCGGCGCAGGCCGCGCAGTTCGAGGAGCGCCATGTTACAGCCTCATGGGCGGGCCGCCGCGGCCCATGCGCAGGGTGGTGCTGGAGCCGGCCGCGGCGTCGCCGAGCACGACCTTGTCGCCGACCTCCAGGCCTTCGATCACCTGGGCGTTGAGCGAGTCTTCCAGGCCTGTGCGGATCTGCCGGGGCTCGACCCGGCCGTCCTTGCCCAGCACTTCGACGGTGTAGCTGCCATCACGGTTGGCCGTGCCCAGCGCCGATACCGGGATACTCGGCGTGCCCTTGGCGCTGTCGAGGATGATGTTGACCTCGGTGGTCATGGAGATGCGCAGCTTGCCGTCCGTGTTGGGCACGTCGAACACGCCGATGTAGTAGATCGCCGTGTCGCTGGATGACGACGAGCTGGACGATGAGCTGGAAGAGCTGCTGGTGCTGTCGCTGCTGTTGATCGAGTCCGGCGCCGGTTCGATCATGCGCAGGGTGGCGGCATAGCGTTTGCCGGGCTCGCCGAGGATGGTGAAGTACACCGGCAGGCCGGGCTTGAGGTTGACCACGTCGGCCTCGGAGATTTCCGCCTTGACGGTCATCTGGTCGAGCTGGGCGACCTTGACGATGGTCGGCGCCGACTGCGCCGAGTTCACCGTCTGGCCTTCCTTGACCACCACGCCGACCACGGTGCCGTCGATGGGCGCGGTGATCTTGGTGTAGCCGAGATCGACCTGGGCCGTGGACACCTGGATCTGCGCCTGTTCGATCTGCGCGTCATAGGCGGCGACCTGGGCCTTGGCGGTATTCAGGTCGGCCTCGGCGGTTTCGTAGTCTTCGCGCGAGCTGGCGTTCTGCGCGAGCATGGCCTTCTGCCGGTTGAACGCCAGTTGCGTCTTCTTCAACGTCGCCGCCTGGACGGCGCGCTGGGCCTTGACGTTGGCCAGCGAGGCCTTGGCGTTGGCCAGTTCGTTTTCCTGGGTCGAGGAGTCGATGTCGGCGATCGGGTCGCCCTGCTTGACCTTGTCGCCGAAGTCGACGTACAGCTTGGTGATCTGCCCGGAAACCTGGGCACCGACGCTGACCTGCTTGTAGGCCTCCAGGGTGCCGGTGGCGATGACCGTCTGCTCGATGTCGGCCTTGCGGATCTCGGCGGTGAGCAAGCCACCGTTGGGCGGCGCGGGCAGCAGCCAGGTCTTGAGGAGATAGCCGCCGATCAGCAGAGCAGCGGCAGCGGGGATCAGGTAGCGCGGGCGAAGTCTGGGCATCGTCGTGTACGTGGCGGTTTCGGAGGGTTGCCACTATAGGGAGTGCCGTGTCGATTGGGGGTAAGGCGGAGGTAAGGAATGAGTAAAGGCGCAAGCGAGAGCGGCTGGCGCCAGGTAGATATACCTCGCGTTCGTCGTGGATGAGCGAAAAATCCCGACCCGAGGTGCAGGATTTTTACGTTTCGTTCGTCTTCTTACTGAGGGATGCGCGTACAGGCTGTGCGCATCGATCTTTTCGCCTTCCGAAAACAAGGATTCCCCGATGTCTTTCTTCGCTTCCCGCCGCGCATTCGCGGCACTGCTGGCGCTCGGTTGCGCGCCGCTGGTCCAGGCCGAATACCTGTGGATCGATCGCAGCGCGGGCCAGTCACAAGCCGTGCTCAGCGACTACCAGCCCAGCGAACGCCTGGCCTTGAAAGGGCTGCTGGAACCACAACTGCGCCTGGCCGATGGCAAGTTCCAGGACCTCGCCGCCTCGGGCGAGGCCTATGTCGTGAGTGCCCCGGCAACGAGTGATGTGCGCGTGCTGGCGAAAAAGCCCGACGGCAATGCCCTGACCATCTACGAGGCCCGTGAGGGCCGCAGCGACACCAAGGCCCAGAATGACCTGGAACTGGTGCCGCTGACCGCCAACGGTAATGTCTTCCAACTGCACTGGAAGGGCACCGTGGTTTCGGCTTCGCAGGTCAACGTCCACACCAGCGCGCAATGGGCCAAGGTGCTCAAGCCCGCCGCTGACGGCAGCGTCACCCTGGATACGCCGTTCCCCGGTCGCTACGTGCTGGAAGTCGCCGCGCAGATCAACGGCTCGGCGACCGTCGACGGCAAGAAGTACGACAGCGTGACCCACGTGGCGACGCTGTCGTTCGAGGTGAAATAAGCCGTTGAGAAGCGCTTGATTCGGGGCTGGCCGTCGTCGAACCGCCAGCCTCCAGCGCTTTTATTGGTCGTCACTCCCGCGCAGGCGGGAGTCCAGATCACTGCCATTCCCGCTTGCGCGGGAATGGCGATTTCCTCAGGCTGCCTGCCGCCCCGCCAACACCCGTAGAATCGCGTTCAGCAAGACCCCATACAACGGCACGAACAGCAGCAGGCTGACCGCCAGTTTGACGCCGTAGTCCACCGTGGCGATTTCCACCCAATGCGCGGCCATGAACGGGTCGCTGCTGTGCCAGAACGCCACCGAGAAGAATACGAAGGTATCCAACAGGCTGCCGACGATGGTCGAGAAGGTCGGCGCGACCCACCATTGGCGCAGGCGCCGCAGGCGATCGAAGACCTGGATGTCGAGAATCTGCCCGAGTACATAGGCGAGGAAGCTGGCGACCGAGATACGCAGCACGATCTCGTTGAAATCCAGCAAAGTGCCCAAGCCGTTGAAGCGGCCTTCCTGGAACAGCACCGACACGACGTAGGAGGCGAGCAACGCCGGGACCATCACTCGCGCGATGACCTGGCGCGCCGAGTCCTTGCCGAGCAGGCGCACGGTCAGGTCGGTGGCGAGGAAGATGAACGGGAAACTGAACGCGCCCCAGGTGGTGTGCCAGCCCAGCAGGGTGATGGGCAACTGCACCAGGTAGTTGCTGGCGATGATGATCAGGATGTGGAATGCGATGAGCACGGCCAGCGCCATACGTTGGCGCGGCTCGGGGAGCAGAAGCATGGCAGGCACCTTTTTGGTCGATGGGGTTAGGGAACCCATGTCGCCCGGGATGGGCGACGGCGCGCATCTTACCCTTCGGAGCAGGGTTTGCGTAGGGACGTGGCATGCCTATGCATCGGCTCACGGTTTCTTTCCCTGAAACCGTGAACGCTATCGGTCAGAAACGATATTCCAGGCTGGTCATCAGGTTGCGTGGGGCGCCGTAGACGATCCAGGTATCGGCATAGGCCGCATATTTGCGATCAAAGACGTTATTCAGGTTTGCGCTGGCGGTTAGGTTGGATGTGATTTCATAACGGGCCATCAGGTTGACCAGCGCGTAGCTGCCCTGGGTATAGGTGTGCAGGTCCTGACCGATCTTGCTCTGCCAATTCACGCCACCTCCCACGGTGACCTTGTCCAATACGCCCGAGAGCCGGTAGCTGGTGAAGGTCTTCAAGCTATGGCGAGGAATGTTGGTGGCAATGCGTTCGTCATCCTGGTCGGTGCTGACGTTGTATGCGTAGCCGACAGAACCTTGCCAGTTGTCGCTGAACTGGCCGTTGAACTCCAGCTCCAGGCCCTCGCTGGTCGTACCTTGTTCCGCCCTGTAGATATCGGGGGCGCCGACATACACGGCCAGGTTGTCCTGCTCGATGCGGAACAACGCCATGCTTGCGGTCAGCCGGTCATCGTTGAAGCTGCCTTTGACACCTATTTCGTAACCGACGCCTTCCTGAGGCAGCAAAGGCTTGTTGTTGACGTCCTTGATGCCGTAGGCCTGGGGATTGAATATCTGCGTATAGCTGCCATAGACCGACCAGGTCTGGTTGAGGTCGTAGACCAGGCCGGCATAGGGCAGGAATACCCCGTGGCGGTTCTCGACGTTACGTGTGGGCGTTTGGCCGAAGGTTTCTTCGGTGTTGTCGCGCTTCCAGTCGGTTACCCGGCTGCCGAGAATCAGGCTGGCGTCATCGTTGAGGTGAAAGCGGGCCGTGAGGAATGCGGCGTATTGATTTTCCTTGATGTAGGTCTTGCCGACAGTTGTGAAGTCCGGACGTGGACCGGTTCCGTCCCAGGTGTAGAAGTTGTCGATGGTGCCGTCGTAGCCAGTCCAGGGGCCGACCCAACCGCCATGGTTCGGCGTGTTTTCCCGGTAGCGGGACAGGGTGAGGCCCGTGATCAGTTCGTGCTCGCGACCGAACAGGCTGAAGGGGCCGGTCAGGTAGCCATCGAAGGCGTCCTGGCGCGGGGTGCCGCTCCAGCGGTTCGGGTACATGTAGCTACCCGCACCAGTTTGCTGGTCGATGGATCCATTCATGTAGTTGGTTATCTGATCGAACTGGTTCTCGCTGTGGCTGAGCTCCAGCTTGCCGCTCCAGCCATTGGCGAACTGGTGCTCCAGCGACGTGAAGAGGTTGGTCTGCTTGGTGTCGTTATAGGCCCAGTCGGGTGCGGTATTGGTGGAGCGGCTGAAATCGGTTTTCACGCCATTGCTGAAATAGGCCGGGAAACCGGCACGAATCGGCGAGTCGTTGTGCTTGTTCAGGTAGCTGAAACCGACGGTCAGTAGCGTCGAGTCGTCGAGGTCGAACTCGCTGATAGCGTAGATCAGCTGTGATTCCTGGGTCAGTCGATCTACCCAGGAATTCTGGTCCTTGTAATCGACCACCAGCCGCCCACGAATGCTGCCTGCATCGTTGAGCGGTCCCGAGGCATCGAAGCCTACGCCGTAACGGTCCCAGGTGCCTGCCTCGGCGTTGATGGCGAATTGCGGATCGTAGGTCGGGCGCTTGCGGATCATGTTGATCGTCGCCGATGGCGTACCGGTGCCGCTGATCAGCCCGGTAGCCCCACGAATGATCTCGACGCGGTCATACATGGCGGTGGCCTGGGTGGTGTTGTCCAGTCGCGACGACGTCGGAATGCCATCGATTTCGAAGTTGTTGATCTGGAAGCCCCGCGACCAATAGGTATTGTTTTCGGCGCCCACGCTCACGTGGTTGACGATGATGCCCGGCGTCGCGTCCATCACGTCGGTCAGGTTGGCCAGCTTCTGGTCGTCCAGTCGTTGACGAGTGATTACCGTCAATGACTGCGGTGTTTCCTTGGGGGTCAGGTTGAGCCGGGTTGAACTGCTCGACGAGTAGGTGGTGTAGGAGCCGCTGCCTTCGGTGGTCGAGCCAGGGGCCTTGCCGGAAATGCTCAGCGTATTGAGTTCCAATGCGCCTGTTTGCTCACGGGGCTGGAGCAGCCAGTTACCGCTTTCGGTCCGGCTGGCCGTCAGCCCGCTGCCAGCCAGCAGTGCGTTCAGCCCTCCCAGTACGCTATAGCTGCCGTGCAACGCCGGCGCCTGCTTGCCCTGTACTAGGGCGGGATCGAAAGGCAGGGTGATGCCGGCTTCCTGGGCGAAGCGGTTGAGGGCGTCTTCCAGCGAGGCGGCAGGCAGGTCGTATTGGCGGGCTTCGCTCTGGACTTGGGCCGCGCTGGCTACGGCGGGCAGCAGTGACGCGCTGAGCAACAGGCCGTGCAGGGCCATGGCCATGGCCAGGGCGCTACGGCGCCAGGGGATCGGACGATTCGACACGATGAACTCCTTCTTTTGGCAGGGTGTTTTCCCTGTCTGTCGAAGGGCTCGGAAAAACCCGTAAGACGTTTTGCGATTTATTCGTAATGCGGCACGTAAGTGGCAGCGTGAGCGTGTGAAGAGGTTGTGCCCGGTTTCATCTTGTCATTACCTGTGTCCATAGCGGTGTGAATCGCTCGATGCGCACCGGCAGGGAGTCACTGAGCGCGCTCAGGGCCTGGTCGATATCGTCCAGTTGGAACACGCCAGACACTTCCAGGCCTGCCACCGCTGGATCGCAGCCCAGCCAGCCACGGCGGTAGCGCGACAGTTCGGCGACCAGCGCGTCCATACGCATGCGCTTGGCCACCAGTTGGCCGCGGGTCCAGGCGCTGGCGTTGAAGGTGTCGTTTTCCACCTGGCGGCTACCGGTTGCGTCGATCAGGTATTCCTGCCCGGCGCTCACACGCACCTGGCCAGCACCAATCGCCACGATACCGTCTTCCACCCGTAGGCGGGTGCGCCCATCTTCCAGGCGCACACCGAACGCGGTGCCGATGGCTTGCAGGCGGGTGTCGCGGGTCTGCACCCAGAACGGTCGACGGCCGTTGGCGGACTGTGCGTCAGCCCCGGTGTCGATGAAGACTTCGCCTTGCAGCAACTCGATCAGGCGCAGGTCGGCGCCGAAATGGATATTCACGGCGCTGGCAGTGTTGAGGTGCAGGCGCGTGCCATCGTCGAGGGTGAACACGCGGCGTTCGCCGGTCGCGGTGGCGAAGTCGGCGCGCAGGCCCGGGGACTGGCGCCAGGTCAGCCAGCCGGCGCTGCTGGCCAGCACGCCGAGCCCCAGCAGCTTGAGGGTCTGGCGGCGGTTGTGGCGGCCATCCTGCAGGCGACCGAGGGTGGTCGCGGCGACATTGCCGGGCAGGGCGGCCAGGGCGTGGAAGTCCGCCTCGTTCTGTTGCAGTGCTTGCCAGGCCTGCTCATGCAGCGGATTGGCCTTACGCCATTGCGAACAGGCTTCGATAGTCGCCGCGTCGGCATGGCCGGACTGCAGGCGTACCAGCCAGCCGATGGCCTGGTCGAGTACGGCATCGGGAAGCGCTGGCGCGTTCATTGATCCAAGCGCGCCAGGTAGCAGTGGCGAATGGCCTGGGCCATGTACTTTTCCACCGAACTCAGGCTGATGCCCATCTGCGCGGCGATGTCCTTGTAGCCCAGGCCTTCCAGGCGCGACAGCAGGAAGGCCGTGCGCACCTTGGCGGGCAGTCCGTCGAGCAGGGCATCGATGCGCGCCAGGGTTTCCAGCAAGATCAGTTGCACGTCCGGCGAAGGGACTTCTGCATCCGACAGGTGGGCGATGCTTTCCAGGTAGGCGCGTTCGACCCGTTGCCGGCGGATCCGGTCGACCAGCAGGCCATGGGCCACGGTGCTCAGCCAGGCACGAGGCTGGCGCAGCTCCTGGACCCGCTGCGGTTTGCCAAGGATGTGCACGAAGGTGTCATGGGCCAGGTCGGCGGCGTTGTCCGCATGGCGCAAGCGTTTGCGCAGCCAGTCGAGCAGCCAGCCGTGATGATCCCGGTAGAGGCGGTGGATCTCGGAGGAGAGCGGAGTAGGTGACGACGACACGGCTGCCTGCACATGGGTAGCATTTAAGAATGCATCGCATCTTAAAGAGGTCGGTACGTTGCGGCAATTGCCGATTCGCCGCGATGGAGCAGGCCATCGGGATGTCACAAAAAAGCCCATGCAACCGGCCGGCGTGCTCGCTGGAACTTGCCTATTCTTGGCTGAGCATTAGCCAGGAGGTCTCCCATGGATATCGAAAAACTGTTCGCCGAGCTGCACAACCTGCCCAGCGTTCCCAAGGTCGCCCAGGACCTGATCCTGCAATTCGACAACCCCGCGACCAGCCTGGAAAGCGTGGCACGCAATATCGAGCGAGATCCGGTGATTGCCGCCAAGGTCCTGCGCCTGGCCAACTCGGCGCGGTTTCGCGGCGCCCGCGAGGCGACCAGCATCGAGGATGCGGCGATGCGCCTGGGCTTCAACACCCTGCGCACCCTGGTGCTGGCTTCGGCGATGACCGGGGCCTTCAAGGCGCCACCCGGCTTCGACCTGAAGGGCTTCTGGCTGAACAGTTTTCGGGCGGCCAGCGTGGCGCGAGTGCTGGCCAAGCAGGGCGGCAAGGATGCCGACGCGGCATTTACCTGCGGCATGATGCACGGCATTGGCGAACTGCTGATCCAGACTGGCGCACCGGAATACGCGGCACATCTGCATGGCCAGGCCGGAACGGCCCACGCTGCCCAGGAGACCCTGCAACTGGGCTTCGGCTACCCCGAGGTAGGCGCCGAACTGGCCAAGCGCTGGAACCTGCCGAAACTGATCCAGACCGCCATCGGTTATCAGGCGCGTCCGTCCCTGGCGCCGGATGATCGGAGCTATGCCTTCATCGTCGCCCAGGCCGTTGCGATCGGTGATGCGTTGGCGGTTCACGGCGGGCCGACTGCGCAGGCACGAGAGAATATCGAGGGGCCGTTGTTCGACGGCGTCGACCTGGAAAAATTGTTCGCCGCGCTGCCGGCCGTCCTGGAGGCGGACAAGGCATTCGAGGCGTTGCTGGTTTGAGTGAGCGCAGAGGGCGGTTCGGCTTGAATGGCTGGCGCCCGTGCCTCCTGAGCGCGTAATACTGGAAGCCAGAACCGAATGATTTTTTCCAGCATTCGGCCTCAGGTTTCCAGCCAACCCCCGACCTAGACGCTTCTCGATTCGACTCCTGGCAAACCTGCCAGCAGCCGTACGACTAAGGTCGTCTATCACCCATGCATGGGCGAACTAGAGTTGCTCATACCAGCAACCCGTGCTGCTGTAGAGGACAACAATAAAATGAACGACAGCATCTACAAGCGGATTGAACAGAATCCGCAATTCCAGGAACTGGTCGCCAAGCGCGAACGATTCGCCTGGATACTTTCCACCATCATGCTAGGCCTGTACGTGGCCTTCATTCTGCTCATCGCTTTCGAGCCACAGGTCCTGGGGACGCGCATCAGCGCGGACTCACCGGTGACCTGGGGCATTCCACTGGGTGTTGGCCTGATCCTGTCCGCCTTCGTGCTGACGGGTATCTATGTCAAACGCGCCAATGGCGAATTCGACCGCCTGAACAAGGCCATCCTCGACGAGGTGCAGAAATGATTGCACGTATTCTCTCGACCATCGGCCTGCTGGCCGTTGCTCCTGCCCTCTGGGCTGCCGGTGCCATCGAAGGCGATGTACAGCGCCAGCCGCTGAACGTCTCGGCCATCGTCATGTTCGTGGTCTTCGTCGGCGCTACCCTGTGCATCACCTACTGGGCGTCCAAGCGCAGCAAGTCGGCGTCCGACTTCTACACCGCCGGTGGCGGCATCACCGGGTTCCAGAACGGTCTGGCGATTGCCGGTGACTACATGTCGGCGGCGTCCTTCCTGGGGATTTCCGCCCTGGTGTTCACCTCCGGCTACGACGGCCTGATCTATTCGATCGGCTTCCTGGTCGGCTGGCCGATCATTCTCTTCCTGATCGCGGAACGCCTGCGCAACCTCGGCAAATACACCTTCGCCGACGTCGCCTCGTTCCGCCTCAAGCAGAAGGAGATACGGACCCTGTCCGCCTGCGGTTCGCTGGTGGTGGTGGCTTTCTACCTGATCGCGCAAATGGTCGGTGCCGGCAAGCTGATCGAGCTGCTGTTCGGCCTCAACTACCATGTCGCGGTGGTGCTGGTCGGTATCCTGATGGTCATGTACGTGCTGTTCGGCGGCATGCTGGCGACCACCTGGGTGCAGATCATCAAGGCCGTACTGCTGCTCGCCGGTGCCAGCTTCATGGCGATCATGGTGCTCAAGCACGTCAACTTCGACATCTCCGCGCTGTTCAGCGAGGCGATCAAGGTGCACCCGAAAGGCGAGGCGATCATGAGCCCCGGCGGCCTGGTGAAGGACCCGATCTCGGCGATCTCCCTCGGCCTGGCGCTGATGTTCGGTACCGCTGGCCTGCCGCATATCCTGATGCGCTTCTTCACCGTCTCCGACGCCAAGGAAGCCCGCAAGTCGGTGTTCTTCGCCACTGGGTTCATTGGCTACTTCTATATCCTGACCTTCATCATCGGCTTCGGCGCGATCCTGCTGGTCAGCACCAACCCGGCCTTCAAGGACGCTAGCGGCGCGCTGCTGGGCGGCAACAACATGGCCGCCGTGCACCTGGCCGACGCGGTGGGCGGCAGCCTGTTCCTGGGCTTCATTTCGGCCGTGGCCTTCGCCACCATCCTCGCGGTGGTCGCCGGCCTGACCCTGTCCGGCGCCTCGGCGGTGTCCCACGACTTGTACGCCAGCGTGTTCAAGAAAGGCCAGGCGTCGGAGAGGGATGAGCTGCGTGTATCGAAGATCACCACCGTGATCCTCGGTGTGCTGGCCATCGGCCTGGGCATCCTGTTCGAGAAGCAGAACATCGCGTTCATGGTCGGCCTGGCGTTCTCCATCGCGGCGAGCTGCAACTTCCCGGTGCTGATCCTTTCCATGTACTGGAAGAAGCTGACCACCCGTGGTGCCATGATCGGCGGCTGGCTGGGCCTGCTCACCGCGGTTGGCCTGATGATCCTCGGCCCGACCATCTGGGTGCAGATCCTCGGTCATGAAAAAGCCATCTACCCCTACGAGTACCCGGCGTTCTTCTCGATCATCGTGGCTTTCGTCGGTATCTGGTTCTTCTCGATCACCGACAAGTCCACGTCTGCCGAAGAAGAGCGTGCGCGCTTCTATCCGCAGTTCGTGCGTTCGCAAACCGGTTTGGGGGCCAGTGGTGCTTCGTCGCACTGATCGCCTGGCATAACGAAAAAAGGCAGCCCTCGGGCTGCCTTTTTCTTGGGCGTTTTACCGCTATTCCCGCAGGCAGGTCGCTTACTGTGCGTCTGCGACGTCAGCCTCGGTGGCTTCGGGCTGCACTTCGACGAAGTTCAGTTGCAGGCGCTCGCTGCTCCAGGCGCGGGTCTTGTTGGTCAGTTCCAGGTTGTTGTTCAGCTTCTGGCCGTAGGAGGGAATGATCTCCTTCAGCTTGGCTTGCCATTGCGGGGTCTGGACCTTGTCCTTGAAGGTTTTTTCCAGCACCGAAAGCATGATCGGCGCGGCGGTCGAGGCACCTGGCGAGGCGCCCAGCAGGGCCGCGATGCTGCCGTCGGCCGAGGAAACGATCTCGGTGCCGAACTGCAGGATGCCACCGTGCTCCGGGTCCTTCTTGATCACCTGGACGCGCTGGCCGGCGGTGATCAGTTCCCAGTCTTCATCCTTGGCATTCGGGAAATACTCGCGCAGGGACGCCATGCGGTCGTTCTGGCTAAGCATCAACTGGCCGATCAGGTATTTGGTCAGGTCCATGTTGTCCCAGCCGGCGTTGCTCATCGGGCCAATGTTGTCGCTGCTGATGGCGGCGAACATGTCCCACAGCGAACCGTTCTTCAGGAACTTGGTGGAGAAGGTGGCGAACGGTCCGAACAACAGGACCTTCTGGCCATCGATCACGCGGGTGTCCAGGTGCGGAACCGACATCGGCGGCGAGCCGACCGAGGCCTTGCCGTACATCTTGGCCTGGTGCTGGGCGACGATTTCCGGGTTCTTGGTCATCAGAAACTGACCACCGACCGGGAAGCCGGCATAACCTTCCGCTTCCGGAATGCCGGACTCTTGCAGCAGATGCAGGGCCGCGCCACCCGCGCCGATGAAGACAAACTTGGCGTTGACCGAGGTTTCCTTTTCGTCGTTGGCCAGATCGGCTACCAGCACGTTCCAGGTGCCGTCCTGGTTGCGTGTGATGCCGCGTACTTCGTGCTGCAGGTGCAGCGAGACGTTGTCGCGCTGGGTCAGCGAGGCGAACAGCTGCTTGGTGATCTCGCCAAAGTTCACGTCGGTGCCGATCGGCATGTAGGTGGCGGCGATCTTCTGTGCCGGGTCACGGTTGGCCATGGCCAGCGGCACCCACTGGGCGATCTGTGCCGGGTCTTCGGAGTACTGCATGCCACGGAACAGCGAGCTGTGCTGCAGGGCGGCATGGCGCTTCTTCAGATAGGCGGTGTTCTCGTCACCCCAGACGAAGCTCATGTGCGGCACGTTGTTGATGAACGACTTGGGGTTCTTCAATACGCCCTGGTCGATCTGGTAGGCCCAGAACTGCTTGGATATCTCGAAGTTCTCGTTGATACCCACGGCTTTGCTGATGTCGATGCTGCCATCGGCGACTTCCGGGGTGTAGTTCAACTCGCAGAATGCCGAGTGGCCGGTACCGGCATTGTTCCAGGCGTTGGAGCTTTCGTCGGCGACGCTGGGCATGCGCTCGTAGACGTCGATGCTCCAGCCCGGTTCGAGCTCGTTCAGGTAGGTGCCGAGGCTGGCGCTCATGATGCCGCCGCCAATCAGCAGGACATCGACGGTTTTTTCCGCTTGTGGCGGCTTTGAGCATCCCGCTGCGGTGAGGCAGACGAGAAGTAGGAACAGTTTCTTCATTGCTTGAGTGACCATTTCTGTGAGGCGAATGACAAGGCTGTCAGCGGTTCGTGGTCGGGCCGCGCTTTCTAAGGCGTGGTCCCACGATGCGGGGGAGGCGCGTTGTTATTGGAAGAAACCCTTGATCCGCTCGGCTAACCGGTGGACGTACTTGTGGCGGCACTTCTGCTCGACGCATGCGGCAAAAGGTCGCGTGGCCCGATAGCAAGACCGATGCCGGAATCGCCAATGCCAGCGATTGCGCGGTATGTGTGGCCGCTTTGGAAGTGTGAAGTAGTGCACGTTTGGCGAGATGTCGCCACTGAAGTTCGATATATGGCGGGAAAAGTGGCGGAATACCGCCTGCAACGACCCTGGCGGTTCACTTGAGGGTGTAGCGCAGGGTGACTTCGCCCTGCTCGGAGCGCGCCTTGTCGAGGAGCAACGCCGCTTGGTAGCGCTTGCCGTCGTAGCGGAACAGCGTGGTGCGGATCATGGAGGCGCTGAGCCTGACCGGGCAACCCAGGTCGGGATAGCCTCCGCTGCTCGCTGGCATGCGGTAGCAGGCGCTGCCGGTATCGCTGGCGAAGAGTACCGACGGCTGTTCTCCGGCGACCGAGACCAGCCACAGCGGGGCGACCTGGTTGGCAGTGGCGCAACTGGCGAGGACCACGTTTTCGTGTGTGGCACTCAGGCGCAGGTCCTTGTAGCGCACCGGCTTGCCGAAGCAGGCACGTTCCAGGTCACGCAGCAGGGGACGCAGACGCTTGACCACCTTGTTCGGGCTGTAGGACCAGCTCTCCAGGCGCGCACCGGCCGGCCCGGCAGGGTCAGGCAGCTTTTCCCAAAGGCTCACGTAGTTCGCCACCTGCTGCTTGAGCGTGGCGATACGGCACCCTTTACCCTGGCAATGTTGCAGGGTCTGGCGATCCTGCTCGATCAGGCGCGCCATCTGTACCGGGTCGGGGCTCCTGGCGAGCAGGGATTTCTGCAGCGTCGCCCACTGCCTGGCGACCTGGGCGCTTTCCTGGCTGCCTTGGCAGATATCCGCCGGGAATGCTTCGAGCAGGCCGTCATTGGTAGGGTCGTCGTCCTTGAGATCGACCTTGGGCTGGCAAGGATCGGCCGCCAGCGTGGCGGCTGCCGGCTCGGGTGTAGCAAGATTGAGCGGCGTTTCAGAGGCCTGCGCAGTGCATGACAACAGCCCAAGCAGACTCAGGTGAATGATCCGGTTCATCGCGCGAGTACCTGTTAGCCCGTGATGACAGGCCTCCGTGCTTGTGCGGCCCTGGCAGGTATGACCAGGCAAACCGGCAGATGTCGCAGCGCGAATGACCCGTCCCGCGCTCGGCTGCCGGGGAGGCAGCCTGGAGGCAATCGCTGCCATCGCCAGAGGGGCTAGAACGAAGCGCCGTCCGTCAGAGAGCAGAGCTACAGTCGCGGTGGATGAATATCGAAGCCGGCCGCTTCGGTTTCGGCGAATATCTCCGCTTCGATCCTGGCGAGGCGTTCGGCTTCCCGCACGTGGCTGGCCAGCCCGCTGATGTCGCGTTCGCGCTTGAACTGCGCATAACGGCTGGCCAGTGACTCCAGGTTCCTGGAAAGGCGTTGCAGTTCGTTGCTCAAGTGACGCAGTTCCGCCTCCGGGTCCAGCAGCAGGCCCTTGGCCGTGCAGTGGCCGCGTACGCCGCGGAGCACCAGCAGGCCACCCAGCCCGGCTTTGACCGCGCCGCCCGGCCCGCCGGCATCCGCGCCACGGGCGGCCAGGGCCAGGCCTGCGCCGATGGATAGGATGCGTTCCCAGCCTGAAAGGTTGGAGTGGGAGTGCTCGCTCATGGATGTCTCCTTGGTGATTGCGCTGGAAGTGGCGCAAAGGGATCGCGCCAGTCGATTGGGGAGGACGGCTCGGTATCTCGATCCGGGCCGTTGCGATGAGGTGATGGCGGTTGCTGGGTTCGATTACGCGTGGACATGCATCGTTCCGCAGTCAGTGGCGATACGTGTAGGGAGTGAAGACCGGCCGGATTGGTTGCCGCTGCGGGACGGACGGTCGAGAATCTGCCGTGACGCCGGAACAGCAGGTGCGGGAAACGCACGTCGACACCACTCTTTTGTCGCTTTGGCCGCTTGCCTGGACAAGACGAGCCATTCCACGCTGGTCGTGCCCATGAGCGATGCTTGCGCCGGAGAAAGCATGGCAGAACGGCCAACTGGCCTGTTCGGCCGCCGCCCATCTCCTTGCCTGAACCTTGGGTGATCGACGTCTCTCCGATCAATCATGGGCATCGAGGCATTAGGAGCGACGGTGGGCATTTATCACATCAGGCAAACGGACGCCGGTTGGGAACTGATCAAACAGGGTGCCACTCGCGCTTCCAAACGGGCATTGACCAAGGGCCGCATCCTCAAGGAAGCGCAGCGCTTCCTGAGCGGCAAGGATGCGCTGCTGGTACTGCATCATGAGGATGGCAGCAGTGAACAGGTGAATTATCCACAGGGCAAGAGCTAGGTGCTTTTCCGGCTTCGAAGCGTGGTCATGATCGACGCGATGCCTGTGATTCGTCTGTAGGGGGCATATGAGAACGTCGGCCCCAGCAGGCGGACGCGAGCATTGCCCGGTCGGACTGATGGCCCCTTCACTTTATGCGTAGATGCATGGTGCGGCGAACCTGTTCGAAGAGTGCGATTCCCGCTTCCTCGGCGACGTGTACGAACGGCGCGGTCTCATTGCGGCGACGAATCAGCACCAGGCTGGCGCTGCGGCTGAAGCTGTCGATGCGCCGAAAGCGCACGCGCGGGTTGGCGAATAACACGCTTGAGCCAGGCACGAGAGCGATGGCTGCGCCGGTGGCGACGATGTCGATCAGGGCGTAGGTAGAGCTGACCTCGAAGGCGATGTTGGGTTTGAAGCCGGCTTCGTCGCACAACGCCATGGTCGGGTCGAAGTAGGCTCGTGGCTGGTCGCGCAGGTAGCTGGCAAAGGCTTCGTGGCGAGCGTCAGTCAGCTCCAGCTGGCGTTTCTTCGCCAGGGGATGATGGCAAGGTACCACCAGGCAGAATGGGTCTGACAAGCTGCAGAAATCTTCCAGCGACGGATCGGCACCTGTCCAGCGTGAGATGCCGATGTCGATCTGGCCGCTGTGCAAGGCTGCGGCCTGCTCGGTCGAGAGCATTTCCTGGGCGCGCAACTGGGCATCGGCACGGTGGCTGCGCAGGTCGCAGAGCAGGTTGGGCAGCACGAAATGCGCGGCCGAAGGAATGAAGCCGATGTTCAGCCGTGCGTCCTCGGTATCGGCCGCACGCTTGGCATTGAACTTGGCACGCTCGGCCTGGGCCAGCATGGCTTTGCAGTCGGCCAGGAATACGCGACCCGCAGCGGTCAGCGTGACGCCTTTGGCGCTGCGAAACAACAAGGGCGTGCCGACTTCCTCTTCCAGCGCCTGGATCTGCCGGGACAGCGGCGGCTGGGCGATGAACAGCGCCACGGCGGCACGGCTCAGGCTGCCGAGCTCGGCCACCTTTACGAAATAGCGCAAATGCCGAAGCTCCATCGCTCACCTCAACCTTAAAGGTATGCCTGCCTTATCCAATCGATATTTCTTCCTGGCCCGCAGGAGCTCTTAGGATCGACCGCACATGCCAACGCAGCCGAACGAAACGCGGCACACGTTAAGACGCATGAACAACAAAAACAATGATGCGAATAGAGTGATCCCATGCCCCCATTGCCAATCAAATTCCTGGCCAGAGCCTTGTGGCCTGTGCTCATCGCCTTGCCGAGCAGTGCCGCGTACGCCGCCGGTGAAGGCTTCTTCGCCGGTGCTTCGGTCAACGGTATCGCCCGCAATTTCTTCATGAAGCGCGACTATATCGGCCACGGCTCGACCCAGGACAACGCCCAGGCCTGGACCCAGAGTTTCATCCTCGATGCACGATCCGGGTATACCCCAGGCGTAGTCGGCTTCGGTATGGATGTTCTTGGCAGCTATGCGCAGAAGCTCGATGGCGGCGCTGGCAGTGGCGGTACTCAATTGCTGCCGGTGCACGACCGTGGCCAGGCCGACAATTTCGGGCGCGTTTCGCCAACGCTCAAGGCTCGACTGGCCAAGAGCGAGCTGAAAATCGGTGAATGGAATGCGGTGCTGCCTATCCTGCGCGGCGATGACGGCCGCTCGCTGCCACAAACGTTCAAGGGCATCGCCGTGACGTCCCAGGATGTGGACGACCTGACCCTGAACGCCGGGCAGTTCCGCTCCACCCGCCAGCGTAACGATGCCAGCCTCGAGGACCTGCAATACCTGGGCGTGCGCTCCGACCGCTTCAACTACATCGGTGGCGAGTATCGGCTCAATCAGGGTCGCACCCAGGTGGGCGCCTGGCATGCGCAACTGCAGGACATCTACCAGCAGAACATGCTGTCTTTGACCCACACCGAGCAGGTCGCTGACTGGAGCCTGAAAGGCTACCTGGCACTGTTCACTGGGTGCGACGATGGCCAGGCGCGTGCTGGTGATCTGGAGAACCGCACCTGGACTGGCATGCTCACCGCTTCGCGCGCCGGCCATGCCTTTTCCCTCGGCTTGCAGCAGCTCAACGGACGCAGTGGCTGGTTCCGTGTCACCGGTACCAATGGCGCCTCACTGTCGAACGACAGCTACGCGGCAAGCTACGACAACGCCGGCGAGCGCTCCTGGCAACTCAAGTACCTGTACGACTTCTCGGCGCTTTCCGTACCGGGCTTGACCGCCATGGTCCGCTATATCCATGGCTATGGCGTGGATAACGGCCTGGTCGACAACGGCAGCGAGTGGGGACGCGAAACCGAGCTGGCCTATACGGTGCAGTCCGGCGAGCTCAAGGACCTCACCCTGCGCTGGCGTACTTCGGCGTTGCGCCGCGAGTGGGGCAGCAATAACAGCTTCAATGAAACCCGCCTGATCGTGAGCCTGCCGTTCACGATCCTGTGACTCTCTTTTTTATGAATGAAATCTGGGAACGATCCATGAGTGAACAACCGACAGCCAAGATCGATGTACTGGTATGTGGCGGCGGTATGGCCGGGACCATGGCTGCCATCGCATCGGCCCGGAGCGGAGCCCGGACCTTACTGATGGAGCGCTACGGCTTTCTGGGCGGCAGCGCGACGGCCGCCAGTGTCGGCCAATTCAACAGTTGGGAAACGGCCGCTGGGCGACCGGTGATCGGTGGTCTGGCGAGGGAGCTGGTGGGTCGTCTGGAGCAGGCTGGAGGTTCCTGCGGGCATACGCGCTGGACCATGTCCACCGGGCATCGCATGGATCGCGTCGAGTATTCGCCCGAGACTCTCAAGGTGGTACTCGATGAGATGATCGTCGAGGCTGGCGTGGAAGTGCTGTTCCATGCGGTGCTGGCCAGGGTCAGTGCCGAGTCCGGCGTGGTCACCCAGGTGCAGGCGCTGACCAAGGGCGGCTTGCTGCACTTCGAACCCAAGGTCGTGATCGACGCATCCGGAGACTTGGAGCTGTTGAGGTCGGCAGGTGCGACCTTTCTCGGTCTTGGCGAGAACGAAACGCTGCAACCCGCCACCCTGATGTTTCGTTTCGGCCCCATCGATTTCGCCCAGTACGAGGCGATACCCGCTGACCAACTGGCCGCACTGGCTCGCGAGGGCGTCGCAACGGGTCTTCTGCCTCGCGCGGCGCTGCATGTCAGCCGCATCCCGCGCAGTAGCGACGGCTGGTTCAACATCAGCCGTCTCGCCGTGGATGCGACCGATCCGTTCAGCCTCAGCCAGGCCGAAATCGAAGGGCGTCGCCAGGCCGTTCGTGCCGCGCGTTTCATCACGTCTCGGGTACCGGGTTGTGGCGCTGGCGAACTGGTCGCTTTCGCACCCCAGGTCGGGGTCCGGGAAACACGCCGTGTGCAGGGCGATTACGTGATCACGGCGGCTGACCTACGGGCCGCCAGGCCATTCGACGATGTCGTCGCGCTGGGTGCCTACCCCATCGACATTCACCCGGCCACCGGCTCGGAACTGATCTTCGAAGAGCTGGGCGAAGACCATGCCTATCCCTTGCCATTGCGCTCGCTGTTGCCTCAGGGCCTGGCCAACGTCCTCGCCGCCGGGCGCGGCATCTCGGCCAGTCACGAGGCCCATGCCGCCATTCGGGTCATGCCCATTGGTATGGCGCTAGGGCAAGCCGCCGGCACTGCCGCAGCGTTGGCCGCTCGCACCGACGGCGACGTCAGGGCGGTCTCGGTGACGGAGTTGCAGACCCGTCTACGTGAGTCGGGGGCAATTCTGAGTTGATCCGCACACCGAACCCATGCAGTCGTCTTTGAACAGACCTACGGATAAATCATGCAAACAACAATAAAAGCACCTGCTTCGACTGATTCATCGCCTGCCTTCGATATCGAGGCTCTGGTCGACAAACAGCCCATGGGGCGCTTGCAATACCTGGTTCTGATCGTGTGTAGCCTGGTGATATTCATCGATGGCTTCGATGTGCAACTGATCACCTACATCGCCCCGGTGCTGACCGAGGAGTGGGGCATCAAGCGTGAGCTGCTTGGCCCGGTGTTCGCTTCCGGCCTGGTGGGGACGATGCTCGGCGCGTTCCTGTTCGGCCCGGCAGCAGATCGTTTCGGACGCAAGAGGGTGCTACTCGCCTGTGTCGCGCTGTTTGCTGTCTGCTCCTTGGCGACCGCGTTCGCCAGTTCGGTGAACGAGTTGTATGCATGGCGCTTCATCGGTGGCCTGGGGCTTGGCGGAGCCACGCCCATTTCCATTGCCTTGGCCTCCGAATACTGCCCGCGTCGTACCCGTTCGGCGCTGGTGATGACGATGTACTGCGGTTTTTCCCTGGGCGCGGCGAGCGCCGCCTTGCTGACATCGGCGATGGCGCCGCGCTTTGGCTGGGAGTCGCTGTTCATCCTGGGCGGTGTGATTCCGGCACTGCTGTTTCTGGTCATCGTGCTGTGCATGCCTGAGTCGTTCGTCAGCCTGGTGCGTCTTGGCCAGCAGCGGCTGCTCGACCGTGTGGTGCGTCGCCTCGCCCTCACACCGCCGGCCGGCGATGCTCAGTACATCTATGGCGGCAAGACCGAACGAGGTTCATCGATTCGCAACCTGTTCGCGCCAGGCCGCGCGGTGAAGACGTTCACCCTGTGGGTGATGTTCCTCAGCAATATCCTGTCGCTGTACTTTCTGGTCGCCTGGTTTCCGACCCTGGTACGCAACGCGGGCGTCGAGATGCATGCGGCCATGGTCTCGTCCTCGCTGATCCAGGTCGGCAGTATCGTGGGCACCCTGTCGCTGGCGCTGTTCGTGCGCAAGACTCATCCGTTCTACCTGCTGGCCTGCGGTTACCTGGGCGGTGCGCTGATTCTCTCGATCCTGGGTAACGTAGAACTGACCTCGACGCTGTTACCGGTGCTGGCGTTCCTGGCGGGGCTGTTCGTGATTGGCACGCAGACAGCAGCGAATGCGCTCGCGGCCCTGGTTTATCCACCGCAGATGCGCTCCACGGGTATCAGTTGGGCGTTGGGTGTCGGTCGCATCGGTTCCTTCTCTGGGCCGGCGATCGGTGGGTTGCTGGTTGCCATGCAGGTATCCATCGGCCATATGTTTCTCCTGGCGGCTATCCCGGCGGCCATCGCCTTCTGTGCGGCACTGACCATGGTCCGCTTGGGCGGAGCCGATGCCGGTGAGCAGGGCGAGGTCGTCCCTCAGCCCTGATTGCATACCGGTCGGCCCGATTTGTCGACGCAACTGTAACTGCCCGGCCTTGTGCCTTGACCTGTCGTAGAGAAGACGCATGAGTGACCAATACGCCGTGATCGGCAACCCGATAGGCCATTCGAAATCGCCTTATGTACACACGGCGTTCGCTCGTCAGACCGGGCAGCGCATGAGCTATATCGCCATTGAGGGCGCGCTGGATGGCTTCGCTGGAGAGGTCGCTCGGTTCTTCTCGGCTGGTGGCAGGGGGCTCAACGTGACAGTACCGTTCAAGGTCCAGGCACTGGCGCTGGCAGAGCGCAGCACCGAGCGCGCCAGGCTGGCGGGAGCCGCTAACACCCTGCGCTGGATCGATGGTCGCCTCGAAGCGGACAACACCGATGGCGTGGGGTTGGTAAATGACATCCAGGACAACCTCGGCCTGCCCCTCGGAGGCCGCAGGGTTCTCCTGCTCGGTGCCGGCGGTGCGGGGCGTGGCATATTGCGCCCGCTCATCGAGCAGAGCCCGTCCCTGGTCATGGTGGTGGACATCGACCGCCAGCAAGCCGCGACCATTGTCCAACCTCACCTGCATTTGCTGGATCTACGCTGCAGCGACTACGCGAGTGTTGGCGAGATGGAGTTCGATGTGGTCATCAACGCCACGTCGGCCAGCCTGCAAGGCGTGGCGCCGCCGATCCAGGCCAGCATTTTGCAAGGTGCAGCGCTGGCCTATGACCTGGTCTATGGCAAGGGGCTGACACCCTTTCTACGCTTGGCCCGTGACGCAGGTGTGGACGTGCTTGCCGATGGTGTGGGCATGCTGGTCGAGCAGGCGGCAGCGTCTTTCCAGTGGTGGCGCGGTATACGCCCGCAAACGCTGCCGCTCATCGACGCCTTGCGCGTCCCGCTGACCTGAATACTTGGCAGGGCATGCACGGCATCATGGGAGCGGGCAGCCTGCTTCGATCCAGGCCTGTAAGTCAGCCGCGACCGGCTCGAAATCGCGCTCACACATGCTGCCGTGGTCGAAGTTGTTCGTTAGTTGATTGAGTGGTCAGTTTAATTGGTGCCAGGACCGATAAATATTCAGCTTGTCGGGGAGCTGAAAAGCTGTTCAGGGCACAAGTTGCCGATGTGTCATCTGGCCGCACAGCTATAGTTGGCAAGGTGCTGGAAAACGAGATCGGAGCCGTGGCAACGCGAATGTTTTTCGACGGCCTGTCAAAGGCGAATTGACCCAGGGCATGCCTACTGCCGGATTACCACCAAAGTGCTATGGCCAATAGCCATCCGACGTGCAGCAATGGCCGCGTCGCCACCGATCTGTCAGTCTCGGGGTGCCTTGAAAATAAGAACAGGAAGAGGTCGTCATGTCGCCGAGGTCCGTCCGTCCCTGGTTGTTCCCGTTGCTGCAAAGCCTGTTGTTGGCCGCTGGTGCGTTTTTCGTTCAGAACCTGGCCGCGCCGCTCTGGATATCACTGCTACTGCTGGCGCTTCTGTTGTGGTTGCCGTTGTTGTATCGGCCCGTGCCAGAGATACCGGCGGACAGCGGCCCCGATATTGCCGCGTTGACCCGCGACCTGTCTCGCTCAACCAGCGGTAATGCCCTGTCGGCAGCAGGCGTCAGTTATGCCGTGCAGCGCCTGGCGCAGAAACTCGACTCCATGCTCGACGGCGCTGCGCGCATCGTCACCAGTGCCGAGCAGATGATCGCCACCGAAGATGCTACCGCCCGTCTCAGCCAGCAGGGGCTGGAAGCGTCTACCACTGTGCGTGACAACAGCGATGCCGGTCGTTCCGGTCTGCGCGAAGTGATCACCTGCATGCACCAGCTCAGCCAGCGTGCTGGCGCCAGTCGCGAACTCATCGAGCGCCTGAACAAGCGCAGCGAGGAAATCCAGCGGGTGACCCAGGTGATCCAGTCGATCGCCAGCCAGACCAACCTGCTGGCGCTCAACGCGGCCATCGAAGCCGCCAGGGCCGGTGAGCATGGTCGTGGTTTCGCCGTGGTGGCCGATGAAGTACGTGGCCTGGCTGCGCGCACCGCCAGCGCCACTGAAGAGGTCGGGGTGATGGTGCACGACATCCAGCAGGACACCGGGCAGGCGGTGGAGCAGATTCGCCAGTTGTCCGCCGATCTCGACAGCAGCGTGCAGCAGGTGGTGCACGCTGGTGAACAACTCGATGGCATTGCCAGCCTGGCGGTTGGCGTGGAGGGGCAGATGCAAAGCATCGCCGAGGGCGCGCGGGGCAACCGCCAGGCTCTCGACGAGCTGTTCCATGCGGTCGAACAGATGCGCGAGGACCTGGCGGTGAGCGACCAGCAGACCGCCCGCCTGAGTGAGGCCGCCACTTCTCTCGAAGGGCAGGCGGAGGCGATCAGCGAGCGCCTGGCCGAGGGTGGCCTGGACGATTACCACCAGCGAATCTATGACCTTGCCCGGGATGGCGCGCAACGCATCGCCGAGCGCTTCGAGGCCGATCTGCAGCGAGGCGTCATCAGTGAGAGCGCATTGTTCGACCGTAACTACAAGCAGCAGCCGGGTAGCGAGCCGGTGCGTTACAGCACCAGCTTCGACCAGTACGCCGACAGCGTCTTGCCAGCCATCCAGGAGCCTTTGCTTGGCCACCACGAGGGCCTGGTGTTCGCCATCGCCTGCACCCCGGAAGGCTATGTGCCGACCCATAACAATGCCTTCAACCACAAGCCGACGGGCAATCCCGAGCATGATCGTCTGCACTGCCGCAGCAAGCGCCTGTTCAACGACCGTACCGGCAGGCGCTGTGGCAGCCATCAGAAGCCCTTGTTGTTGCAGACCTACACCCGCGATACCGGCGAATTGATGCACGACCTGTCGGTGCCGATTCTGGTGCGTGGCCGGCATTGGGGCGGCTTGCGCCTGGGCTACAGGCCGCAGACGAGCTGAGTTGCAGGCAAGCCTGCTTCTAACCGTGGCGCTTACAACCGCTTTTTGCAGCACGTCACAGTTCTTCTGCGCCATTCATGGCGGGCCTCGGCGCAGGCAAATGGCTGCCAACCCAGTCACACTGCGCCGCTGGTCTTTGCCCTAGACTGCCGCGAGCCTGTACCGGTTCTGCTGTGATCGACCCTGCCTGCGCCATGGCGACTGGTGCGTATTAATCGAAGAGCCCGTTGCACGGGCCACTCACGTCGTTGGTCACGAGGACAACCATGAGCATTCAGAACAAGCCGCATATGGTCGAGGCCGTGATGTTCTTCAGTGAGCGTGGCGGGATATGCAAGGAAATGCTCTTTCCCGAGTTCGAGGCACTGCTCGATAGCGTGGTCAACATGCCTGAGTTCGCCGATGAACAGGTGCGCATGGCCTACCTGCTGATCAACCCGCGCCTGATGATCCGCTCCGTGGTGTTCTTCTTCCTGGATTTTGATGAAAAGGGCGCGGCCGATAGCGGCTGGAACCTGCCGCTACGCCACCTTGCCGATAATGCCGGGCGTGGTCCCGACATGGGCGCCGGGCCGATCCGCCTGGCCTGCCGTAGCCAGTGCCCGGTGTCCTGGCACCAGATGCACCTGTGGGACCCGTCGCTCGCGCCAGGCGGCAACGATCTGGTGCTACTGCGCGACACGGTAAAACGCAATGCCCTGGGGCTTATCGTCGAGGACGAGTCCAGCGCCGTAATGGTGCCGGAGCGCCTGCACGTGGCTGCCGAGGATCGCTGGCAGGCACCGGACCCTGCTCTCGCCCAGGCGGAAAAGGCCGCCGCCGAGAAGGACCGTGAGCAGCGGGCCAAGGCCGCGCAGATGATCAAGCAGCAGCGCCTGCGCATCAGTACCCTGAGCCAGCAGTACGAGGAAGAGCTGGCGCGCCTCAAGATGGCCAGCGCCGAGCAACTGCGTAGTGTCCAGGTCGAACAGCAGCGTCTGCTCCAGGCGCTGCGCCAGCAGGAAACATTGAATGCGCGGCTCAAGGAGCAACTGGGCGCGCAGGCTGCCCAGTTCCAGAGTGGCCGCGAGGATATGTCGCGGCAGAGGCGCGTTCTGGAACACAATACCCGGACCGAAATGGACTTGTTGCGCAGCCAGTTCGAACGTGAGTCGCAGGCCAAGGTCGCCGCTGCCGTGGCCGAGTCCAGGGAGCAGGTCGCCATTCGTGACGTCGAGCTGGCCTACCGTGTAGAGCAGCAGGCCCATACTCAGCAGGAACTGGAACGGGTCACGGCTGAGCGCGACGAATTGGCGCGTCAGGGCGGTGAGCGGATTCTCGAGCGCCTGGCCAAGCTGGGTGTGGTGTTCGTGGTTTATCATCCTGGCGCCGGTCACCTGACCGTACCCTTGCAGGATGTCGCCCGTTATCAGAACAATCCCCTGGCTTATGCCGCGTCCAAGTGCTTCGTCAGCGAGCAGCAGTATCGCCAATGGTTGGAGCACTACCAGAACCCCGTGTGCGAGGCGCAACTGCCGAATGGCGAACGCTGTGCAATGCCCATCGAGCGGATCGACAGTCCCAGTCGTTTCGTTTCCGCCGAGTCGGGTTGCTGTACGCAGCACAAGGCGTTGTCGCGTTTGCGCACTGTCGGATAACGGGTGATAGGCATCGATAACTGGGCACCCAGCGCACCCGTGCACCGCTTGTCGCTCGATTGGCTCGAGGCGGCAGGGGTCGAGGTTCAGGTATTGCGTCTCGACCTGCTCGATCCACTGATCAGCGGTAACAAATGGTTCAAGCTGCGTCCCCACCTGCTGGCTGCACGGCAGGCCGGAGCCTTGGGGCTGATCAGTCTTGGCGGTGCTCATTCCAATCACTTGCATGCCTTGGCTGCGGCCGGGCGCCGTTTCGGCTTGCAGACGGTGGGCCTGTTGCGCGGCAACGAGCAGGACACGCCAACGGTCAGTGATCTGCACGCTCTGGGCATGCACCTGCACTGGCTCGGCTACGGCGCCTACCGGCAGCGCCATGAAACGCATTTCTGGACGCCCTGGTTGCAGCGTTACCCAGGCTTTCTGCCGATCAACGAGGGCGGCGCAGGGCTGCCTGCGGCGCAAGGTTGTGCGGCCATGGTCGAGATGGTACGTACCGCGTTGGGCGGCCTGGATTACCAAGGCTGGTGGCTGGCGGCCGGAACCGGGACCACGCTGGCCGGGCTGGTCCTGGCGGAGCAGGGGAGTGGTCGTCTCGTCCATGGCGCCATGGCGGTTCCGGCGGGGCATGGTATCGAACGTAACCTGCACACCCTGTTGGATGGCGATGGGGCCAACTATCGGCTGGTAGATGCAAGCCGTGGTGGCTTCGCCAGGCTCGATGCCGAGCTGGCTTGTTTCATTCTCGATACCGAGTCGCAATGCGGCCTGCCACTGGAACCGGTCTACACTGGCAAGGCACTGCTGGCATTGCGCGAGCAGGTGCGTGCCGGTTTCGTTGCGCGTGGCACGCGCCTGGTGTTCCTGCACAGCGGTGGTTTGCAGGGAAGGCGTGCGATGGACGCGCGCATGCGGGAGCTGGCGGCACAATGAACAGAACCATGATCGAGCCTCTGAACCCTGAGCAGTTGCGCAGTTTCACGCCTCTCAATGTGTTTTCCGAGCAGCAATGGCGAGAGCTGCGCGGACAACTGGTGCCGCGCCCCTATCTGGCCGGGCAGTTGCTGGCGCGTCTGGGGGATCAGGCGCGAACCACTTTTTATCTGCTTTCCGGTGAGCTTTCCCTGCGTGATGCCGATGGTCTGGAGCAACGCCAGCAGGCCGGCTCCCCGATCAGTTGCCATCCGGTTTCGCCTGGCTTGCCGCGCCAGCATGAGATTCGTGCCCTGAGCGATGTCAGCGTGCTTGCGCTGGACAGTGTTCAGCTTGGCCGCATGCTGACCTGGCGCCTGTCCTATCAGGACCTGTTGCTGGAGTTGGGTGGCGCTGGTGAGGAACTGGAATGGCTGGCGCGCCTGCTGGAAAATCCCCTGTTTGCCAAGGTGCCGCCAGGTAATGTGCGGACCATGCTCGGGCGCCTTCAGACTCACGAGTTGCCTGCCGGAAGCCGCATCCTTACCGAGGGCGAGGTGGGAGACCGTTGTTACTTCCTCAAAAGCGGCAGGGCTGAGGTGATGGCTGATCACGGCAGCTCGAGCCAGGTGCTGGCCGAGTTGGAAGTCGGTGCCTGTTTCGGTGAAGAAGCGCTGCTCTCGGACCAGCCACGCAACGCCAGCGTCACCCTGATCGAGGACGGTGTCGTGCTGAGCCTGGATCGCCAGGATTTCTTCGCCTTGCTCAAGGCCCCGGTGGTCGATGAATTGTCCCTCGGCGAGGCCACGCGCCTGCTGGCTTCCGGGGCACAGTGGCTGGACGTGCGCCTGCTTGAAGAGTACGAGCGCGCCCATGCCCCGCAGAGCCTGAATATGCCGCTGCACCTGCTACGCCTGAAGACGCGCCTGCTGGACAAGAGCCGGCCCTACCTGTGTTACTGCGACAGCGGCCGGCGCAGTGCCAGTGCCGTGTTCCTGCTATCCCAGCTGGGATTCTCCGCCTACGCCCTGCGCGATGGCGTCGATGCGTTGCCGGCGGTCCAGCGCGACGCGTTGCTGTGCGAAAGCGGTCCCGGCTACCTGGCCCGCAGTGGCGGCAGGGTTGATCGAAGCAATTGATAGGCGGTTGCTCCTGCCCTGGCTAGCCTTGAGGCCAGCGGTCACTGAGCAGGAACACGCGTTGGCTTTCTCGCCAGCGGCCCGCTGCATCGTGCTCCAGGCGCACCAACAGTTGTGCAGGGGCATCGTCAGGCAACTGCAGCAGCCAGGCCGTGAACTGGTCGCGGGTCCATAAGGCTGTCTTGTCGAGTGCGGCTGGAGCCAGCCAGGTGCCGCGTTGCAGTGGCTGCCAGTTGGCATGGCTATCGACGAATGTGCTCCATTGCTGGCGCCGCAACCAGGTGCCACGCAGATGCCAAGCGGCCGCTTGGCTCGGGGCGGCGCAGGCCTGCTGCCAGGGATAGAACAGATAACCGCCGAGCCAGAGGCTGGCGCGTGGTGTGAGTGCGGTGAAGGATTGCAGTGCCGTGTGGGCCTGGGTGCTGGCCGAGAGTGGCAACTGGCGTTCGTACATATGCCGTAGTTTGCTGCCGAGCCGGTCCTGGCTGCCGGGGCCGAGCCATTGATCGGCGTCGCTGCCGTCGCCATCGGCCGGCCCGAGGTAGAGCTTGATCGCCAGTTCCAGGTGATGGACTCCCTGGCTATCGCGCAGCAACAGATCCAGTTCTCCAAGGGTATGACCCGCATCGCGGATCGGCAGGTTGGCGGCCAGCAGCTCGACGTCCGGCGCGGCCATCAGGGCGAACTGCCAGAGCTGCTCGTAGTAGCGCCCCAGGCGCCGGCTGGGATGTTCTTCCAGCCAGTGCAGGAGCGCTTCGGGCGAGCGTTCCTGGAGCATGAGCCAGTCACGCAGACGCCCGGGGCGGGCCAGCCATTCGCTGGCTGCCAGCGGATGGCGCAGGTCTTGTGTCGTCGCCAGCAGGCCTGGGGAGAGCAGGGTCCAGGCAAGGTCGCGCACCGCAGGTTGGTGCAGTTCGCCGAGCAACTCATCAAGGTAGGTGTTGTCCATTGGCCGAGCATAGCCGGTTTGCCGCTGCCGCTGCCTTTCGCCCATAATCCGGCCACTTTCCATCCGTTGCAGAGCGCCCCATGGAGCAATTCCGCAATATCGGCATCATCGGTCGCCTGGGCAGTGCCCATGTGCTGGACACGATCCGCCGTTTGAAAAACTTCCTGCTCGAGCGGCAACTGCACGTGATCCTCGAGGACACCATTGCCGAAGTGCTGCCTGGCCATGGCTTGCAGACCTCGTCGCGCAAGATTCTCGGCGAAGTCTGCGACCTGGTCATCGTGGTCGGCGGCGACGGCAGCATGCTCGGCGCGGCGCGGGCACTGGCGCGCAACAAGATTCCGGTGCTCGGCATCAACCGTGGCAACCTCGGTTTCCTCACCGACATCAAGCCGGACGAGCTGGAAGTGAAGGTCGCCGAAGTGCTCGATGGCCACTTCCTCGAAGAGAGCCGCTTCCTGCTGGAGGCCGAGGTGCGTCGCAACGGCGAGGCCATCGGCCAGGGCGATGCGCTCAACGACGTGGTCCTGCATCCGGGCAAATCGACCAAGATGATCGAGTTCGAGATGTACATCGACGGTCATTTCGTCTGCAGCCAGAAGGCCGACGGCCTGATCATCTCCACGCCGACCGGTTCCACCGCCTACTCGCTGTCCGCCGGCGGGCCGATCATGCATCCCAAGCTGGATGCCATCGTCATCGTGCCGATGTACCCGCACACACTGTCCAGCCGGCCCATCGTGGTCGACGGCAACAGCGAGTTGAAGATCGTCGTCGCCGATGACATGCCGATCTACCCGCTGGTGTCCTGCGACGGGCAGAACCACTTCACCTGCTCGCCCGGCGACACCATCACGGTGGCGAAGAAACCGCACAAGCTGCGCCTGATCCACCCGCTGGATCACAACTACTACGAAGTATGCCGGACCAAGCTGGGCTGGAACGGCAGGCAGTGGAGCCACGATTGATCGACCAGGGGCGCGGCTACGATCTGATCGGTGATGTGCACGGTTGTGCCCAGGCGCTGGCGCGCCTTCTCGATTTGCTCGGTTATCGCCTGCGTGGCGGCGTCTGGCGTCATCCGACGCGCATGGCGCTGTTCCTCGGCGACCTGATCGACCGCGGGCCGCGTATCCGCGAAGCCCTGCACCTGGTGCACGACATGGTCGATGCCGGCCAGGCGCTGTGCATCATGGGCAACCACGAATACAACGCCCTGGCCTGGAATACCCCGGCGGCAGCGAACAGTGGCCGTCAGTTCGTGCATGAGCACACCGCTCGCCATGAGCGCCTGCTGGCGGAAACCTTCCGTCAGTTTGCCCGGCACCCCCACGATTGGCGTGATTTCCTCGGCTGGTTCCAGGGCCTGCCGCTGCTCATCGACGCTGGCCGTTTCCGCATGGTGCATGCCTGCTGGGATGGCGAATTGATCGAGCGTCTGCGCGGCCAGTATCCGCATGCGGTTACCAATGCTGCCTTCGTCGAGGCATCCTCGGTCAAGGGCAGCTTTGCCTATCAGGTGTTCGAGCGCCTGCTGCGCGGCACCGACCTACCGTTACCCGATGGCCTCACACTGACCAGCGAGGAAGGCTTCACCCGTTCTTCCTTCCGCACCAAGTTCTGGGCGGACAACCCACAGACATACGGCGACGTGGTGTTCCAGCCGGACGGATTGCCCGACGGGGTGGCCGAGCAGCCGCTCACCTCCGCCGATCGCAATCGCCTGCTGCAATACGGCGCCGATCAGCCGTTGCTGTTCGTCGGCCACTACTGGCGGCGCGGCCAGCCCGCCGCGATCCAGGCCAACCTGGCCTGCCTGGACTACAGCGCGGTGATGGGCGGGCGGCTGGTGGCCTATCGACTGGACCAGGAACGTCGGGTCGATCCGGCCAAGTTCGTCTGGGTCGATGTGGCCGCCTCGGAGCTTTGCGCCTGACATTCATTCATCTATCGCTACAGGTAATCGACACCCATGGATGACACGACACTGGTTCAACTGGAGGCGGCATTGTCGGCATCGCCCGACAACGATGCGCTGCTGACGCTTCTGTTGCAGGCCTATCTGGAGCGCAACGAATGTGCCCGAGGCTTGCCGCATCTGCCCAGCGGCCTCGCCGAACGTGACGATGCATCAGCGTTGCGTCTGTTGGCCGCGCGCCTCTGCTTGCAAGCTGGCGAGGCGACCCGCGCCTTGGCCCTGGCGCCGGTCGATGATCCGGCCGGGCGCCTGCTGCGTGCCCGTGCCCTGGCCGATCTGGAGCGCCGTGATGAAGGCCTGGTCGAGTACCGTGCTGCCGTCGCGGCCAACCCCGCGCTTGAGGATGTCGCCCTGCAGCGCCGGCTGAGTGCCAATGTCGTGGATTTCCAGGGGGGCGAAGGGCGTCCACGCCTACGGGTGATCTCCAACGACGACACCGATCGCAGCGAGGCGACGCGCCTGCTCGAACCCAGTACCGAGACCCTGACCTTCGCCGATGTCGGCGGCCTCGACGAACTGAAGAAAACTATCCACAAGAAGATCATCCTGCCGTACCAGAAGCCCGGCCTGTTCCAGCGTTTTCGCAAGCGTGTCGGCGGTGGCATCCTGCTCTATGGCCCGCCCGGTTGCGGCAAGACCATGCTGGCGCGGGCCACGGCGGGCGAGTGCAAGGCCACCTTTCTCAACGTGGCCATTTCCGATGTGCTGGACATGTACATCGGCGAGTCCGAGCGCAAGCTCCACGCGCTCTTCGAAGAGGCGCGGGCCAAGGCGCCGGCCGTGCTGTTCTTCGATGAGGTGGAAGCCCTCGGCGGGCGTCGCACCAATACCCGCGAGGCCACCTCATCCAAGCTGGTCAGCCAGTTCCTCACCGAGATGGACGGCTTCGCCCAGTCCAACCACGGTGTGCTGATTCTCGCGGCGACCAACGTGCCCTGGTCGGTGGACGCCGCGTTCCGCCGCCCAGGTCGCTTCGACCGCGTGTTGTTCGTGCCGCCGCCAGACCGTGCCGCACGTGCCAGCCTGTTGCGCATGCTGATGGCCGACCGCCCCAGCGCGGGCGAGATCGACTACGAGTTCCTGGCGCGCAGCACTTCGGGGTTTTCCGGGGCTGACCTGCGTGAACTGGTGGAAACCGCGGTCGACGAGGCCATCGAGGAGTCGATCAGCGAAGGCCAGGAGCGACCGGTCACCGACGTCCACCTCAAGGCCGCATTGAAAGAGGTCCGCGCCACTACCCTGGAGTGGTTGACCACCGCGCGCAACTACGCGCGTTATTCCAACGAAGGCGGCCAGTACGACGAAGTGCTGGCTTTCCTGGAAAAGAACGGCAAGGGGCGCTGATGCAGACCAACAATACCTATCGGCTCGATGACGAGCCCAGGCCGGGGCCGTTGGCGCGCCTGGCGGTAGAGCCGCTGTGGCCCTTGCTGGGCTTGATGCTCGGCGGTTTCTGGCTGGGCCTGCCCTGGTTCGTCTTCAACGGCTTCGCGGTCGGCAGCCCGACCCGCGTGCGCGAGGCGGTGATCGCCGGGCTCGGCTTGCTCGGCACCATCGGCATCGCCTTCGCCCTGATCTACCTGTGGCAGGCTGGCTACCTCCACAAGGATGGCTTGCAGTACGCGTTGCTGGTGCTGGTGGTCTGGAAGCTGGCGGTGGCCTATGCGCTGTTCGTGGCGCAGAGCGCGACCATCGAGATCTACCAGTACTACGGCGGCGTGCTCAATCGCTTCGGCATGCCGGTCATGCTGCTCGGTGCCTTCGTGCTGCGTGGCGTGGTCCTCGGGCTGCTGCCTTTCACCCTCTGGCAACTGGTGCTGAGCTGATGAACGAATCCTATCTGTTGCAAGTGGCCCGGCAGCGCCTCGCCTCGGGCCATATCGAGGGCGCCATCGACAGCCTGCGTCAGTTGCTCGGCGATGATCCGATGCAGGCCGAGGCCCATGCGCTGCTCGCCCTGTGCCTGTTGTCGATGCGCCGCGCCCATGCCGCCGAGCGCGAGGCCGGCCTGGCGCTGTCCGCCGACCCGCACCTGGAGCTGGCACATTACGCGGCGGCCCGCGTGGCCGTGGCGCGACGCCGTTTCAAGGACGCCGACAAGCATTTGGCACAGTTGCTCGACATGAACCCGCAGGAGGCCGCCTATCACCTGGCCCATGCCGAACTCTGCGACCTCACCCGGCGCGGCAAGGAGCAGCTCGCCAGCTTGCAGAAAGCCGTCGAATTGGCGCCGGATGACCCCAATTGCCTGGCGGCGCTGGCCAGCTATCACCGGCATCGCGGCGAAGTGCAGCAGGCCGAGCGCTTTGCCCGCGAAGCCTTGCAACTGCAACCCAACCATCACCAGGCCGTGGTCATCATGGGCCATCTGCTACTTCGTCGCGGCGAGACCGAAGCGGCGCGGGAACATGCGATCTGGGTGCTGCGCGAGGATGCCAACGATGTCTCCGCGCTGTTCCTCCTGTCGGCGGTGAAGGCGCGCAGCAATCCCTTCCTGGGCCTGTGGTGGCGCTACAACTCGTGGATGTCCGAGCTGGGGCCGACCCGCGCGATCATCGTGTTGCTGGGCATGTTCGTGTTCTATCGGGTGGCGGTGATCGCCACGACCCAGCAGGGCTATCCGCAAGCGGCCGAGGTGATCGGCTGGGCCTGGCTGGGCTTCGTCGTCTACAGCTTCGCCGGCCCGCAGATATTCCGTCGTTCGCTGGAGAAGGAGCTGGCACAGGTCAAGTTGTCGAAAGATTTCTAGGGCCCGAGGGTACGGCGCCTGGCCCCGTGCGTCTTCGCCTGCGTACCGGTAAGATGCGCTTCTGTTTTTTCAGGAGATGGCCATGTCGTCTTTCACCGAAATGATCGAGAACATCACCCCGGATATCTACGAGAGCCTCAAGCTGGCCGTGGAGATCGGCAAGTGGCCGGATGGTCGCAAGCTGACCCAGGAGCAGAAAGAGCTGAGCCTGCAGGCGATGATCGCCTGGGAGATCCAGAATCTGCCGGAAGACCAGCGTACTGGCTACATGGGCCCGCAGGAGTGCGAGTCGCACGCCGAGCCGATCCCCAACCTGCTGTTCAAGTCCAACGAAACGCTGCACTGAGGTTTTCGATGATCGAGTTGGGGCGCGGTGCGCTGAGCAAGATGTCGGCGCAGCTCGAAGCGCCAGTCGTGCAGTACGCCCTGCGCATGGCGGACGAGCAGGTGCCGGTCAACCCGCTGATCGGCAAGACCGTGCGCCTGGAGTTCCTCGGCGCGATCCATTGCAGCCATTGCGGGCGCAAGACCAAGACCAGCTTCAGCCAGGGTTATTGCTACCCGTGCATGCAGAAGCTGGCGCAGTGCGACCTGTGCATCATGAGCCCGGAGCGTTGTCACTACGATGCCGGCACCTGCCGCGAGCCGGACTGGGGCGAGCGCTTCTGCATGACCGACCATATCGTCTACCTGGCCAACTCGTCCGGGGTGAAGGTCGGCATCACCCGTGCCACGCAGATTCCCACGCGCTGGATCGACCAGGGCGCGACCCAGGCACTGCCGATCATGCGCGTGGCCACGCGCCAGCAGTCCGGTTTCGTCGAAGACCTGCTGCGCAGCCAGGTGGCGGACAAGACCAACTGGCGCGCGCTGCTCAAGGGTGATGCCATGCCGGTCGACCTGCTGGCCCTGCGCGACCAGGTGCTGGACGCCTGCGCCGACGGCATGCTGGTCTTGCAACAGCGCTTCGGCCTGCAGGCGATCCAGGCGCTGGACGATCTGCAACCGCTGGAAATCCGTTACCCGATCGAGGCGTATCCGGCCAAGATCACCAGCTTCAACCTGGACAAGGACCCAGTCGCCGAAGGCACCTTGCTCGGCATCAAGGGCCAGTACCTGATGTTCGATACCGGCGTGATCAACATTCGCAAGTACACTGCTTATCAGATCGCCGCGAGCTGCGCCTAACGCCTGCTCGCGGTTGTCATCCATTGCTTGCAGCCGCAGCCTGACGCTTGCAGCTGCCTCGAAGAGGCCTCCCCATGCGTACCGAGCAATCCAAGACCATCTACCTGAAGGACTACCGGGCTCCGGATTACCTGATCGACGAGACGCACCTGACCTTCGAATTGTTCGAGGACCATACCTTGGTCCATGCGCAACTGGTGATGCGCCGCAACCCCGGGCTCGGCAGCGACCTGCCGCCGCTGGTGCTCGATGGCCAGCAACTGGAGCTGGAGCGCATCAGCCTGGATGACCGCGAGCTGGGCGCCGCCGACTACCAGCTCGACGACAGCCACCTGACCTTGCAGCCGACCCAGGCCAGTTTCGTGGTCGACAGCACCGTGCGTATCCACCCGGAAAGCAACACCGCCCTGGAAGGCCTGTACAAATCCAGCGGCATGTTCTGCACCCAGTGCGAGGCGGAAGGTTTCCGCAAGATCACCTATTACCTCGACCGCCCGGACGTGATGAGCAAGTTCACCACCACGCTGAGCGCTGAGCAGCACAGCTATCCGGTGCTGCTGTCCAACGGCAACCCGATCGCCAGCGGCAGCGAGGAGGGCGGCCGCCACTGGGCGACCTGGGAAGACCCGTTCAAGAAGCCGGCCTACCTGTTTGCCCTGGTCGCCGGTGACCTGTGGTGCGTTGAGGACAAATTCCGCACCATGAGCCAGCGCGAGGTGACCCTGCGCATCTACGTCGAGCCGGAGAACATCGACAAGGTGCAGCACGGCATGGACAGCCTGAAGAAGTCGATGAAGTGGGACGAGGAGACCTACGGGCGTGAGTACGACCTGGACATCTTCATGATCGTCGCGGTCAACGACTTCAACATGGGCGCGATGGAGAACAAGGGCCTCAACATCTTCAACTCCAGTTGCGTGCTGGCCCGTGCCGAAACCGCCACCGACGCCGCCCACCAGCGCGTCGAGGCAGTGGTCGCCCACGAGTATTTCCACAACTGGTCGGGCAACCGCGTGACCTGCCGCGACTGGTTCCAGCTGTCGCTCAAGGAGGGCTTCACCGTATTCCGCGACAGCGAGTTCAGCGCCGACATGAATTCGCGTACGGTCAAGCGCATCGAGGACGTGGCCTACCTGCGTACCCACCAGTTCGCCGAGGATGGCGGGCCGATGGCCCACCCGGTGCGCCCGGACGCGTACATGGAAATCTCCAACTTCTACACCCTGACCATCTACGAGAAGGGTTCCGAAGTGCTGCGCATGATCCACACCCTGATCGGCGCCGAGACTTTCCGCAAGGGTTCGGACCTGTACTTCGAGCGCCACGATGGCCAGGCCGTGACCTGCGACGACTTCGTCAAGGCCATGGAAGACGCCAGCGGCCTCGACCTGACCCAGTTCAAGCGCTGGTACACCCAGGCCGGCACACCGCGCCTGGCGGTTAGCGAGTCGTACGACGCGGCGGCGAAGACCTACACCCTGAGCTTCGCCCAGAGCTGCCCGGCCACGCCGGGGCAGGGCGAGAAGCTGCCGTTCGTGATTCCGGTCGAGCTCGGCCTGCTCGATGCCCAAGGCAACGACCTGCCGCTGCGCCTGCAAGGCGAAGCCGCCGCCGCTGGCAGCAACCGCGTACTATCAGTGACCGAGGCGCAGCAGTCGTTCACCTTCGTCGACATCGCCGACAAGCCGCTGCCGTCGCTGCTGCGTGGCTTCAGCGCGCCGGTGAAGCTGAGCTTCCCCTACGACCGCGACCAACTGACCTTCCTCATGCAGCACGACAGCGACGGCTTCAACCGCTGGGAAGCGGGCCAGCAACTGTCCGTGCAGGTATTGCAGGAACTGATCGACCAGCATCAGCGTGGCGAGCGACTGGTGCTCGACCAGCGCCTGGTCGAGGCGCTGCGCAGCGTGCTGGACAATGACGCGCTGGACCCGGCGATGGTCGCTGAAATGCTCTCGCTGCCGGGCGAGGCCTATCTCTGCGAAATCAGCGAAGTGGCGGACGTCGATGCCATCCACGCGGCCCGTGAGTTTGCCCGTCTCGAACTGGCCAACGCGCTGTTCGACTCGCTCTGGAAGCGCTACCAGGCCAACCGTGAGCAGTCCCGCGCCACGCCGTACATCGCCGAGTCGAGCCACTTCGCGCGGCGCAGCCTGCAGAACATCGCGCTGTCCTACCTGATGCTCACGGGCAAGCCCGAGGTGCTGGCGGCGACCCTGGAGCAGTTCGATGCCTGCGACAACATGACCGAACGCCTGACGGCCCTGGCGGTGCTGGTCAACTCGACGTTCGAAGCCGAGCGCGGCAAGGCCCTGGAAAGCTTCGCCGAACACTTCAAGGACAATGCCCTGGTCATGGACCAGTGGTTCAGCGTCCAGGCCGCCAGCTCGCTGCCGGGCGGCCTCGACCGCGTGCGCGCGCTGATGGAACACCCGGCCTTCACCCTGAAGAACCCGAACAAGGTGCGTGCCCTGATCGGCGCCTTCGCTGGGCAGAACCTGGTCAACTTCCACGCGGCCGACGGCAGCGGCTATCGCTTCCTCGCCGACCAGGTCATCACCCTCAACGCCCTGAACCCGCAGATCGCCTCGCGCCAGCTGTCGCCGCTGACCCGCTGGCGCAAATACGGCAGCGCCCGCCAGGCGCTGATGAAGGGCGAACTGGAGCGCATCCTGGCGTCCGGCACGTTGTCCAGTGATGTGTATGAGGTGGTGAGCAAGAGCCTGGCGTGATCAAGTAGGGCAGGGGGATTGGCGCTGCTCAAGCCCCTCACTGGAAACTCTGGTTAGTTCGTAGGGTGGACAACGCAAAGCTTGTCCACCAAAAAGCTTCAGGCAACTTCGGTTCCGAGTGCCCATCAGAGCATCGGCGTAATGGTGGACAAGCTTCGCGTTGTCCACCCTACTATGTTGCTCTGAAACATCCAGTCACCACCATTCACATCGCTGTCAGATTGCCATTCCCCCTCTGGATGTGCTGATCTAGAGCCCTCGAAGCCGCTCGGCGGCGCTTAACAAAAGATAACGTGGTGACGATTGTCAGGGTTTCGTGAAGCATGCCAGCATGCAGCACCTGTCCTCCTGCACCACTATAAAAAGAAAAGGGGATGTATTTATGCGTGGGCTCTTCCCATTGCTCGCTCGATCCCGCAGGTCGCTTCGGCTGCTACCCGTCGTGGCTGCGCTGTTCGGTGCTCCTGTGGCGTTCGCCGCCGAGACCGCTCCCGTCTACTCCATCGAATCGTCCAAGGCTGCCAGCACGTTGCTGCTGGATATCGCCCATGCCGGTAAGCGCCTGGTCGCGGTGGGGGATCGCGGGCATATCCTGTTTTCCGAAGACGCCGGCAAGAACTGGGTGCAGGCGCGGGTGCCGAGTCGCCAGTTGCTGACCGCCGTGTTCTTCGTCGATGACAAGAAGGGCTGGGCAGTCGGCCATGATGCGCAGATCCTCGCCACCAGCGATGGCGGCGCCAACTGGACCTTGCAGCACGAAAACCTGGAGCGCGAGGCGCCGCTGCTCGATGTCTGGTTCCAGGATGCCAGCCACGGCTTCGCCATCGGTGCCTACGGCATGTTCCTGGAAACCCGTGATGGCGGCGCCACCTGGGACGACGCCAGCGAACGCCTGCACAACGAAGAGGGTTACCACCTCAACGCCATCACGGCGGTCAAGGACGCAGGCCTGTTCGTGGTCGGCGAGTCCGGCAGCATGTTCCGTTCCAGTGACTGGGGTGAAACCTGGGAGGTGCTCCAGGGCCCATACGAGGGCTCGCTGCTTGGCGCCCAAGGCACGGCGGATGCCAAGGCCCTGATCGTCTATGGCCTGCGCGGCAACCTGTTCCGCTCCAGCGACTTTGGCGAGAACTGGCAGCAGGTCAGCCTGGAGGCGAACGGCGCTCCCCTGCGCTTCGGCCTTGCCGGCGGCAGCTTGCTGGGCAACGGCTCGCTGGTCGTCGTCGGCCATGGCGGCAGCGTGCTGCGCAGCGACGATGGCGGCGCCAGCTTCTCGGTGATCAACCGTCCCGACCGCATTTCATTGTCCAGTGCCACCGACGATGCCGATGGCGAGCTGGTTCTCGTGGGGCAGGGCGGGGTGCGTGTCGCGGCAGCGAATGGTGCGCGGGGAGATGAGCAATGAGCAGTCATCAGCAGGACCAGGCGACCTTTCTCGAACGCCTGATTTTCAACCATCGCCCGGTCGTGATCGCAATCTGCATGCTGGTCAGCGTGTTCCTGCTCTGGCAGGCCGCGCAGATCCGCCCATCGACCAGCTTCGAGAAGATGATCCCGCTGGAACATCCGTTCATCCAGACGATGATGGAGCATCGCAACGACCTGGCGAACCTCGGCAACACGGTGCGCATTTCGGTCGAGGCGAAGGATGGCGACATCTTCGACAAGGACTACATGGAAACGCTCAAGCGCGTCCATGATGAGGTCTTCTACATTCCCGGCGTCGACCGTTCCAACATGAAGTCGCTGTGGAGCCCCAGCGTGCGCTGGACCGAAGTCACCGAGGAAGGCCTCGACGGCGGCGAGGTGATCCCACAGACCTACGATGGTTCGGCGCAGAGTCTCGACGACCTGCGCAACAACGTGCTCAAGTCCGGGCAGGTGGGCCGCCTGGTGGCCAATGACTTCAAGTCGAGCATCGTCGATGTACCGTTGCTGGAGTCCTATGCCAATCCGCAGGACCAGAGCCAGCTGATCAAGCTCGACTACCGGCAGTTTTCCCATGACCTGGAAGAGAAGATCCGCGACAAGTTCCAGGCGCAGAACCCCAACGTGCAGATCCATATCGTCGGCTTCGCCAAGAAGGTCGGCGACCTGATCGACGGCTTGATCATGGTGGTGGCGTTCTTCGGCATCGCCTTCCTCATCACCCTGATGCTGCTGTACTGGTTCAGTTGGTGCATCCGCAGCACCATCGCCGTGTTGTCGACCACCCTGATCGCGGTGATCTGGCAACTCGGCCTGATGCATCTGGTCGGTTTCGGTCTCGACCCTTACTCGATGCTGGTGCCGTTCCTGATCTTCGCCATCGGCATTTCCCATGGCGTGCAGAAAATCAATGGCATCGCCCTGCAATCGAGCGACGCCGACAATGCCCTGACCGCCGCGCGGCGTACCTTCCGGCAACTGTTCCTGCCGGGAATGATCGCCATCCTGGTCGATGCCGTGGGCTTCATCACCCTGTTGATCATCGACATCGGCGTGATCCGCGAACTGGCCATCGGCGCCTCCATCGGCGTGGCGGTGATCGTCTTCACCAACCTGATATTGCTGCCGGTGGCGATTTCCTACATCGGTATCAGCAACAGGGCGGTGGATCGCAGCAAGCGCGATGCCTGTCGCGACCATCGGTTCTGGCGGGTGTTGTCGAACTTCGCCAATCCGTTGGTGGCGCCGATTTCCGTGGTCATCGCACTGGGCGCCGGGGTGGCGGGTTTCTGGTACCAGAAGCAGCATTTGCAGATCGGCGACCTCGACCAGGGCGCACCGGAACTGCGCGCCGACTCGCGCTACAACAAGGACAACGACTTCATCATCCGCCACTACTCGACCAGTTCCGACGTGCTGGTGGTGATGGTCAAGACGCCCAGGGACCAGTGCTCGAACTACAGCACCCTGGCGCCGATGGACGAGTTGATGTGGCGCCTGGACAACACCGAGGGCGTGCAGTCGGCGATCTCCATGGTCAGCGTGTCCAAGCAGGTGATCAAGGGCATGAACGAGGGCAGCCTGAAATGGGAAACCCTGTCGCGCAACCCGGACGTGCTGAACAACTCGATCTCTCGTGCCGAGGGCCTGTACAACGCCGATTGTTCGCTGGCGCCGGTACTGGTGTTCCTCAACGACCACAAGGCGGCGACGCTCAAACGGGCGGTGGCGACGGTGGATGAGTTCGCCAGGGCCAATGACCGTGACGACCTGCAATTCCTCCTGGCCGCCGGCAATGCCGGGATCGAGGCGGCGACCAACGAGGTTATCGCCACCTCCGAGCTGAAGATCCTGGTGCTGGTGTACATCTGCGTGGCAGTCATGTGCCTGCTGACCTTCCGTTCCTTCGGCGCGATGCTGTGCATCATCCTGCCGCTGATCCTCACCTCGATCCTCGGCAACGCGCTGATGGCGGCGCTGGGCATCGGCGTGAAGGTGGCGACGCTGCCGGTGATCGCCCTCGGCGTGGGCATCGGCGTGGACTACGGCATCTATATCTACAGCCGCCTGGAAAGCTTCCTGCGCGCTGGCATGCCGTTGCAGGAGGCCTATTACCAGACCCTGCGCTCGACCGGCAAGGCGGTGCTGTTCACCGGCCTGTGCCTGGCCATCGGCGTGGTGACCTGGACCTTCTCGGCGATCAAGTTCCAGGCCGACATGGGCCTGATGCTGACCTTCATGCTGCTGTGGAACATGGTCGGCGCCCTGTGGCTGCTACCAGCCCTGGCGAGGTTCCTGATCAAGCCGGAGAAACTGGCAGGCAAGAAGGGCGGGTCGCTGTTCGCGCATTGAGGTGGCTTCGAGGCGATTGTGGGCACTGCGGACTGCCCACAATCGCCGAGAATGAACGGCGGCACACCTTGCAATCGATAGGCTCAGTTCGCATCAGGTAATGTCTCTGCCAATCTGATTGAGAGCTAAAGGATACGGGCTGAAAGGGATTTCGGATCGTTGCGTTTTGGGCTAACAAATCAATCCGTCCCTAATGGCACTTACTTTATCTGCAACTGATTGACCTGAAAGCAAGAAGGCTTCCCGAGGGAAGCCTTCCGTGTTGCATCACATGTTGGGGTAGTTCGGCCCGCCTGTGCCTTCCGGTGCGATCCACGTGATGTTCTGTGCCGGGTCCTTGATGTCGCAGGTCTTGCAGTGCACGCAGTTCTGCGCGTTGATCTGGAAGCGCTTGGCGCCGTCGTCCTGGGTCACCACTTCATAGACTCCGGCCGGGCAGTAGCGCTGGGCGGGTTCGTCGTACAGCGGCAGGTTCTTGCCGATTGGAATGCTCGGATCGGTCAGTTTGAGGTGGCAGGGCTGTTCTTCTTCATGGTTGGTGTTGGAGAGGAACACCGAACTCAGTTTGTCGAAGCTCAGCTTGCCGTCCGGCTTGGGGTACTCGATGCGTTTCGACTCGGCGGCGGTCTTCAGGCAGGCATGGTCCGGTTTGGTGTCATGCAGGGTGAAGGGCAGCTTGCCGCCGAACCAGTTCTGGTCGACGTAGGCGAATGCGGCGCCAAACAATGGGCCGAACTTGTGCATCGCCGGGCCGAAGTTGCGGGTGGCGAACAGTTCTTCGTAGAGCCAGCTGGCTTTGAAGGCGCTGACGTAGCCATTCAGTACGTCGCCGCCCTGGCCGTCGGCCAGTAGCACCTCGGCTACCGCATCGGCGGCGAGCATGCCGGATTTCATGGCGGTGTGGCTGCCCTTGATCTTGGCCACGTTCATGGTACCCAGGTCGCAGCCGATCAGTGCGCCGCCGGGGAAGACCATCTTCGGCAACGAATTCAGGCCGCCCTTGGACAGGGCGCGGGCACCATAGGCCACGCGCTTGCCGCCTTCGAGGTACTGCGCGACCACCGGGTGATGCTTGTAGCGCTGGAACTCGTCGAACGGCGAGAGGAACGGGTTGGCGTAGGACAGGTCGACGATCAGGCCGACCACCACCTGGTTGTTTTCCAGGTGATAAAGGAAAGAGCCGCCAGTGTTCTCGGTGCCAATGATGTTCAGTGGCCAGCCGGCGGTGTGTACCACCAGGCCGGGCTGGTGTTTGGCCGGGTCGATGTCCCAGATTTCCTTGATGCCGATGCCATAGTGCTGGGCGTCGGCCTCGCTGGCCAGGTCGTATTTCTTGATCAGTTGCTTGCCGAGATGGCCACGGCAGCCTTCGGCGAACAGTGTGTATTTGCCGCGCAGTTCCATGCCGGGGGTGTAGTAGCCTTCCTTCGGATTGCCTTCGCGGTCGACGCCCAGGTCGCCGGTGACGATGCCGCGTACCACGCCTTCTTCGTCGATCAGCGCTTCCTGGGCGGCGAAGCCCGGGTAGACCTCCACGCCGAGGTTCTCGGCCTGCTGGGCCAGCCAGCGGCAGAGGTTGCCGAGGGAAATGATGTAGTTGCCTTCGTTGTGCATGGTCTTGGGCACGAAGACGCCAGGGACCTTGACCGCGCTGTCGGCGTTCTTCAGCACATAGATGTCATCGCGGGTGACTGGCGTGTTCAGCGGCGCGTCCAGTTCCTTCCAATTGGGGAACAGCTCGTTCAGCGCGCGCGGTTCGAACACCGCCCCGGAAAGGATGTGTGCGCCGACTTCGGAGCCTTTTTCGACGACGCAGACACTGATTTCCTTGCCAGCGTCAGCAGCCTTCTGTTTCAACCGGCATGCGGCGGACAGGCCGGATGGACCGGCGCCGACGATGACGACGTCGAATTCCATAAATTCGCGTTCCACAGAAAATCTCCTGCACTAGGGCTCTACGGTTTTATCATGGCTAGGCTAGGCTTCTGGGGCCTGCGCTGGCGCCATTATATCTATCCCTATTTGTGGGGCCAATACAAACGTTTGTTTGAATTTGTCAAAGGACTGCTATAGTCCGTGTCCTGCCCCGACTCATCGGGGGGCTTTTCCTTCAGCGAGGTTCTGGCTGGGATGGGGAAAGACCCTACGGTTGTCGTGTTGACCGAAATCGGCCTTACGGTCAACATACGGGCGGTTTTATGTTTGCCGTACGGGTTGAGCGTTGGTGTTCCGGCCGACCTGCATCTCCCGCCAAGCATCCAGACCTTGGCGACATTCTATTAACCGGAGAGTAACGAGGAATCCATGAAGGTTCTTGTAGCTGTCAAACGAGTGGTCGACTACAACGTCAAGGTTCGCGTCAAGGCGGACAACTCCGGCGTCGACCTCGCCAACGTCAAAATGTCGATGAACCCCTTCTGCGAAATCGCCGTCGAGGAAGCCGTACGCCTGAAAGAGAAAGGTGTGGCCAGCGAGATCGTGGTGGTCAGCGTCGGTCCGGCCCAGGCCCAGGAGCAATTGCGTACCGCCCTGGCTCTGGGGGCCGACCGTGCGATCCTGGTCGAGCACGCCGAAGAGCTCAGTTCCCTGGCGGTGGCCAAGGTGCTCAAGGCGCTGGTCGATAAGGAGCAGCCGCAGCTTGTGATTCTTGGCAAACAGGCCATCGACAGCGACAACAACCAGACCGGCCAGATGCTTGCCGCACTGAGCGGCTATGCCCAAGGCACCTTCGCCTCGAAAGTGGAAGTGGCGGGCGACAAGCTCAACGTTACCCGCGAGATCGATGGCGGCCTGCAGACCGTGGCCCTGAACCTGCCGGCCATCGTCACCAGCGACCTGCGCCTCAACGAGCCGCGTTATGCCTCGCTGCCGAACATCATGAAAGCGAAGAAGAAGCCGCTGGAAACCGTCACCCCGGATGCCCTCGGCGTTTCCGTTGCCTCCACCGTCAAGACCGTTCGTGTCGATGCCCCGGCTGCCCGCAGCGCAGGCATCAAGGTCAAGTCCGTGGCAGAGCTGATCGAGAAACTGAAGAACGAGGCGAAGGTAATCTAAATGACTGTCCTGGTTATCGCAGAACACAGCAACGGCGCGCTGGCGCCCGCTACCCTGAACGTCGTTACCGCCGCGCAGCAGATCGGTGGTGATGTCCATGTCCTGGTCGCCGGCCAGGGCGTTTCCGCTGTTGCCGAAGCGGCCGCCAAGGTCGCCGGCGTGAGCAAGGTGCTGTCGGCCGACAATGCGGCCTTCGCTCATCAGCTGCCGGAAAACATCGCGCCGCTGGTGGTCGAACTGGCGAAGAACTACAGCCATGTGCTGGCCGCCGCGACCACCAACGGTAAGAACTACCTGCCGCGCGTCGCCGCATTGCTGGATGTCGACCAGATATCCGAGATCATCGAAGTGGTCGGCGCAGACACCTTCAAGCGTCCGATCTATGCCGGTAACGCCATCGCCACTGTGCAGTCCTCGGCTGCGATCAAGGTGATCACCGTGCGTACTACCGGTTTCGACGCCGCTGCCGCCGAAGGTGGTTCCGCTGCCATCGAAGCGACCGCCGTGGGCGGCGATGCCGGCAAGTCCGCTTTCGTCGGCGAAGAGCTGGCGAAGTCCGACCGTCCGGAACTGACCGCCGCCAAGATCGTCGTTTCCGGCGGTCGTGGCATGCAGAACGGCGACAACTTCAAGCACCTCTACGCCCTGGCCGACAAACTTGGTGCCGCGGTCGGTGCTTCCCGCGCCGCGGTCGATGCCGGTTTCGTGCCGAACGACATGCAGGTCGGCCAGACCGGCAAGATCGTCGCCCCGCAGTTGTACATCGCCGTGGGCATCAGCGGTGCGATCCAGCACCTGGCCGGCATGAAGGACTCCAAGGTGATCGTCGCGATCAACAAGGACGAAGAGGCGCCGATCTTCCAGGTTGCCGACTATGGCCTGGTCGCGGACCTGTTCGAAGCCGTGCCGGAGCTGGAAAAGCTGGTTTGACCCGCTAGTTCAGTTGTAAAGGAACCCGCTCATCGAGCGGGTTTTTTTATGGTGCGCCCGGCAGGGCGCATCCACTCAGTGGGGAGTCACCCGCACACCCGGCAAGGGGACGTGCTAGCCAGAGGCAAGGGTTTCGCGGGCGACTTCGAGTCTGAAGGAAGCCCGAAACAAGCCGCGCAAGAAGATCATGATCGGCCGCTGGAACGGCTACCACGGCTCCACCCTGGGTCGCGCCGTGCTCGGCGGCATGGGCTTCATGCGCGAGATGGGCGGTATGCTGCCGGACTTCGCCAATAGGCGAGCCGTACTGGTTCGCCGAAGGCGGTGAGCTCTCCGAGGAAGCCTTTGGCCTCAAGGCCGTCGGCGAGCAGGAGGCGAAGATCCTCGAACTGGGCGCCGAGGCCGGCGGCTTCGCTCGCACGCCGCTGGCGGGCGACCTGCCCGACGTGCAGATGCACTTCGTACCGGGCTACCGCAGCCGGCTGCCGCCCCCTTGTATCCCGCGAGCCTCGCCCGGCAGCGAGACATCGCTGGCCGACGAGAACCTCATGGGTGACGGGAACGGCCGCTCAGAACGCCGAGGCCAGGTTGTCGAACAGCTTGCGCGACATGCCGGTGATGGTCAGGAAGCGTTCCAGCTCGACTTCCAGGCTGTTGCTGGAGTAGCTCCGTTGCATGATCAACTGGCTGAAGCCGCACAACGAGGTCAACGCCTGCACGGCACGCAGGCGCACGCTCCGTTCCAGGCTCTCCTCACCGGTGATCAGCTCGATCAGTTCGCGCAGGATCAGGGTCATCCCGCAGGTCATGAACTCGACCGGCAGCTTGACCCGCACGTGCACGGAGCCGATGTGATGCATCCATTGCGTGTAGGTCGCGTCGATGTCGCGGGTGAACAGGCTTTCCAGCCAGGCTCGATGGGTGCTGCTGAGTTGCTCCACGCGCCCTTCCAGCATCGCGGCGCTGGACGGCACCGCCAGCAAGGTGGCGTAGAAGCGTTGGGTGACCCCGTCCAGGTGGGGGATCACCAGCGGCGCCAGGTCGCGGATCAGCGACTCGTCATCGGGTGTCAGGTTGACCAGGCGCTTGCCTTCCAGGCAGGCCGTGGTGAAATCCAGGTCGTTAGATGCGCTCATCAGGGCTCTCCGGGTCAGACAATACGAGTCACGGCTTCTGCGGCACGTTTGACGTCGAGGAAAATCAGGCCGAGTTTGGCATTGGCCTTGGTCACTACGGTCAACACCGCCTCGTTGCCGGCATGGGTCATCAGGATGTAGCCCTGCTGACCACGCACCAGAACTTGCTCCAGCTCACCGCGTGCCAGTTCCCTGGCGGTGCGGTCACCCAGCGCCAGCATGGCGGCGCTCATCGCACCCACCCGATCCTCGTCCATGCCCGCCGGCAGCAGTGATGCCATGATCAGGCCATCGGTGGAAATCACCGCGGAAGCCTCAATGTCGGCGGAACTGCCGTTGAGGTCGCTCAAGATAGATATCAAGACGTCTGAACGCATATCGCTGTTTCCTGAATAGGGCCCGTGCGGGCGGTGGGTGTTTTAGGAGGCTCATCGGCGAAGCCGGGGATCGGTTGCGGAGCCGCGGCACCATAGCGATGCACAAGGTGCCAGATCAGCTCCAGGGCGGCGTGCTGGTTGAGATTGGGGCGACCGTCGAGGATCAGCACAAAACATTGCTCGCCCACCAGCAGCGGCCAGAATCCCAGTTGGCTGTAGCCACCCGCCCCGACCAGTGCCCAGGCCCGCTCTCGGCAGGCCAGGCCAGCGTCCAGCAGGCCCGTGTAGCGCCGCCGCAGTGCGCACAATTCGGCAGCGAGGCCGGCGAGTTCATCGGCTTGGCTGGCGGCGAAGCCATGCCCGGCCAGGTGGAAACCCTGATCGTCCACCAAAAGGCTCCGGCCTTTCCCGGCCAGGGCCGCGAGCAATTCTGGCAGCACCGCCTCCAGCGAGCGTCCGGCGAGCTGGTAGGCTGTCCGGCAAGTCTGGAGCATGCGCAATTGCCGTAAGCGCTCGAAGTCTGCCCGACTGCCCAGCCGCTGCAGAGTCGCGACGTCGAACGGCGGCGAGACGCCCAGGGCCATCAGCCGTAGCAGCCAGTGCCGCGCGGCGTCGGCATCAGTATCGGCCACTGCGTGATAGGCCCCGGCCGGCGTCGGATACAGGTAGAGCGTCGATTCAGCCATGCCCGGCGCCTGCCTGGCGGCAATGCAGCAAGGCCTCGACGAGGATCGCGACATCCGCACGGCGGCGTGCGTCGACCTCGAACACCGGGGCGCGGATCCGCAGTTCGCGCAGGCGCTCGGCATAGCCGTCGAGCGTCGGCTGCGAGGCCAGGTCCATGCGCGTGACGCCGACCGCCAGGTAGCCACTGTCGATGAACTCGCGGAAGGCCGAGACGTAGAATGCCAGGTCGTCGAGCGGGGCCGGGCGCGCGTTGTCGATCAACAGGACTAGGCCGATCCCGCCCTCGCTGAGGATCTCCCACATGAAGTCGAAGCGCTCCTGGCCGGGCGTGCCGTACAGGTGCACACGCAGGCCACCGTCCAGGCGCATCACCCCGTAGTCCATGGCGACCGTGGTGGTGGGCTTGCGCTGGCGTGTCAGATCACTGGCCAGGGCCTCGGTACCGAGCACCAGCGTATCGCTGAGCACACGGATCGCTGTGCTCTTGCCGGCCCCGACCGGCCCACTGAAGATCAGTTTGTATTGTTTTTTCATTCGCTCAATCCTTCTCGCCGGCCCGGCGGCGCAGGCGTCCCAGCAGGGCGGTGAAGATGCGTGCCGGTAGGGATGCCACCGGCTGCGCAACAGCCTCGCTCGTGGGGGCCTGGAGCAGTCCCAGCGCCCAGCAGCCGCTGTATATCGAGAACACCGCGTGGCAGGGCACATCCAGGGCCTGTGCGGTGGCCAGCAGACCGAGCGGTCGAACCTGCCACTGGGCGACGATGCGCAAGGCATGCGGCGGCCGTTGCAGACGGGTGAAATTCGGCCAGCGGCGCAGGCCGACCGGTTCGTCCAGCGACGTACCGTGCGGCACCCGGCCGCGTGCGGTGCGGATCGCCAGGCGCCAGAGCAGCGCATCGGCCGCCTGCAATCGCTCGTCGCTGGGCACCTCCGGGCAGGGGCGTAGCAGGCAATCCTCGCTGCGCAGGAAGCTCAGCCTGGCCAGTTGCGAGTCCCGGTAGGCACTGGAGACCTGCCGCCCGCCAGCGCACACCGTCAGGCCCATGCCTCCGCCCTCGATACGCAGCGCCCGGCCGTCTTCCGCAGCCAGCCCAAGCGCCCGTGCCAAGTCGCCTTGGAAATACTCTTGTGGTGCATAGAACAGTTCGTCGCGCAGCGCCGGGTCGTGGTAACGATCATCCGAAGCCGCCGAATAGCGCAGCCGCAGCGCGCTATCCGCCAGCGCCGGCACGGCCTTGCGCTGCATCGACAGATGCTCGACCAACGCCACCAGTGCCACCAATTCGAGCGGTCTCGACAACCAGTGGGCGAGCGGCAGACGGCGTTCCTTCATCGACAGCACGATACTCGGCAGCCCTTGCCGGCCAGCAACCCGCTGCCAAGTGCCTTCGCCCTCGTGGCTATCGAGGTTGACGATCGGCAGTTGCGCGTCGGCTTCGACCACCCGCATGGAGTGTGGCAAGCGACGCTTCAGATAATGGGTGATCGCGGCCTTTTCCGCCGCCGCGAAACCGTGCAGGGCGATACTCAACGGTGTATGCACGACGACTCCTCCGCCGCCGGCCACTCCAACTGCGTGTCGCCACTCACGCCAAGCCCCAGCACGCAGCCATCCAGTGCAACGAGTGCTGGTGACCAAGGCGTCAGCGAACAGGGTGTGAACAGGGCGTGAAGTCGTTCGTCGAGCAGCGGCGCCAGGCTCCGCAGCAGACGTGCCTTGAGTGCCGCGCCGTGCCCATCGAGGACAATCAACAGATCAGCCAGCACGCCTGGCAATCGCGTCCGCCCCGGTTCGCTCAAGGCCAGGGTGATACGCAGCATGTGCGCACGCAGGTCGCCTGGCACGGCAACGACACGGCGCTCCAAGTAGTCGGCACTGTCAGGTGGGTAGTCGCGTTTCGTCCAGGCCAGCCTGGTTCGTCCTTCGAGTAGAAAATGCAGGTCTGTCGACCCGGCGGAGGGGTCCTCGCTCATCTGCACCTCGCCAGGCGAACTCCGGGTACGCACGACTGACGATGATGCAGCACCGTTATCTCGCTAGAATCTCTCATTTGTCACCACAGGGGCGGCTCGCCCAGGATCCGCGGGGATGCCTCGAACGCCTCCGCCAAACATCGACGGGCCGCAGGATACGACATAAAAAAACGCAAAACAAAGAATAAAAACGCAAAAACCTTCAAACCATATAATTTTCACAAGCGTGGAAAATGTGATGACAGATAGAAGTTCTACGCCAGAGATTTCTGAAAAAAGCGTTGAAATCCGTGACTCACCTAACATTAATGGCTTCAAAAAGAGGCTCAGGGCCGCCATAGGCGCGAAAAGCTTGCGTAGTTTTTCACGCGAATGCAAACTGTCTGAAGCAACAGTGCGTAGTTATTTATCGGGAGAGACGCTCCCGACCCTGGACCGACTAGAACAGATTGCCGGAGCTGCTGGCATGTCACCGATCACCCTGGCCTTTGGTGGCAACAACGAAGAGCGTCCCAACGCGGACACCCTCGAAAAGATCCAAGCCAATCCCGAACTGCTTGGCTGGGCCTGCCTGTTCATCCTCGCCAACCAGGCCGCCGGAACCACCAATGCGCGGGAAATCGGCCAGCACTGCTGGCGCATCGCCAAGGGTCTGGCTAACAGCGATGAGAACGACGACCTGGCCAGAGTCGTCCTCGACGTCGGCCGCCACCAGTTGGCTCGCCTGTTACGCTCGCCGGAAGACAGCGAGCTATGAGGCGCCACGCGCCACACGACTCGCGATGCAACGGCGACAGTCTCTAGCGGACCGTTGAAAAACCACCTCGACTTTGGCGTCCTGCGCCGCTCTACCTCCTGCATCCATGCAGTCGTCGCCTACGTTTTTCAACGGACTGCTAAAGGCTGTGCCGATTCTCTTCTGGTGAAATATCCGGGCTAGCCGTCGCGCAGCACCTTGAGTTCGGCGTCGTCGGCGGAGAAACCGCGTTCGAGCTTGAACTTGAAGCTGAGGTCAGTGCGCGAGTCGGCGAACTTCAGCGCATCGGCCAGGCTGATGCTGCCGGTTTCTGCTGGCGGTCATCCCTCGAGCGCGCAGCCCGAAGCTGTGCGTTCTCTCGAGGGCGGTAGCCGGTTGGGCTATGACGGTGAAACGCGGCCGCCGTCTGCTGGCTATCGTCTCTGATGCAGCACGTTCCGGCTTTCTACCGCGACGCTCCTATGTGGCTCCCAGCCCACAGCGCCACCATCCGGCAAAGCGGCCCGAAGTAGAGCTAAGCCCGCGTACCATAAAGACTTCCGGCCATCAGTCTGTTTTCACCAAACGCTTGGTACTCAGACTGTGTGAAAACTACTGCGCTCGGCCATGCGGCGTTAAAAAACAGCTGGAATGCCAGCCCAGTCAAAATGCTCATTTACAGCCCGTAAACTGCGCTTTTTCGCCGTTTTTTGCCTTGCCTGACCTTCGCTCGCTACGTTTTCACACAGTCTGTACTGGCCGTTTTTTATGGTGCAAATCCCTGTGCGTCACCCTGCGGGCTGGCGCAAGCGGCGTTAAAAAATTCTCCCGGAAATTTTTTATTAGCCAAGGGGGCGATGCAGGCCTCGTCAGCCGCCAGTCGGGCTGGCAGAAAATCCCGCAGGAATTCCACCCAGGTACGAATCTTCGCATCGAGAAACTGCCGGGATGGATACAGCGCAAAGATTCCCAGCGGAAACAGGTTGTACTCGGGCAATACGCGCACCAGGCTGCCATCGCGCAAGCCGGCTGCCGCCGAATAGATTGGCAGGACGCCGATGCCGATGCCGGCCTTCAGGGCCTCGGTCATGGCGTCGGCGGTGTTCACCTGGAAAGGCGTTTGCGGCACGTCGACAAATTCCTGGCCGTTTGGCCCTTTGAATTGCCAATGGTCGAGCGCCATGACCGGATTGACCAGGCGCAGGCACTGGTGCTGCCCGAGATCGCCGGGACGGAGCGGTTCACCATGCTGGGCAAGATAGTCCGGTGCCGCGCAGAGCACGCTATAGGTCGAGCCCAGGCGCTGGGAGATGAAGCCGGAGTCGGGCAATTCCTCGGCGATCACCACGGAAATGTCGTAACCCTCATCGAGGATGTCGGGCGTGCGGTTAGCCAGGGTCATGTCGAAGCTGACATCCGGGTGCATGCCCCGGTACGCGGCGATGGCCTTGATCAGGTAATGCTGGCCAATGCCGGTCACCGCATGCACCTTGAGATTGCCGACCGGGCGGGCATGGGCCTGGCTGGCCTCGGCCTCGGCTTCCTCGATGTAGCCGAGGATCTGCTCGCAGCGTGCCAGGTAGCGCTGGCCGGCTTCGGTGAGGGCGACGCGACGGGTCGTGCGTTGCAGCAGCCGGGTGCGCAGGTGCGACTCCAGGCTGGCGACGGCGCGCGACACATAGGATGTGGTCAGGTCGAGACGTTGGGCGGCGGCGGTGAAACTGCCGGTTTCTGCGACGCAGACGAAGGCGCGCATGTTGAACAGGGTATCCATTGGAGCTCCGGGCCCGCGAGGGTGGCGATTCTGGCAGGTTTCAGCATGGAGATTATGGCGTTTTAGTACACAATGATTCATCTGTTATCGTGCTTATCCTTACCCCTGGCGTGGCCATAGAATCGCCAGCCTTTTCCGGCTGCCCACCCATTCAGGATTCGCCGTCGTGCTCCGCCTCCTCCGGTCCGGCTTCTACCGCGCCCCGTTGCTGTTCTGTGTCCTGCTTTCCGCTTGTATCGATTCCCACGACCTCGTCACCCAGTCACGTCTGGCTGATGCGAACCTGCTCGACCCTGGCGCGGCGCTGAACTCGGCCCAGGCCGAGGCGGGTTGGCCGGCCGCACGCTGGTGGCTGGGCTTTGCCGATCCACAACTGGATGCCTGGATGGACAAGGCCTTGCAAGGCAGCCCGAGCATGGCTGTCGCTTTGGCGCGAGTGCGACAGGCGCGGGCGCTGGCCGGCGTGGTCGAGGCCGATGAAAGCCTGCAGGCCAATCTGGACGTCAGCATGCAACGCAAGCGCTGGCCGGATGACAGCTTTTATGGTCCTGGAGAATTGGCGCGCACCAGCAGTTGGAACAACACCGGCCAGCTAGGCCTGCGCTATCCACTTGACCTCTGGGGGCAGGAGCGCAACCGTGGCGAGGCTGCGTTGGACCAGGCCCATGCCACTGCGGTCGAGGCGCGCCTGGTGGCGCTGGAGTTGCAGGGCAACCTGGCGCGCAGCTACATCGCCCTTGCCCTTCACTACGCCGAGCGCGATATCGCCGAAGCCAGTTTGAAGCAGCAGCAGGAGCAGGCCGACCTGGCGCGTGAGCGATTGCAACGGGGGATCGGCACCCGGCTGGAACTTAGCCGGGCAGAGTCGGGTATTCCTGAGGCGCACCGCGTGCTGGATGACATCGAGGAAAGCATTGCCCTCGGTCGCAACCAGATCGCCGCGCTGGCCGGCGAGGGACCGGGCGCGGGGCAGCGCCTGCAACGACCACGGCTGGCGGCGATCAGCGCCATCGCCTTGCCCGCCCAGGTACCCATGGACCTGCTCGGGCATCGCCCAGATCTGGTCGCCGCCCGCTGGCGGGTCGCTGCCGAGGCGCGTGGCATCGAAGTCGCCCAGGCCGATTTCTACCCGAACATCGATCTGCTCGCTGGCATCGGTACTTCGGCGACCCAGGGTGGCGTGCTGGATTTCCTGCGCTACGACAAGCTCACCTACGGTATCGGGCCGGCGCTCTCCTTGCCGGTGTTCGATGGTGGGCGTCGGCGCAGCCAGCTCGGTGCGGCCAATGCGGGGTACGACCTGGCCGTCGAACAGTACAACCAGGCGCTGGTGCAGGCGCTCAGGTCAGTCTCCGACTCCTTGGTGCGCTTGAAATCGCTGCGCCAACAGAAACATCTGGTCGGGGAGTCGCTCGAGGCTGCGCAGCACACGCTCGACCTTGCTCTCGTCGCCCAGCAGCGCGGCCTGGTCGACTACCGTGAAGTGCTCGACAGCCAGCCGCTGTTGTTCGAGCGCCAACGCCAGCAGCAGCGTCTGCGAGCTGATTATCTGATGGCCCAGGTGGACTTGCTGTTGGCCCTGGGTGGCGGTCTGCTCGGCGATGCCGACGGCCCCCATCAGCCCATGTTGTCACCCCGCCCGGTGACCTTGCGGGGGACGCAGCCATGAACATGAGGCAGGCCTGGAGCCACTGGTTGCAGAGTGACGGCATCATCTGGGTGTTCATTGGCAAGGCCTTGCTCACGGCTTTCATCGCCATGTGGCTGGCCTATCGCCTGGAGCTGCCGCAGCCGACCACGGTGCTGGCCACTGTGTTCATCGTCATGCAGCCGCAAAGTGGGCAGGTGCTGGCCAAGAGTTTCTATCGCCTGATCGGTACCTTCGTCGGCCTCAGCGTCATGGTGGCGCTCATTGCCCTGTTCAATCAGGAGCGCGTGCTGTTCCTGCTGTGCGTGGCGATCTGGATCGGCCTGTGCACGGCAGGCGCCGCGCGTTATCGCGACTTCCGTGGTTATGCCTGCCTGCTCGCCGGCTACACGGCGGTGATGATCGGCCTGCCGGCGACCCAGCATCCGGAAGGTGCGTTCATGCAGGCGATCTGGCGGGTACTGGAAATCAGCCTGGGCATTCTCTGTACGGGAGCGATCAGTGCGCTGGTGCTGCCGCAGACCGCCAGCCGTGACCTGGGCAACGCGTTGCACGGGCGTTTCCGGGAGTTCGCCGGTTTCGCCTGCGATGGCCTGGCCGGCCGCCTCGATGCCAGTCGCTTCGATACACTCAACGCGCGTTTCGCCGCCGCCGCGGTAGGCCTGGAGAACCTGCGCAGCGCATCCACCTTCGAAGATCCGCACATGCGCATGCGCAGCGGGCGCCTGGGCCGCTTGAACAACGAGTTCATGGTCCTTTCGACGCGTTTTCATGCGCTCTATCAGTTGCTGCGGCGGCTCGATGTGGCGACTTCGCGCGATGCCCAGCGGGTCCTGGAGGCTCTGGCTCCCTGCCTGGCCGAGATCAGCGCGGTCCTGGCCAGCCAGCGGGAGCGGCAGGGTAGCGAAGCGGATGCGGTGCTGCTGGCCGAGCGCCTGGCCGACTGCAAGCTGGCGTTGATGCAACTGAGCCGCGATGGTCGCCGGCAACTGGCGGTCGGGCAGGTCGACGAACAGGGCGCGCTGGATTTCGATACCGCCGCCGAGCTGCTCTATCGCTTTGCCGACGACTTGCACAACTATGCGCAGACCCATGCCTCGCTGCTGGACAACCAGCACGCCCGTGAAGACTGGCGCGAGAATTTCCGCCCGCGTGCCAACGCATTGGCGGCGGCGGTGGCAGGCATGCGTACCAGCTTGCTGATCCTCGGCCTGAGTACCTTCTGGATCGCCACCGCCTGGCCCAGCGGCGAAACCTTCGTCATGACTGTCGGCATGCTGTCGGCGCTGGTTTCGACATCCGCCAACCCCAAGCGCCAGGCCCTGCACCTGACCCTGGGTGCGACCCTTGGCGCCGTGTGCGGTTTCACCCTGACCTTCTATGTGTTGCCGAACCTGGATGGTTTCCCCTTGCTTTTCTGTGCCTTGGCTCCGGTGTTCGCGCTCGGCGCCTGGTGGCTCTCGCGACCCGCCTGGAACGGCTATGGCCTGGGCCTGCTGCTGTGGTTCTGCATGTTGTCGCTGCCGGCCAACCTGACGCTCTACAATCCTTCGCGAATGATCAACGAGTACCTGGCGATGTTGCTGTCCATGGTCCTGGCGACCCTGGCCGCGGCACTGATCCTGCCGCCCAACCGCCCCTGGCTGTGGCGGCGCCTGGAGCAGGAATTGCGCCTGTGCGTGGTCCGCACGGTCGGTGGCCGGGTCAAGGGCCTGGTCAGCGAGTTCGAGAGTGGCACCCGTGACCTGTTGAGCCAGGCCCATGCCTTTTCCGTGGGCAGGCCGGACGTGCAGCGTCATCTGCTGCGCTGGATGTTCACCGTGCAGGAGATCGGCCATGCGGTGATCGAGCTACGCCTGGAGCAGGAGCGCCTGCCACGGCTGCGCTGCTATGGCGAGAACACGGCCTGGCGCCGTTCGATCCGGGCCATGGGCCGTGCCCTGGTGCGCCTGTTCATCCAGCCGGGCGAGGCCAACCTGCAGCGTGCGCAGCAAGCCGTGGAGCAGGCCATCGAAGCAGTCAAGTCCACTGCCGAACCCTTCGCCCCGCAGTTCGAGACCTCGCCGTTGCGCCGTTTGCAGAGTTACCTGCACTTCATCCGCACCGCGCTGCTCGATCCGCAATCGCCACTGGCCTCGGCCAAGGCCGCGCCGCTTCATGGAGTCGCTCATGCCGCGTGAAATCGAATGGCACGGCCTGTACATGCCGAGCCTGACTGCGCTGTTCCTGCTGGTGCTGGTGGCCGGCTGGGGGCTGGACCGGCTGCTCGCCCAGATCGGTTTCTATCGGCATGCCTGGCACCCGGTGTTGTTGCGCGTGAGCCTGTTCACTTGTCTGTACAGCGCCGTGGCGCTGCTCATCTACCGCTGAGGTCCTGTTCGTGAAACGAGTCATCCAGGTCTTCATGACCTTGCTCATCTTCGGCCTGGCCATCTTCCTGGTGCGCCTGTTGTGGCTGCATTACATGGACGGCGCCTGGACCCGTGACGGCCGGGTGCGAGCCGACGTGATCAATATCGCGCCGGATGTCGCCGGCCTGGTGGTCGAGGTGCCGGTCCGTGACAACGGTTGGGTCAAGGCCGGCGACGTGCTGCTGCGCATCGACCCCGAGCATTACCGTTTCGCCCTGCAACAGGCCGAGGCCGAAGTGGCGTCGCGCAAGGCCGCGTTGCAGCAGCGCAAGGTCAATGCGGATCGCCGGGCGGACATGGACGAGCTGGTGATCTCGCGCGAGAACCGTGAAGACGCGGCGCACCTGGCCGACCAGGCGCTGGCCGATTACCAGGCGGCCGTGGCCCGGCGCGACGCGGCGCGGCTGGACCTGTCGCGAACCGAGGTGCGGGCGCCGGTGGACGGCTACGTAACCAACCTCAATGTCTATCGCGGCGATTACATCAAGGTCGGCGAAGCCAGCATGGCGCTGGTCGATGGCCAGTCCTTCTACGTCAATGGCTACTTCGAGGAAACCCGGATTCCACGGGTGGCGGTCGGCGCCAAGGTGGAAATGCGCCTGATGAGTGGCGAGGTGCTGCGTGGCTATGTGGACAGTGTGGCGCGTGGTATCTATGACCGTGACAACCCGCAGAGCCGCGAGATGACCGCCGATGTCAACCCGACCTTCAACTGGGTACGCCTGGCCCAGCGCGTGCCGGTGCGCATTCACCTCGACGAGGTGCCGGAGGGCCTGTTGCTGGCAGCCGGGATGACCTGCACCGTGGTCGTGGAAGAGCGCCGTTGAGTTGCAGGCTTCAAGCGGCGGGGGGAGGGCAACGCGCGCTTTTGACTTGAAGCTGGCGGCTTGAGGCCTGAAACTGCTCGCCATGCTTATCATCTCGAACTCGATTCACCTGGCTGACGATGAAGTCGAACTGACCGCCATCCGCGCCCAGGGCGCCGGCGGGCAGAACGTCAACAAGGTGTCCAGCGCCGTGCACCTGCGCTTCGACAGCCAGGCGTCGTCGTTGCCGCCGTTCTACAAGGCACGTTTGCTGGAGCTGCGCGACGGCCGCATCACGGCCGATGGCGTGGTGATCATCAAGGCCCAGCAATACCGCACCCAGGAACAGAACCGTGCCGATGCGCTGGAGCGCCTGGCCGAATTGATCCGTGCCGCCGGCAAGACGGAAAAGGCCCGGCGCGCGACCAAGCCAACCTTCGGTTCCAAGCAGCGGCGCCTGGAGGGCAAGAGCAAGCGTGGGGCGATCAAGGCCGGGCGGGGCAGGGTGGATTACTAGCGGCGGCAAGCTGCAAGTTGGCAACTTGCCGCTTGAAGCTGCTCAGGCCGACCGGACCACCGAGGCGAACACCTCGAAGTAGGTCGGGAAGGTCTTGGCCGTGCACTTCGGATCGTTTATCCGCACCGGCACACCGGCGAAGGTGGCCAGGGAGAAGCACATGGCCATGCGATGGTCGTCGTAGGTATCGATGGCTGCATTGGCGTTGAGCTGCTTCACCGGCGTGACCTTCAACCAATCCTCGCCTTCCTCGACGATGGCGCCGAGCTTGCGCAGTTCGGTGGCCATGGCGGCGATGCGGTCGGTTTCCTTGACCCGCCAACTGGCGATGTTGCTCAGGCGCGAGGGGCCGTCGCAGAACAGGGCCAGCACGGCCAGGGTCATGGCCGCATCGGGGATGTGGTTGAAGTCGCGGTCGAAAGCCTTGAGTGGCAGGCCGCCAGGCAGCGAGGTCTCGATCCAGTTCTCGCCGTAGGTGACGCTGACGCCGATGGCCTGCAGGGCTTCGGCGAAGGCCACGTCGCCCTGGATGCTGTTGGCACCCACGCCATGCACGCGCAGCGGGCCACCACCCAGGGCACCGGCGGCGAGGAAATACGAGGCGGACGAGGCATCGCCCTCGACGAACAGCGTGCCGGGACTGGCATAGCGGGCGGCCGGGACGCTGAAACGATCCTCGCCCTCGGCGCTGACCTGCACGCCGAACTGGGCCATCAGCTTCAGGGTGATCTCTATATAGGGTTTGGAAATCAGCTCGCTGACCAGTTGGATCGAGGTTTGCCGGCCGGTCATCGGCAGGGCCATCAGCAGGGCGGTGAGGAACTGGCTGGAGACGTCGCCACGGATACGGATGGCTTCGTCGGTGGCGATTCTTGCCGGCTTGATCAGCAGCGGTGGGAAACCTTCCTCGCCCAGGTAGGTGATGTCCGCGCCGGCCTGGCGCAGGGCGTCGACCAGGTCGCCGATGGGCCGCTCGTGCATGCGCGGTACGCCGTGCAGTCTATAGGTGCCGCCATTGAACGCGAGGGCCGCGGTCAGCGGGCGGAAGGCCGTGCCGGCGTTGCCGAGGAACAGGTCGGCTTCCAGTGCCGGGAAGTGGCCGCCGGTGCCGACGATGCGATAGTCCTGTTCGGCGGTTTTCTCGACCTTCACCCCAAGGCTGTCCAGCGCTTCGAGCATGCGCTCGGTATCGTCGGAGTGCAGCAGACCGCGAATGTCGGTGACGCCTTCGCTGAGGGCGGCGAGCAGCAGGGTGCGGTTGGAAATGCTTTTCGAACCGGGCAGGTTCACCGATCCACGGGCGCTGATGGACGGCGGCAAGTCGAGATAGTGCATCGTTTTCCTTCGGATCAAGGGCGTGCGAGGGCGACGATGATACTCCAGTTTCGGCTTTCGCCACGCAGCCTGCCCGCATGGTTGTTGGGCGGGTGGGCGCGGCGTAGAATTCGCGCCCATTACCCCGCGCCGCATTCCTATAACTATTCATTGCCCAGCGCTTCGTCCTGCGTCTTGCCGCCTGGGCGATCTCGTCATGGGCGCGTGGGATCACCGGATAGCCAAGGTACGTGGATCATTATGCAAACCTCCGAGCAGCCCCGTTCAGGGAGCTGGCTGAGCGTCATCGCCCTGGCACTGGCGGCGTTCATCTTCAATACCACCGAGTTCGTGCCGGTGGCCCTGTTGAGCGATATCGGCGGCAGCTTCGACATGCCGCCCTCGCAGACCGGCCTGATGCTGACCATCTACGCCTGGGTGGTGACCCTGGCTTCGCTGCCGATCATGCAGTTGACCCGCAACATCGAGCGACGGCGCTTGCTGACCCTGGTTTTCCTGCTGTTCATCGTCAGCCATGTGATCTCCGGGATCGCCACCAGCTTCGCCATGTTGATGCTCAGTCGCCTCGGCATCGCCCTGGCGCACGCCGCGTTCTGGTCGATCACCGCGTCGCTGGCGGTGCGGGTGGCGCCAGCGGGCAAGCAGACCCAGGCACTGGCGCTGCTCGCCACCGGCACGGTGATGGCCATGGTGCTGGGCATTCCTCTGGGCCGCCTGGTCGGTGAGTCGCTGGGCTGGCGCACTACGTTCCTGTCGATTGCCGGGCTGGCCAGCCTGACCCTGGCTTGCCTGATGCGCACGTTGCCGTTGCTGCCCAGCCAGAATTCCGGTTCGCTGCGCAGCCTGCCGATGCTGTTCAAGCGCCCGGCCCTGGTGGTCTGCTATGTGCTGACCGCCACGCTGATCACCGCGCACTTCACCGCTTACAGCTACATCGAACCCTTTGCCTTGAGCGTCGCGCAGTTGAGTGGCGAGAAGGTCACCTTGCTGCTGTTGCTGTTCGGCGGTGCCGGCATGCTTGGCTCGGCGCTGTTCAGTCGCTACAGCACGCGCTTTGCGAGTGGCTTCGTGGCGGTCGCCATCGCCGGCCTGGTGGCGTGCCTGCTGCTACTGCTGCCCGCCGCTGGCAGGGACTGGCACATGGGCCTGCTCAGCCTGGCCTGGGGCATCGCGATCATGGGCTTCGGCCTGGCGATGCAATCCAGGGTGTTGAACCTGGCTGCCGATGCCACTGACGTGGCGATGGCGATGTTCTCCGGAATCTATAACGTCGGTATCGGCGGCGGTGCATTGCTCGGCAGTGTGGTCAGTGCGCAGATGGGGGTGAGCCAGGTCGGCCTCGTCGGAGGGGCGTTGGCGTTATGTGGATTAGCCTTGTATGGCTTCAGTGAGGCCAAGGCGCGCCGATCCGGCTGAGGCCGCAGGACTGCCAGGGTCTACGACCATGGTGCAATGGTCCACCCTGTACCAAAGAACGAGAATTCGTTCGTCCGTCTCCTGCGATTCGGATTACTTATTACATTCCTCCTCCGGAATGAATGATGGCGACCCGTTAAGACTGGTCGCCTTTTTTTTGGCCAAAACGTATCGATGTCGTGAACGACAACGCCGGTTTGCAGATGTGTTCGCTCGCACGAACATCATCCATCGAACCGGCGTTTTTCGTTTCCCGTGATTCCGTGAGCCAAAGGCTCAGGTATTGTCTTTGACTGTCTTGCTCGAGCCGTTGTTTTTCACCGAGGTGATGCCCGTTTCCCGCGATTGCGCAGTGGCATACAACTGGCTGGTTCCGATGATCTGATGGTTCGCTGCCTTCAGGTTGAAATAGAACTTGCCATTGGACGACTCAAGCTTTTGGTAACGCTCGTCCTGGGCGTTGTTTGACTGAACCGATGCAATGCCGTTTTCCGCACTTTTCTTGGTCGTGTACAGCTCGCTGGTGAGAATGGTCTCACCGTTGCCTGCCTTGAGGACAAATCTGAACTGACCGTCGCTGCTTTTACTCAACTCGAACCAACCGGCCATACGGGCCTCCTTAGGGGTGAAGCGCAATGCAACTACGTTGTGGGGACGTTCCTGCAGAGCCCAGTATGCACAAAGATCAGGTCATTTCCAGCTTGCCAGGGCCAGGGGCTACTGACGTTTTGCTGCACCATTTGCCTATCGGGCAGGCAGCCTGGAGGCAGGAGCGGACGCCAGCTCTACCCTCAATCGTCATTCCCGCGAAGGCGGGAACCCAGAAGCGCTTTTTTATTTGGGTTCCCGCCTTCGCGGGAATGACGGCTAAACACACCGCGTAATAATGGTCATCGCACGAACGTCCGCTCCTGCCTCGATGCAGCCATTCGCCTGGCCTGCCGCCTCAAAGGCCGAGCAGGCTGCCCAGTTCGCTCGGCACCCGGCCGGTCCAGCGCTTGAACGAGCGGCGGAAGTTGGGAATGTCGCTGAAGCCCAGCTTGAGGGCGACATCCTCGTTGCTGCAGCCACGGACCTGATAGAGGTACAGGGCCAGGTCGCGGCGGGTGTTGTCCAGGCATTCCTGGAAGCTGGTGCCGTGCTTGCTCAGCCTGCGTTTGAAAGAGGCGGGGCTGGTGCCGAAGGCGGCGGCGACGCGTTCGAGATTGAGCGGTTGCTGGATGTGCTCGCTCAGGTAGTCGTGCAGGCCATCGAGAAAGCTCGCCCGCCAGCCCCAGGTCGCCAATTGCTCGTTGCAGGCCTGGCGCGCGACCAGGCCGCCGGTCGAGGCGAGCCCTGGCCAACTGCGTGACAGGTACTCGCGTGGCAGGCTCATGACCGTCGAGGGGCGGTTGAAACTCAGGTCGTCGCCCAGGTGGACCCAATACTGCTCGACGTACGCCGGTTCGGCGCTGGCGAACTGGAAGCGCCACGGCAGGCGTTCGCCTTGTTGCCGGCGGCCGAGAGAGACCACGGCGGTCATGTGGCTTTCCAGCAGGAACGTCTTCGACTCGCCGCCGCCACAGCTGTCGCGCCAGTACAGGTGCAGGTACTTGTCGTCGAGGTGCGGCACCGGCGTCATCAGCGGTGAGAGCAGGGCGCGGTATTCACTGATCTGCTCGATGGCGTGCAGCAGATTGTCAGCCTGTTCCAGCACATGGCTGGAGGCGCCGTAATGGCCGGGCCACAGGCGTTGGCCGAAGAGGAAGCTGGTGTCCGGCGCGGCGAGCAGGCGGCGGGCGTTGTCGATCAGGCGCAGGAACTGCCTGGGGCTGATCAGCGTCCGGCCGGTGATGATGTCGTTGTAGAACAGCTCGCAGCCACGCAGCAGGTGGTGGGTGTCGATCTGCCGCGAGCGGGCCAGGTCGATCAGCAGCGCCGGCAGATGATGCGCGGCGATGAACCGCGTGTCGCACTCGTAGCCGTTCATGCGCTGCGTGCCAGGCGGGGTTTGGCCTGGGCCAGGGCCAGGTTGAGGCGTTTGAGCAGCTGCGCCTGGTCTTCGTCCAGGGCCATCACCGCCGCCACCGTCGCTTGCAGGTGCAGGCGCTCGCCGTGGCGCTGGCTGCGGTGGGCGATGCTGGCCAGGCTCTGGCGCATGTCGCGGGCCATTTCCCAGGCCTGGCTTTCGCCGGTGTTGGGCAGTACCGCGACGAAGCGGTCGCCGGCCAGGCGGCAGAGCATGTCCTGCTGGCGCAGGTTGAACAGCAGCAGTTGCGCCATGACCTGCAGCACCTGGTCGCCTTCGTCCTGGCCGTAGCGCTGGTTGATCTGGCTGAAGTCGTCGAGGTCGATGGCCACCAGCGACAAGGGCTGGTTGGCGCTGCGCGCCTGATCCAGGGCCTGTTGCAGATGCCGACGCAGGTACTGGGCGCCGGACAGCGGGGTGAGGTTGTCGAACAGGCGATGGTCGCGCAGCAGTTGCTCGCGCTTGCTCATCTGCTGGCTGATCGCCTGCTGTTCGCGGTGCAGGTGGTACATGCCGAGGGTCATCAGCAGCATGCCGACCGGCATCGGCGCGGTTTCCAGCCAGTTGTCCCAGATCGCTTCGGGGTTCAGGCGGATGAACTCGTCGAGGGTGTCCATCCACATCGAGAAGGCGGTGCAGCACAGGCCCAGCGACAGCAGGCGGGTGACCCGCCCGGTTGGCCGCGCCCGCAGCAGCATCACCAGCCAGCCGATGAGGATCAGGCAGGTGCCGCCTTCGCCGGCCACGTCCGTCCAGTTGATCTCGGCCCAGGTCTTGATCGTACCGGCCGCCAGGTAGATCTGCAGGCCGGCGTTGGCGACGAGAAACAGGCCGACCAGGGTCAGGCTGTGCATCTTCAGCAGGGACTTCACGGCGAATCTCCGGGCATGGAACGGGCCTGCCGAGCATGCCCGTGGCACATCACAGAACGATGACATCACTTGTCCCGCGCGGTGCAGGGCAGGCCATCCGGCCCGCTGCCTTGGTGGCACAGGCGTTCGCCCGGCACGGCGAGCTTGGGGATGTGCAGGTAGCGCTTGCCGCTGGCGTCGCGCTGGATGTCGAAGGCGTCGTACAGGCGCTCGTCGGCGCTGTAGGCGCGAACCTGCAGACGATCCTGTTCCACGGTGATGGTCTGGTACAACTGGGTATCTTCGGCGACGCGGTCGGTCTGGTGCGGCGCGCGTTCGTTGAGGCCGTACATCTTCGAGCCCGTGACCGAGACCAGGTACACCGGGCCGATGGGGTGGTGCGCCTGGCGCGCCTTGGCGCTGGCTTCGCGCCCGGCGTCTTCGCTGATGCGGCTGTAGCAGTGGTCGTGGCCCTGCAGCACCAGATCGACACGGTAGCGCTCGAACAGTGGCTGCCAGGCGGCCTTGAGCGTTTCGGCGTCGGTGGGTCGGGCGCAACTGTAGATCGGCTGGTGCATGACCACGATGTTCCAGCGTGCCTGGCTGCTGCTCAGGGTGTGTTCCAGCCATTCGGTCTGCGCGTTCAGCGTACCGAGATCGAGGGCCGATGTGCCGTCGAGCACGCTGAAGCGCACGCCCTGGTAATCGACGAAGTAGCTGGTATCGGCCACCTCGGCGGCGCCGTTGCGTGGCAGGGCGAACTGAGCCGGGAAGTGTGGGCCGAGGCGACGGCTCTCACGGCCGTCGGGCAGCAGGGTGTCGAGGTATTCGTGGTTACCGCTGGCAGTCAGTTGCGGGATGCTGGCGTAGGCATAGCCACCGGCCTGGTTCCATTCGCCCCATTCATCGTCATGGGCCAGCTTTTCGCCCTGGGCCACCAGGTCGCCGGCATGCACCACCAGCGCCGGGTGGGCGACGCTGCGCAGGGCCTGGCGCACGGTGCGCGAGGCGATGGAGAGGATGTCGTTCTGCACGTCGCCCAGGTAGATGAAGGTGAACGGGGCGAACCGCGCCTGGGCGGTACGGAACTGATGCCATTCGCTCCAGCCAGCGCTGCCTTTCACCCGATAGACGTAGGGCGTGTCCGGCTTGAGGTCGTCGATGCGCACCTGATGGTAGAGCGCGGGGCCGTTCTCGCTATGCAACTGGCGGCTGCTGCCGCTCAGTTGCCGAGCATGGGCGCCGAGGCTGGGGCCGGCCAGGGCGGGTTCGATTTCCAGCAGCGTTTCAGCCTGTTGCAGATCGGTGCGGAAGGTCACCGCCATCGTGGTTGCCGAATTGGCGCCGGGGGTGAGCACGATACGGTCGGCCAGCACGCCGGCGGCGTAGGGCGCGCCAGGCGAGTGCTGGAGCGTCGGCTGGGCGTGGACAGACAGTGTGGCGGCGATCAGGGTGGCGAGAAGCAGAGGGCGCAGCATAGGGATTCCTTGGTCGGGCGAACGGCGTGATGGCGCCAAGGAAACAGCCGCAGATGACGGTTGGGTTACCGGCGGGGGGTCGATTCGGCTCAGGGCAAATGCTCTGTTGAGGGGGAGTTTTTCAGGGTGGCTTCAGCTTGCCCTGGGCGTCCCCGGGCCCTGCGTGGGAATGCATCCCAGGCGCGCGGCGCCACTGGCGGCATAGCTGCGCGGAGCGTGGCAACGATCGACACCTGGATAAGGAGGTCATTCCAGCTCAAAACCATCGCTAAACCACACGAAAACGCCGCTGCCGCGGCCTCCGCGCCGCCACCTGTCATTCAAGTGCCACAAAGGATTCCTAACGTCCGCAGCCATTCCCGGGACCGCCGGGACCAATCAAGCGAGGGAATCGAGGTGGCCATGCCTTTTCGTCAAATCCGTAATGCGGGATTCCGCGTCAGCCTGCTGACCATCGCCGTGGCCGCCGCGCCGGCCTGGGCGGAGGAGGAGCCGCTGGAACTGGAGCGCGTCGAAGTGATCGGCCAGGCTGCCAGCGTCGACAGTGCCCTGCGCGAGCAGCAGAGCGCGGACAGCATCAAGAGCGTGGTGCATGCCGATGGCGTCGGCCAGTTGCCGGACGATAACGCCGCCGAGGCGTTGCAGCGCATTCCCGGCCTGTCGGTGGAGCGCGACCAGGGCGAAGGCCGCTTCGTCAGCGTGCGCGGTATCGCCCCGGACCTGAACAGCGTGACCATCAACGGCACCCTGGTGCCGGCACCGGAAGGCGAACGCCGCGCCGTGGCCCTGGACGTGCTGCCGGCCGAACTGGTGCAGTCGCTGTCGGTGGTCAAGACCCTGACCCCGGACATGGACGCCAACTCCCTTGGCGGCACCATCGAAGTGGAAAGCCTGTCGGCCTTCGACCACGACGGCCTGTTCTACACCTTCACCGGTGAAGGCAACCACGACACCAACGTCGACAAGAACAGCCCGAAATTCTCCGGCGCGATCAGCGACCGCTTCAGCCTCGGCGGCGGCACCGACAACTTTGGCGTGGCCGCGGCGTTCAGCTGGCAGAAGCGCAAGTTCGGTTCGGACAACGTGGAAACCGGCGGCGCCTGGGATTTCAGCGACGGCGCGCGGCTGGAAGAGGTCGAGCAGCGCGACTACGAGATCACCCGCGAGCGCACGGGCTTCGGCCTGAACTTCGACTACCAGCCGGACGACCTGTCCAGCTACTACCTGCGCACCCTCTACAGCAAGTTCAAGGACACCGAGACGCGCAACGCCGCCGGCCTGGAGTTCGAAGACCCGCAGTTGTCCGGCGAGCGTGGCGATGCCGAGGGCTGGCGCGACCTGAAGTCCCGCGAGGACACCCAGGAAATCCAGTCCTACGTGTTCGGCGGCGAGCGCTTTATCGAGCAGTGGACCGTCAGCGGCCAGGTCGGCTACAGCCAGTCCACCGAGAAAGACCCGGGCGGCATCGCCGGGGCCGAGTTCGTCGGCGATTTCAGCGACGTCGGTTTCGATGGCAACAGCAAGCCGCGTGTCGCCGTCGGCTCGTCGTTCTACAACCCGTCCTCGTTCACCCTCGACGAAGTGGAGTGGGAGAAGGTCAGCGGCAAGGACCAGGAAAAGAACATCCGCCTCGACTTCGCCCGCGATTACGAGCTGAGCGGCAACGCCAGCCAGGTCAAGTTCGGCGGCAAGCTCAGCCGCCGCGACAAGACCAGCGACACCGAGACCTGGGTCTACGACGACTTCAGCGGCATCACCCTCGATGGCTACCAGAGCGGCAACGTCGACTACGCCCTGGGCAGCTATGGCAACGGCATCAGTGCCAGCGCGATCAAGAGCCTGATCGGCGGCCTCGACGCCTCGGCCTACTACGACGAAGAGGCCTCGCGGATCAACGACTTCGACATGCGCGAAGACATCAACGCCGCCTACCTGATGAACACCCTGGACGTGAACGACTGGCGATTCATCGCCGGCCTGCGCTACGAGGGCACCGAGTTCGAAGCCAAGGGCACCGGCCTGCGCGATGGCGTGTACGAGAGCACCCACAGCAAGAACCGCTACGACCACTGGCTGCCCGGCCTGCATGCGCGTTATCAACTGACCCCGGATACCCAGGTCCGCGCCGCCTGGACCAACACCGTGGTGCGCCCGACCTTCGGCCAACTGGCGCCGGGCTTCGCCATCGATGGCGACGAGGCGTCGTTCGGCAACCCCGACCTGAAGCCGCTGGAGTCGATGAACGTCGACCTCGGCATCGAGCACTACATGGGCCGCGCCGGCGTGCTGTCGGGCTTCGTGTTCTACAAGGACATCGACAACTTCGTCTACAACACCGACCTGGCCGGCAGCGGCGAGTGGGCGGCGTTCTCCGAGGCGCTGACCTATGCCAATGGCAGCAGCGCCAAACTCTACGGCCTGGAGCTGGCCTATTCGCAGAAATTCGAGTGGCTGCCGGCGCCGTGGAACGGCGTGCTGGTCGGCGCCAACCTGACCCTGAGCAAGTCCGACGCGACGATCGCGGGGCAGGGCCTGAAGCGCTCCATCGACATGCCCAACCAGTCCGACACCGTGGGTAACTTCATGGTCGGTTGGGAGAACGAGCGTTTCAACATGCGCCTGGCGGCCAACTACAAGTCGAGCTACCTGGTCGAGGTCGCCGCCATCGACGACGAGGCTCACGACCTGTATGCCGATGACCAGTTGTTCGTCGACTTCAAGGCCGGCTACTTCCTCACCCCGGACCTGCAACTCACCTTCGAGGCGCAGAACATCACCGACGAAACCTATTACGTCTACACCGGCCGCAGTGGCTACAACGCCCAGTACGAGGAGTACGGCCCGACCTACAAGCTGGGGCTGACCCTGACCCACTTCTGATTGCCCATCGCACTCCGGCCTCGACCGTGTAGGCGCGCCATGTGCGCGAAGCGAACCCGATACGACGCCCCACACCAGGACACCTGTAATCCATGCGTACCTTTTCTCTTTCCCTGCTCGGCCTGTACATCGCCCTTGCCGGCCAGGCTGTCGCCGCGCCGATACTGACCCTGAGCACTACCCGCATCGCCAGCGAGAACGGCCAACTGCTCGCCGCGTCCAAGGCATTGCCGAAGGCCGAGCGCTTGCAGATCGGCGCCAAGGGCTTGCAACTGATCGACCGCGACGGCCAGGTCGCCGCTGAGCTGCCGGGCCGTTTCGCAAGCCTCGACCAGCGCGCCGACGACAACGGCCTATTGGTCGCGAGCCTCGACAAGAAACGCCAGCAGGCCGTGCTGGTGCGCCTCGAGCGGCCCGGTGCATGGAGCGCGCCACATTATTTGCCCAGGGGCCATTTCGCCATCGAAGGCCTGTGCCTGTATCGCGACAGCGCACGCAACGACTTCCTGTTCCTGGTCGGCGAGGATGGCATCGGCGAACAATGGCTGGTCGCCGAAAATGGCCAGCCACTGGAGGAGTCGCGGCGCGTGCGGGCCTTGAGCCTGCCGCCGGAGAGCGCGTTCTGCCAGGCCGACGATGCCAGCGACAGCCTGTATGTGAATGAGGAAAACGTCGGCGTCTGGCGCTACGAGGCGGCTGCCGAAGCACCGCTGCTACGCGAACCGGTGGACCTGCGCGCACCGTTCGGCAACCTGGGCCAGGCCACCGCAGGCATGGCCGTGGTCCCTGGCGGCCTGCTGGTGCTGGACGCCAAGGCACCCGCCCTGCACCTGTACCAGGCCGAGGATTGGCAGCCTGTCGGCGTGCTGCCATTGCCAGGTTTGAACGAGCCCGAGCAGGTCAGTGCGCGGCTCGGCAACGGCGGCCTCGAGCTGCTGCTGGCGGGCGATGAGGGCGCGCGTAGCGCGCACCTCGACTGGACGCCGCCGCCCGTGGCAAAACCCGATGCCGTGCCTCAAGTCGCCCCCCTGGCGCAGACCGACCTGGCGCCGAGCCTGGGCGATGCGGCGGACGACCCGGCGATCTGGGTCAATGCCGCGCAGCCCGAAAACAGCCGCGTGCTGGGCACCGACAAGAAGGGCGGCCTGCTGGTCTACGACCTGCAGGGCAAGGAGGTACAGAACCTGCGCGTCGGGCGTCTGAACAACGTCGATGTGCGTCCAGGCTTCACGCTTGGCGCGCGTCAGGTCGACCTGGCCGTGGCCAGCAACCGTGACCGCAACAGCCTGCACCTGTTCGCCATCGAACCGGCCAGCGGCCAGGTCGGCGAGATCGGCGAAGTGCCCACGCCGCTCAAGGACATCTATGGCCTGTGCCTGTTCAAGGACGGCCAGGGCGCGATCCATGCCATCGTCAACGACAAGGACGGCACCTTCCTGCAATACCGCCTGAGCGGTGCGCAGGGCAAGGCGGCAGGCGAGCTGGTGCGGCGCTTCAAGACGCAGACCCAGCCCGAAGGCTGCGTCGCCGACGACCGCAACCAGCGCCTGTACATCGGCGAGGAAGACGTCGCGGTGTGGAGCCTCGATGCCCGTGCCGAGGCGCCGCCCACCCTGGAAAAGGTGATCGCGGTCGGTGCCCCGTTGCAGGACGACATCGAAGGCATGGCTGTTTACCACGGCAAGCAGCACGACTACCTGGTGATCTCCAGCCAGGGCAATGACAGCTACGTGGTGGTCGAGGCGCGTGCGCCCTACACGCTGCGCGGCAGCTTCCGCGTTGGCCTGAATGCCAGCCTCGGCATCGATGGCGCTTCGGAAACCGACGGCCTGGACGTCACCTCGGCCAACCTCGGCGGTCCCTGGAGCGCCGGCATGCTGGTGGTGCAGGACGGCCGCAAGCGCATGCCCGAGGGCAACCAGAACTACAAGTACGTGCCCTGGACGGCCGTTGCCGACGCCTTGGGGCTGGAGTGACGCCCCGCGTGGGCGCATATCCGACGTCCCCAACATCCCACAACGAAATACCGTTCATTCGAGGAACCGATCATGCCCACCGAAACCCATCACATGACCATCTGGGGCCTCGTCAGCGAAGCGAGCATCGTGGTCCAGGCCGTGATGCTGTGCCTGCTGCTCGCCTCGCTGATCAGTTGGTACCTGATCATCCAGCGTGGCACCGTGTTGCGTCGCAGCGAGGCGCTGGCCACGCGCTTTCTCAAGCGCTTCCGCAGTGACGAAAGCGCCCAGCTGTACCGTGAAGGCACGCCGCAAGCGTTGCCGGCGGAGGCCGCCCTGCAACGCATATTCTTCGCCGGCTACCACGCCTTCAGCCAGATGCAGGCCCATCCGGATGCGGTGATCGACGGCGTCGAGCGCAGCGTGCAGGTCGCCATCGCCGAAGAGGAAGAGCGCCTGGAAAAGGGCCTGTCGTTCCTGGCCAGCGTCGGTTCGGTCAGCCCTTACATCGGCCTGTTCGGCACCGTGTGGGGGATCATGAATTCCTTCCTCGGCCTGTCCCAGGTGCAGCAGGCGACCCTGTCCACGGTCGCCCCTGGCATCGCCGAGGCGCTGATCGCCACGGCCATCGGCCTGTTCGCGGCGATCCCGGCGGTGCTGGCCTACAACCGCTTCTCGGCGCGCAGCCAGACGTTGGTCGCCCGCTACTACGCCTTCGGCAACGAATTGCTGGGGCGTCTGCAACGCCGCCTGCATGGTGGCGTGGCGCCGGCCATGGCCGCTGCGGCATAAGGAGGTTTCGCCATGCTGGTCAGACCCGTCCGCAAGCACGGCCTCAAGGCCGAGATGAACGTAGTGCCCTACATCGACGTGATGCTGGTGCTGCTGGTGATCTTCATGGTCACCGCGCCGATGCTGGTGCAAGGCGTGCAGATCGAGTTGCCCAAGGTCGCCGCCGAAGCGCTGCCCACGCCTGGCGAGCGGCGTATCGTCACCCTGTCGGTGAAAGACGACGGCAGCTACTACTGGAACCTGGGCAGCGAGATCGACACCGCCGCGCAGACCGACAGCGCCGTGGACAAGGCGCAGATGGCGGCGAAGATCGCCGCCATCGTCGCCAGCAACCCGCAGACCCAGGTGTACATTCGCGCCGACCAGAACGCCGACTACGGCGCGGTGGTCGCCGGCATCGCCGAATTGCAGCGCGGCGGCGTGAGCAGCCTGGGGCTGATCACCGAGGCGCCCTGAGATGAACAGCCTGACCTTTCAGCAGCAGGAGCCTCGCGGCAACGCGGCGAACTGGCGCGAGCACGGGCTTGCCTTGGGCATGGCGGCGGCGCTGCATCTCGGCCTGGGCGTCGTGCTGTTCAACCTGTCGAGCGGTACGCCGATGGCGCCTGCCGTTGCCGCGGTGATCAAGACCCAGTTGCTCAGCCTGCCTGCGCCGGTGCAGCAGCCTGCCCTGGCGACGCCCGTCGAACCTGCGCCTGCGCCTGCGCCAGCTCCCGTGACCAAGGCGGCCAAGGTCGAGCAGGCCGATCTGGCGTTCAAGCGCGTCGAACAACAACGCCAGCAGCAGGCTCGGCGCATCGAGCGGGAGCGCCAGCAACGTCTGCGTGACGAACAGGTACGGCACGAGCGTGAGCAGCAGCGTCAGGCCCAGCAAGAGCAGCAGCGCCTGGCCGCCGCCCAGCGCGCCGAAAACCAGCGCCAGGCGGCGGCCGATGCCGAAGCGCAGGCGGCCGCCAGTCGCCAGTACCTGCCCATCGCCAAGGAGGCGCCGGACTATCCGGCCCGTGCCCTGGACCGGCGCATCGAGGGGGAGTGCACCGTGGCCTACACGGTGAACGCCCAGGGCCGGGTGGAAAATCCCCAGGTGGTCGGCAACTGCCATCCGCTGTTCGTCAAACCCTCGCTGGCCGCTGCGAGAACCTTCCGTTACCAGCCGCGTGTAGTGGACGGCCAGGCCGTTGCGGTGGCCAACGTGAAGAACACCTTCACCTATCGCATTCAGTGAACCCAAGCGTGCCCGGCGACTGCCCGGCACGTTTCACCGCGTTCGACACCAGGCTGAGCCAGAGCCCGCCCGGGTTCTCGCCGACTTCGCCGAGGTGGCGGTCAGGCGCCAGGCACTTTCAGCGCCAGCGTTTCCAGCAGCATCTCCAGTGGCATCGGCCGGGCGAACAGGTAGCCCTGCAGGTAATGCACGCCCCTGTCCCTCAGGTAATCGCGTTGCTCCAGGGTTTCCACGCCCTCGGCGACGATGTTCAGCTCCAGGCGGGTGGACAGGTCGACGATGTTTTCCAGCAGGTGCCGCGACAGGGCGTCGGAGCCGATCATGGCGACGAAACTCTGGTCGATCTTCAGATAGTTGACCTGGAACTCGCGCAGGTAGCCCAGGCTGGAGTGACCGGTGCCGAAGTCATCGATGGCCAGGCGCACCCCGATCTGGCGCAGGGCGGCGAACAGGCGGCGAGTGGTTTCGCTGGACTCGATCATCTGGCGCTCGGTCAACTCCAGGGTCAGATGGATACGGCCGGGCTCGAAGGCGTCGATGAAGTCGCGGCATTCGCTGACCAGCGACAGATCCTGGCAATGGGCCGCAGTGATATTGACACTGACATGGAAATCCACCGGCAGGCGCTCGGCATTGGCCGCCAGATCATGCCGGACCCGGCGCAGCAGGTCCGTGGTCATTGGCACGATCAGCCCCGACTCCTCGGCCAATGGGATGAACTGGCTGGGCGGCACCATGCCTTCATTGGGGTGCTGCCAGCGCATCAGCACCTCCACGCCACTCCAGACGTTGTCGCGGCTGTCTACCAGTGGCTGGTAGTAAGGCACCAGCTCGCCGGCGCTCAATGCCCTGGCCAGTTCCCGGCGTGGCGAACTGGCGCGCTGATCGAGGGCATGCCCGGTGACACCGGCCAATACGCCAAGGAACACGAGCAGGATGAGCAACGGCGTGTACTGCGCGCGGATGAAACGCCACTGCTCGCCCTCGTCGAACCCGGCGCGTATCAGCAGCGGGGCGTCGGCGACCTGCACGCTGACCGGAGCGACCTGCGGGTGCCAGGCCGGCGCCTGCGACACTTCGCCGTCGCGGCCCATGTGCGCGTCTCCCACCGTCAGTTGCAGGTGCACCGATTGCCCGATCAGTTGCAGGATCTTGCGGATAGGCAGGCCGTCGATGCCGATCAATACCGCCTTGTCGTCCTGTTGCAGGCGGAACACCAGCAGCGCGCGATCAGGCGTGATGCCGTTGCCTGGCAGCAGGCGCAGGCGATGCTCGACGTAGCGCTCCGGGGTGTCGGCTTCATGGAGCGGGCCGGTCAGCGAGGCGCAGTACAGTTGTCCGTCACTGACCAGATTCACCGAGCGCAGGTAAGGGCTGGTCATCGCCTGGCGTCGCAGCATCGGTACGACGTCTGCGCAAGGCTGTCCGGCGAGGGCGATCGCTTCGTCGGCGACCTGTCGGGCGCTGGCCAGCAATTCATCCAGTTGGATGCGGGTGTCGATGGCGGCGTTTTCAGCGCGTTGCTGCAACAGGCGACCTGCCTGCCAGTACATCAGCGGTGCGCCAAGCAGCAGGGGAAGCAGGCTGACCAGCAGGGTAGTGGCAAGTCTCAGGGACTGGTTTCGTGTTCGGGCGGGGGCGAAGAGCATCGACGGCATCCAGGCGCAGGGCAGCAAGGGCTCAGCAAACAGTAGCAAGATAATGGCCATCCTGCCGTCTTGGTTGATGTCGTCGGAAAAGTGGTCCAGGGCTGCTTGGGATGCCTTGCCGATTTTCCCTGCGAAACCGCTCCGGATGCGTCAAGGCCGCGCCATTCGCGGGTGGTAGCGGGTTCGACCATAGTTGCGGTACGGTAAGACCATGGTCGAATGGCCCCACAAAGTGCTGGGGCGATACAAAAGACCTCATACAAAAACAACGAACCGAGGAACCAACCATGAGCGCCGCTCCCCTCTACCCGGTGCGTCCCGAAGTGGCTGCAAGCACACTGACCGACGAGGCCACCTACAAGGCGATGTACCAGCAGTCGGTGATCAACCCCGACGGTTTCTGGCGCGAGCAGGCCAAGCGTCTGGATTGGATCAAGCCGTTCACCAAGGTCAAGCAGACCTCGTTCGACGACCACCATGTCGACATCAAGTGGTTCACCGACGGCACCCTCAACGTCTCCTACAACTGCCTGGACCGCCACCTCGAAGAGCGCGGTGACCAGGTCGCGATCATCTGGGAGGGCGACGATCCTTCCGAGAGCAAGAACATCACCTACCGCGAACTGCACGAGCAGGTCTGCAAGCTGGCCAACGCCCTGCGTGGCCAGGACGTGCACCGTGGCGACGTGGTGACCATCTACATGCCGATGATCCCCGAGGCGGTGGTGGCGATGCTCGCCTGCGCGCGTATCGGCGCGATCCATTCCGTGGTGTTCGGCGGCTTCTCGCCGGAAGCCCTGGCCGGGCGCATCATCGACTGCCAGTCCAAGGTGGTGATCACGGCGGACGAAGGCCTGCGCGGCGGCAAGAAGACTCCGCTCAAGACCAACGTCGACGACGCCCTGACCAACCCCGAGACCCGCAGCATCCAGAAGGTCATCGTGGTCAAGCGCACCGGCTCCCCGATCAAGTGGAACCAGCATCGCGACATCTGGTACGAAGACCTGCTGAAGGTCGCCGGAAGCGTCTGCGCACCCAAGGAAATGGGCGCCGAAGAAGCGCTGTTCATCCTTTATACCTCCGGCTCGACCGGCAAGCCGAAGGGCGTGTTGCACACCTCCGCCGGCTACCTGCTGTATGCCGCGCTGACCCACGAGCGCGTGTTCGACTACAAACCGGGCGAAATCTACTGGTGCACCGCCGACGTGGGCTGGGTCACCGGCCACAGCTACATCGTCTACGGCCCGCTGGCCAATGGTGCGACCACGCTGCTGTTCGAAGGCGTGCCGAACTACCCGGACGTGACCCGCGTGTCGAAGATCATCGACAAGCACAAGGTCAACATCCTCTACACCGCGCCGACCGCGATCCGCGCCATGATGGCCCAGGGCACCGCCGCGGTCGAAGGGGCCGACGGTTCCACCCTGCGCCTGCTGGGCTCGGTCGGCGAGCCGATCAACCCGGAAGCCTGGGACTGGTACCACCGCAACGTCGGCAAGGAGCGTTGCCCGATCGTCGACACCTGGTGGCAGACCGAGACCGGTGGCGTGCTGATCAGCCCGCTGCCCGGCGCCACCGCCCTGAAGCCTGGCTCGGCCACGCGTCCGTTCTTCGGCGTGCAACCGGCATTGGTGGACAACCTCGGCAACCTGCTGGAAGGCGCCACCGAAGGCAACCTGGTGATCATCGACTCCTGGCCGGGCCAGGCGCGCAGCCTGTTCGGCGATCACGACCGTTTTGTCGACACCTACTTCAAGACTTTCCGTGGCATGTACTTCACCGGTGACGGCGCGCGCCGCGACGAGGATGGCTACTACTGGATCACCGGCCGCGTCGACGATGTGCTCAACGTCTCCGGCCACCGCATGGGCACCGCGGAGATCGAGAGCGCCATGGTCGCCCATGCCAAGGTCGCCGAGGCGGCGGTAGTAGGCGTGCCGCATGACCTCAAGGGGCAGGGTATCTATGTCTACGTCACCCTCAACCAGGGCGAGGAACCGTCCGAGCAACTGCGCCAGGAACTGAAGAACTGGGTGCGCAAGGAGATCGGCCCGATTGCCTCGCCAGACGTGATCCAATGGGCGCCTGGCCTGCCGAAGACCCGTTCGGGCAAGATCATGCGCCGTATCCTGCGCAAGATTGCCACGGCCGAGTACGACTCCCTGGGCGATATCTCCACCCTGGCCGATCCAGGCGTGGTACAGCACCTGATCGACACGCACAAGGAAATGCAGGCCGCCTGCGCCTGATAACCGCTTGAGTCGACTGAAGCCCCATCCGGCCAGCGCCTGATGGGGCTTTTGCTTTTCGATTGCCGATGGGGCGTTGGGCCCCCCAAATCGAAGTCCGCTTTGTAATTTGTTGTCGCATGCACGAACCCGCTGGCCGTCACCGCCAGCTAGAATGCCGCCACTCGGGGCTCCCACCATCTTCGCCCTGGCTGCTTCCTTCGATGGAGTCTGTGGATGAAGACGATCGCGCTGTTTGGCGCACTGGCCCTCTGGGCAGTAGCCTCCCTGGCCCGGGCCGAGGGAGAAACGCTGCGTATCGGCACCGAAACAGCCTATCCGCCTTTCTCCTACAAGACCCCGGACGGCGCCATTGCCGGCTTCGATCACGACATTGGCATGGCCTTGTGCGAGGAAATGCAGGTCCAATGCACCTGGGTCGAGAGCGAGTTCGACAACCTGATCCCATTGCTCAAGGCCGGTAAGGTGGATGCGCTGCTGGCATCGATGTCGATCACTGCCGAACGCCGCAAGTCGGTGGATTTTTCTGCCAAGTACTACGCCACTCCGTCACGCCTGGTGATGAGGGCGGCGGATGCCGCTGGCGATTTGCCGCGCACGCTCAAGGACCGCAAGATCGGCGTGCAACGTTCATCGGTGCATGACCGTTACGCGACGCAGGTGCTCACCCAGTTGGGGGCCGAGGTCGTTCGCTACAGCACGCAGAAAGAGGTTTTTGCCGAACTGGCCGCGGGCCGCCTGGGCGGCGCGCTGGCTGACTCGGTGAGTATCGCCGAGGGATTTCTCAAAACCTCGGCTGGCAAAGGCTTTGCCTTCGCCGGTCCGCCCCTGACCGATGCCGGCTATTTCGGTGAAGGCCAGGGTATTGCCGTGCGCAAGGGCGACCAGGCCCTGGCCGACAGATTCAGCGCGGCGATCCAGGCGATTCGTGCCAACGGCAAGTACCAGGCCGTGCAGGACCGCTACTTCGACTTCGACATCTACGGCAAGTGAGAGCGTCTCCCCGTGTTTTCCTTCATTGGCGACTCGCCATTTGCCGTTGACTGCCCCTAAACTGCCCGCCATGACAGCACCCGCGTATTGCATCGGTTTCCTCTACTGGCCCGACACCCGCCCCATGACCCTGGCCTTGGCGGAGGAGGCACTGCGCATTGCCCGTCGCCTTCACCCCGAGGCCAACTACGAGGCGCGCTTCCTGCAGGCCGAACCCTCGATGGAGGGCGACTGGCGTTTGCCGGGCGAGGCCTGGAGTGGACGCATCGAAGGTTGCCAGCGCCTGTTCATGCTGGCTGACGAGCCGCCGCTGCAGGTCGCCACGGCCCTGGCCAATGCACTGAAGCACGCTGTGCGCAGCGGTACCGTACTGGGCGCCCTGTCCGCCGGCGTCTATGTGCTGGCGCAGCTCGGCCTGCTCGATGGCTACCGGGCAGCCGTGCACTGGCGTTGGCAGGATGATTTCAGCGAGCGCTTCCCCAGGGTCGTCGCCACCAGCCATCTGTTCGACTGGGACCGTGATCGCCTGACGGCCTGCGGTGGCATCGCCGTACTCGACCTGCTGCTGGCGGTGCTGGCGCGCGACCATGGTGCCGAACTGGCGGGGGCGGTCAGCGAGGAACTGGTGGTCGAGCGTATTCGCGAAGGCGGCGAGCGCCAGCGTATTCCGCTGCAGAATCGCATTGGCTCCAGTCATCCCAAGCTGACCCAGGCGGTGCTGCTGATGGAGGCCAATATCGAGGAGCCGTTGACCACCGACGAGATCGCCACTCATGTCTGCGTCTCTCGCCGCCAGCTCGAACGTATCTTCAAGCAGTACCTCAATCGCGTGCCAAGCCAGTATTACCTCGAACTGCGTTTGAACAAGGCCCGTCAGTTGCTGATGCAGACCAGCAAGTCGATCATCCAGATCGGCCTGTCCTGCGGCTTCTCGTCCGGCCCGCATTTCTCCAGCGCCTACCGCAATTTCTTCGGTGCCACGCCGCGTGAGGATCGCAACCAGCGACGAGGCACCAATCCCTTCGACGTCCCGCCAGCGGCGAGCGAGAGGGGTTAGGCAGGCTTCGGTTCATAGGCGGCCGCGGAGTGAAGATGCTGCCGCTGACCTGAAGCCGCCAGGCGCTTTTCCGTTTACACTGCGCAATCCCGACGCTTTGTGTCGCATTGATGAAAGCCCGGCGAGGCCTCTATAAGAAGTTGTCGCATGACGACAAGGCTCCCCGGCAGCCAGTCCCTACAATTTACAGCACTGATCGTTCGCGACGGTGCCGCCCACTCAGGAGAGTTTCGATGTCCGTTCAGCACGAGCCGGTGCAACGCGCCGATTTCGACCACTACATGGTTCCGACCTTCGCCCCAGCCCCGTTCATTCCGGTTCGCGGCCAGGGTTCGCGCGTATGGGACCAGAGTGGGCGCGAGCTGATCGACTTTTCCGGCGGCATTGCGGTGAACGTTCTTGGCCATTGCCATCCGGCCCTGGTCGGCGCGCTGACCGAGCAGGCCAACGCGCTCTGGCACATCTCCAACGTGTTCACCAACGAGCCGGCGCTGCGCCTGGCCAAGAAACTGGTCGATGCGACCTTCGCCGACCGGGTGTTCTTCAGCAACTCCGGCGCCGAGGCCAACGAGGCGGCGTTCAAGCTGGCCCGCCGGGTCGCCCACGACCGTTTCGGCCCGCAGAAGCACGAGATCATCGCCGCCACCAACAGTTTCCACGGTCGTACCTTGTTCACCGTCAGCGTCGGTGGCCAGCCCAAGTATTCCGATGGCTTCGGGCCGAAGATCGAAGGCATCAGCCATGTGCCGTACAACGACCTGGCGGCCCTGAAGGCGGCGATTTCCGACAAGACCTGCGCCGTGGTCCTTGAACCGATCCAGGGCGAGGGCGGTGTGTTGCCGGCTGACCAGGCCTATCTGGAAGGCGCGCGCGCCCTGTGCGAGCAGCACGATGCGCTGCTGATCTTCGACGAAGTGCAGAGCGGCATGGGCCGTACCGGCGAGCTGTTCGCCTACAAGAACTACGGGGTGACCCCGGACATCCTGTCCAGCGCCAAGAGCCTGGGCGGTGGTTTCCCCATCGGCGCGATGCTGACCACCGAGGAGCTGGCCAAGCACTTCTCCGTGGGCACCCATGGCACCACCTTTGGCGGCAACCCGCTGGCCTGTGCCGTTGGCGAGGCGGTGATGGACGTGGTCAACACACCCGTCGTGCTGGCGGGGGTCAAGGCCAAGCACGAGCGCTTCAAGACCCGCCTGCTGGCCATCGGTCAGGCCAGCGGCCTGTTCAGTGAAGTGCGTGGTATCGGCCTGCTGCTCGGTTGCGTGTTGAACGATGCCTGGAAAGGCAAGGCCAAGCATGTACTCGACGCGGCGGTCGCCGAGGGCCTGATGGTGCTGCAAGCGGGGCCGGATGTGGTGCGTTTCGCACCGAGCCTGGTGGTCGAGGATGCCGATATCGACGAAGGCCTGAACCGCTTCGAGCGAGCCCTGGCGAACCTGTCCAAGGCCTGATCCATCGAGTGCCCACACGATTCGAATAGCCGCGCGCCCCGTTTCCCGGGGCGCGACTCGGGGCCTGCCGCCCCGGATTCCCGTTAAGGAGTGAGACGATGCTGGTGATGCGCCCCGCGCAATTGTCCGACCTTGCCGAAGTGCAGCGCCTGGCGGCGGACAGCCCGGTGGGCGTCACATCGCTGCCGGACGATGCCGGTCGGCTCGGCGACAAGATTCTCGCTTCCGAAGCGTCGTTCGCCGCCGAGGTCAGCTTCAATGGCGAGGAAAGCTACTTCTTCGTCCTCGAGGACACACTCAGCCGCCGCTTGCTCGGTTGTTCGGGAATCGTCGCCTCGGCGGGCTATTCGGAGCCGTTCTACAGCTTTCGTAACGAGACGTTCGTGCATGCCTCGCGCGAGCTGAAGATCCACAACAAGATCCACGCCCTGTCGTTGTGCCACGACCTGACCGGCAACAGCCTGCTGACCAGTTTCTATGTACAGCGTGAACTGGTCGACAGCCCCTATGCGGAGCTCAATTCCCGCGCCCGCCTGATGTTCATGGCGGCCCATCCCGAGCGTTTCGCCGACGCCGTGGTGGTGGAGATCGTCGGCGACAGCGACGAAAACGGCGATGCACCGTTCTGGGATGCGATTGGCCGCAATTTCTTCGACCTGACCTATGCCGAGGCCGAGCGTCTGTGTGGCCTGAAGAGCCGCACCTTCCTCGCCGAGCTGATGCCGCACTACCCGATCTACGTGCCGCTGCTGCCGGACGAGGCCCAGGAGGCCATGGGACTGGTGCATCCGCGTGCCCAGGTGACCTTCGATATCCTCATGCGCGATGGTTTCGAGACCGACCACTACATCGATATCTTCGATGGCGGCCCGACCCTGCATGCGCGTACTTCGGGTATCCGCTCCATCGCCCAGAGCCAGGTCGTCGCGGTCTCGCTCGTCGCGGTGGACGGCGTGCCGGCCGGTGCCGGGCGGCTTTATCTGGTGAGCAACGACCAGTTGCAGGATTTTCGCGGCGTGGTCGCCGAGCTCGACTGGGCGCCAGGGCGCGACGTGGTGCTGACCGCCGAGGTGGCCGAGGTGCTTGGAGTCGGCGAGGGTGACAGCGTCCGGCTGGTTGCGGTTTGAGTCAGGCGTGATAAAGGGCCGTTTCGGCTTAATGGCTGGATGGAGGCAGGAGCGGTCGACCCGGTCCTCACTCAATCGTTATTCCCGCGAAGGCGGGAATCCAGAGGACTCGAAGCATTTGGATTCCCGCCTTCGCGGGAATGACGGAAGAACGAATGTCCGCAATTGCCTCGTTACCGCCTGTTCGCACCACCGAATTAATGCTTTTGATGACAACCGATTCAATGCAGTCGACGCTTGACGGGAATAGACCCTGGCCCGACTTGGTACACGATCCGGAGGATCTATGATTGTTCGTCCCGTTCGCAGCGCCGACCTGCCGGCCTTGATCGAGCTGGCGCGTAGCGCTGGCGCCGGCCTGACCACCTTGCCGGCCAGCGAGGAGCGCTTGGCGCAGCGGGTTGCCTGGGCGGAGAAGGCCTTCCACGGAGAAGTCTCGGCGGCGGATGCGGATTATCTGTTCGTGCTCGAAGACGAGGCGGGCAAAGTCATCGGCATCTCGGCCATCGCCTCGGCAGTTGGCCTGCGCGAGCCCTGGTACAACTACCGCGTCGGGCTGACCGTCAGCGCTTCGCGCGAGCTGAAGATCCACCGCGAAATCCCCACGCTGTTCCTGGCCAACGACCTGACCGGCAACTCCGAGCTGTGCTCGTTGTTCCTGCATGCCGACCACCGCAGCGGGCTGAACGGCCGGTTGTTGTCCAAGGCACGGCTGCTATTCATCGCCGAGTTCCGCAACCTGTTCAGCGACAAGGTGATCGCCGAGCTGCGCGGGATTTCCGACGGCAACGGCCAGTCGCCGTTCTGGGAAAGCCTGGGCCGGCACTTCTTCAAGATGGAGTTCAGCCAGGCCGATTACCTCACCGGTGTCGGCAGCAAGGCCTTCATCGCCCAACTGATGCCCAAGTTCCCGCTCTATACCTGCTTCCTGTCCCAGGCGGCGCGTGACGTGATCGGCCGCGCCCATCCCGATAGCGAGCCGGCGTTGAGCATGCTCAAGGCCGAGGGCTTCATCCATCAGGGCTACGTCGACATTTTCGACGCGGGCCCGGCAGTCGCCGCGGAAACCGCGAAGATCCGCGCCGTGCGCGACAGCCAGTTGCTGGTCCTGGCGGTCGGCACGCCGGGGGATAACGCCACGCCTTACCTGGTCCACAACCGCAAGCGCGAGGAGTGTCGCATCACCGTCGCGCCGGCCCGTGTCGCATCCGGCACCCTGGTGGTCTCGCCGCAGACCGCCAAGCGCCTGCAACTGGTCGTCGGCGCGCAAGTGCGTGCCGTCGAGTTGTCGCCATAAGAGGAAACGCCGCCATGAGTACTCATCTGATCGCAGGCCAGTGGCAGCAGGGAGAGGGCGAAATACTGGTATCACTGAATCCGGTCACCCAGGAGGCGCTCTGGAGTGGCCAGGCGGCCAGCGAAGCGCAGGTCGCAGCGGCCGTGGCTGCGGCGCGCGCGGCTTTTCCGGCCTGGGCGCGCCTGGCGCTGGAGGAGCGAGCCGCCTTGCTGGAGCGTTTCGCCAACGTGCTCGGATCGCGCGCGGATGAACTGGCTCGCTGCATCGGCAGTGAAACCGGCAAGCCTTTGTGGGAGTCGGCGAGCGAGGTCACCAGCATGATCAACAAGGTGGCCATCTCTGTGCAGAGCTATCGCGAGCGCAGCGGCGAGAAACGTGGTGTGCAGGGCGATGCGACGACAGTCCTGCGTCATCGCCCGCATGGTGTGGTCGCGGTGTTCGGCCCCTACAATTTTCCTGGCCATCTGCCCAACGGCCACATTGTCCCGGCATTGCTCGCCGGTAACTGCGTGGTGTTCAAACCCAGCGAACTGACCCCGGCAGTCGCCGAACTGGCCGTGCGTTGCTGGCAACAGGCAGGTTTGCCGGCGGGCGTGCTCAATCTGCTCCAGGGCGGTCGCGAGACTGCCGTGGCGCTGGCGGCGCAGCCAGGCATCGATGGCGTGTTCTTCACCGGTTCCAGTCGCACCGGCACGTTGTTGCACCGCCAGTTCGCCGGCAATCCCGAGAAAATCCTCGCCCTGGAGATGGGCGGCAACAACCCGTTGCTGGTGGATCGGGTCGCGGATATCGACGCCGCGGTCTACGCCATCATCCAGTCGGCCTTCATCTCGGCGGGGCAGCGCTGTACCTGTGCTCGTCGCCTGCTGGTGCCCGAGGGCGAGTGGGGCGACGCGCTGCTGGCCAGGCTGGTCAGTGTCGCTTCGATGCTCAAGGTCGGTGCCTTCGACGAGCAACCGCCGCCCTTCATGGGTGCGGTGATTTCCCTGGATGCGGCGCGTCACCTGCTCAAGGCCCAGGCCCACCTGCTGGAAAACGGTGCCACATCGCTGCTGCACATGTCCCAACCGCTGGACAATGCGGCACTGCTGACGCCTGGAATCATCGACGTGAGCGCCGTGGCGGAGCGCAGTGACGAGGAGCTGTTTGGCCCGTTGCTGCAGGTGATCCGCTACCGTGACTTTGCCCACGCGCTGAGCGAGGCCAATAACACGCGCTACGGCCTGGCGGCCGGGCTGCTGTCCGATTCTGCCGAGCGTTACCGGCAGTTCTGGCTGGAAGCGCGAGCCGGTATCGTCAATTGGAACAAGCCGTTGACCGGTGCGGCCAGCAGCGCGCCTTTCGGCGGCGTCGGTGCCTCGGGCAACCACCGCGCCAGTGCCTACTATGCGGCGGATTACTGCGCCTACCCGGTCGCTTCCCTGGAAAGCGAGGCCCTTGAATTGCCAGCGAACCTGAGCCCGGGAGTGAGTGTGTGATGCCCGCTGTGGAGATGAATTTCGACGGCCTGGTCGGCCCCAGCCACAACTATGGCGGCCTGTCTTTTGGCAACGTCGCCTCGCAGAGCAATTTCCAGGCGGTTGCCAATCCTCGGGAAGCGGCATTGCAAGGCCTGGCCAAGATGAAGGCATTGATGGAGCTGGGTTTCCAGCAGGGTGTGCTGGCCCCCCAACTGCGCCCGGATGTCGATGTGCTGCGCAGCCTTGGATTCTCCGGTAGCGATGCCCAGGTGATCGAGCGCGCCGCGCGGGACAACGCGCCCTTGCTGGCCGCGTGCAGTTCGGCATCGAGCATGTGGACCGCCAATGCCGCGACGGTCAGCCCCAGCACCGATACCGCCGATGGCCGGGTGCATTTCACCGCGGCCAATCTCAACTGCAAGTTTCATCGCAGCATCGAGCACCCGACCACCAGCCGTATTCTCCAGGCGATGTTCGCCGATGAGCGCCACTTCGCCCATCACCCGGCGTTACCGGCGACCGCCCAGTTCGGTGACGAGGGCGCGGCCAACCACACCCGCTTGTGCAAGCGCTATGGCGACGCTGGCGTGGAGTTCTTCGTCTACGGTCGCAGCGCCTTAGATGCCCGTCATCCGGCGCCGCAGCGTTTTCCGGCGCGGCAGACCCAGGAAGCCTCCCAGGCCATCGCGCGGCTGCATGGTTTGAGCGAAGCCGGCACGGTCTTCGCCCAACAGAATCCGGCGGTGATCGATCAAGGGGTGTTTCACAACGACGTGATCGCCGTGGGCAATGGCGAGGTCCTGTTCTATCACCAGCAGGCGTTCCTCGACAGCGAGCGGGTGCTGGCCGAACTGGCTGACAAGCTGGCCCGGCTTGGCGGCAGCCTGCAGCCGATCTGCGTGCCGAGCGATGTCTTGAGCGTGGATGATGCGGTGCGCTCCTACTTGTTCAACAGCCAACTGCTGACCCGCGCCGATGGTCGCATGCTGCTGGTCGTGCCGGAGGAGTGCCGCAGCAATCCGCAGGTCTGGGCTTATCTGCAGCGACTCACGGGGGGCGATGGTCCGATCAGTGAGGTTCGGGCATTCGAACTCAAGCAGAGCATGAGAAATGGCGGGGGCCCCGCCTGCCTGCGTCTGCGCGTTGTCTTGAATGAGTCCGAGCTGGCTGCGCTCAATCCTGGGGTGATCCTGACGCCAGCGCTCTACCAGACCTTGGTCGATTGGGTGGGGCGACATTATCGCGATCGCTTGCAGGAGCGCGATCTGGCCGACCCGCAATTATTGGTCGAGTGCCGCACGGCGCTCGATGAGCTGACGCAGATCCTCACTCTGGGCTGCGTCTATTCTTTTCAACGTACCTGAGAGTTCACGACCATGTCCGATGCTTTGCAATTGATCCTCGAAGACACCGACGGCACCCAGCTGGAGACCTCCTGTACACGCTTCGCCGTGATCTGGGAAGGCAAGGAGGTATGGATCCAGCCTGTGGGCGACCAACTGCTGATCGGTGTGGATGTAGAGGAGGGCGACACGGAGTACGTCAACCTGCTGGTGCGTCCGCAAGCCACCAACCTGATCGGCCTGCAGCTCGAGCGCGAGCCGATCGGCGACGACGAGGACGGCCACGTTCACGGGCCGGACTGCCAACACTGAGAGGTCACGCCATGCTCGCCCTCGGCAAACTGCTTGAACTTACCCTGGCCGGCCGCGAACCGACCGAGAAGATTCAACTGACTCGCCAGGGCGTGCGCCTGCACTGGTTGGCCGAAGGGGCGCTGGAGGTGACGCCGGCGCCTGGCGAGGATGCGGGCCTGGACCTGCTGCTTTCGGCAGGTCTCCACGGTAACGAAACCGCGCCGATCGAGCTGCTCGACCGCCTGCTGCATGACATCGCTTCCGGCACCCTGTTGCCCAGGGCGCGCCTGCTACTGCTGTTCGGCAACCCCGAGTCGATCCGCCGCGGTGAGCGTTATGTCGAGCAAGACATCAATCGCCTGTTCAGCGGCCGGCATGAGCACACCAGTGGTCTCGAAGCGTTGCGGGCCAACGAACTGGAGCACCTGGCGGCGAGCTTTTTCGGCAAGCCGGGGCGTAAGCGCCTGCACTATGACCTGCACACCTCCATCCGTGCGTCGAAGATCGAGCTGTTTGCCCTCCAGCCCTATGCCACCGGACGCGAGCCGAACCGCGAAGAGCTGGCCCGGCTGCAGGCCGCCGGCATCGAGGCCGTGCTATTGCAGAAGCAGCCGGGTATCACCTTCAGTTCCTATACCTATGCACATCTGCAGGCCGAGGCCTTCACCCTGGAACTGGGCAAGGCCATGCCGTTCGGCCAGAACCAGGCGCTGGACCTGGGGCGGCTGGAGAGGCGCCTACGGCAACTGATCGAGAGTCGCGAGCCGCCGGCTGTCGAAACCGACGGGCTGAAGCTGTTCGGCGTGGCCCGGGAAGTGATCAAGCACAGCGACGAATTCCGCCTGCACCTGCCCGCCGATGTGCAGAACTTCAGCGAACTGTCCGTGGGTTACCTGCTGGCCGAGGACATCGCCGGGACCCGCTGGGTGGTGGAGGAAGAGGGCGCGCGCATCATCTTTCCCAATCCCAGGGTCCGCAATGGCCTGCGCGCCGGGATTCTGATCGTTCCTGCCGCACTTTAGCGTCATGATCGGCGCTTTCTATCCGATTTAGCGCTTGCATGGGCTGTCCAGCCGATACAAGGCCTATATAATGCGGCCCTTTGCCGGCTCAGACCCCGTTTTGCCGGAACCGCCGTTTGCCTGGAATGAATAGATGAAAAGCGCAGAAATCCGTGAAGCCTTCCTCCGCTTCTTCGAAGAGAAGGGGCACACCCGTGTCGCATCCAGCTCGCTGATTCCGGCGAACGACCCGACCCTGTTGTTCACCAACGCCGGCATGAACCAGTTCAAGGACTGCTTCCTCGGCCTGGAAAAGCGTGCCTACACCCGCGCCGCCACCAGCCAGAAGTGCGTGCGTGCCGGCGGCAAGCACAACGACCTGGACAACGTCGGCTATACCGCGCGCCACCATACGTTCTTCGAGATGCTGGGCAACTTCAGCTTCGGCGATTATTTCAAGCGCGATGCGATCAATTTCGCCTGGGAATTCCTGACCGGCGACAAATGGCTGAAACTGCCCAAGGACAAACTCTGGGTCACCGTCTACGCCAGCGATGACGAAGCCTTCGACATCTGGACCAAGGAAGTCGGCGTCCCGGTCGAGCGCATGGTGCGCATCGGCGACAACAAGGGCGCGCCATACGCCTCGGACAACTTCTGGGCAATGGGCGATACCGGTCCGTGCGGCCCCTGCACCGAGATTTTCTTCGACCACGGCGCGGACATCTGGGGCGGCCCGCCCGGTTCGCCGGAAGAAGATGGTGACCGCTACATCGAAATCTGGAACAACGTCTTCATGCAGTTCAACCGCACCGCCGATGGCGTGTTGCATCCGTTGCCGGCACCGAGCGTCGACACCGGCATGGGCCTGGAGCGCATAAGCGCCGTGCTGCAGCACGTGCACTCGAACTACGAGATCGACCTGTTCCAGAACCTGCTCGCGGCGGCTGCCAGCGCCATTGGCTGTGCCAACGACGGCGCGCCATCGCTGAAGGTGGTGGCTGACCACATCCGTTCCTGCAGCTTCCTGATCGCCGATGGCGTGCTGCCGTCCAACGAAGGGCGCGGCTACGTGCTGCGGCGCATCATCCGTCGCGCCTGCCGCCACGGTAACAAGCTGGGCGCCAAGGGCAGCTTCTTCAATGGCATCGTGGCGGCGCTGGTCGCCGAGATGGGCGATGCCTTTCCCGAGCTCAAGCAGCAACAGGCGCACATCGAACGCGTGCTGAAGACCGAGGAAGAGCAGTTCGCCAAGACCCTGGAGCAGGGCCTGAAGATTCTCGAGCAGGATCTGGAGAACCTGCAGGGCAAGGTCATTCCGGGCGACGTGGTGTTCAAACTCTACGACACCTACGGTTTCCCCATGGACCTCACCGGCGACATCGCCCGCGAACGTGACCTGACCCTCGACGAAGAAGGCTTCGAGCGCGAGATGGAAGAACAGCGCAAGCGCGCCCGTGCTTCCAGCTCGTTCGGCATGGATTACAACAACCTGGTCAAGGTCGACAGCGACACCCGCTTCCTCGGCTACCAGGGCACCAGCGGCAGTGGCAAGATCGTCGCCCTGTTCAAGGCTGGCGTTGCCGTCGATACCCTGGCCGAAGGCGAGGAGGGCGTGGTTGTCCTCGACCAGACGCCGTTCTACGGCGAGTCGGGCGGCCAGGTCGGCGACAGCGGCTACCTGGAAAGCGCCGGTGTGCGTTTCGACGTGCGCGATACCACCAAGACCGGTGGCGCCTTCCTCCACCACGGCGTGGTGTCCAAGGGCAGCCTGGCCGTCGGCACTTCGGTGAAGGCCGATGCCAACGCCGAGACCCGCCAGGCCACGGCCCTCAACCACTCGGCCACGCACTTGCTGCATGCCGCGCTGCGCCAGATCCTGGGCGATCACGTGCAGCAGAAAGGCTCGCTGGTCGACAGCCAGCGCCTGCGTTTCGACTTCAGTCACTTCGAGGCGATCAAGCCGGAGCAGTTGCGCCAGTTGGAAGACATCGTCAACGCCGAGATTCGTCGCAATACCGAGGTCACCACCGAGGAAACCGACATCGAGACGGCCAAGGCCAAGGGCGCCATGGCGCTGTTCGGCGAGAAATACGGCGAGCGCGTGCGTGTGCTGAGCATGGGTAACGGCTTCTCGGTCGAACTGTGCGGCGGTACTCATGCATCCCGTACGGGCGATATCGCGTTGTTCAAGATCACCAGCGAGGCCGGCGTCGCGGCAGGTGTGCGTCGCATCGAGGCGGTCAGCGGTGCCGGTGCGCTGGCCTATCTCAACAGTGCCGAAGAGCAGGTCAAGGAAGCCGCGGCCCTGGTCAAGGGCAGCCGCGATAACCTGCTGGACAAACTGACCGCCGTGCTCGAACGCAACCGCCAGTTGGAAAAAGAGCTGGAGCAATTCAAGGCCAAGGCTGCCAGCGCGGCGGGTAATGATCTGGCCGGCTCAGCCGTTGATGTCAAGGGCGCCAAGGTTCTCGCCGCACGCCTGGATGGCCTGGATGGCAAGGCCTTGTTGGCGATGGTCGACCAATTGAAGAACAAGCTGGGCAGCGCGGTGATCCTGCTGGGCGGCGAGTTCGACGGTAAGGTCGTGCTGGTGGCCGGCGTCACCCAGGACCTGACAGCCAGGCTCAAGGCCGGCGACCTGATGCGCCAGGCAGCCGCGGCGGTCGGCGGCAAGGGCGGTGGCCGTCCCGATCTGGCCCAGGGCGGCGGTACCGATGCCGGCAAGCTGGACGAGGCTTTGGCCCTGGCCAGCGGCTTCGCCGAACAAGGCCTGTAAACGATGAATCACCAGGGTCGGTAGCGTGCCCGGCCGACCTTGGCAGTGTGGCCCTTTGCGGGTTTAATGGGCGCCCTTGGGGAAAAGGCGGCTTTTTGACATGGCTTTGATCGTACAAAAATTTGGGGGGACCTCCGTCGGCACCGTGGAACGTATCCAGCAGGTGGCCGCGAAGGTCAAGAAATTCCGCGAAGCCGGCGACGACATCGTGGTCGTGGTTTCCGCCATGAGTGGCGAAACCAATCGCCTGATCGATCTGGCCAAGCAGGTTTCCGCTGGTCAGCCCATTCCGCGCGAGCTGGATGTCATGGTCTCCACCGGCGAGCAGGTGACCATCGCCCTGCTGGCCATGGCCCTGATCCAGTGCGGCGTCGATGCGGTTTCCTACACAGGCAACCAGGTGCGCATCCTCACCGATAGCGCACACACCAAGGCGCGTATCCTGCAGATCGACGACCAGCGCATTCGCATCGACCTCAAGGCTGGTCGCGTGGTCGTGGTCGCCGGTTTCCAGGGGGTGGACGAAAACGGCAACATCACCACGCTCGGTCGCGGTGGTTCCGACACCACCGGCGTGGCCCTGGCGGCCGCACTGAAGGCCGACGAATGCCAGATCTACACCGACGTCGACGGCGTCTACACCACCGACCCGCGCGTGGTACCCAAGGCTCGTCGCCTGGAGAAGATCACCTTCGAGGAAATGCTGGAAATGGCCAGCCTCGGCTCCAAGGTCCTGCAGATCCGCTCGGTGGAATTCGCCGGCAAGTACAACGTCCCGCTGCGCGTGCTGCACAGCTTCCAGGAGGGGCCGGGCACCCTCATTACCCTTGATGAAGAGGAATCCATGGAACAGCCGATCATCTCCGGCATCGCCTTCAACCGTGACGAAGCCAAGCTGACCATCCGTGGTGTGCCGGACAACCCTGGCGTGGCTTTCAAGATTCTCGGGCCGATCAGCGCCGCCAATATCGAGGTCGACATGATCGTGCAGAACGTCGCGCACGATAACACCACCGACTTCACCTTCACCGTACACCGCAACGACTACCAGAACGCCCTGGATGTTCTGCAAAACACTGCGCGCGAGATCGGTGCCCGCGAGGTCATCGGCGATGTGAACATCGCCAAGGTGTCCATCGTCGGCGTTGGCATGCGTTCCCACGCTGGCGTTGCCAGCCGCATGTTCGAAGCCCTGGCCAAGGAAACCATCAACATCCAGATGATCTCCACTTCGGAGATCAAGGTGTCGGTGGTCATCGAGGAGAAATACCTGGAGTTGGCGGTGCGCGCTCTGCACACTGCCTTCGAGCTGGATGCTCCTTCTCGCCAAAGCGAGTAAGGCCTGCTGAAAGGCGCTGTTACAGCGCCTTTCTTCCTTTTTGACCCGCCCGGCGGAACTTTTCTTTTGTCTGGGCTGGTCAATACTTGGGTGGCGGCTTCTGCGCGAAAGCGTCTGGAGTCGGCACCATCCTACTTTTGCAGACTGTGTTGTCCTGTACTAATCCGTGAGGAGAAAGGAATGCTGATTCTGACTCGCCGGGTCGGAGAGACCCTGATGGTCGGTGATGAAGTGACTGTCACCGTGTTAGGCGTGAAAGGTAATCAGGTGCGCATTGGCGTCAACGCTCCCAAGGAAGTTGCCGTGCATCGCGAAGAGATTTACCAGCGCATCCAGAAAGAAAAGGGCGACGAACCAAGCCACTAATTTTTCTGGAATTTTTGCTTTGCAAACGGGGAAAACATGGTTATCATGCGCCCCGTGTTGCGGAGAGGTGGCCGAGTGGCCGAAGGCGCTCCCCTGCTAAGGGAGTACACCTCAAAAGGGTGTCGGGGGTTCGAATCCCCCCTTCTCCGCCATATTTTGTTTTACGCGTCGGTTCGATAACCAATTGAACTGAATAGGGAAAAGAGAGTTGACCTCAACGATTTAATCCCTATAATGCGCGGCCCACGCACTCATAGCTCAGCTGGATAGAGTACTCGGCTACGAACCGAGCGGTCGGAGGTTCGAATCCTCCTGAGTGCGCCA
>NZ_CBFFRH010000003.1:0-348227 GCF_965644255.1 Pseudomonas sp. LRF_L74 | reverse complement strand
GCACTCATAGCTCAGCTGGATAGAGTACTCGGCTACGAACCGAGCGGTCGGAGGTTCGAATCCTCCTGAGTGCGCCATACGAGATGCCCTGCAAAGGCAGGGTGTCGTTACCAGAGGTGACCTGGTCTAAAAGCACCAAATGCACTCATAGCTCAGCTGGATAGAGTACTCGGCTACGAACCGAGCGGTCGGAGGTTCGAATCCTCCTGAGTGCGCCATACGATGAAAGGCCCGCAGAGATGCGGGCCTTTTGTTTTTTCAGCGTTTGCCTTTTTCCTTCACGCAGCCTGCTTCGTCGAGTGTCACCTGGCGACGATTACCCTTGGTGTCGGCGTAGTGATAGCGAGTGTCGCCGTCCACGCGGGTGATCTTGTCCGGTTTGCCGAAGGCGCTTTCCACATCGCCGCGGGTCATGCCTCCCCGTATTTGCTGGCGAATGATCGCCTGGCGACGCTCGCTGCTGGTGAGGCGATCACCGCAGCCATCCAGCTTCCTGCCTACCACGACGACTTCACGGGGTTGCGTATCGCTCTTCAATGCCTTGGGGGAGTCCCGGGCCATCGGTGTGGCCTTGCCGGTTCCGGGGGTAGGATTGTAGGCGCGTTGTAAGCTCTGGCTGTTATCGTCGGGACAACCCAGGTGTGTATAGGTCAGTCGGCCCTGGCTGTCTTCGCAGCGAAATACGGTGGCTGCAAGGCTGTTGTCGGCGAGGTAGGGCAGGGATGCGCAAAGTCCTGCGCAGCAGATCATTCGTATCATGCGATCGTCCTCCTTGACGTTCGCCGCTCAGGTTAGCGACTTCGATTGATCGGTAAAACCGCGTGTCTCGGAAAGTGCTGCATGCGTCGCAAATGGGCTTGCATGCGTTTTTAAGAAGCTCTTCATGAAAGTGCTGCAAGCGCTTGTTCCTGGCCTGTTTTTGTCGCTTCGAAAGTGGGTGAGTGCTATCCTTGTCACGTCAGCCCCGTCGGGGCTTGTGGATCGCCACCATGGACTTACCCAGTAGTTACTTAAAGAACATCCCTGCCCAATCGAATTTTGATTGACCCCCGCGGCGCGCCCTGCTGCTGGGGTGGAGCGTGCCGTATGACTGAAGTCGAAGCCAAAAAGCCGCAAGAAAGCATGCAGGACCGCCTGGCTCAGGTGGTCGAGCTGTTGCATCGGCACAAGCTGGTCGAAGGCCTGGCTCATCGCCAGGAAGGCCAGCATCAGGAACTGGTCGAGAATCTCGTCCACCGGCAGAACCTGGTAGAACTGCAGCGCAAGCTTGACGAGCTTCACTCCGCCGACGTTGCCCATATCCTTGAGGCGCTGCCGCTGGCTGACCGCTTGACTGTCTGGCAACTGGTCAAGGCCGAGCGAGATGGCGATATCCTGCTCGAGGTGTCCGACTCGGTCCGTGAGTCGCTCATCGCGGACATGGACGATCATGAAATCCTCGCGGCGGCGCGGGAGATGGATGCGGACGAGTTAGCCGATCTTGCGCCCGAGCTGCCGCGCGACGTCGTCCTGGAGCTCATGGAATCGCTGGATGCCCAGCAGCGTGAGCGTGTGCGTTCCGCGTTGTCCTACGACGAGGATCAGGTCGGTGCGCTGATGGACTTCGAGATGGTGACGATTCGTGAGGACGTCAGTCTCGAGGTGGTGTTGCGCTACTTGCGCCGTCTGAAGGAACTGCCTGGTCATACCGACAAACTCTTCGTGGTCGATTATGACGGGGTGCTCAAGGGCGTTCTGCCGATCAAGCGTTTGCTGGTCAATGATCCGGACAAGCAGGTGGCCGAAATCATGGCGGACGATCCAGTGTCGTTCGGGCCTGATGAAGATGCCTACGATGCCGCTCAGGCTTTCGAGCGCTACGACCTGATTTCCGCGCCGGTGGTCGACCCTTCGGGCAAGCTGATTGGCCGTCTGACCATCGATGAGATGGTTGACCTGATTCGTGAGGAAAGCGAGGCCGAAGTCCTCAGCATGGCGGGGCTGCGCGAGGAGGAGGATATCTTCGCCTCGGTCTGGAAGTCGGTCGGCAACCGTTGGGCCTGGTTGGCGATCAACCTGATCACTGCGTTCCTGGCATCGCGTGTGATCGGTTTGTTCGAAGGTTCTATTGAGAAACTGGTGGCTCTTGCTGCGCTGATGCCTATCGTGGCGGGTATCGGCGGCAACTCGGGGAATCAGACCATTACCATGATCGTCCGTGCCGCCGCTCTGGATCAGATAGGTTCTGGCAATACCGTGCGCCTGATGCGCAAGGAGCTGGCTGTGTCGCTGATCAACGGACTGGTGTGGGGTGGGGTGATCGGTGGTGTCGCCTACTACCTGTACGACAGCTGGTCGCTGGGCGTAGTGATGACTGCGGCGATGACCCTCAACTTGCTGTTGGCGGCCTTGATGGGCGTGCTGATTCCGATGACTCTGATGCGTCTGGGGCGAGATCCGGCGATGGGCGCGAGTGTGATGATCACGGCCATGACCGATAGCGGAGGATTCTTCATCTTCCTGGGACTGGCGACGCTGTTCCTGCTGTAGCGTGCCGGGACAAAAAAGCCGCCAAAGGCGGCTTTTCACTAGGCTGGGCTGTTACCTTGTTCAGGCGTCGGCGTTTGCCATCTCTGCGTCATGCGCGATCAGGGCGACCAGTGCGTTCTGCTGGCGATGGGACAGTTGGCGAAAGCGTTGCAGCAGCTCCCGTTCATGCAGGCTGAGTTCCGGGCTGTCGAGGCGCAAGCCGAGGTCATCACCAAGAGCGCCTTCCTGAACCAGGCTCTGTTCGAGGCGAGCAATGATCTCCGAGTTCATGCTTCGGTGATGATTGCGGGCGACTTCAGCGATGCGCTCACGCATGCCGTCAGGCAGGCGAACTACGAACTTGTCAGCTGTGCGGCTGGAATAAATAGCTTGTTTCATAGGGCGCATATATTAAACCGAATTAGGTCAGAAAGGCGATGCATGGCAATTATCGCTGCTATGACAGTGATTTCCCTAGACAGTTCAGATCGCAGAGCACCGTGCTTCAGAGGTTGTCGATAATTTGGCGTCAAATACGTGGCATATTCTGCACTGGATAAAGGCTTAATGCCAGCACCAGTTATCTAAAAATGAGTCCCGCTCTGGAGAATGGTTCCAGGGCCAGGAAGATAAAACTCATCTCTCCTCTTGTTTTGTGGCGCTTTGCGCATTTTCGATAACGGTTTCTTATGGCATGACAAATCGCAACCGGGTCGTTAACATGCGCCGCGACTTTTCACTATGTCCCAGTAGCTCAATTGGATAGAGCATCCCCCTCCTAAGGGGAAGGTTGTGAGTTCGAACCTCGCCTGGGACGCCATCTTCTTTTCTCCCCCGCCACTTGTTTCTGCTGCTGCGCGTCACTGTTGGTGACGAGACAGTTGATCAACACGCTGTTCGTTGCGAACACATTACGAATTTCTCTTTGTTATCTCAACTGTTTGATATTAAACGATTTTTTACATGGCATGCTTTGTGAAATGACCTCTTCAACGGGCGCCTTCATATCTGGCGTCGATTGGTTGATTGCTGGAGAGAGTCATGGCGCGCGAAATTCGTATCAATGCCTTCGAAATGAACTGCGTGGGGCATCAGTCCCCAGGATTGTGGCGTCACCCGCGTGATCGCTCCTGGCAGTACAAGGACCTCGATTACTGGACCGATCTTGCCAAGCTGCTGGAACGCGGCAAGTTCGACGGTATCTTTATCGCCGACGTGATTGGCATCTACGACGTGCTCAACGGCAACGGTGACGCCGCTATCCGTCAATCCACCCAGGTTCCGGTCAATGACCCGCTGGCGCTGATCACCCCGATGGCCTTGGTTACCGAGCACTTGGGTTTCGGCCTGACGGCTTCACTGACCTTCGAACATCCCTATCCTTTCGCCCGGCGCCTGTCCACGCTCGATCACCTGACCAAGGGGCGTATCGGCTGGAACATCGTGACCTCCTACCTGGACAGTGGCGCGCGCAACCTCGGCCAGAAGGCCCTGAGCGACCACGATGCGCGCTACGACTACGCCGATGAATACCTGGAGGTGCTGTACAAGCTGTTCGAGGGCAGTTGGGAGGAGGGCGCGGTGGTGCGTGATCGTCAGCGCGGCATCTTCACCGACCCGACCAAGGTCCATGAGATCCAGCACCTGGGCAAGCACTTCAAGGTGCCGGGCATCCACCTCTGCGAGCCGTCGCCGCAGCGCACGCCGGTGTTGTACCAGGCCGGCGCATCGAGCCGTGGCAAGGATTTCGCGGCCGGTCACGCCGAGTGTGTGTTCGTCGCCGCGCCGTCCAAGGTGACCTTGAAGAAAGTGGTGGCCGATATTCGCCGCCGTGCCGCCGAGGCCGGTCGCGACCCGCGCAAGATTCTGATTTTCAACATGCAGACTGTCATCGTCGATGAGACCGATGCCAAGGCTCAGGCCAAGTGGCAGGAGCTGAAGTCCTACGCCAGCTATGAAGGCGCCCTGGCACTGATCTCCGGCTGGACCGGCATCGACTTCAGCCAGTATCAGCCTGACCAGGTGCTCAAGCACATCCACACCAATGCCATTCAGTCGGCTGTCGAGACCTTCTCCACGGCCGACCCGAGCAAGCAGTGGACGGTGCAGGAATTGGCCAATTGGGTTGGCATCGGCGGTTTCGGCCCGCTGCTCGTCGGCAGTCCGCAAACCGTGGCCGACGAGTTGCAGTCATGGGTCGAGGAAACCGACGTGGATGGTTTCAACTTCACCTACGCCCTGGCCCACGAGACTTTCAGCGACATCGTCGAACTGTTGATTCCCGAGCTACAGAAGCGTGGCGCATTCAAGACCGAATACCGCCAGGGCACCCTGCGCGACAAGCTGTTCGGCGAAGGACCGCGCTTGCCTGCCAACCACCCGGCCGCCGGCTACCGCGACCTCGCGGGCCTGTTGCAGCAGAAACAGGCGATCAACGCCTAGGAGGCAAGCATGAGCGTGCATGAGTTGGGTCTGCCGTTTGCCGATGGGGTGCCTGAAAGTGCTCTGGCGCAGTTGCAGCGTTGGGCGACAGAGCGGCCGTTGCAAATTGCATTGCGTCATCGTCGCCTCGGCGTTTGGAAGGCCTGGCGCTGGATCGACGTCTCGCGGGAGGTCGAGCGGGTCGCTGCTGCATTGCGCCAGCAAGGGTTCGAGCCAGGTGCGCGACTGGCATTGAGTGGTGCCTTCGAACCGTCCTTGTTGATCCTGGCTCTGGCCGCCCGGCAGTTGGGCGGGCACAGTGTGAGTATCTCCCGCGAGGCGCGTGGCGAGGTGCTGCGTCGCCAGCTTGCCTCGACGCGTCCGGGCTTCGCGTTCGTGCAGGGGCGCGACGCGGTTTCGGGCTGGCTGCAGGCCGGGCTCTCGGCTGACTGGCCGGTGCAGCTGTTTTCGCCCCAGGCGGTCGAGCGTGAGATCGGCTTGTGGCGGGTGCGTTCCCTGGCCTCGTTGTTTACCGGCGAGGCGCTTGAACATGACCGGCAGGGCTGGGCGTCGATAGCCAATGAGCCGGTGTTGTGGAGTGACGAAGGCACCGAATGGGTCGAAGGCCTCAACCGTTTGCTCGACCGCTGGTTGAGCAGCGGCGAGGGCGTTGCCTTTCCGGAAACCAGCGGTTCGGCGGCTCGCGATCGCCGTGAAATCGCGCCGACCGCCTTACTCGCCTCGGCCGAACGCTTGCAGGCCCTGGCCGAGGAAATCGAAGGTCGCCTGGCGCCGCAGGGCAGTTGGCGCCGTCGTCTGTGCGACTGGACCCTGGTCGAGCCGCATCACGGCATCCGCCGTTGGATCAAGGCGCGGGTCCGCGAATTGCTGGGTTTCCGCCGCTTGCAACGCATCGAGTCGCCGGCTGCCGAAAGCGCCCAGGTGCACTGGATTCACGAGTACCTGGAGCGCGCCGCATGAGCAGCATCCTCGATGTGCGCAATGTGTCGCTGTCGTTCAAGGGCGTGAAGGCGATTGCCGACCTGTCGTTCTCGGTACGCCAGGGCGAGATCTGTGCCTTGATCGGCCCCAACGGTGCCGGCAAGAGTTCGCTGCTGAACATTCTCAACGGCGTCTATCGTGCCGACTCCGGCGAGTTGCTGTTCGAGGCGCAACAGTTGCGCCGCCATCACCCGCTGACCGCCGCCCGACTCGGCATTGGCCGCACATTTCAGAACAACGCACTGTTCAAGAAGATGAGCGTGCGCGACAACGTGCTCACTGGCCTGTCGCGTTTCCAGAAGACCTTTTTCCTCGAACAGGCCCTGGCCTTGCCACGGGCCAGGCGTGAGGCCCGCGAGTTCGGTGAGCGCGCCGAGCGGGTGCTGGAGTTCCTCGAACTGCAACCCTGGCGCGACGTGGCTGTCGGCAGCCTCGCCTACGGCCTGCAGAAGCGGGTGGAACTGGGTCGTGCCTTGATCGCCCAGCCCAAGCTGTTGCTGCTCGACGAACCGATGGCCGGGATGAACGCCGAGGAGAAGCAGGAGATGAGCCGCTTCATCGCCGACATCAACCGCGACCTCGGCACCACGGTGATTCTCATCGAGCACGACATCAAGGTGGTCATGGGCCTGTCCGCCCACGTGGTGGTGCTCGACTATGGACGCAAGGTCGGCGATGGCACGCCGGCCGAAGTGCAGGCCAACCCCGATGTGATCGCCGCTTACCTGGGAACGGTGCACTGATGAATTTCTTCCTCGAAACCCTGATCGGCGGGCTGCTCGCCGGCACCATGTATTCGCTGGTGGCGATCGGCTTCGTGCTGATCTACAAGGCCAGCGGTGTGTTCAACTTCGCCCAGGGCGCGATGCTGCTGTTCGCCGCGCTGACCTTCGTCAGCCTGCACGAGCAGGGCGTGCCGTTCGCCCTGGCCATCGCCATCACCCTGGTGGTGATGATCATTGGCGCGATCCTGATCGAGCGCCTGGTGCTGCGGCCGCTGGTCAACCGTTCGCAGATCACCTTGTTCATGGCCACCCTCGGCCTGTCGTTCATCATCGAAGGCCTGGCTCAGGGCCTGATGGGCGCCCAGGTGCGGGCGCTGGACCTGGGCATCGACGATGTGCCGCTGTTCATCGGCGACATCATGGTCAGCCAGTTCGACCTGATCGCGGCTGCCGTCGCTGGCGTGCTGGTTCTGGTGCTGGCGCTGCTGTTCAACAAGACCCGCATCGGCGTGTCCCTGCGCGCTGTGGCGGATGACACCCGCGCGGCGTTGTCGGTGGGCATCAACCTCAATCGCATCTGGCAGATCGTCTGGGCCGTGGCCGGCATGGTCGGCCTGGTCGCCGGCCTGCTCTGGGGCGCGCGCCAAGGCGTGCAGTTCTCGCTGTCGCTGGTGGTGCTCAAGGCATTGCCGGTACTGATCATCGGCGGTTTCACCTCGATTGGCGGCGCCATCGTCGGTGGGCTGATCGTTGGCGCGGCGGAGAACCTCGCCGAGACCTTCGTCGGCCCGTACATCGGCGGTGGCATCACACCCTGGTTCGCCTACTTCCTCGCCCTGGTGTTCCTCTATATCCGTCCCGCCGGCCTGTTCGGCGACCGCGCCATCGAACGAGTGTGAAGCCATGACCGTTACCACCCCTCGTCTTTCCACCACCTTCGATGACGCGCCGCTGACCCTGGTGCGCCGGCGTTGGCCGGTCGCGTTGTCGATCCTGCTGCTGGTGGCCTTCGTCGCCGTGCCGCTGCTTGGCACTGATTACTGGCTCAACGCGATCCTGATTCCGTTCCTGGTGCTGTCCCTCGCCGGGCTGGGCCTCAACTTGCTGACCGGCTACACCGGGCAGACCTCGGTGGGCGCCGCCGGCTTCATGGCGGTCGGTGCGTTCGCTACCTACGGCCTGCTGCTCCGCGTACCGGGCCTGCCCTTGCCGCTGGCGTTGATCGGTGGCGGGGTGATCGCCGGGGTGGTCGGCCTGGTGTTCGGCATCCCCAGCTCGCGGATCAAGGGTTTCTACCTGATGGTCACTACCCTGGCTGCGCAGTTCTTCCTCGAATGGGTGTTTTCCAAGTTTCCCTGGTTCTACAACTACGCGTCGTCCGGCACCATCAGCGCGCCGCGCCTGGAGATTTTCGGCTACAGCCTGGCCTCGCCGGCCGGCCGCTACCTGTTGGTGTTGACCAGCGTGGTGCTGCTGACCTGGGTGGCGATCAACCTGGTGCGTGGGCAGATCGGCCGCAACTGGATGGCCATCCGTGACATGGACACCGCCGCCTCGGTGATCGGCATCCCGGTGGACCGCTACAAGCGCCTGGCCTTCGCCGTCAGCTCGTTCTACCTGGGCATCGCCGGCGCGCTGTGGACCTTCGCCTATCTCGGCACGGCCAGCGCCAGCAGCTTCGATATCAACCGCTCGTTCCAGATCCTGTTCATCATCATCATCGGTGGCATGGGCAGCATCGCCGGCAACTTCATTGGCGCGGCGTTCATCAGCCTGCTGCCGATCCTGCTCAACCATTTTGGCCAGTGGGCGTTCGCCGGCCATGTCGATGCCGGCCAGTTGCAGAACCTGCAGAAGATCATTTTCGGCGCGCTGATCGTCTGGTTCCTGATCAAGGAGCCGGAAGGATTGATCCGCCTGATCAGCAACCTGCGCGACCGGCTCGCGGTCTGGCCGCTGAGGTTCTGAATCCTATCGCTCGACCCGACAACGGGAGGCACGCCAACAACATCCACATCATCAAGAAGTCATCATCATGCGCAAAACCTTGCAGCGAACCCTCATCGCCAGCTTGCTGGCCCTCGGCACTCAGGCCGGGCTGCCCATCGCCACCGTGCAGGCCGCCGAGGCCCAGCAACAGTTCATTCCCCTCGCCACCTACCGGGTCGGTGCCTATGCCTCCAGCGGCATCCCGTGGTGGGCCGGCGAGATCGACTACTTCCGCTATATCAACGAAGTGGAAGGCGGCATCAATGGCGTCAAGCTGGTCTGGCAGGAGTGCGAGACCGAGTGGAATGTCGACCGTACCGTCGAATGCTACGAGCGTCTCAAGGACGGCAAGGACGGTTCGCCGACGGCGTTCTTCTTCACCCACAGCACGCCGGCGTCCTATGCCCTGCTGGAGAAAGGCGCGGCCGACAAGATCCCGCTGGTCGACGGCGGCGGCGGACGTACCGAGTCCACCGACGGCAGCGTGTTCCCCTACGCCTTCCCGCTGTTGCTCAACTACTACGGCCAGGCCTCGGTGGGGATCAACTACATCGCCGAGCGCGAGGGCGGCTTCGATAAGCTCAAGGGCAAGAAGATCGTCACCGTCTACCACGACTCCGCCTATGGCCGTGAAACCCAGGCACCGATCAAGCTGCTGGCCGAGAAGTACGGCTTCGAGAACATCCAGATTCCAGTGGCCGATCCGGGCAACGAGCAATCCGCGCAGTGGCGCCAGGTGCGGCAGTTGCAGCCGGACTGGATCTTCCTGCGGACCTGGGGCGTGTCCACGCCGGTGGCGCTGAAGACCGCCGCGCGCTTCGGCATCAAAGCCGACCGCATCATCGGCGACGTCTGGGCCGGCTCCGAGGCCGACGTGATCCCGGCCGGGCCGGCGGCCACCGGTTACCAGGCGCTGGCGCCGTTCCCGGGGGGCGATGGCTTCGAAATCCACAAACGCCTGAAGCAGTACATCCTCGACACCGGCAAGAGCGACCTCAAGGACAAGAGCTACTTCGGCAAGGTGTACTACAACATCGGCCTGATCAACGCCGCCATCGCCGTCGAGGCGCTGCGCACCGGCCAGGCCAAGTTCGGCAAGCGTGCGCTCAATGGCGAGGAAGGGCGCTGGGCCTTCGAGCATCTGGACATCGATGCCGCACGCCTGAAAGCCATCGGTTTCGAAGGCTTGTTGCCGCCACTGAAACTGTCCTGTGCCGATCACGAAGGCGGCGGTTCCGCCCGCGTGCAGCAATGGGACGGACAGAAGTGGCTACAGGTGACCGATTGGGTGCAGGCCGACCGCGACACCCTGCGTCCGCTGATCGAAGCCAAGTCCGCCGCCTACGCCAAGGAAAAGGGCATCACCCCGCGCAATTGCGCCACCGAGCAGTGAGCCATTCGGCCGGCCCGGGTGGCCGGCCTTTGCCTGAACAAGGACATGACGATGAAACGCACCATGAAACGTACCCTGGCCTCTGCGCTGCTGGTTCTGGGGATTCAATCCGCGCTGCCGGTCCAGGCCGCGCCCAACGAGCAGTTCTTCCCGCTGGCCACCTACCGGGTCGGCGCCTACGCCTCCAGCGGCATTCCGGTGTGGGCGGGGATGATCGACTACCTGCGCTACATCAACGAGGTCGAGGGCGGCATCGACGGCGTCAAGCTGGTCTGGCAGGAGTGCGAGACCGAGTGGACGGCGGAGAAGGGCATCGAATGCTACGAGCGCTTCAAGAACGGTCTGGATGGCGCGCCCGTGGCGGTCTACCAACCCAACGGCGCACCGGCGGCTTATGCCCTGGCGAGCAAGGCCGAGGCTGACAAGATCCCGCTGATCACCCTCGGCTACGGCCGTACCGAAGCCACCGACGGCAGCGTGTTCCCGTACAACTTCCCGGTGATGCTGACTTTCTACAGCGAGGCCTCGGCATTCATCAATTACGTGGCCGAGAAGGAAGGCGGGCTGGACAAGCTCAAGGGCAAGAAGATCGCCACCGTCTACCACGACTCCGCCTACGGCCGTGAAACCCAGGGGCCGCTGAAGCTGCTGGCGGAGAAATACGGCTTCGAGAACATCCAGATTCCGGTGGCCGATCCGGGTAACGAGCAGGCCGCGCAGTGGCGTCAGGTGCGCCAGGCCAAGCCGGATTGGGTGTTCCTGCGCACCTGGGGCGTCTCCACGCCAGTGGCGATCAAGACCGCGGCGCGCTTCGGCTATCCGGTCGAGCGCATCGTCGGCGATATCTGGGCCAGCTCCGACGAGGACGTGTTGCCGACTGGCGAGGCCGGCAAGGGCTACCTGGCGCTGACGCCGTATCCGGGCGGCGCGACCTTCGATATCCATAAGCGCATCAAGGAGCACATCCTCGACAAGGGCAAGAGCGATCTCAAGGACCCGAAAAGCTTCGGCAGTGTGTACTACAACTCCGGCCTGGTGAACGCTGCCATCGCCGTGGAGGCGATTCGTGCCGGGCACAAGAAGTTCGGCAATCGTCCGCTCAACGGCGAGGAAGGACGCTGGGGCCTGGAGCATCTGGACCTGGGCGATGCACGGCTCAAGGAAATCGGTTTTCTCGGCCTGATGCAGCCGCTCAAGTTGTCGTGCAACGACCATGAGGGCGGCGGCGCAGCCAAGGTGCAACAGTGGGATGGCAAGGGCTGGAAGCTGGTCACCGATTGGGTGCAGGCCGATCGCCAGACATTGCGTCCGCTGATCGACGCCAAATCGGCCGAGTACGCCAAGGAGAAGAACGTCACCCCGCGCGATTGCAGCGCCGAGTGAACATCGGATGAACCGTGTCGCGGCAGCGTGACCCGGTTCATCGACGAACTGATCGACGCCGAATAGGCCATCACCCACATGTGATCAAGGTATCCACATGAGCCATGCACCCCAGACGGTCGCGCAATCTCGCGAGTTGCTCGCCGTCGACGATATCGAAGTGATCTATGACGGCGCGATTCTCGCCGTGGCGGGCGTGTCGTTGCGTGTCGAGCAGGGAGGGATCGTCGCTCTGCTCGGTGCCAACGGTGCGGGCAAGAGCACCACGCTGAAGGCCATTTCCGGGCTGGTCCAGGCCGACCGGGCGAGGATCAGCCGTGGTCATATCCGCTTCCAGGGCCAGGACACGGCCGGCGTGGCCGCCAACCAACTGGCGCGCCAGGGCATCGTCCATGTGCTGGAAGGGCGCCACGTGTTCTCGCACCTGACCATCGAGGAAAACCTGCGCACCGGTGGTTTCCTGCGCCGGCCATCGCGCAAGGCCCTGGAGGATGATCTGGAGCGCATCTACGCCTGGTTCCCGCGCCTGAAGACCAAGCGCAAGACCCAGGCCGGCCTGACCTCTGGTGGCGAGCAGCAGATGCTGGCCATCGGCCGGGCCCTGATGACCAAGCCCAGCCTGGTGCTGCTGGACGAGCCGTCCATGGGCCTGGCGCCGATCATCGTCGAGGAAATCTTCGAGATCGTCGCCCAGCTCAACAAGCAGGAAGGCACCAGCTTCCTGGTGGCCGAGCAGAACATCAACGTCGCCCTGCGCCACGCCAGCTATGCCTACATCATGGAAAACGGCCAGGTGGTGGGCGAGGGCGTGGCCGAGCAACTGGCGGCGCGTGATGACATCCAGCATTTCTACCTGGGCGGCAGCGCAGTGAAGTGATCGCAGCAGCGTCCCGATGGCGGACGCCTGATCAACTGCGCGCCACGCTGACCCCTTCCAGCGTGGCGAACGAGGTGTCCTTGGCGGTGAGCAGGAAGTCGCGCATGAATGGGGCATCGAGCATGTCCGCACGGATGGCCGCATGCAGCGTGGCATACAGGCCTTTCTCGCCAAGGCGGCGGGCGCTGACGTAACCACGCGAGCTGTACTCGTGCAGCGCCCAATTCGGCAGGCTGCACACGCCGCGGCCGCTGGCCACCAGTTGCATCATCATCACCGTCAGTTCCGAGGTGCGCACCTGGGCGGGTTCGACATCGGCGGGTTCGAGGAAACGGGTGAAGATATCCAGGCGGTCACGGTCGATGGGGTAGGTGATCAGGGTTTCCTTGGCCAGGTCTTCCGGGGTGACATAGGGTCTGCTCGCCAGCGGGTGCTGATTGGCCACGGCCAGTAGCGCCTCGTAGGTGAACAGCGGCACGTAGGTGATGCCGGCCAGTTCGATGGGGTCGGAGGTCACCACCAGGTCCAGGTCACCGCGAGCCAGGGCCGGCAGCGGAGCGAAGGAGAAACCGGAGGCCAGGTCCAGTTCGACTTCCGGCCAGGCATCGCGGAACTGGTCGATGGTCGGCATCAGCCATTGGAAGCAGCTATGGCATTCGATGGCCATGTGCAGGCGACCGGCAGTGCCGCCCGCCAGGCGCGACAGGTCGCGCTCGGCGCTACGCAGTTGTGGCAACAAGCTGTCCGCCAGTTGCAGCAGGCGCAGGCCCGCGCTGGTGAAACGCACTGGCTTGGTCTTGCGCACGAACAGTTGCATGCCCAGGCGTTCTTCCAGCTCCTTGAACTGATGCGAAAGCGCTGATTGAGTCAGGTGCAGACGATCGGCGGCATCGACCAGGCTATCGGCCTCACGCAGGGCATGGAGGGTTTTCAGATGGCGGATTTCGAGCATGGACGGCATCTCATGAAGCGAATAAACGATGACTTTCCATATGAATGAAATTACGGGTCATCGGCAAGGTGTTGAGTTTCCTTCATGTGAGTGCGTGTGTCGAGCAAGCTGCACGCTACGCGTTAAAGCCTCCGTAGCGCTCTGGCTCCTTTCTTGTGGCTTGCCGCTGTTCAGGCTGGCACGGCTACCAGGCTCAACAGGTGTTCCTGGTAAGTAGCGAAGCGGCCATCCAGTTCGCTACCGCTTCGCCATTCTTCGCTGAGGTCGATGAGCAGGCGCAGGCGGGCGTTACCGTCTGCGCTGCATTCGATCAGTTCTGCGTCTTCGAAGTAGAAGCGCTTGAGTACCAGCGGGTAGAGCGCCTTGAACAGGCTTTCCTTGAGCGAGAAGGTTTGCGTGACGCGCAACGCGAAGGCCTGCGGATCGAGGTGGCGAGCACGCTGCATTTCGTCGGCGGTGAGGATTTCGCTTGCCAGTCTGGCTGCACGATCCGCGCCCAGTGGCGTTTCCAGATCCAGGCCCAGGCCACGCCAGTGACTATCGTTGGCGACCAGTGCCGCGGCCAGGCCTGCGCCGTGGCTGATCGAACCGCTGACGCCCGTTGGCCATTGCGGCGCGCCGTCTTCGCCACGGGCTGGGAAGCTGTCCAGGCCCGCGAGTCGGTGCAGGGCTTCGTGGGCGCAGAGGCGCCCGGCAAGATACTCGGACTGACGCTTGGCGACGCCGCGTACCGGAGCGATGCCGACATTCTGGAAATCATCCGGATGCAGCCTGGACAGGTCGAACGCGGCGCAGACCAGTTGCGTGCCGGGTAGCACCAGAGGCGCCTGGGTGGGTGTCGTTAGCAACGTGAAGAAGGCGGGAGGGGTCATGGTGGCATTGTGCCTGGGTCGCGGGTCGAGTGCTGGATTGCGTTGCTCTGCGATAACGAATGGCAACGTCATCGATTGAGGCGGGCGGAGCTCGTTGCGAGCCCCGCCGGGGAACTCGGTTCCTACTTCATGAAGGCTTCTTTGAGCAGCGCTTGCATATCCGCCCAGGAGCGCTCGTCCGCTTCTTTCTGGTAGCCGACGTCGAGGCCATGGCCTTTGTGCGCATCGGCATCCGGGTTGCTGAAACCATGCTTGGCGCCTTCCAGGGAGACGAGTCGATAGTCCGCGCCGGCCTTGTCCATTTCTTCCCGGAACGCCGCGACCTGCTCCGCCGGCACCATGCTGTCGGCTTCGCCATGCTCGACCAGGACCTTGGCCTTGACGCTGCCGGGCGTTGCCGGGGTGTTAGTCGCCAGCACGCCGTGGAAGCTGACCACGGCTGCCAGCGGCACGCCCTGACGGGCCATGTCCAGCACCACTTTGCCACCGAAGCAATAACCAATGGCGGCCAGACGGCGGTCGTCGGTCTGTGGTTGTGCCTGGAGCAGTTGCAGACCGGCTTCGAAGCGCGCCTTGGCCGCTTCGCTGCTGGCCAACGCCTCTTTCATGAAGGCTTGCGCATCGGCGGGGTGTTCGGTGTGCTTGCCTTCGCCATACATGTCGATGGCCAGGGCGCTGTAGCCCAGTTCCGCGAGGTCGTGGGCACGGCGTTTGGCGTAATCGTTGAGGCCCCACCATTCGTGCACGACGATTACCCCAGGCCGCTCACCTTCGACGGCGTCGTCCCAGGCGTGGTAGGCGATCAACTGGGTGCCATCGGCTGCCGTGTAGGGAATCTCACGACTCTGGATGGCGGCCTGGGCCAGGGAACTGGCGCAGAGCAGCAGGCCGAGCAGGGCGGTTCTCATGATGGTTCTCCAAGACGGTGGCGGGTTTCGTGGCTGCATTGACCGCCGGAAACCCGCTGCGTTTCACACTTGCTTGCTTTTCAGCATATAGATGAATGCGGCACTGCACAGGCCGAACATGACCAGGGCGCCCAGCCCGATGAGCACTTTGCCGGCGATGAGCAGGAACAGTCCGCCAGCGACCATCAGCAGCGAGAATACCAACAGTATCCACAGGGTGGGTTTGTTGTGGCTGGCCGCCGAGTTGCGATAGCCCTCCTTGAGGGTCAGTTTCTCGGTACTGAGTGGGCAGTCCTTGAGCAGGGTTCGGGTGTGGATCAGGAACCAGGCGACCAGGCCGATGGTGGCCGGGACCAACAGAAGCCAGAGGCGGAATACGCTGAGCACGATGATCACTGGCAGGGTGATCTGGTAGTAGAGCTTGACGAAGTTGCGCAGGCGAACGCGGGTTTCCTCATCTGGAATGACGCGTCCCTTGCCCAGCACCCCCCAGGGATAGAAAACCGTGTTGCCTTGGCTGTCCTTCTTGAACGTGCCATCCGCCAGACCGTCGAAATAGCCCACCTTGAATCCTCCTGTATGGGTGAAGGCGTCTTTATGCCAGATCGGCCGGCTCATGTCCTTGCGGCATGCCCCAGAGAAAACGAAACGGGCCCCGCAGGGCCCGTTCGATGAAGCAACCGCTGTCTCAGAAGCGAGACGCCAGTGTCGAGCAGATGCCGTCCGTCACATCACCACAGAAGTGATTCAGCGAGGTCATCAGTACCTGGCCCGGCGTGGACTGGGAGTCGACCGACATCATCACGCTCAACGCGGTGATGGTCACGATGGAGAACACGAACAGCTTGCGTGCCCACAGTTTGTCGTCGACGGCCTTGTAGCCGGAAACACCCATCCACAACCAGTACGCGCCACTGACGGCGGCAACCACGAAGTAGTTGTAGCCGGCATAACCGCTGATGGTGAGCATCAGGGTGGCGACCAGGAACGCGGCGATGTACAGGACGATGCTGCGCTTGGCAGCGGGTACGCCCTTGATCACCGGCAACACCGGAATGTTGGCGGCCTGGTAGTCGTTGAAGCGGAAGATGGCGATGGCATAGGAATGCGGCATCTGCCAGAGGCTGAAGATCAGCAGCAGGATCGCTGCCCCTACATCGAACTCGTTGCTTACAGCGCAGTAGCCCACAACCGGCGGAGCGGCGCCCGACAGACTGCCAACCAAGGTTCCATAAACCGAATTCCGCTTGAGGTACAGGCTGTACAGCCCGACGTAGACGACGAAGCCCATCAGGACCAGGGCGACTGCAAGCAGGTTCGTGGCTTTATAGAGCAAGGCAACGCCTGCGATCCCGAGGATGCAGGCGTAGACGATGGCATGAGTCGGCGGAACCAGGCCTTTTACCAGCACCCTGTTCTTGGTCCGCTCCATCTTTTCATCGATGTCCCTATCGATGTAGTTGTTGAACACGCAACCGGAAGCAATGACCAGCGCGACGCCGAGTGCCGTTGCCAGGAACAGCATCAGGTCGATATCCCCCTTGGAAGCCAGGAAGAAGCCACCGGCGACGGAAATCATGTTTCCGAAGACGATGCCTGGCTTGGTCAGGAGCAGGTATTGCTTGAACATCGCGGGCCGCTCTCTTTAGTTGGTCATCATGTAGTGGTGCATGCTCCAGATGATCCAGATCGAGAGCGCGACAACGATGATGGTGATCAGCACGGTGAACACGAAGGCAACGGTGTTCCAGCGTTGCTCGGAGGAGGTGTTCATGTGCAGGAAGTACACCAGGTGCACGAAGATCTGCACCACGGCCAGGCCTACGACGGTCAGCAGGGTGGCCGCCTGGGGCATGACCGGGTGCATCACGAGTGCGAACGGGATCACGGTCAGGATTACCGACAGGACGAAGCCGGTTACGTAATCCTTGGTGCTGCCGTGGCTGGCACCTGCCGAGGAGTGGTGATCATGAGCCATTACAGAGCCCCCATCAGATAGACAACGGTAAACACGCAGATCCAGACCACGTCGAGGAAGTGCCAGAACAGGCTCAGGCAGCTGAGACGGGTTTGGTTCACCGGGGTCAGGCCACGAGAGGCGACCTGATGGATCAGGATCGCCATCCACACCAGACCGGAGCTCACGTGCAGGCCGTGGGTACCGACCAGGGTGAAGAACGCGGACCAGTAGGCGCTTACCTGCGGGCCGGCACCGACGTGGATCAGGTGGTGGAACTCATAGAGTTCGATCCCGATGAACACGGCGCCGAACACGAAGGTAGCGGCCAGCCAGGTCAGGACCTTGCCCTTGTCGCCACGGTACATGGCGAGCATGGCGAAGCCGTAGGTGATACTGGAGAACAGCAGGGCGAAGGTTTCGACCAGAACCAGTTTCAGGTCGAACAGCTCCTTGGGAGTAGGGCCGCCGGCGAACGCGGTGCTGAGCACCGCGAAGCCTGCGAAGATACTCGCGAAGAGGATGCAGTCGGTCATCAGGTAGATCCAGAACCCGAAGACCTTCATTTCACCTGCGTCATGGTGATGCTCATGATGGTCATCATGAGCGGCGTGGTTGCTCAACACTTCACTGGACATGATTTACGCCTGAGTAGCTTTAGCTTGAATGTGTGCCTGTTCGATACGGGCAATTTCGTCAGGTTGTACGTAGTAGTCGACATCCTGGTTGTAGCTGTTGCGAATCAGCGACACGAAGGTACCGACGAAGCTGATCGCGGCCAGCCACCAGATGTGCCAGATCAGGGCGAAGCCGAAGATCAGGGCGAACGCCGACATGACCAGGCCGACACCGGTGTTCTTCGGCATGTGGATCGGCGCGTAGTGGCTCGGTGCAACTGGCAGACCTTCACGCTTGGCCTCGAAAAACGCGTCCAGCTTCTCACCGTTCGGAGTGACGGCGAAGTTGTAGAACGGAGGTGGCGAGGAGGTGGACCACTCGAGGGTACGGGCATTCCATGGGTCGCCGGTGACGTCGGCCAGTTCCTTGCGCTTGATGATCGATACGACGATCTGGATGACTGTGCACAGGATACCGATACCGATCAGCACGGCACCGACCACGGCGAGGTGCAGCCATGGCTCCCATTCTGGGTTGGTGGTGTGGTTCAGGCGACGGGTCATGCCCATGAAGCCCAGAATGTATAGCGGCATGAATGCCAGGTAGAAACCTACCAGCCAGAACCAGAACGATGCCTTGCCCCAGCCTTCGTGCAGCTTGAAGCCGAACGCTTTGGGGAACCAGAAGGTGATACCGGCCATGTAGCCGAATACCGCGCCGCCGATGATCACGTTATGGAAGTGAGCGATCAGGAACAGGCTGTTGTGCAACAGGAAGTCGGCACCCGGAACGGCCAGCAGAACGCCGGTCATGCCACCGATGGAGAAGGTGATGATGAAGCCCAGGGTCCACAGGATCGGGGAGTTGAACTCCAGGCGACCGCGGTACATGGTGAATAGCCAGGTGAAGATCTTCACACCCGTCGGGATCGCGATGATCATCGTGGCGATACCGAAGAAGGCGTTGACGCTGGCGCCAGAGCCCATGGTGAAGAAGTGGTGCAGCCAGACAATGAAGGACAGGACGGTGATCGCAACGGTTGCCCAGACCATCGAGTGATAGCCGAACAGACGTTTGCGAGCGAAGGTCGCGGTGACTTCGGAGAACATGCCGAATGCCGGCAGGATCAGGATGTACACCTCGGGGTGGCCCCAGGCCCACAGGAGGTTGACGTACATCATCGGATTTCCACCCAGTTCATTGGTGAAGAAGTGGAAGTCCAGGTAACGATCCAGGGTCAGCATGGCGAGCACGGCGGTCAGGATCGGGAAGGCGCCGAGGATGATCACGTTGGCACACAGGATGGTCCAGGTGAAGATCGGCATTTTGAACAGGGTCATGCCCGGTGCACGCATCTTGATGATGGTGACGAAGAAGTTCACACCTGTCAGCAAGGTACCGATACCGGATATCTGCAAGGCCCATATGTAGTAGTCGACACCGACCCCAGGGCTGTACTCCTTGCCTGACAAAGGCGGATAGGCGACCCAGCCGGTCTGGGCGAACTCACCGACGAACAGCGAGATGTTGGTCAGCAGGACGCCGACGACGAACAGCCAGAAGCTCAGGGAGTTCAGGAACGGGAAGGCGACGTCGCGTGCGCCGATCTGCAGCGGCACGACGATGTTCATCAGGCCTACCACCAACGGCATCGCCACGAAGAAGATCATGATCGTACCGTGGGCGGTGAAGATCTGATCGTAGTGGTGAGGCGGCAGGTAACCCTCGTTGCCACCGGTGGCGATGGCCAGTTGGGTACGCATCATGATGGCGTCGGCGAAGCCACGTACGAGCATGACCAATGCGACCAGAACGTACATGATGCCGATTTTCTTATGGTCGACCGAGGTCAGCCACTCGGTCCACAGGTAGGACCATTTCTTGAAGTAGGTGAGGGCTGCGAACAACCCAAGACCGCCCAGTGCCACGGCGATCATCGTGACGACGAGGATCGGCTCGTGTAGGGGTATTGCGTCTAATGTCAGTTTTCCGAACATCTTTTACTCCTCCGCACCAGATTCATGATGCGCGGCCTCGCTCACATGTTTCTTGAAGTCGATGTACTGGCCGATCACCTGCCGGAACAGGCCAGGCTGGACGTTGAAGTACTCGACGGGGTTGTTTTCGCTGGTCTTGGCCAGCGTCTTGTAGGATTCGAAGTCCAGGGTGTTAGGCGATTGCTTGGCCTTGGCGACCCATTGTTCGAACTCTTCGTTGCTGCTGGCGTAGGTCTGGAACTTCATGCCAGAGAAGCCGTGACCGCTGTAGTTGCCGGACAGGCCGAAGTACTGGCCAGGCTCATTGGCGATCAGGTGCAACTGGGTGCGCATGCCGCCCATCGCGTAGACCATGCCGCCCAGTTGCGGGATGAAGAAGGTGTTCATCACGCTCTGGGAAGTGATCTGGAAACTGATCGGGGTGTTGGCCGGGATGTGCAGTTCGTTGACGCTGGCGACGCCTTGCTCCGGATAGATGAACAGCCATTTCCAGTCGAGGGATACCACTTCGACGGTCAGCGGCTTCACGTCCGATTCGATCGGCTTGTACGGATCGAGAGAGTGAGTGGTCTTCCAGGTGATGATCGCCAGGATGATGATGATGATGCAGGGCACGCCCCAGACGATCATCTCGATCTTGTGCGAATGGGCCCACTCCGGCGCGTAGGTCGCATCCTTGTTGGATGAGCGATAGCGCCAGGCAAACGCCAGGGTCATCAGGATGACGGGGACCACCACGATCAGCATCAGCAGAGTGGCGGTAATGATGAGGTTCCGTTGCTCGATGCCGATCTGTCCTTTGGAATCGAACAGAGCCCAGTCGCAACCGCTCAGCGAGACGGCGGCGACGATCATCAGAAGCGTACGGAACAAGCGGTGGTACTTCTCTTCTCTCATTTCACGACCTTCAGCAAGTGATATTCCACATATCGTTTCGTGTTTTGCCTAAGTCCAGGCTTGGTGCCCGAAGATCTGCAACTCCCGGTTAAGGCATTAGCCGCTACCGCGCCGAGGCGATCTCGCAACTGCCAGTCGACTGCGAGTCTTTCCTTCGGTCTTTTTCTTGTTTATTTATCCAGCTTGCGGGGCGTCTTACAGGTTCGGCGGCGGCGAAGTATACAGGGCCAGGTCTGATAGGGCCTTGCCAATTTGTCGACATTCACTTGTCCAGAACCGCCCGCCAGGCGGCCTGCCGTGCTCGTTGTCCTGGCCCGCTCAGTGCGGGAGCGATCTGCCGGTGGCGCCAGACATGGCTGCAACTCCCGGAAGACGTGGCTTTTCGGCACTGAAATGACAGGTTACGAAAGGGCAGGCGATACCCCTTGAAATCCCGAGGGAATAATAACGGACGTTCTTCCATCGATAGTGCGGCAATGGGTCGCACCTGTTGTCGCGGCTTGCGTTCAGTGGTTTTGCGCTGGGTCAGGGCTTTTTCTGTCGGCCCAGTCGCAGTAGCAGCCGACCGCCATGGTGTTGGCCGCTGAAACGTGCCGATCCAGGGCGAGCGCATCGAGGACCGGCTCGACGAAGCTGTTCGACGAGTTGCATACCAGGCCTTCGCTGTATGGGCCGGCATAGGCCAGTTGGCCATTTTTATCCCAGATGGCGATGGCCGGGCTGGCCGGAATCGACTCCATGCCTTCGAGCGTGTCCAGCGGCTTCAGCTTGCCCTTGAGGTAGGGCGACATTTCACCTTCGCTGCCGGGTTTCTGCACGCTGTAGAACTCGACGCTGGAGAAACGGTAAAGGCCGATCAGGTAATTGAGGTGGGCGTCGGTTTCCTGGTGGCAGGGGCACTGGGGGTCCCAGAAATGCACCACGCGGATCGGGCCAGGGCCGGCCAGTTCCTTGGGCAGCTTGAGGCCACTGCCCTGGAAGAACACGGCCTGCTCGCTATAAGGGCGCAGATAGGCGACACCGAAACGCGACCAGATCCAGCCGCCGACGATGAGCAGCGAACCGACGACGAGCAGGGAGAGGATCAGCAGCAGGCGTCTCGATGGCATGCGCAGGTTCTACCGTGGATCGCGGCCGAACTTGATCTTGAACTGCTTTTCCATTTCCTTGCAGCTGTCCGTGGCGAAGGCACGTGAGGTCTGGGCCACATCGGGATCGTTGGCGCGCGCCCAGCATGCGGTAATGGCGGCTTGTTCGTTGGCTTCGACTTCGGGCGTCTTGTCGCGGGTGATGGCGTAGATGATGATCGCGAACACCAGCACGATGAACGCCAGGCCGGCCAGGATCAGCCAGAGACAGCCGCCGCGCTTGCCGGAATCTTGATCGTTGGGGGATGTTGCCATGACTGCACTCCTCGTCGAGGGCGCGCAACATAGCATTTTTGCTCTAAGGCGGGCAGTGGATATGTGTTTCCGATCCTTGTCGCCAGGCTTTGCAAATGGCTCGCTACCACTCGTCAGCCAGCGTGCCGTAAGGGCTGCGGGCGAGCCTGGCATTCTAGCCGAACCTATTGCGCTGAACTTAACTCCTAACTTGAGCGAGCCTTGATCAGAGTGGCGTCGGCCAACCGCAAGGTTCGTGAATGCGGGCCGTTCGGCGGCCCGCGATCAGGCGAGCCATAGGAGTCATGTCATGATCAATCATGTCTGGGGGCTGCTGTCCCATCCGGGGCGCGAATGGCGGTCCATTCATCGGGAAGGCGAGACCATCACCCACCTGTATGCCCATCACGTCCTGCTGATGGCGCTCATTCCGGTGATCAGCGCGTTCATCGGTACCACGCAGATCGGCTGGCGCATCACCACGGAAGAAGTGGCGAGAGTGGACCTGGCGACTGGCGCCGTGCTGGGGGTTACCTTCTATGTCCTGATGCTGTTCGCGGTCGGGATCATGGGCAACGTGATCCACTGGATGTCGGACCGTTTCCCCAGCCGGCCAAGCCGTGAGCGCTGCGTCATCTTCGCCGGCTATGTGGCTACGCCGATGTTCATCGCCGGTATCGCGCTGCTTTATCCAGCGATCTGGCTGCTGGCGATCGTCGGCGTGATCGGCCTGGGTTATTCCAGTTACCTGCTTTATGTCGGTTATCCGGCTTTCCTGCGCATCCCGTTCAAGGAAGGCCTGGCGATTTCCGGCGGCACCCTGGCTATCGGTTTGCTGGTCCTGGAGTTGCTGCTCGGTCTGACCGTGGCCCTGTGGGGGCTGGGATTCGACGAGTACGCGGTGAGCTGGTCGCTGTTCAAGTGGTAGGACCATCACCCGCCTGAGTGGCGGTCCGCTCTGGCGCAAGCAGCGTTGGCACGGCCCGCCCTGGTGGCGTGATACCCATGGAGACATAGATGCTGGTGAAGGTATCCATGCCCATGTCGGCTGGCTTCACCCATTCGACCGGTACATAAAGGAGACCGCCTCCAATCGGAATCGGCGCGGTCGGTACCAGGATCGCGTAGTAGTCACGCCCGTCGATTTCTATTACTTGTGGATTGGGTAGCAGGGCGAGGACAGCCGTGCCTTCGCCGCCAAAGAAGCACCATACCGGGCTCATCGCCGCCAGGTCGGCGTCCTGCTTCTTGTCCAGCAGGCCGACGAAACGATCGGCCAGGCCATAGAGGTTGCCGAATAACGGTATGCGCCGCAGGGTCAGGTCGATGAGCTTGCTCAGTGGGCCTTTCAGGCCCAGCTGTACCGCCAGTCCCAAGGGATAAAGCGCCAGGATCAGGATGCCCGATCCGATGAGCCAGGCCAGCAACGGATTGTTGACGAATGGCTGGCCGAGGCCGGCGAACAGTTGACCAATGGGGCTGTTCGGGCCAACGAAGCGATTGAGCAGACTGACCAGCCAGCCCACCAGGGCCAGGCTCAGGACCAGTGGTAGCAAGGCGAGAAGGCCAGCCAGCCAAGTGGTGATCAGGGACTGGATACTGCGTTTGACGATCATCTACGGGCTCCATTCTTGGCTGCATGCCTTCTCGCGGGGCCAAGAGGGCGGCTAGGAATCATACGGATTTGCGCATCCATTGCGTGCTTGCCATCGGGGCGAAGTCGTCCAGTCGCTGCGGGATAACCGCCACCCATTGGCGGATAGTCGCCACGTTGCGCGCTCATGTGTTCTTTTTGTTCTATCAATATGTTGATTTATATGGGTTTTATATGATTTTTGCCAGGTGGCATATGCTTTGCTAATGGGGTTGCAACCTCTCTCCCGATAGAGAGCCAACAACAAATCCCTCCAGTGCAGGAGGGTTAGCGCTGAACGCGGCTGTACGACATCAGAGGGACATTGACGTCGAGCAGCGAGGTGAGGACCTGCCATGACCCGCAAACCTTTATATAAAAGCCTGTATGTACAGGTGCTGGTGGCCATTGCCATCGGTATTCTCCTTGGCCATTTCTCGCCTGACCTGGCCGTCACCTTCAAGCCTCTTGGCGATGGTTTCGTCAAGCTGATCAAGATGGCCATCGCGCCGATCATCTTCTGTACCGTCGTTACTGGTATCGCTGGCATGCAGAGCATGAAAGCGGTTGGCAAGACTGGCGGCTACGCGTTGATGTATTTCGAGGTCGTTTCCACTGTGGCCCTGCTGATCGGCCTAGTCGTGGTCAACGTGTTCCAGCCGGGCCATGGCATGCATGTCGACCCCGCGTCGCTGGATACCTCGGGCATCGCTGCCTACGCTGCCGCTGGCGAGAAACAGTCGACCATCGAGTTCCTGATGAACGTGATCCCGGGCACCGTCGTTGGCGCGTTCGCTTCGGGCGACATTCTGCAGGTCCTGTTCTTCTCCGTACTGTTTGGCTACGCCCTGCATCGCCTGGGTGACTATGGTCGCCCAGTGTTCGATTTCATCGAGCGTATTTCCCACGTGATGTTCAACATCATCAACGTGATCATGAAGGTCGCTCCGATCGGTGCCTTCGGTGCCATGGCCTTCACCATCGGCAAATACGGCGTTGGCACCCTGGTGCAGCTTGGCCAACTGATGGCGTGCTTCTACATCACCTGCCTGCTGTTCGTCCTGGTGGTGCTGGGGGCTATCGCGCGGGTTCATGGCTTCAGCATCCTGCGCTTCATCAAGTACATCCGCGAAGAGCTGATGATCGTTCTGGGTACCTCGTCCTCCGAGTCCGCCCTGCCGCGCATGATCTCCAAGATGCAGAAGCTGGGTGCCGACAAGTCCGTGGTGGGCCTGGTCATCCCGACTGGCTACTCGTTCAACCTCGACGGTACTTCCATCTACCTGACCATGGCTGCCGTGTTCATCGCCCAGGCCACCGACACGCCGATGGACATCACTCACCAGATCACTCTGCTGCTGGTGCTGCTGATCGCATCCAAAGGGGCAGCCGGCGTGACTGGTAGCGGCTTCATCGTCCTGGCCGCAACCATCTCCGCCGTGGGCCACCTGCCGGTTGCCGGCCTGGCACTGATCCTCGGTATCGACCGCTTCATGTCCGAAGCCCGCGCATTGACCAACCTGGTCGGTAACGGCGTCGCTACCATCGTGGTCGCCAAATGGTGCAAGCAGCTCGACGAGACTGCCCTGCAGAATGAATTGGCTTCGGGCGGCACGCCTGACGAAATCAGCCTGCAGAAAAGCGCCTGATCGTTATCTGATCCGCTGACCAAAAGCCCGTCTCCGACGGGCTTTTTCATTGAGGAAGGGGCGGGTAGGGCGTATGCCCGGCTTCCATTTCACCTGGGATCCGATGCGCACTATCTGGCCCGGGTAGGCAATCCGGGGGATTGCTGCATTGCCTTTTCGATACGGCAGCGAATGGCCATCTATCGGCATGGCCATTTCCATATGTCGGAATGCCACTTCGTGTAACATTGCGCCACTGGGCAGGCGCCAGAAAATCGCCTAGCCTCTTCTTCAGTTGCACGGTGTTCTTCTTGTTGAAGTGTTGCGCGGGAGGTTCGGTATGAAAGTCTGGTTCGAGCGATTCACCTGGAAAATCATGGGGTGGCTGGGGCTTCAGCCGCGAATGCAGCCGATTCCCGTGCGCCATGAAGGCACAAGCCCGGTGCGTGACCGTCGTTCGGCGCGTTAGTGCTGGCTGGTGTCACGACACGATCCGTCAGTGTTTTCTGTATTGGTTTCTGCGTAAGGTGGGCGGCGGCCAGGAAAGGACATTCGTTGATTTTCTGCGCCGCCATGCCGAAGGGCATAGTCTGTGCTAGACAATAACGGTGAGTCAGGAATTCCACCGTCATTCAGTCAAGGATGGTCGCGATGCGCCAAAACCAACCTGTCACCCAGCGGGAAAGAACCTTTGCAAATGCTGATCGCCTTATCTCCACGACTGATCTGAACAGCACTATCACCTACTGCAATGATGCGTTTGTCGAGATCAGCGGCTTCAGCCGTGAGGAGTTGATCGGCCAGCCGCACAACCTGGTCCGTCATCCGGACATGCCGCCTTCCGTATTCGGCCACATGTGGGAAACCATCAAGCAGGGCAAGCCCTGGATGGGTATCGTCAAGAACCGTTGCAAGAATGGCGATTACTACTGGGTCAGCGCCTATGTCACGCCGATCTACGAGAACGGTCGCATGGCCGGCTACGAGTCGGTGCGTTCGGTACCCAGCGAGGCGCAGAAGCTGCGTGCGGAAAAACTCTATGCCCGCCTGAGCGCCGGCAAGCCGCCAGTGCCGCTACTGGAGTATTGGACTTACGACCTGCTGCGTTCCTGGCCGCTGATCCTTGCGGGCCTGGCGCTTTTCGCTTCGCACAGGATATTGAGCGGTCCCTGGCTGCAGGGCTTCACCGTCGTGGCCTTGTTCGCCCTGGGTTCCTGGCAACTGTACAGCAAGTGTCAGTTGATCCGCCGCACCCTGTCCGAGCATCCCAAGGCCTTCACCAGTGCGCTGGTCGCCCTGACCTACAGTGATAACCGGGGTGCCCAGGCGCTGCTGGACATGGCCATGATCAGCGAGGAGGCGCGCCTGCAGACGGCATTGACCCGCCTGGAGGACACGGGGAATGGCGTGCGAACCCGCGCTGCACAGTCCGCCCAGTTGTCGCGTTCGGGAGCCGACCTGCTGGAGCAGCAGCGTAACGAAACGGACCAGTCTGCCACGGCGATCAACCAGATGGCCGCGACGATCCAGGAAGTCGCCAGCAACGTACAGAACACCTCGCATGCCGCCGAAGAAGCGGAAGGCCTGGCCAATCTGGCCGGCAACTGGCCGACGGCAGCCTGGAGGCGATGCGCAACATGGAGAGTGCGGTTCAGGCCATTGGCACGGCAGTCAACGAGCTGGCGGGAGCGACCCAGTCGATCGGCAGCGTTGCCGATGTGATTACGTCCATCGCCGAGCAGACCAACCTGCTGGCGCTCAATGCGGCTATCGAGGCGGCGCGTGCGGGCGAGCAGGGGCGTGGTTTCGCCGTGGTTGCCGATGAGGTGCGAGCGCTGGCCGGGCGCACACGGGAGTCGACCGAGCAGATCCATCAGATCATCTCGTCGTTGCGCAATGGCGCGGACCGGGCCGTGCTCACTGCCAGCCGTGGCGAAGAAATCTCGCGTGAAAGCGTACGCAGCGTGGAAGCGGTTCGCGAGGCGCTCAACGGCATCAGCCAGGCGGTGAGTCGCATCAATGGCATGAGCCAGCAGATGGCCGCCGCGTCCGAGCAACAGGCCCATGTTGCCGAGGACATCAGTCGGCAGATCACCCGTATCGCCCAGTTGTCCGATAACAGTGCCGCCCAGGCCAACCAGGGCGCCGAGCTGGGGGTCGAACTGGAGCGCATGGCCGAGTACCTGCACAGTCTGGCCGAGCGTTTCAATCGCTGATCGGCGCCAACCGGGCTGTGGCACACTGTGTGGCCATTGCCCGGAGCCGTCATGTCCCGCCCTCGCTGCCCTCGTTGTTGCCGGCCATCCAGCCACTGCCTGTGTGGGCTGATTCCCTCATTGTCGAGTGCTACCCGTGTGCTTGTCTTGCAGCACCCGGATGAGCAGAGCCATGCGCTGAATACTGCCCGACTGGCGGTTCTGGGATTGCGCAATGCACAGTTACAGGTGGGCGAGATTTTCGAGCCGCTGCCGCCTGACGTCAGCGAGGCCTATCGTATTCGCCTGCTGTTTCCGGGCGAGCGGGCCGCAGTCTTGCCGTTGCCCGATTCGCCGCAAGAGAAGCTGCGACCTTTGTTGCTCGTGGTTCCCGACGGAACCTGGCGTAAGGCACGCAAGCTGTTGCACCTCAACCCCTGGCTCGCGGCCCTGCCTCGCGTCAGTCTGCCCGAGGGACGGGGCTCGCGCTACCGCTTGCGCAAGGCGCCGGCCGCGGATGCGTTATCGACCATCGAGGCGATTGCGCTGGCGCTGGAGTTGCAGGAAGCATGCGACTATTCGGCCCTGTTGAGACCGTTCGAAGCGCTGATCGAAGGGCAGATCGAGGCGATGGGGGCGCAGACTTTCAGGCGCAATCATTGTCGGGAAGATCGAGGGCTTTGAGGGGCGGTGGACCGAAGCACGCAGCCAGCGCTCTGTTTATCCGCCATTGGCGATGCGCAGCGGTGGATAATGCGCGTCCCGACCCGCCTGGCGAATTGTCGTGTCTTCAACACCAGCGCTTAGGCTCTTTCAGCGTTCGCGCATGGCTTCCGAGCGGGCCTTGAGTACCGGTTTGAGGAGGTAGTCGAGCACGCTCTTTTCGCCGGTGACGATGTCGACGGTCGCCACCATGCCGGGAATGATCAACAGAGGGTGTTCTTCGCTGCCCAGGTGGTTCTTCTCGGTACGCACCTGGATCGGGTAGAAACTGTTGCCGTCCTCATCGGCGATGGTGTCGGCGCCGATCAGTTCCAGGCTCGCCTTCATGCCTCCGTAGATGGTGTAGTCGTAGGCGGTGAACTTGACCGTGGCTTTTTGCCCGGGGTGGAGGAAGGCCACGTCCTGCGGGCGGATGCGTGCTTCGATCAGCAGGTTGTCTTCCAGCGGCACGATCTCGAGCATGTCATTACCTGGCTGAACCACGCCGCCGATGGTGTTGACCTTGAGCTGCTTGACCACGCCCTTTACCGGCGAGACGACGAGGGCGCGATTGACCCGGTCGTCGATGGCCACCGTGGTCGAGGTGATTTTCTTCAATTGCGTGCGCGTTTCGTTGAGTTCCTTGAAGGCGTCGGAGCGGAAGCTCAGGGTCGATTCTTCCTGGCGGCTGCGGATTTCCTGAATCGCCGATTCGGCACGGGGAATGGCCAGGGTGGTGGCATCCAGGGAGCCGCGTATTTCTACCGCGCTGCGGCGCAGGCGCAGGATCTCCACGGGTGAGATGGCGCCGGTGTTGACCAGCGGTTCCGACATGTTCAGTTCCTGCTGAACCAAGGCCAGGCTGTTGCGGTATTGCTGGGCCTTGGAACGAAATTCGGCCAGTTCCTGGGTCTTCTGGCTGAGCTGTTCGCCCAAGGTGTTCTGCTCGCTTTTCAGGCGTTGCTGGCGCGAGCGGAACAGGGCCAGTTCGTCTTCAGCCAGTTGTGGTGCCTGTTTGACCAGATCGTCCGAGAGGCTCAGCTCGCGCCCTTCGGCCTCCGCGCTCAGGCGTTCGATGCGTGCGCTCAGGGCGAAGCGGTCGGCTTCGGTCTCCCCGCGATTGGATAGAAAGCGTGTGTCGTCCAGGCGCAGCAGCTTGTCGCCCTTGTCCACGACCTGGCCTTCGCGCACGAAAATCTCGGTGACGATGCCGCCCTCGAGGTTCTGGATAACCTGGATCTTGCTCGATGGAATGGCCTTGCCTTCGCCCGTGGTGACTTCTTCCAGGACCGCGAATCTGGCCCAGACCAGTGCTGTTAGCAGGCAGGCCGAGACGGCCCAGACGGTTATCCGGGCCAGCCATGGCGAGTCCTGCTGGACCGCGCCATCGACTTCGGGCATGAATTCCGTGTCTTGCCGCGCGCCGCGAAAGTAGCCGCGCAACGAGTGTCCCAGCTCCATCGCAATCTCCTAGACGCTGGCCAGGCCGACACGGCCTTTGCGCAATGCTTCGATGACGGTGTCCTTCGGGCCATCGGCGACGACCTGGCCCTTGTCGATGACGACCAGGCGATCCACCAGGGTCAGCATCGAGGCTCGGTGGGTGATCAGCAGCAGCGTCTTGCCTTGCGCGATGCCGTGCAAGCGTGTGCGCAAGGCATCCTCGCTGGCGTTGTCCATGGCGCTGGTTGGCTCGTCGAGCAGCAGAATCTGTGGGTCGAGCAGCAGCGCGCGGGCCATCAGCACGGCCTGGCGTTGCCCGCCCGAGAGCAACTGGCCGCGCTCGCCGACGGGACGGTCGAAGCCTTGCGGGTGCTGGCGCGCCAGTTCGGAAACCCCGGTCAGGTCGGCCACTTCGAGCATGCGCGTATCGCTGACGTAGCGTGCGCCAAGAGTCAGGTTGTCGCGCAGGCTGCCGGCCAGCAGCGGCATGTCGTGCGCCACGTAGCCGATGTGATGGCGCAGGTCGGCTACGTCCAACTGGCGCAGATCGAGTCCGTCGAGTAGCAGTTGGCCTTCGCCGGGACTGAAGAAATTCATCAACAGGCGGGCCAGGGTGCTTTTGCCGGAACCGCTGCGGCCGATGATGCCGACCCGCTCGCCGGCGCTGACCTGAAGGCTGATCTTGTCGAGGGCGGGGATGTCCTGGCCGGCGTAGTTGAAGCTGACCTGCCGGGCTTCGATGGCGCCTTTGATGTGGGCGCGCTCCAGCGGGCGTTGACCGGCCTCGCGCTCCTGGGGCAAGGCCATCAGGGCGTCGGTACTGGTCATGGTCAGGCGGGCTTGCTGGTAGCGGGTAATCAGGCTGGCGATCTGCCCCAGCGGGGCCAGTACGCGACCTCCGAGCATATAGCAGGCCACCAGGGCGCCGACGCTCAGTTGGCCGGCAATGATGATGTAGACCCCGGCGACGATGGTCGACATGCCGGCCAGTTGCTGCAGGAACAGTGTGCCATTGGTCGCCAGGCCGGCGAGAAAGCGCGCGTGGTTATCCAGGCGGGTGAGGGCGCCGTGGGTCTTTTCCCAGCGGTGCTGGCGTTCGCTTTCGGCGCCACAGGCCTTGAGGGTTTCCAGGCCGCCCAGGGTTTCGATCAGCAGTGCCTGGCGCTCGGCGCCCAGGGTCAGGCTCTTTTGCACCGTATCGCGCAGCCGAGCCTGGATGATCAGGGCGAACAGGGCCGTCAGCGGAAAGGCGAGCAGCGGGATAGCCACCAGCCAGCCGCCGAGCAGGCCGATGATCAGGATCATCAGCAGCGAGAACGGCAGGTCGATGAGGCTGGTCAGCGTCACGGCGGTAAGGAATTCGCGCAGTCCCTGGAAGTCATGGATGCTTTGGGCGAACCCCCCGACCGTGGCGGGGCGCGCGCGCATGGCCATGCCGGTGATGCGTTCGAACAGGGTGGCCGACAGCACCACGTCGGTCTTCTTGCCGGCGATGTCCAGCAAGTGCGAGCGCAGTACCCGCAGCAGCAGTTCGAAGCTACTGCCGATGAACAGGCCGATCACCAGTACCCATAAGGTCGCGGTCGCCTGATTGGGCACCACGCGGTCGTAGGTCTGCATGACGAACAGCGGTACCGCCAGGCCCAGCAGGTTGATCAGCAGGCTGGCCAGCAGCGCGTCGGCATAGAGCCTGCGGGACAGCCGCAGAGTGTCGCGGAACCAGGCATCGACCCTGGGCACCAGTGGTTTGCGCACGCTTTCCAGCGGGTGTTGCGGGCGGGCGAAGAAGGCCTGCCCGCTGTACTCCTGGTCCAGTTCTTCGGCTTCGATCCATTGTTCGCCACCATCCGCCTCGCATGGCAGGATCAAGAGGCGGCCCTGTTCGCCAATCCGGCTCAGCACCGCGCTGCGGCCATGCTTCAAGAGCAGGAGAAGCGGCAGGTTGAGGGGCGAGATGCTGCTCAGCTCGCGGCGCAGCACGCGACCTTGCAGGCCGGCACGGGCGGCCGCGCGCGGCAGCAGTTCCGTGCTCAGGCGTTGGGCGGGCAGCGGGAGCCCGGCGGTCAGGCTGGCGCGGCTGGCCTTGCAGTCATGCAGGGAGCAAAGAATCAGCAAGCCATCGAGCAGCGGGTCGTCGTGGCTCTGGCGCTGATCGTGCGCAGGAGCGGGTTCCATGTGGGTCAAGGTGTCTTCTCCTGAGCGGCGAGCAGCGTCATCAGGGCGCTGCTCGCCTGGCCATCGTCACTTCAGCTCAGGCAGGCGTGCTTCGCTCTTCACTTCCGATGCGGCGACCGCTTCCGCAGGCAGTACCACTTGCTGGCGCCGCAGCAGCTCACCCATCGCAGAGATCACGCGGTACATGGAAAACTCTTCGGTGTAGCGGACTTCCACATAGCGTCGGTTGGCTGTGAACAGTTCGTTCTCGCTGTCCAGCAGGTCGAGCAGGGTGCGTTGGCCAAGGCTGAACTGTTGCTGGTAAGCCGCACGAACCCGGGCGGTGTAGTCGGCGTAATCCCGTGCGCGCGGTGTTTGCTGGCGGGCGTTCTCCATGGCGTTCCAGGACAGCGCCAGGTTTTCGTTGAGCGTACGCAGCGCGTTGTTGCGAATGTCCATGGACTGGTTGATCTGGTGCGCCGCCGACTCCAGGCGGGCCTTGTCACGGGTACCGTTGAACAGGTTGTAGTTCATCACCACACCGGCTCGCCAGGTGTTGTAGTGGCCTTCGTCACCCTGGACGTTGTCGTTGGCGGTGGTCGCCAATTCCACGTCGAAACGCGGGTAGAAGGGGGACTTCGCCACTTCGTACTGTTTCTCGGCGGCATTGACGTCGGCCTGGGCCGATTTCAGGAAGGGGTTGTTGTCGATCACGGCCTGGCGGGCTTCGAGCAGGTTTTCCGGCAGGCTGCCGTTGAGCGAGGCGGGGGCTTCCAACTGATCCGGCAGGCGGCCGACGGCGCTGATGAAATTGGCTTCCGCGTCGGACAGGTTGACCTGCTCGGTGTAGAGATTGTTCGCGGCCAGGGCCAGGCGCGCTTCGGCCTGGTCGAAGTCGGCGGTACTGCCGACGCCACGCTGGCTGCGCAGGCCGATCTGGTCGTGGATGCGGCTGTGGGCCTGCATGTTGTTCTCGGCCAGGGCGACCATTTCGCGGCGCTTGAGCACTTCCAGATAAACCTCCACGGCCCTCAGCGCGAGGCTTTCCGAGGTGCCTTGCACGTAATAGGCGCGGGAGTTGACCACTTCCTTGGTGCGGCCGACTTCGTTGAGCGTATTGAAGCCGTCGAACAGCATCTGCCGCAGGCGCAGCTCGGCGTCGCGGTAGTTGAGGTTTTCCTTGTGGTGATTGCCCTGGGCTCGGGTGCTTGGGCTGTCGGTACTTTCCCGGCCAGTTCCGGCCATCAGGTCTACAGTCGGAAGGTAGCCACCCTTGGCGTACTTCAGGTCTTCATTGGCTGAGAGACGACTATTGATGCTTGCCCGCAGTTCGGGGTGCGTGTCAATGGTGCTCTGAATGGCCTCGGTCAGGTTCATTGCCAGTGCCGACGAGCATGCGGTGGCCAGCAGTAAACCGCCATACAGAGGGGCAAGCGCGCGCATTCTATCTCTCCTTGCTTAGTGTTTTTTCTGTTAGTCAAATTAATGACTTAATTCCATTCTCAAGCTGACTGCGCTTGTAAGTTCAAGTCTATGAACATATTTTTCAGCTTACTAAGAAATATTTGGAATTGGACATATTCCAAAAAAATATTAGTGGAAATGGGAGAAGCAGCACATTGTCTCGCCGAATAACAGGTAAAAAGACGCCTGGCAGGCGTTTCATGCTGCTTTTTGGCGGGAAGGTCACGTTTTCGAGTTGTGTGTGGGGATGTTTTTTCTGATGGATTAGGCGGTTTCCGGACGTGACGTTTTTTTGTCATTTCCCGCTTGAAAGGTGGTCGTCCAGTATTTCCAGGCAGTGTTTCCTCCGTATCAAACCAGGTGATGGATCCCCTTACATGGAGTGCGTCCACTTGATCGGGCGCGGTACGGAGGAAGGTGTATGGCGAGGTTGATGGGGGTCGTTGTCCAGGTTGTCGGCGAGGTCTTCGCACTGGCGAGCGATGGGTCGCGGCGATTGCTGATAGAGGGCGACCGAGTCTATTCCGGTGAACGGTTGCAGACCGGTGCGGGCGGCGCTGTCTCGGTGAACCTGCCGGGAGGCCAGCAACTGGTGCTTGGCCGCGACAGCGAGATCGTACTGAGCGAGCAGTTGCTCAGCGGTACACCCGTGGAGCGACCCGCCAATGATCAGCCTGCGCCGGCAAGTGATGCGGACCTGAACGACGTCGAGCAACTGCAAGCGGCCATCGAGGCTGGCGTCGACCCGACACGACAGGCCGAGGCGACAGCCGCCGGGCCGGCGGTAGGCGCTGCTGGCGCGGGCGGTGGTGGCGGAAGCTCCTTCGTGCTGCTCGATGCCGTTGGTGGCGTCGTTTCATCCACCACCGGTTTTCCGACTGCTGGGTTGGTGGCGGTGCCGCTGTTCCCGGAAAACGAGTTCGATGCGCTGGACCAGGAGCCCGACGCGATACCTGGCGTCACGCCCAGTGGCTTGCCAGGCACCGGCGAAAATCTGCTGGTGTTGATGGACGACGACGCGTTGCCGGGAGGCAACCCCGGTGGTGTGAACGATATCGAGGACTCGCTGAATACGACAGGCATCCTCAGTCACGATTTCGGGCCGGACGGTGCCGGCACTATCGTCCTGTTGGCGACGGGCGCGCCAGAAGGTTTCACCTATGTGCAAACCAACGATGGGCTGCTGGTCCGGCAGGGCGCCGTGGATGTGCTGCGGATCACCCTGGACAGCGCCTCGGGAGAATATTCGGTTACCCAACTGAATGCCTTGAAGCATCGGCCGAGCGAGATCAACGAGGGCACTCTGACGTTCAACTTCGACTATCAGGTGACTGACGGCAATGGTGACGCCGCAGTGGGAAGCCTGACCTTGCAGGTGAACGACGACTCACCTGTAACCCAGGTCGATTCCGCCAGCTACCATGCCGGTCTGGACGGCACCGTAAGCACCCTGGCGGGCAATCTGCTGGCTGGCGACAGTCACGGTGGCGTGGCCGACCAGGCTGGGGCCGATGGCTGGTTGAAGGATGCCGATGGCAATGGCATTCCGCTGGTGGCGGTGAGTTTCGAGGGGCGGGTCCACCCGTTGCTCGATGGCAATCCGGTGAGTATCGAGCTTGGCGGCGGGCGCGGCACCATTCAGTTTTTCGCCAGCGGCCAGTATCTGTATACCCCCGGAGAGCTGGAGCCCGGGACCGAGATTCTGAACTTCCAGTATCGGGTCATGGATGGCGACCGGACTGTGGTCCCCGGCCAGTTCAATTTGACGCTGACTGGCCATAACCACTTGCCCGAAGTGGGCACGGCTACAGTGGATCTTTACGAAAGTGGCCTGGATGGTGGCAGTGGAGTCGGTATCACCACGACCCGGATCGAGGGCTCGCTGAATATCAGTGACGCGGATGGCGATACGCTGGCGGTTTCGCTGGTGGCTCCGCCGGACGGCGAGTTCACCTCCAACGGCGAGCCTGTGCTCTGGAGCAGTGATGGTGCGGGCGGGCTTGTCGGCAGCGTTGGTGGGCAGGCCGTGGTCAGCCTGAGCATCAATGCCACTGGCGAGTACAGCGTAGAACTGAGCGCGGCGCTCGATCATCCGGCTGATTCGGACAGCGTGGGTTACGAATTCGTGGTGCGTGTCGAGGATAGTCATGGCGGGGTCAACGAAGGTTCGATCCGCGTCAACATCCGCGACGACGCCCCCCTGGCCCAGGACCTCCAGGTCTCCACGCCTGAACCGAGTGCCGACACCAACCTGATGATCATCCTCGATACCTCGGGCAGCATGGACTACGAGGCGAGGGGCACTGACTTCGCCAACAGGATGGCCCTGGCCAAGGCGACGATCATCAACCTGATCAATGCCTACGACGGCCTGGGCGACGTGATGGTGCGCCTGGTCGGTTTCGCCTCCGAGGCGACCTCGGACCTGGCCAATTCCGGGCAGCTCTGGCTGACCGCCGAGGATGCGATCAAGGTCATCGAGCAACTGTCCGACATGTTCGGCAATGGCCTGACCAACTTCGATGCCGCCTTGCTCGAAGCCCAGCAGGCCTTCGCCGATCCGGGCAGGATCGTGGATGCGCAGAACGTCTCCTACTTTCTCTCCGACGGCCAGCCCACGGCGAATTCGGACTGGGGGATCGAGGGCTCGGCCGGGAATGAGGGTATCGATGGCGTCGAAGAAAGTGCCTGGATCGCCTTTCTCGAGGAAAACCTCATCAAGTCCTATGCCCTTGGCATGGGGCTGGGCAGCACCAAGGATCAGCAGCAGCTCGATCCCATTGCCTATGACGGACAGACCGCAACGGATACCGATGCGCTACTGGTCAAGGACCTTGCGCAACTGGACGAGACCTTGCAAGGCACCGTCGGTGCGGCGGTTGTCTCAGGTAACCTGCTCGACTACAACGCTGCTGCCGGAGGGGGCTTCGGTGCCGACGGTGCCGCCGCGCAGCCTTTGCTTTCGATCAGCCATGCTGGCGTCGTCTACGACAGCAGCTCTCCTGGGTATGCCGCCGACAGCAACCTGCTGACCTTCACCACCCAAGAAGGCGCGATCTTCACCATCGATCTGCTCACTGGCGCATACACCTATAGCCTGGACAGGGATATTGCCGACGATGTCCATGAAACCTTCGCCTATGTTCTGCTCGACAGCGATGGTGACCAGTCCCAGGGCAGTTTCGTGCTGACCGTCGAGGATCGCAGCGAAGTGCAGGCCTACGATAATTTCGCCGAAGCGCTGATCCAGCAGGTAGTGCGCGCAGGGGGCAGCGAAACCCAGGTGCTGGCCAACTTTTCCACTGTGCAGAATGGCCTGGGCGGGGTCGATAATCCGTGGATTTTCGACAAGGTGAACAACAGCAACGTCGATGGCGACGAGCGCAGCGTGACGGTCAGCACCGATGTGTTCGGCGCGGATGACAGTCATTGGGGCATCAATGGCTCGGAGGTCGCTTTCGTTGCTGACAAGGCCTTGCAACTGGTGGATGGCAGTGGCGATAGCGATGCTCGGACCGAGGTTCTCACCCCGGTCTTCACGGTGGACAGCGGCACCACGGCAACGCTTTCCTTCGAGCTGGGCATCGCCGCGCAGGCCGGCGGTGACGAGGTGAGCTGGACGCTCTATCGCTTGGGCGACGAGGGTTGGGAAAGCACGGGGTTGGGCGGCACGCCGAATACCGGCAGTACCATCACCACCGATACGCTCGAGGCGGGTCGCTACCGCTTGCTGGTCAGTGCCAACGACCGCACCGACAACAACCAGCAACTGCGGGTGGCCCTGGATAACCTGACAATGGTCACCACCGCGGCGGCGATGTGGGTAACCGATGTGACGCCAGTAACCGGCAATCTGTTGACCGATCCCAATGACCTGTTCGACAGCCGGGAGGCCTGGGGCACCGTCGATGACAAAGGCAGTGAGGGCGCGACCCTGCAACTGTTCGATGGCAGTGATTTCATCGACGTGCAGAGCAGCGTCACCATCGCCGGGCAGTATGGCAGCCTGACCCTTTATGCCAGCGGCTCCTATACGTATGTGCCCGATGCCGAGCTGGACAACGTCGGCCAAGAGGAGCGCTTCACCTACAAATTGGCGCAAGCCGATGGCGACAGCGATACCGCCAGCCTGGTGATCCGCCTGAGCGACGTTGCCCATGTGGCGCCCAATGTCGTCAGTGATAGCGGCGATCTGCTCGGTAGCGAAGCCAGCGATGTGTTGCTGGCCGGTAGTGCGGGGCAACTGCTCGATGGCGGCGCGGGTGACGATCGACTCGAAGGCGGCAGCGGCGCTGACCGACTGCTCGGTGGCGAGGGCGATGACAGACTCATCGGAGGGCGCGGCGACGATATCCTGGTTGGCGGCAACGGCGCCGACCTGTTCGTCTGGAACGCCAGCGACCGTGGCAGCGATGCCCATGACGTGGTTCGGGACTTCAATGCTGCCGAAGGCGATGTCCTCGATCTGTCATCCCTGCTGGTCGGGGTCGATGACCCGACGGATGCCGATGTCTTGAGCCAGTACCTGAGCTTCGACGTGACCGATACGAGTACCGTGGTCAGTGTTTCCAGCACCGGCCAGGTGGCTGACGCGGCGAAGATCGATCAGACCATCACCCTGGAAAACGTCGTGCTGTCTGGCGGAGACGCCGGCAGCATCATCCAGGGCATGCTCGACAACCATACCCTCGTCGCCTGAAGGAGCCTCCCGGCCGAGAGGCCGGGTCAGGTTTTTTCCAAGGTCTTCTGCCGCAGGATATAGATCGTCACCAGGATCGCGCTGGTCAGCATGAAGGCGCGGGCCCAGAGCAGCGGGACGACGTAGCTGGAGACAGCAATGCTCAGCCACATCAGGCCGATGGCGTAGAGCTTGCCCTTGAGCGGGATACCGTTGCCTTCCAGGTAGTCACGAATCCATGGGCCGAGCCGGCGATGGTTGACCAGCCACAGGTAGAAGCGCTCGGAGCTGCGCGCAAAGCAGGTGGCGGCCAGTAGCAGGAAGGGGGTGGTGGGCAGCACCGGCAGAAAAATGCCGAGAATGCCCAGGGCCACGCTCAGCCAGCCCACCGCGATCAATGCATAACGGATACTGCGATGGTGGCTGCGATGAATGGTGCGCGGCGCCAAGGCTCAGTGCGGGCGGGGTTTCAGCAGGGCGGGCTTCTCGTCCGGTGCCTGGAACAGCAGGAACAGGGCGGTCAGCAACTCGGGGATCTGCGCGACCATGCTGTCGACCAGATCGACATCACGGGCGATCTCATCGAATTCCGGCTGCTCATCGAACAGTCCCGAGGCCACCATGATCGGTAGCAGCAGTTCGCTGACTTCGTCTTCGGCGCGCTCGAACCAGACGGCTTCGCGCAGGAATACGCCTTCCATGAAGCCGATGCACCAACCGCGCAGGTCGGAGTCGTCCGGGTCATCGCCCAGGTCCAGCTCGCAGGGCAGTTCCGGATCGTCGTCACTGGCCAGTTGCCGGGCGATATGGGCCTTGAGCTGGACCAGGGCGATTTCGATGGCATCCCGCTCGATGTCGTCACGGTAATGCGGTGGCTCGGCGAACAGGGCATCGATCCATTCGCGTTCACCCACTGGCTCCGGGCAGATAGACAGGGCGGTCAGGTAGCCATGGGCGGCGACATAGTCCAAGGCTTCCTCGTGCAGGTCATCGGCGTCGAGGAATGTTTGCAGACGGGACATTTGCTCGGCGAAGGACATCGTGGCACTACCTAGAAAGTGAGGATCAGCGCGGATTCTAGACCGCATCGGGGCTAAAAGCACGGACTGCGACAGGGGGCGGCGTCACTTGGGTGCCATTGCCGTATACTGCGCCGCCTCGCAACGGAGACCGGTATGCTCGACCAGGCACAACGCATCCTCAAAGACGTATTCGGCTACGACGCCTTTCGCGGCAACCAGGCGGCGATCATCGAATGCGTCGCGGGCGGCGGCGATGCTCTGGTGCTGATGCCCACCGGTGGTGGCAAGTCGCTGTGTTTCCAGGTGCCGGGCCTGTTGCGCGACGGCCTGACCGTGGTGGTTTCTCCGCTGATCGCACTGATGGAGGATCAGGTCGCTACGCTCGATGAGCTGGGCGTCGCGGCCGTGGCGTTGAACTCGACCCTGGACATGGACCAGCAGCGCGACATTGCCGAGCGTATCCGCCGTGGCGAGATCAAGATGCTCTACCTGGCGCCAGAAAGGCTGGTGCAGCCGCGCATGCTGGCTTTCCTGCAGCGTCTGCGGATTGGCCTGTTCGCTATCGACGAGGCCCATTGCGTATCGCAGTGGGGACACGATTTCCGTCCTGAATACCTGCAACTCGGGCAACTCGCCGAGCTGTTCCCGGGCGTGCCGCGCATTGCCCTGACCGCCACGGCGGACATGCGTACTCGCGAAGAAATCATTCAACGCCTGCACCTGCAGGGCGCCGAGCGTTTTCTCTCCAGTTTCGACCGGCCCAATATCTTCTACCGCATCGTGCCGAAGGATCAGCCGCGCAAGCAGTTGCTGGGGTTCCTTGCCGCGCGCAAGGGCGACGCCGGGATCGTCTATTGCCTGTCGCGCAAGAAGGTCGAGGAGGTCGCGGCCTTTCTTTCCGTCCAGGGTTTTCCCGCGCTGCCGTATCACGCCGGGCTGAGCAACGAGTTGCGGGCCTTCAACCAGAAGCGCTTTCTCAACGAGGAAGGGCTGATCATGGTGGCGACCATTGCCTTCGGCATGGGCATCGACAAGCCCAACGTGCGTTTCGTCGCCCATCTCGACCTGCCCAAGTCCATGGAGGCTTATTACCAGGAAACAGGCCGGGCCGGACGCGATGGCCTGCCGGCCGATGCCTGGATGGCCTACGGCCTGCAGGACGTGATCTTCCTGCGGCAGATGCTGAACAACTCCGAAGGCGACGAGCGCCACAAGCGCGTCGAGCAGCACAAGCTCGACGCGATGCTCGCCTTGTGCGAGGAAACCCGCTGCCGGCGCCAGGCGATGCTGGCCTATTTCGACGAGAAGCTGCCGCAGCCCTGCGGCCATTGCGACAACTGCCGCGATGGCGTGAGCACCTGGGATGCCACCGAGCCGGCGCGCCAGGCCCTGTCGGCGATCTATCGCACCGGCCAGCGTTATGGTGTCGGCCACCTGGTCGACGTGCTGCTGGGGCGTGACAACGAAAAGGTACGTACTTTCGGCCACCAGCATCTGGCTGTATTCGGCGTCGGCAAGGGTTTGAGCGAGCACGATTGGCGGACGCTGTTTCGTCAGTTGGTCGCCCAAGGGCTGGTGGATGTCGATCTGGATGGCTATGGCAGCCTGCGTCTCTCGGAAACCTGTCGTCCATTGCTGCGCGGCGAGGTGAGCCTGGAGTTACGGCGCGACCTCAAGCCGCAACAGGCGGCCAAGGCTTCCGGCAGCAGCGCCAGCCAACTGGTGCGCGGTGAGGAGCGCGAGCAGTGGGAAGCGTTGCGTGCCCTGCGGCGCAAGCTGGCGGAAGAGCACAGTGTGCCGCCCTACGTGATTTTCCCCGATGCGACCCTGCTGGAGATGCTGCGCAGCAAGCCTTCGTCCCTGAGCGACATGGCGCGGATCAGCGGGGTGGGCGCGCGCAAGCTGGAGCGATATGGGCAGGCCTTCCTGGCTGTCCTGTCCGCTGGCGAGGCCGCCGCTCCTGCTCCGGTGGCCGACCTGCGCCACGAACTGATCACGTTGGCCCGTGCGGGGATGACGCCGACACAGATCGCTGCGCAACTGTCCTGCACGGAGCGCAACGTCTACGCATTGCTGGCGCAAGCCATCGGTCAGCAGCAGCTTGGCCTGGACCAGGCGCTCGACTTGCCCGAGGATCTGCTGGGCGAGGTTCAGGAGGCGTTTCTCGATGGCGAGGGTGAGCTGCCTAGCGTCGCCGAAATCGCCGAGCAGTTTGCCGGACGAGTGCCTGAGGGCGTGCTGCATTGCGTGCGCGCCGCATTGCAGGCGGAGTTCGATGTATAGCGCAGGGCAATGCACACTTGGCGTGGCGGCCAGCGAAGGTTAAGGTTAGGCCACTAATGATTAGGCCTGCTTGCCGGACAAGGTAATGGCGGCCGGTGCCACACGAATCTTGCAAGGTAAGCGATGCAAAAGTACGCGCAACATAGTTTCGGCATGCAACTCGCCCAGGTTTCCCGTGGCTGGCGTGCCGAGCTGGATCGTCGATTGTCGGATCTGGGGTTGTCCCAGGCGCGCTGGCTGGTGCTCCTGCACCTCAAGCTGCTCGGCGAAACCCCGACCCAGCGCGAGCTGGCCAAGACTGTTGGCGTGGAAGGCCCGACCCTGGCCCGTCTGCTCGATGGTCTCGAAGCCCAGGGGCTGGTGCAGCGCCTTGCGGTGCAGGAGGATCGCCGCGCCAAGAAAATCGTGCTGACGCCCCAGGCGCAACCGCTTATCGAGCGCATCGAAAGTATCGCCGTGCAACTGCGCCGCGAGATTTTCGTTGGTATCGATGAAGAGGACATCCAGCATTGCCAGCGCGTGCATGCCAGGATTCTGATGAATATCGAAGGCCTTTGATCCATCCGCAAGCGCTGGCTCTTTCAATTGTCCCATTCGAGTTCTCATGCGCCAGGGCGAGGCCCTTGGCTATATTTAATGAATAAATAATGGGACTCGGTTGGCATTTTTCTTGCCGTCTCATATGCTCCCCCTATGCACGTATCCTTGCGCAAGCACCGCTGCTGCGGTGTTTGCGGCATACCAGTGGATGACCGGAGTGATAGGGGCTTTCCTCCCGACGCTGTCTGGATGTCGCTACTTCTGCGCAACGATCCTGTCGTGCGTCGCGCACCGAGAGGGAGGGCCAATGGCTCCTGTTCGACAAATCATGCTGGTCCTGGCATCGGGGTCGCTGCTCTACTCTGGACTTGCGTCGGCTCTCGGGCTGGGTGAGATCAATCTGTATTCTGGGCTTCACCAGCCGCTGACGGCAGAGATCGAGCTGCTTCAGCCCGGCGATCTGGAAGCGCACGAGATCAAGGTGCAGTTGGCGTCCCCTGAGGCGTTCTCACGGTCCGGCGTCGAGCGTTTCGCTTTTCTCAGTGACCTGCGTTTCACCCCGATGCTGGGCAATGGCAAGAGCATCATCAAGGTTCAGTCGAGCCGCCCGGTCGACGAGCCCTATCTCAATTTCATCATCGAGGTCGCACGTCCCAACGGTAACCTGTTGCGTGAGTACACCCTGCTGATCGACCCTCCGGGCAGTTCCTACATCGCCAGCGCACCATCGCCAGCGGCGGCAGGTGACAAGCGTTTCCGTGTCGCCGACGAGGCCGCGCCAGCCCGCTCTCGTCCCGTGCCGGCCGCAACCCAGGGCAATCGCTATCAGGTTCGTAGCGGCGACAGCCTTTGGACCATCGCCGGTCGTGTCCTGGGCGAAAATGCGAGTGTCAGCCGCGAGGCGCTGATCGAGGATATCTACGCGCTCAACCCGCAGGCTTTTTCCGGTGGCAGCCGCAATCGCCTGCGCGCCGGTGCCAGCCTGCTGCTGCCCGACAGCGTTTCGCCCAGGCGCGTCGTTCCTGAGCAACAGGTCGCCGTTTCTCAGGAGGCCGCTGCCGACGTGCCGTCCGAGGCTCCCGCAGCCTCGCCGGCCGACGATCAGGGTAATGTCGACGCCCAGCTCGCCAGCCAGAACGCCCAGAATGCCGAGCTGCAGGACGCGATCAGTGCCTTGCAGGCGCAGCTCGTGCAGCTACAGAAGCAAATGGCCGACAAGGACGAACAACTGGCGACCATCCAGGCACAGTTGGAGCAACAGCGCGATAGCCAGGCAATGGCCGCTGACGAGAACGGCGCTGGCAAGCCTGATGCCGCTTCCCAGGCCGAGCCGGCCCAGGCACCCACTCAGGCAGCGGTTACGCCGGTGGTTTCCGAGGAGACCGTCGATTCTGGTTCTTCTCTGTGGCCGTGGTTGTTGGCTGGTCTTGGCCTGCTGCTGGCGCTGTTATTGGGCGCGGGGTTGTTCAAGCGCCGCTCCCGGCCAACGCCCGTCGCGAAAACGCCCACAATTACGCCGGTGGTCGTGGCTCCCGTTCTGGCCGAGCCAGCCAAGGTCGAGCCTGGGCCTGTAGCCGAGCCAGAGCCTTTGGCTCCACCCACCTTCGCGCATGTCGCACCACGTGTCCCGACAGCCAGCTCTGATGCTCTGGAAGGTGCCAACCTGTATATCGCCTATGGCCGCTTCGGTGAGGCGCGTACCGCCTTGCGCCGGGCTATAGACCAGGAGCCTGGCCGCATGGAACTGCGTATCCGCCTGTTCGAGGTACTCGGGGAGCTGGACGATGCGGTGGCGTTCGAGGCAGAAGGGCGACAGCTCGAGGCGCTGGGGGCGGATCCGCAGCAACTGGCAGAGATCCGCGAGCGTTACCCGAGCCTGCGCCACGATGACTCGTTCGCCGATGCCGTATTGCATCTGGATGAAACGCCCGGCCATGTCGCGAGCGATGATGCCAAGCCTGACGATTTCCAGCTCAACCTGGACGATTTGTCGCTGGATGCGGACTGGGACCTGGTCAGCCCGTTCACGCCTGAGCCTCCCGTGCGTGGCAAGGTGGTTTCCACGCCTGCCGAGGACGATTCGTTCCGCTCCAACCTCAGCGAACTGCCCGAGGTGTTCGAGTTGCATGTGGATGACACGCCTGTGCCTCAATTGCAGGTGGAGGACGATACGTTATTGGATGAGCCATTGGACTTCGACCAGTTGGCCGGCAATCGCGAGCATCTGGTCACCCTGAACATGGCCCTGGCCTATATCGATCAGGGCGATATCCCCAGTGCCTGCAATATCCTCAACGAGTTGCTCAGCGAAGGCGACGACGAGGAAAAGGCCCGCGCTCGCGAGTTGCTCGCCCAGATCGCCTGAGCCGCGGGGCGCTATCATGGCGCCCCGAAGTCGTTATTCGAGTGGCGCATGACGAGGCGCAGGCAGATGAGCAAACCCGAAGTCACCATCATTTACTGCACCCAGTGCCAATGGCTGCTGCGCTCGGCCTGGCTGGCCCAGGAGTTGTTGAGCACCTTTGCCGATGAGTTGGGCAAGGTCAGCCTCCAGCCCGCGACAGGTGGAACCTTCCTTATCCAGTGCGATGGCGTGCAGGTCTGGGAGCGCAAGGCCGATGGTGGATTCCCGGACGCCAAGACCCTCAAGCAGCGCATTCGCGATCTCATCGATCCACAGCGAGACCTCGGCCACAACGATCGCTGAGGTTGGTCGCAACGGAGCCAGGCGGCTTTTTGTATCAGGTTATTTACCTGGTTTTTACCAGGTTGTGACGTCGCTGAAGCACGCCCGGACGGATAATCCTCGACATGGGCCGCAGCCCTTGCGCCCCTTGTGTGACGAGGTGTTGGAACATGAAACGAGCTTTTCGCAATGTTGGCGCAGGCCTGCTGCTGAGCTGTTTTTCCGCGTTGACCCTGGCTGGTCCGCCGGGGCCGGGTGGTGGACCAGGCGGACCGGGTGGCTGGGGGCCGGGACATCGCGGTGGCGATCACGGCTTGCCCTCCGCGGCCCGTGAATTGTGGATCGGCAGCGCCCTGTATTTCGTCGCCGCGGGTAGCTACTACCTGTGGAACGCCAACAATCAGCGCTACGAAGTGGTGAGCCCGCCGCCTGCCGTGCAGGGCAACGCCGTGGCCAGCTATGAAGTGATCGCTTATCCGGCCCAAGGGCAGACGCCCGACCAGCAGGCGCGTGATCGTTATGAATGCCACTCCTGGGCGGTCAGCCAGAGCGGTTTCGACCCATCGGTGGCGACCCAGCCGGTCGGCGCGGAAACCACCGAGCGCTATCGTCGCGGGCTGGGGGCCTGCCTGACCGGTCGTGGCTATAGCGTCAACTGAGCCTTGGCGTTGTCGGCGTGCCTGTTCAGGCGCGCCGACAGGACGGTGGCGAATACGATCAGGCAGCCGCCACACAGCATGCGCAGGCCCGGTTGTTCACTGAACAGCCACCAGGCGAAGGCGATGCCGTAGACCGGTTCCATGGCGAACACCACCGAGGCCGTGCGGGCGTTGAGCACGCTCAGGCTGGCCACGAACAGGCTGTGCGCCAAGGCCGTGCAGAGCACGCCCAGCAGAGCGATCCACAGCCAATCCAGGGCTCTGACCTCTGGCAGCAGCGGCCAGGCCAGCGGCAGGCAGCAAAGAACGATCGCCAGGTTCTGCCACAAGGCGGCCTGGGCCGCCTTGATGCCTCGGGTCACCGCCCGGTTGGCGACTGAAAGCACGGCGAACAGCAGACCTGAGAGCACCCCCCAGGCCAGCCCCTGAGTGGCATGCTCACGAAAGTCGAAGCTCGGCGTGACCAGCACCAGCCCCAGGCAAACCAGCCCGATCACCAACAGCTCGCCCCGGCGAATCCGTTCCCTGAAAAAGATACTTTCGAGCAGCACGGTAAACGCTGGAAAACTGGTGAAGCCCAGGGTCGCGACGGCCACGCCGGCAACTTTCACCGCGACGAAGAAGGTCCACCAGTGCGCGCCGAGCAGTAAACCGATACCCAGCAGGGCAAGTATCTGCAGGCGTTGCAGTGGTGTTTTCCGAGCGCTCGCATGGGCGACGAAAAACAGCGCCAGTACGGCGAACAGGGCGCGGCCGAAGACAATGATCAGTGGTGCGGCGAGTGCCAGCTTGCCAAAGATCCCGGACAAGCCGAAGAACAGCGCTCCCAGGTGCAAGGCCAGTAATGCGGAGCGCTTGTTCATGCCAGGCGTGCGCCGTTGGGCAACGGCTGGTCGAAACCGGCCAGCACGACATTGCCCGCGTGATCGTGCGCGCCGGTCAGCAGAACTTCCGAGCGGACGCCCGCAATGCGTTTGGCGGCAAAGTTGCACACGCACAGGACTTGGCGACCGACAAGATGTTCGGCCTCGTAGTGGGCCGTGATCTGGGCGCTGGAGGTTTTCACGCCAACCTCCGGCCCCAGGTCGATTTCCAGTACATAGGCGGGGTTGCGGGCTTTTTCATTGGCTTTTGCACTGATCACAGTACCGACGCGCAGCTCGACGCGTTCGAAGTCCTGCCATTCGATGGTCTGCATGGGGCTCTCCTGATGTCGTAAGAGTCTATGCAGCTAGGCGCCCGTTCGTCTGTCGCGTCACTCGCGCGAATTGTCGCGAGACTCGCGGCGAAGCTGGCGCGGCGTGCAGCCCCATTGGCGGGCCAAGGCGGCGGTGAAGGCGCTTTGCGAGCCGTAGCCGACTCGCGCGGCGATCTCGCCCACGGACAACTGGCTGCCGAGCAGCAGATCGCGACCTCGCTGCAGGCGGCGCAGGCGTACGTAGTCCATGGGCGTCTGCCCGCTTTCGTCGAGGAAGCGTGTGTGGAAGCGCGCGGCTGACAGGCCGCAGAGCCTTGCCAGGTCGGCGACCTGCAAAGGATGGGCGCAGTGTTGGTCGATATGGGCGTCGATAACACTCATCGGCAACCGTTGGCGGGGCGCCGACGAACCCTGGCTCAGGCTGGCCAGCAGCAGGGCGGCGCCTTGCTGGGCGATGACCTCATCGGTGATCGGGCTGGCTGCGAGCCAATTGACCAACTGACTCTGCGCCGTATCGAGCAGCAGGCGCTTGGGGCGTTCCAGCAAGCGCCGGCTGGCATCGGCATGCTTGCCCAGGCGTTCGCACAACCAGCCTTCGGAAGGTATGTCGAGGACCAGGCACTGGCTGCCCTGGGCGCTTTCGCAGATGTGGTGCATGCCGGGTGGAACGATGGCCATGCTGCGGGTCAGCACCTGGCAGCCTTTGCCGGAGACCTCGAAGTCCAGGCAGCCGGACAGGCCGAACACCAATTGCGCGTGCTCATGGCTGTGGGCGATCTGCTCGTGGACGTAATGGCGCAGGAAAAGGGCCGGGTGCATGGTGTTGATCCCCATGGAGAGCCGGCAGTCTACACCGAGCCTTGTCGTTCGTACGCCGTCATCTGATAGTCATGAAAAATTCATGGTTGTTTCACCGTGTAAGCGCACCCTCTGCCAAACAGAGCCGGAGGACGTCGATGAGTATCGTCGAGCGCAGCAAACCCAGTCGCAAGCAACGCATCCGCACGCTGTGGATATCCGATGTCCACCTCGGCACCCGTGACAGCCAGGCCGAACGATTGTCCGCTTTTCTCAAGCGCTATCACGCCGACAAGATTTATCTGGTTGGCGACATCATCGATGGCTGGAAGCTGCGCGGTGGAATCTACTGGCCCCAGGCCCACACCAACGTGATCCGACGCCTGCTGACCATGAGCAAGCGCGGCACCGAGGTGATCTACGTCACCGGCAACCACGACGAGTTCCTGCGCCGCTACTCGAAGCTGATCCTCGGCAATATCCAGTTGCTCGACGAGGTCGTGCACACCACGGCGGACGGGCGCAAGCTGTTGGTCATCCATGGCGACCAGTTCGATGTCATCACCCGCTACCACAAGTGGCTGGCGTTCCTCGGCGACTCCGCCTACGAGTTCACCCTGACCCTCAATCGCTGGCTCAATCACTGGCGTGAGCGCTGGGGCTACGGCTACTGGTCGCTCTCCGCTTACCTCAAGCACAAGGTCAAGAGCGCGGTGAATTTCATCAGCGACTTCGAGGAAGCCATTGCCCACGAATGCGTCAAGCGTGAACTCGACGGTGTGGTCTGCGGCCACATCCACCATGCCGAGATTCGCCAGGTCAACGGCGTCGAGTACATGAACTGTGGCGACTGGGTCGAGTCCTGCACGGCGCTGATCGAACACCTGGATGGCAGCATCACCCTCTACCGTCTGGCGGACGACGATGCGGCCACTGCCGAGGTGAGCAGGATCGGCCAGGTTGCCTGAGCCTTGTCACCGCGCTGTAAACCCGTGCCTCCATGCTGGTCATGAATCAGTAATGGGAGTTCGCCCATGAGCCGTCTGTTTTCCCCATTCAGCCAGGGCCGGAGGCACGCATGAGGGTGTTGATCGTCAGCGACGCCTGGCATCCGCAGGTCAATGGCGTCGTCACGTGCCTGCAGGCGCTGGTCGATGAGTTGGGTGCCCTGGGACACGAAATCAGGGTGCTGTCGCCACTGGATTTCCGTTGTATGCCTTGCCCGAGCTACCCGGAGATCCCGCTGGCCTGGAATCTATGGAAGGTCGGCCAGTTGATCGAGCGTTTCGCCCCGGATTGCGTGCATCTGGCCACGGAAGGCCCATTGGGTTGGGCTGCGCGTCGTTGGCTCAAGCGTCGCGGGCTGCGCTTTTCCAGCGCCATCCACACACGCTTTCCCGAGTACGTGCATACCCGCTGGCCGTGGGTGCCGTTGAGCTGGGGCTATGCCTACCTGCGTCGTTTTCATCGGCTCAGCCAGGCGGTGCTGGTCAGCACCGCACGAATGCGCGACGAGTTCGCGGCGGCACGCATCGAGCGTTTGCGCATCTGGTGCAAGGGCGTGGATACCCAGGTGTTCCAGCCTCGGGGAGAGCGGGGCGTACGCGCGGTTTTCCTCTACGTCGGCCGTTTGGCGGCAGAGAAGAATATCGAGGCGTTCCTGGCGCTGGACCTGCCGGGTGAAAAGCGCGTGGTCGGCGATGGACCGTTGCGCGCGCAGTTGCAGGCGAACTATCCGGAGGCGAAGTTCCTTGGCTACCAGCATGGCGAGGCGTTGGCTCGCAGCTACGCCGCTGCGAATGTGTTGGTGTTTCCATCGAAGACCGATACCTATGGCCTGGTGATGGTCGAGGCGCTGGCCTGCGGTACGCCAGTGGCGGCGTTCCCGGTGGCCGGCCCGCTGGATGTGCTGGAGCCTGGTGTGACTGGTGTCATGCATGAGGATTTGCGCCAGGCCTGCCTGGACGCCTTGCTGCTCGATCGCGCCCGCTGTGCCGAACGGGCGGCGCTGCAGTCCTGGCGGGTATGTGCCCAGGAGTTCCTCGGCATGCAGGTCTGCCTGCAGGGGCGGCCGCTGCGCCTGGACAAGCCGGCGACCGTTACAGGATGACCTTGTCGCGCAGTTTCTCGGCGGCCTGGTTGAGGGCCAGGATGACTTTTTCCTTGTCGTAGTTCTGGATGCCGTTGGTATCCAGGTACATGGAGAACCCCGGCATCTCGTGCTCGACGTAGCTGGAGCGGGCACCGAGGTCGCGACGGAAATCCACGACCTGATAGATCTGCACCGGACGGCTGAAGCCCTTGACCGCGATCTGGCCCTTGTCGCGGCACATGATCACGTCCTTGATCAGCGAGTAGGTCTCGTGGGAAATCAGGATCTCGCCGGCTTCCGACGAGCTTTCCAGGCGACTGGCCAGGTTCACTTCGCGACCGATGATGGTGTAGTCCATGCGCGTGTCGGCGCCGAAGTTGCCCACGGTGCAATAGCCTGTGTTCAGGCCCATGCGGATTTCCAAGGGCTTGGTGATGCCCTGGGCGCGCCACTGCTGGCGCAGCACCTTCATGTGCTTGCGCATGGCGACGGCCATCGACACCGCGTTGACCGCGTCCTTCTTGGCACCCTGGCTGCTGGGGTCGCCGAAGAACACCATGACGCTGTCGCCGACGAACTTGTCGATGGTGCCGCCATACTTGAGGACGATCTTCGACATTTCCGTCAGGTAGCTGTTGAGCAGGTCGGTCAGTTGCTCGGCTTCCAGTTCTTCGGACAGTTCGGTGAAGCCCTTGATGTCGGAGAAGAACACCGTGAGCTTCTTGCGCTGGGTTTCCAGGCGCACGCCGCGCTTGCCACTGAAGATCATTTCCCAGACTTGTGGTGACAGGTACTTGGCCAGGTTGCGCGCCAGGCGCGCGGCCTTTTCCTGCTCCTTCTTGATCTCGCCGCGAGCCAGGGCCAGGCGCAGCCCCTGTTCATGGATGAAGAAGGCGGTGATGCAGATATAGAGCGTGGTCAGCAGGATGCTGACGATCGACACCAGGATCGGTGTGTCGGCCTTGACCTGCGGGTGCAACAGGCTGGTGCTCAGGGCCATGCTGCCGGCGGCGACCAGCAGGCCGAGCGCCATGGCGCGCGGGCCGCGGGATACCAGGGCGCTGAAGCTGAGGATCAGCAGGAACATCAGTCCCGGTACCACGGAGAAGCCGAGCAGCACCGCACCGCTGCCGGCGTGTACGGCGTCGATGAACAGCAGGACCAGGTAAGTGCGCTGCGGATGGTCCTGTTTGAAGCGGTTGCCCAAGTGGTAGGCGAGATGGGGATAGAGCAGGGCGTAGGGCACCATCCACAGGATGTCGTAGCCGAAGTGCTGGCAGTAAGTGCCGGCGGCAATGCTGGCAGCCGCTGCGATATAGGCCAGAATGCGTGAATAGTACTCACGCAGGAACAGTGAAGAGTAGGTCTTCGTATCCGTGGCGACGGGCTTCATGAAAGACAGCGATCCCTGTGAATGTCTCGTACGTCGAGTCGAACACAGCTAGCAAAAGAGAGGCCGGATGTGTGCGAAAGCATGGATGATACCGACGCGCGGGGTTTGCGGCCAAGTGCGCCTGCCGAGTGGAACAAGTGGCCGGCTGGCTGGTCGTCAGAAGCGGATTCGGCCTGTCAGTGCATCTTTGAACATGACCCAGTCGCCAAGCAGGCTGTACAGCGGATACTTGAAGGTGGCGGGGCGATTCTTCTCGAACACGAAGTGCCCGATCCAGGCGAAGCCGTAGCCGGCCAGCGGCAGCGCGAGCAGCCATGCCCATTGTTGGCTGAGCAGCGCGTAGGCGAGTATGCCGAGTACCAGCGTACTGCCGGCGTAGTGCAGGCGGCGGCAGGTATCGTTGCGGTGTTCCTGCAGATAGAAGGGGTAGAACTCGGCGAAGCTGTGGAACCGTTCGTTGGCTGCGATGCTCATGGCGTGCCTCCTGTCTTTATTCTTCGACGGCTTTCGCAGTCTAGGCGCGAGGACAGGATGACGCGAGCGTTATCGGACCGTTGATGGCGTCATGCCGTCAACGGTCCGCCAGGCACGATCAATGCCTCCAGAATGCAGGCATCAGCAGCACCAGTACGGTGAGGATTTCCAGGCGGCCCAGCAGCATGCCCATGGTCAGCAGCCACTTGGCAGCGTCCGGCAGGCTGGAGAAGTTACCGGCCGGACCAATCACCGGGCCCATGCCCGGGCCGACGCCCGAGACGGTACTGGCGGCGCCGGTAAGGGCCGTGATCCAGTCCAGGCCGCAGAGGGTCAAGCCAAGCGCCAGGGTGGCGATGGTGATGGTGAAAAAGAAGGAAAAGGTCAGGATCGAGCGGACGATGTCCTCGTCCAGGCGATGGCGGTTGTATTGCTGCTTGATCACCGCTCGGGGGTGGACCAGTTGCTGCAGGTTGGCCTTGAGCAGGATGTAGGCGACCTGGAAGCGGAAGATCTTCAGTCCGCCAGCGGTGGAACCCGAGCAGCCACCGATGAAACCGAGGTAGAAGAACAGCATGGTCGAGAAACCGCCCCACAGGCTGTAGTCACCCAGGGCGAAACCCGTGGTGGTCATGATCGAGGTGGTGTTCACCGCCACGTGGCGCAGGGCTTCCAGCCAGTGCAGCTTGGTGGTCAGGGCGTACCAGGTGGCCATTACCAGCCAACTGGCGATCAGCACGAAGAGAAAGCCCCGTACCTGCTCATCGCGAATCAGCGCCCGGTAGTTGCCACGCAGGGTCGAGACGTAGAGCACGAAGGGCAGGCTGCCGAGGATCATCACCACCACGGCGACCCAGTGCACCGCCGGCTGCGGCCATTTCGCCAGGGACTGGTCGGAGGTGGAGAAACCGCCGGTGGAGATGGCCGACATGGCGTGGTTGATCGCATCGAACAGGCTCATCCCGGCCAGCCAGAACGCCAGGACCGAGAGCGCGCTGAGCCCCAGGTAGGCGACGACCATGTACTTGGCCACCATGTGCGAGCGCGGCATGACCTTGTCGGAGCGGTCGGAGGACTCGGTCTGGAACAGGCGCATGCCGCCGATGCGCAGCATGGGCAGGATCGCCACCGCCATGGCGATGAAGCCGATACCGCCGAGCCAGTGCAGCAGCGAACGCCAGATCAGGATACCCGGCGACATGTGATCGAGGCCGGTGAAGATGGTCGAGCCGGTGGCGGTGATGCCCGACATGCTCTCGAAGAACGCATCGGTGTAGCTGATGTGCTGGATGAGGACAAAGGGCAGGGCGGCGAAGATACACACCAGCACCCAGCTCGACACCGTCAGCATGTACATGTCACGCGGGCGCAGGTGGCTGTCCTTGGGGCGGCCCTGGAGGACCATGGCCAGACCGACTGCGCTGGTGATCAGCGCCGACCAGAGGAAGGAGTCGATTTCCTGCTGGCGGTGGAAGATCAGCAGGGTTCCCACTGGAATCGCCATGGCCACGGCCACGGTGATCAGAAAGATGCCATTGATGTAGGCGATGATCCGCAGGGTCGACAGGGCCATCAATCAGGCTCTGGCAGGAGAAGGGTTGCGGACGGAACGGGCTGGGCCATGCAGGGCTCGGTGGGCTTGGGAACAGGCCGCCATTCTAGCGTGCATGCGCCTGCTGTAAATCCGCTCGGCGAGGGGGCTTCACAGCCACTCATGGATGCATAGAATGGCGACCGGGTTCAGCGAGATATCCGTGCACTTCCCCGTGCAGCCCCGTTGAGCCTAGGGTCGGCCCTCCGCCGGTTTGCCAGTGTTCCTGATCATGTCCGATAGCCCTTGCTTGAGCTGTGGCGCGTGCTGCGCGCATTTTCGTGTGTCTTTCTATTGGGGCGAGTGCCAGTCCGCTGGCGGTGTCGTTCCCGATCACCTGGTCGAGCCGATCGGCCCCCACCATGTGGCGATGCAAGGCACGACGACCAAGCCCGTGCGCTGTGTCGGCTTGCTCGGCGATGTGGGGGGCGGTGTGCGCTGCAGCATGTATGAGCAACGCTCCAGTACTTGCCGGGAGTTTTCGGCGAGCTGGGAAAATGGCCTGGCCAACCCGGCCTGCGATGCTGCCCGGGCGGCCCATGGCCTGCCGCCGATCACGCCGCCGGTGAGTCCGGAGCGGGTCGCCTGAATCCGCTGTTGCGATCTTCGTTGGCTAGCAGGCTGTTGAAAAACTACCTGCGTTGGCAATCCTGCGTTAAAAACGGCCTCAAAATGCTCATTTACAGCTCGTAAACTCCGCTTTTTCGGCCGTTTTTGCCTTGTCTTTCCTGCCTCACCTACGTTTTTCAACGGCCTGCTAATGGGATTCGTCGCTGTTTCGGCGCGGTTCGCGTCGAGGCACCGACAGACCCTAGAATACCCACCGGTTCTCCAGGAGATAACGATGGACGCCCTCGACCTGCTACTCAATCGCGCCTCCGTAGCGCGCCTGCATGACCCTGCGCCGACCACGGAGCAGCGTGATCTGTTGTTTCGCGCCGCGTTGCGTGCCCCGGACCATGGCCAATTGCGGCCATTTCGTTTCATCTGCGTGGAGGGTGAGGGACGGGTGCGACTGGGCGAGCTGTTCGCCGAGGCGGTTGCCGCCGGCAAGCCCGAGGTCGCTCCGGAAGCCCTGAGCAAGGCCCTGGCCATGCCTCTGCGGGCTCCGTTGCTGGTGGTCGTGGTTGCGTGCCTGCGCGAGCATCCCAAGGTGCCGCAGGAAGAGCAGGTGATCACGGCGGGTTGCGCCGCCCATGGCGTGCTGCTCGCCGCTCAGGCGATCGGCCTGGGAGGCATCTGGCGAACCGGCGAACTGGCCAGCAACGCGGTGGTCGATTCCGGACTGGGCCTGGCGGCCAATGAGCGGATCGTCGGTTTCCTCTATCTGGGCAACCTCGATGGCGAGCGCCGCACGCCGCAGTCGCCCGCGCCCGCGGAATACGTCAGCGGCTGGCCCGCATAGGGCAGAAGACCTCGACGAGAAGCGATATCCATCATGTGGTCACGTGGCCCGCTGTTTATCGCTGCTCGGTTGTCAGGTCGACTCGGGTAGCGTCAGCTCGAGCGTGGCGATGAACCCGCCTTGTGGATGGTTGGCCAGTATCAGCCGGCCCGCATGGCGTTCAGCGGCGCGCTTTGCGATCGCCAGGCCCAATCCATGGCCAGGGGCGGCCTGGCCAGGGGCGCGGTAGAAGGGCTCGCCGAGCTTGTCCAGGACTTCGCTGGGGGCGCCCGGCCCATGGTCGCGGACGCTGATGCGCGCCTGCTGGCCCTGGCGGACCAGGCTGATCTCGATGCACTGTTGCGGCGGGTTGAAGCGCAGGGCGTTGCGGACCAGATTGTCCAGCGCCCGCTCGAGCATGTCGGGCCAGCCTTGCAATGGTAATGGCTGGCTGTCCAGATTGACGGTGAAGCGCTGCTGGGGCGCACTCAGGCGAGCATCGTCGAGCAGTTTGTCGATCAGCGGTTGCAGCGCGATTTCCTGGGTCGGGCCCGGGTCCGCATCCAGCCTGGCCAGGGCGAGGATCTCACTGATCAGGTCTTCGAGGCGGTCGCATTCGCGCACGAGGCGCGGCCACAGGTGTTCGCGCTCTTCGTCTGTGGCGCGCTCGGCCAGGGCCAGGGCAATGCGCAGGCGGGCGAGCGGCGAGCGCAGTTCGTGGGAGACATCGCGCAGCAACTGGCGCTGGCTGGCGATCAGGTCTTGCAGGCGCGAGCCCATGCGGTTGAAGTCGCTGGCTAGTACGCCGAGCTCGTCACGGCGCGAGGACAGTTGCGCAAGGCTGGTCTGCTGATAGGCGGTTTGCCCGAGATCATGCACGGCGCTGCGCAAGCGGCCGAGTGGACGGGTGATCGACAGCGTCAGTAGAACGCTGAGCAGGGTCAGGACGACCAGGGCTATGCTGAGTGCGCTCAGTGGCCAGAACAGCCCGCTGCGGTTCCAGTTGGCCAGGTCCGGGATCGGCATGCGGAAAATGAACAGGTAGGTATCGCCCGTGGTCGGGCTGGTGTACTCGGTGGTCAGGCGCCGCCAGGGCAGGCGCTTTTCGTCATGCTGGCGGGCTTCGAAGGCGGCGGCACGGGGCGGAAAGGTGCCGCGGATCACGGGTTGCCCGTCGGAGTCGAGTACCTGGGTATCCAGATGCGCGCGGTCTTTTCGGCGCTCCAGGTAGGTCTGCGCCGCGTCGGCACCCTGCTGTTCATAGATGCTCACCCACTGCTGGGGAACGTCTTTCAGGGCCGGATGACGCTTGAGGATCCAGAAGTCCTGGTTCAAGGCATGCCCCAGCAGGATCGACAAGCCTGCCACCAGGGCGATTGCCAGCCAGAAGCTGGCGAAGATCCGCCAGAACAATGAACGCATGGACTTTCCTCTTCGGTTATCCCGGCCTGCTAGGGTCTGGACAGGCAGAAACCCGACCGGCGCGAGGCGGGTCGGGTTGTCGGTTACAGCACGGCGGTGATTACTGGGCTTTCTTGTCGCGTTGGGCTTTCCAGGTTTCGAACTCCTCGCGATCAGCGCGGCGTTGTTCCATTTCCTTTTTCTTTTCCTCGAACTTCTTCAGTTGCTCGGGGGTAAGAATGGCCTTGAAGGCTTTTTCCTGTTCCAGGCGAGCTGTCTCCAGCTCTTTCTTCATGGCTTGCTTGTCGGCTTCAGGCAGCTTGTCCAGGTACTTGCGGGTGATTTCACGCGGGTCGTCCTTGCGCTCATGTCCGAGCTTTTCGATTTTCTCGCGTTGCTCCGGGGTCAGGTTCAGGTCCTTGAACAGGCGATCGCCGGGGCCGTGCTGCTCGCCACGCGGGCCGCCTTCAGCGAAACCGTGGTCGCGAGGACCGTCGGAAGGGGCGCCAGCCATGGCCAGGGTCGGCAGGGTGGCGGCGAGGAACAGGGCGGTCAGGGTCTTGCGCATGGTGTCTCTCCTTCTCTGAGCCGGTGGGTTACCGGATGTGGCTCAGTTTATGGAGCGCAAGGTCAAGTGCGGTCAGTCTAGGGTAAAGGCTGGGTAAAGGCTTTCATACGTTGTAGTAGTAGCCACGGCTGCGCAGGGCGACGATGCGCGGGCGCCCATCTGGATGCGATCCTAGCTTCTTGCGCAGGTTGCTGACGTGCATGTCCAGGCTGCGGTCGTAAAGTGTCAGCTTGCGGCCGAGGGCGAGCTGCGCCAGCTCCTGTTTGTCTACCGGTTCGCCTGGCTGCTGGATCAATGCCTCGAGCACACGGCTTTCCGAAAGGGTCAGGCTGATTTCCTGCTCGCCGATGCTCGCCACGCCACGCGCCTGGCTGAAACTCAAGTCGCCGATTTCCAGGCGGGCGTTGCTGGCCGTTGGCAGGCTGCGACGTAGAACCGCGCGCAGGCGGGCAGTCAGTTCACGAGGGTCGCAGGGCTTGGCCAGGTAGTCATCGGCACCGAGTTCGAGACCGAGGATGCGGTCCAGAGGCTCACCGCGGGCCGACAGCATGACCACTGGCAGGTCAGGGTGGTCGTTGCGCAGTTGCTTGAGCAGCTCCAGGCCGCTGCCATCGGGCAGCATCACATCGAGAATCACCGCCGATGGCGTCAGTTTGCCCAGGGCCGAGCGGGCGCTGATGCCATCGTGGGCGGCGTGGACGATGAAGCCTTCGTGTTGCAGCCAACTTCCCAGCAGTTCACAGAGTTCGCGATCGTCATCGATCAGCAGCAATTCATTCATGATTCGGTCAGACCCATTGACTCTGGCGCTTGTTACGACGTCCGCCGGTGAAAATGCCGAGCAGGAAGGCCAGCACGGCAACCCCGGCGCCCGTGGCAAACCAGGTCTGCTGTTCATTGAGCAGGCGCCCGTTGGCGGATTGTGCGAGCGCTTGTTTGAGCTGCAGCTTGAGACGCTGGTTCTCCTGGCGTAGGCGATTGGCCAGGGCGCTGTCCTGTTCGCCGCTGTCGGCTTGCTGGACGCGCAGCTGCTCGCTTTGCGCGAGTTGCTGGCGCAGTTCGGCAAGCTCTTCGGCGTGTGGGTTGCCGGTCTGAATGGTGAGCGGCAATGCCTGTGGGGCGTTTGGCTCGGCCATGCTCGGGGGCACCGCGAGCAGGCTGGCGAGCAGCAGGGGCAACGAGCCTTTGCGCATGATCAGGGCAGTACGCGCTTGAATGGTTTGACCTGGACGTCGACGTAGACGCCGGCCGCCTTGTACGGATCGGCATCGGCCCATTGCCGTGCCTGCTCCAGGGACGCGAACTCGGCGACGATCAGGCTGCCGCTGAAACCGGCCTGGCCCGGGTCGTTGCTGTCGATGGCCGGGTGCGGGCCGGCAAGGACCAGGCGACCTTCGCTTTTCAACTGTTCCAGGCGCTCCAGGTGCGCGGGGCGGCTGGCGAGGCGGTTTTCCAAGGATTGCGGAGCGTCGGTGGCGATGATGGCGTAGAGCATGTCAGTCCTTGCTTTGCTGGGGCGCGTCGTCGCGCATGTGGCGGGCCAGGTAGATGCCCTGGGCGATCATGAACAGCAGGGTCATGCCAAGGCTGCCGAAGACCTTGAAGTCGACCCAGATGGATTCGAAGGTGAAGGCAACGAACAGGTTGGCGCAGCCACTGAAGATGAAGAATACGATCCAGGCGATGTTCAGGCGCGTCCAGACTTGCTGCGGCAGGTTGACGGCATGACCCATGATGCGCTGCACCAGGACCTTTTCGCCGACGAAATGGCTGGCGGCGAAACCCAGGGCGAACAGCCAGTTCACCACCGGGGCTTTCCACTTGAGCACGGTCTCGCTATGGAAGGCCAGGGTGAATCCGCCGAACAAAAGGCAGGCGAGCAAGGTCAACCATTGGCCTTTCTCCAGCTTGCGCTGCACCACCAGCAGGGTGCCATAGACCACCACCGAACTGGCTATGAGCACGGCCGTGGCGCTGAAGATGCCGCCGACCTCGATGGAGTGGCCGGCGATCTCATGGGTACGTGGATCGAGTTTGTAGACGATGAAAAACAGAAGCAGCGGGATGAAGTCGATGAATTGTTTCACGGCGGCAGCCAGAAGCGGGATGTCGCGGCATAATAACAAACATCATTAACGGCGAAAGCGGCCCCATGAAAGTTGATCTGCATTGCCACAGCACCGCATCGGACGGCGTTCTCGCGCCGGCCGCGCTGGTCACTCGTGCCCATGAGCGCGGTGTGCAGATGCTCGCCCTGACCGACCACGATACGGTCGAGGGGCTGGAAGAGGCACGCGTGACCGCCGATCGCCTGGGCATGCGCCTGATAAACGGCATCGAGCTTTCCTGTACCTGGGGTGGGGCGACCATCCATGTGCTGGGCTATGCCTTCGCCTGCGAGGCCCCGGCATTGCGGGCAGCCATCGCTGAGTTGCACCAGGGGCGCTGGTTGCGCGCGCAGGAGATTTCCCGGCGCCTGGACGCCAAGGGCATGGCCGGGGCGCTGGAGGGCGCGCGTGCCGTGCAACAGCAACTGGGCGACAGTGGTAACGCACCGGCCAGGCCGCATTTCGCCGAATTCCTGGTGCGCAGCGGCCATGTGCGCGATCATGCCGAGGCATTTCGCAAATGGCTGGGGGCCGGCAAGCTCGGTGATGTCAAGCAGCACTGGCCGACCCTGGAACAGACTGTGACGACCTTGCGCGATTCTGGCGCCTGGATCAGCCTGGCCCATCCCTGGCTATACGCCTTCACCCGCAGCAAGCGGCGGCGCCTGGTCGCGGACTTCATTGCCGCGGGTGGCCATGCCCTGGAAGTGGTCAACGGCCTGCAGCCCGCCGAGCAGGTGGGCGGGCTGGCGATCCTGGCTCGCGAGTTCGGCCTGCTGGCGAGTGTCGGCAGTGATTTCCATGCGCCAGGCGACTGGTCGGAGCTGGGGATGTACCGGCCGTTACCCGATGACCTGCCACCTTTGTGGGAGCGCTTCGATCATGCCCATAGCCCACGCTCTGCTGCCGTCTGAACAGGCCCCTGTCATGAGTCAATTCTTCCAGATTCACCCGGAAAACCCGCAGCCGCGGCTGATCAAGCAGGCGGTGGATATCATTCGCCATGGCGGCGTCGTGGTCTATCCCACCGATTCGTCCTACGCGCTGGGTTGCCTGACGGGCGATAAAGCCGCGGTCGAGCGTATCCGCCGCCTGCGCCAGCTCGACGAAAAGCACAACTTCACCCTGGTCTGCAGCGACCTGTCGCAGATCGGCCTGTTCGCCAAGGTCGACACCGGTGCCTTTCGTCTGCTCAAGGCCCACACGCCAGGCCCCTATACATTCATTCTCAACGCGACCCGTGAAGTCCCGCGCATGCTGTTGCATCCGAAGCGACGCACGATTGGTCTGCGGGTGCCGGCACACCCTATCGCCCTGGCGCTTGCCGAGGAGTTGGGCGAGCCGTTGATGAGCGTCAGCCTGATCATGCCGGGCGAGCAACTGCCGATGAGCGATCCCTACGAGATCCGGCAGGTGCTCGAGCATCAGGTCGATCTGGTGATCGATGGCGGTTTCGGCGGCCTGGAGGCGTCAACCGTGGTCAACCTGGCCGAGGGCGAACCGAGCGTGATTCGTGTCGGCTGTGGTGACCCGTCGCCATTCCAGGATGATGCCGAGTGAGCGAGGCCGTCGAGGATCGAGCCCCGGCTCAGCAGCACGACGTTCAGCAGCAACTGCCACTGGCCCTGGTCTATGGCGAGGCACTCACTGAACTGCCGGTCGATCTCTACATCCCGCCCGATGCATTGGAGGTGTTTCTTGAGGCCTTCGAAGGGCCGCTGGACCTGCTGCTGTATCTGATCCGCAAGCAGAACATCGACATTCTCGATATCCCGGTGGCCGAGATCACCAAGCAGTACATGGGCTACGTCGAGCTGATGAAGTCGGTGCGCCTGGAGCTGGCCGCCGAATACCTGGTGATGGCGGCGATGCTGGCGGAGATCAAGTCGCGCATGCTGCTGCCGCGCTCCGCCGAAGCCGAGGCGGAAGAAGACGATCCGCGTGCCGAACTGATCCGACGCCTGCAGGAGTACGAGCGCTTCAAGGCGGCCGCCGAGGACCTCGATGGTCTGCCCAGGGTCGGTCGTGACCTTACCGTGCCCAGGCTGGAGGCACCCGAGGCGCGGGCCCGCAAGCTGTTGCCGGATGTCCCCCTGGAAGACCTGCTGCTGTCCATGGCCGAGGTCCTGCGCCGTGCCGACATGTTCGAAAGCCATCAGGTGACTCGCGAGGTCCTATCGACCCGCGAGCGCATGAGTGAGGTGCTGGAGCGTCTCAAGGGCGGTGCTTTCGTGCCGTTCGTAAAGCTTTTCAGTGAGGAAGAGGGGCGCCTTGGCGTAGTCGTGACCTTCATGGCAATTCTCGAGTTGATCAAGGAATCGCTGGTCGAACTCGTTCAGAATGCACCGTTCGCCGCGATCCACGTGCGGGTTCGTGCCGAACGGGACGTCGACGAGATCGACGCGTTCGAGTCGTTGTAATCAGGAAGTCGTTTGCCAGGGGAGGTTTCGATATGAGTATTTTTTCGCGTTTCTTCGGCCGCAAGGATGCGGGCAAGGCGCAGTCATCGGGGTTGGTCGCCAACCCGCAGCTCAAGGGTAATGTCAGCCTGCAGGTGGTTTTCCCCGCTGGGTTGCCCAGGGATCAGTCCGTCCTGACGGCGCGGCTGCGTGGCTATCACCCGGAAATGGCTGGGGCGAGCTGTGATATTTCAACCGAGGTCGAACAGTTCTTCGCCCTGGCTGGCTGGGGCCGGCATGTGGTGCAGATGGTCGGCTTCGACCTGTCGTCTCCGCAGGAGTCGATCGAGGCTTGCGTGGCGCCGGCGCACTATTCGCAGGCGCTGAAGGAACAGGTGCGTGCCCACGCCAGCCATATCCTGCTGTATTACGCCGGCTACGAAGACGATCCGCTGGAGCAGTACGTCGCTCTTGCCGCCGTGTCGGGGCCTTGGCGCAGTTGGGCGCCATCGCGGTACTCAACGAAACCGCACGCACTTCGCTGCCTGCCGGTGTCTTCAGTGATGAAAGCCTTGGCAGCCAAAGCCTGGAAGTCCTGCGTGGCATGCCGTTGACCGCCCTGTACTGTGGCTTCGTCAAATATGACGTCGAGGGCCTCGACGGGACCTGGATGCGTACCTATGGTGCCGCTGTCTTCGGCCTGCCGGATTTCGCCGCGCTGGCGCAAGGGCATCATGAGGGCGAGCGTTATTCAGAGCTGTTCGACAATGTGCTGAGTTACCTGCGCGAAAGTGGCGCGCGGATGGTCGCCGGCCACACCATGCAGGTCGGAGAAGCCTCGTACATGCGCCTGCGCGAGCCGTTGCCGCACGAGTATTTTCTCGATGGGCCGGATCAGGTGCTGGTCGCGGAAATCATCGAGGAAAGCGAGATCAACCACGCCTGAAGCCAATGGCGCATGGCTTTGCTAAGCTGGCGCCGCCTTCGTTGACATTTTTGTCCGGAGCCGCGTTTTCCCGCCCGCTTTCAGGTTTTCCAGACGATGACCCTGTCCGACCCTCACCAGCTAGCCGTCCTGCTCGAAGCATTGCTGCTCGCCTCGGGCAAGCCGATGTCCCTGGAACGGTTGGCCGAGCTGTTCGAGGAAAACGAGCGTCCGGAAATCTCGACCTTTCGCGATGCCCTGAGCATCCTGGCGCGTACCTGCGAGGGGCGTGCCTTCGAATTGAAGGAAGTGGCATCCGGTTATCGCCTGCAGGTACGCGAGACCTATGCCACCTGGGTCGGGCGCCTGTGGGAGGAGCGCCCGCAGCGTTATTCGCGGGCCTTGCTGGAGACCCTGGCGCTGGTCGCCTACCGCCAGCCGATCACCCGTGGCGAGATCGAGGATATCCGTGGCGTGGCGGTCAACAGCCAGATCGTCAAGACCCTGATGGAGCGCGAGTGGATTCGTGTCGTCGGCTACCGTGATGTGCCCGGCCGGCCCGCGATGTTCGCCACCACCCGGCAATTTCTCGATCACTTCAATCTGAAGAACCTCGACGAGTTGCCAACCCTGGCGGCATTGCGTGAGATGGAGCCGGAGCCCGTGGCGATCCTCGACGATGAGGTTCCCGTGCCGGCGCAACTGCAAGCGCGCGCCGACCTGGCCCTAGAGGGCGACGAGGAGCAGGAGCCTCGCGAGGAAACCAGCTTCCGCAGCCTGCTGGCCGAACTCGACACCATGGAGCAGGGACTGAAGACCGACTTCGACGACCTGTTGCAGGCCGAGCCGGCCGTGCCTGAGCGATCCTCGGTGGAGGCCGACGACGACATCGAGCGGGAGCATTGAGCCCAGTCGTCCCGCGTTGAGCGCTTTCCTCGACTCGGCGCTCGTCTATAGTCTTCGTGCGCCCTCAAGGCGAACCGCGTATGATGCGCGACCTTTTGCCGGCCACGGCCGCCTGTCACAGTGATACACCGGGAGGTGCCCAGATGAGTGAAATCGAAGAACAACCCCGCCCCAGCGGCGAAAAACTGCAGAAAGTCCTGGCCCGCATGGGGCAGGGCTCGCGTCGTGACATCGAGACCTGGATCGCCCAGGGCCGGGTCAAGGTCAATGGCGTGGTGGCGACCCTCGGTGCCCGGGTCGACCTGCACGATGCCATCAGCGTCGACGGCCGCCTGCTCAAGCGTGAAGAATTGGCCGAGACCGTTCGCCGCGTATTGATCTACAACAAGCCGGAAGGCGAGATTTGCACCCGTGATGACCCGGAGGGCCGTCCGACGATTTTCGATCGCCTGCCGCGCCCGAAGGAAGGTCGCTGGATCAATATCGGCCGCCTCGACATCAACACCACCGGCCTGTTGCTGTTCACCACCGACGGTGAGTTGGCCAACCGCCTGATGCATCCGTCCTACGAGATGGATCGCGAGTACGCGGTGCGCGTGCGTGGCGAAGTGACCGAGGAGATGATCGAGCAGCTCAAGGCGGGCGTCATGCTCGAAGACGGCCCGGCCAAGTTCACCGATATCAAGGAAGCGCCGGGGGGCGAAGGCTTCAACCATTGGTATCACTGCGTGGTGATGGAAGGGCGCAACCGTGAGGTGCGTCGCCTTTGGGAATCCCAGGGGCTGGTGGTCAGCCGTCTGAAACGCGTACGTTTCGGTCCGGTATTCATGACCTCGGACCTGCCCATGGGACGCTGGCGCGAGATGGGCCAGCGTGAGGTCGATATCCTCAGTGAGGAAGTCGGCCTCAAGCCCGTGCAATTGCCGGCAATGAAGGAAAAGATGCGCGAGAAGCTCGACCGTCTGCAGCGCAAATCGGCCAAGCCGATGACCCGCACGGAACGCTCGGAGCGTTCAAAGCGGGTTCTGCGCCCGGCTCATGACGATGCGCCGCAAGTCGAGCCCGAGCGCCGGGCTCGTGCGCCGCGCAAACCGGCGGGGGAAGGTCGCGGCAATCAGCGTGGCACCCTCGCCGAGCGCCCTTCCGAGGTGAGAAAACGTACGCCGCGCCCGAGTGGCGATGGACAGCGTCCAGGGCCTGGCCGTAAGCGCTGAGGGCTGCTTCAAGAGGCAGGGACGTAGGCCTCAAGCTCAGGCTTGAGGCTGTTTCAACTGGCCATTGAAATCCGGTTGCGTCCGTCGCGCTTGGCTGCGTAGAGCGCGGTATCGGCGCGGCGGAGCAGGCTTTCCGCCCCTTCTCCGGCTTGCAGGGTGGCGCAGCCAAGGCTGATCGACAGCTTGATGGGCTGATTCTCTACCGCGTGCTGCAATTCCTCGATGGCCACCCGCAGGCGTTCGCCAATCATGACGCCCGCTTCGCAGGAGGTATTGGAGAGCAGGACCAGGAACTCCTCGCCACCATAGCGAAACACCATGTCGACGTTACGCAGGCTGCCCTTGAGGGCGTTGGCGACGTTTTTCAGGACTTCGTCGCCGATCAGGTGGCCGTGCTCATCGTTGATCCGCTTGAAATGGTCGATGTCGAGCATCAGTACGGACAGTGGTTGCAGGCTGCGTCGGGAGAGTTCGATCTCACGTTGCAGGGTCTGGCTCATGGCGATGCGGTTACCCGAACCGGTCAATGGATCGCGCAGGGCGATCTGCAGGGCGGTGCGATAGAGCAGGGCGTTGCGCAGAGGGAAAAGCAGGCAGGCCAGCAGCGACTCCAGTTGACTCAATTCGTCTTCGCTGAAGCGGTGGCCGCGGCGAAACACCAGTTCGCCGAGATAGTCACCTTCATGGTTCAGCCGATAACCGGCGGAGTGGGTGGCTCGCTCGCCAATTTCCAGGCGCAGGTCGCAGGAGGCAAGCTGGTAGCCCAGCGCGTCGAGCGGAATCAGTTGCTGAACCTGTACGAAGAACAGTTCTAAGATCCGTTCGACCTCGAGCGAGGTCTGCAACTGCAGGCTCAGCCTCTGGTGCAACTGCGCCAGGCTGACAGGCTTGATGGCCTGTTGCTTGCGGCTCGCATAGCCCAGGCGCTGCAGTTTTGCTGCGTCGAAATCGATGGTGTTGGAGTGATTCTTTGGAACCATAGTGCTCAACCTCTGGCGCTTGTGCGCTTTGATAGAGGTTGCTAAGCCAAGTCCGTGCCAATTATATAAATTCTTTATTTATCAATAATTTATTTTTATTTTAGACGTGTTGCGGCAAATATTTGCCGGTTGGCTGACGGGCATGCTGGCCAATTGATGCTGGTTGTCTGGCGACTGCCGGAAAACCGGCAGTCGCCAGTGTCGGGTCATTGGGCGTTGAAGGCCTGGCCGTTGGTGCCTTTGCTGTCCGGGCCCATCAGATAGAGATAGACCGGCATGATGGCGCCTGGCTCGGGATTGTCCGTGGGGTTCTCGCCAGGATAGGCCTGGGCGCGCATGCTGGTCCGGGTCGCGCCCGGGTTGACACTGTTGGCGCGTACGTTGCTGATGCCGTCCACTTCATCGGCCAGCACTTGCATCAGGCCTTCGGTGGCGAATTTGGAAACGGCATAGGCGCCCCAGTAAGCCCGCCCCTTGCGTCCGACGCTGCTGCTGGTGAAGACCACCGAGGCATCTTCGGAAAGCTTCAGCAAGGGCAGCAGGGTGCTGGTCAGCATGAACATGGCATTGACGTTGATCTGCATGACGCGCATGAAGTTGTCGCCGGACAGCTGTTCCAGTGGCGTGCGCGGGCCGACGATAGAGGCGTTGTGCAGCACGCCGTCGATCCGGCCGAACTCTTTTTCCAGCATGGCTGCCAGTTCGTCGTATTGGTGGGGCAGGGCGGTTTCCAGGTTGAACGGGATAACGGCTGGCTGAGGATGCCCGGCAGCCTCGATGGCGTCGTAGACCTCGGTCAGATTGGCTTCGGTCTTGCCCAGCAGCAGGACTGTCGCGCCATGGGCGGCGAAGGTCTTCGCGGCGGCCGCACCGATGCCACGGCCGGCACCGGTTACTAGGATGACGCGGCCTTGCAGCAGATCGGGGCGGGCGGTGTAGTCGAACATGGATGTCTCCTTCGGAGCACGACATGCCGGCAGTGGCATGTTTCGAGTCAAGGCAGGGCGCGCGGCGGCTTGCGACGAAGTGGGTCGCTACCGCTCTGGGATTCGTTCTGGGTTGACCGGTCAGCAGTTGCAGAGTGCCTGATCCAGCAGGGCGCGCAGTTCCAGCGGGTGATCGATCACTGCGTCGGCGCCCCAGTTGCGTGGGTTGTCCTCGGGGTGGATGTAGCCGTAGGTGACCGCCACGGTCCGGCAACCAGCGGCATGGCCGGCCTCGATATCGCGCAGGTCATCACCGACGAACAGCACTTCCTGAGGTGCCAGGCCGAGCTTCTTGCAAGCCAGCAGCAGCATTTCCGGATCGGGTTTGCTGCGTGTCACGTGGTCCGGGCAGACCAGTACCGCCGAGCGTTCGGCAAGGCCAAGCTGGCGCATGATCGGTTCGGCGTAGCGCACCGGCTTGTTGGTCGCTACGCCCCAGCTCAGCCGGCCGCGTTCAATATCGCTGAGCACTTGTTCCATGCCGTCGAACAGGCGGCTGTGTACCGCGCAGTGATCCTGATAGCGGTCGAGGAATTCCGTGCGCAAGGCCTCGAAGCCTTCGGCTTCGGCTGGTATGCCGAATGTCACCGAGACCATGGCCCTGGCTCCCCCGGAAACCACGTCGCGGATCGCCTGTTCATTGGCTGGCGGCATGCCGTGGGCTTCCCGCATCGCCTGGCAGATGGCGACGAAGTCCGGCGCGGTGTCGAGCAAGGTGCCATCCATGTCGAAGAGTACGGCTCGCAGGCGCATGCATCACTCCTCGTTCAGGGTCTGGATCATGTAGTTGACGTCGACATCCGCGGCCAGCTTGTAGTGCTTGGTCAGCGGGTTGTAGGTCAGGCCGATGATGTCCTTGACCTGCAGGCCGGCGGCGCGGCTCCAGGCACCCAGTTCCGAGGGGCGGATGAATTTCTTGAAGTCGTGGGTGCCGCGTGGCAGCAGGCGCATGACGTATTCGGCGCCGATGATGGCGAACAGGTAGGCCTTGGGGTTGCGGTTGATGGTCGAGAAGAACACCTGGCCGCCGGGCTTGACCATGCGCTGGCAGGCGCGGATCACCGACGCTGGATCGGGCACGTGTTCGAGCATTTCCAGGCAGGTGACCACGTCGAACTGGCCGGGCATCTCCTCGGCGAGGGCTTCGGCGGTGATCTGCCGGTATTCCACCTCGACCCCCGACTCCAGTTGGTGCAGTTGCGCCACGGCCAGCGGCGCTTCGCCCATGTCGATGCCCGTGACAGTGGCGCCACGCTGGGCCATGGCTTCGCTGAGGATGCCGCCGCCACAGCCGACATCGAGGACGCGCTTGCCGGCCAGGCCGACGCGTTCGTCGATCCAGTTGACCCGCAACGGGTTGATGTCGTGCAGGGGTTTGAATTCGCTTTCGCGGTCCCACCAGCGATGGGCCAGGGCTTCGAATTTGGCGATTTCGGCGTTGTCGACGTTGCTCATTGAGGTTTCCTTCAAATCGAATGCTTGGCGGCGATGCGGGAGCCCCAGTCACGCGCCTTGGCGATGATGGCGGCTTCGTCCAGGCGCGTCAGGCGGCCCTGCTCCAGCAGTTGCTTGCCGCCAACCCAGAGGTGCCTGGCGCAGTGGCGATCGCCGGTATAGATCAGTTGCGAAACCGGATCGTAGATCGGTTGCTGGGCCAGGCCGGAGAGATCGAAGGCGACGATGTCGGCCAGCTTGCCGATCTCCAGCGAGCCGGTGTGTTCATCCATGCCCAGGGCGCGGGCGCCGTTCAGCGTGGCCATGCGCAGGGCGCTGTGGGCATCCAGGGCGATGGCGCTGCCGGCGACGGCCTTGGCCAGCAGGGCGGCGGTACGGGTTTCGCCGAGCAGGTCGAGGTCGTTGTTGCTTGCCGCGCCGTCGGTGCCGATGGCGACGTTGACCCCGGCCTGCCAGAGTTTTTCCACCGGACAGAAGCCGCTGGCCAGCTTGAGGTTGGATTCGGGGCAGTGGATCACGTTGCTGTTGCTTTCTACCAGCAGGGCGATGTCTTCGTCGCTGACCTGGGTCATGTGCACGGCCTGGAAGCGCGGGCCGAGCAGGCCCAGGCGCGACAGGCGCTCAAGGGGGCGCATGCCATGCCGTTCGAGACTCTGCTGGATTTCGAAGGCTGTCTCGTGGACGTGCATATGGATGCCGGCGTCCAGCTCCTCGGCCAGCATGCGCACGTTTTCCAGCTTGTCGTCGCTGACCGAGTAGGGCGCGTGCGGGCCGAAAGCGATCTTGATCCGCGGGTGCAGCCTCAGTTCATCGAACAGCCTGAGGCCCTTGCGCAGGGCCTCGTCGGCGTCGCGGGCGCCTGGTGTCGGGAAATCCAGTACCGGGATGGTCAGTTGTGCGCGTATGCCGCTTTTATGCACGAGCTCGCAGGCGACTTCCGGGAAGAAGTACATGTCCGAGAAGCAACTGATCCCTCCCTTTATCATCTCGGCGATGGCCAGCTCGGTGCCGTCGTGGACGAAGGTTTCGTCGACCCAGCGGGCTTCGGCCGGCCAGATGTGGTTCTTCAGCCAGTCCATCAGCGGCAGGTCGTCGGCCAAGCCACGGAACAGGGTCATCGCCGCGTGACCATGGGCATTGACCAGGCCGGGCGTGAGCAGGTGCCCGGGGAGTTCGCGCACCTCCTTGGCCGGATGCCGCAGGGCTTCGGCGCGCGGAGCGATCAGGACGATATGGCCGTCACGGATGCCCAGGCCATGCTCGCGCAGCACCACGCCGGCCGGCTCGACGGGCACCAGCCAGCTTGGCAGGAGCAACAGGTCGAGAGGGGCGGCGGCGGTGGGCATGGAGGCGTGATCCTGTGGCTTCGAGGGTGGCGGCAGTATAACCGAGCGTCTGTGCGCGCGGCTCGCTATAATCCGCGCCTTTTCGTTTCTGCAAGTGGGGTGTGCCATGCGCGAGCGGTTGCTGGCGGCGGAGAAGGTCAAGGCCATTGAATGGCGAAATGGCACGTTGTACCTGCTCGACCAGCGTTTGTTGCCCCTGCGGGAGGTCTGGCAGGAGTATGTGACGGCTGCTGACGTGGTCAGGGCCATTGTCGAGCGGGTGGTCTGCGGTGAGGCGGCGATTGGCATCGCCGCCGCTTATGCCCTGGTGTTGGCGGCTCGTGATGCGCAGGTCGAGGGCCGTGGCGAGTGGTTGCCCGCCCTGGATGAAGACCTCCGGCGCCTGTCGGCGGTGTGTTCGGCCGCCTGGGTGATCGAACGCATGCGTGATCGCCTGCAGCGCTGTGCCGTGGACGACGACGCGGTTGCCCTGCTCGAAGCCGAGGCGCTGTCGATCCATGCCAGTGACCGCGAGGCCAGCCTGGCCATGGCGCAGTTCGGCATGGAGCAGATCCGCAGGCATCAGGGCAACTCCCAGAACCTGTTGACCCATGGCAATTCCGGGGCGCTTGCCGGCGGTGGCTTCGGCGCGGCGCTGGGAGTGATCCGGGCTGCGCACCTGGAGGGGCTGGTCGAGTGTGTCTACGTCGATGAAACCCGGCCATGGCTCCAGGGCTCACGGCTGACCGCCTGGGAATTGATGGTCGATGATGTGCCGGTGATTCTTAACAGTGATTCGGCGGCTGCCCATCTGATGAAGAGTCGCGGGGTCACCTGGGTCATCGTCGGTGCCGAGCGCATTGCCGCCAATGGCGACGTGGCCAGCAGGACTGGCACCTATCAGCTCTCGGTGTGCGCCATGCACCATGGCGTGCGGTTCATGGTCGTGGCGCCGAGTTCGGTCATCGACATGAGCCTGGAGACTGGCGAAGACATGCTCATCGAGGAGTGTGCCGCCGATGAGTTGCTGGAGGTCGTGGGGCATCGTGTCGCGGCGGGCGTGCCGGTGTTCAATCCGGCGTTTGACGTGACCCCGGCGGACCTGATCGACGTGATCGTCACCGAAAAGGGCGTAGTCGAGCGACCCGATGCGGCGAAGCTGGAGCAGCTCATGAGTCGCAAGCGCCTGCACTGAGCAAGCCCCAAGCCACAAGTGAAAGCATGGCCCGGGGCTGGGATCGTCCTGCCTTCAACCTGTGGCCTGGAGCTTGCGGCTTGCCGCTACTAAATTACAGCCCCTAGGTCCACGCGCCCGGTTGTGGTAATCTCCGGCAGTTTTCCAGGTGGCTCCGGAAGAGCTGCCGTCTGTCACGAATTACCAACATAACTCGTTGATTTGCATGCGTCGCCGCCGAGCAGGGGCGACCAGCAGACTCCGCGGCCGCAGGATGCAGGCGCGGGGTTTCACCAGAAAAAGGAACCAGGCTTCTCATGGGTGAACTGGCCAAAGAAATCCTCCCGGTCAATATCGAAGACGAGCTGAAGCAGTCCTACCTCGACTACGCCATGAGCGTAATCGTCGGTCGCGCGCTGCCCGATGCGCGTGATGGCCTAAAGCCGGTGCACCGTCGCGTGCTCTATGCGATGAGCGAGCTGGGCAACGACTGGAACAAGCCCTACAAGAAATCCGCCCGTGTGGTCGGTGACGTCATCGGTAAATACCACCCGCACGGCGATACGGCTGTCTATGACACCATCGTGCGCATGGCCCAGCCGTTCTCGCTGCGCTACATGCTGGTCGACGGCCAGGGCAACTTCGGTTCGGTGGACGGCGACAACGCCGCGGCCATGCGATACACCGAAGTGCGCATGGCCAAGCTGGCCCACGAGTTGCTGGCCGACCTGGAGAAGGAAACCGTCGACTGGGTGCCCAACTACGACGGCACCGAGCAGATCCCGGCGGTCATGCCGACCAAGATCCCCAACCTGCTGGTCAACGGCTCCAGCGGTATCGCCGTGGGCATGGCGACCAACATCCCGCCGCACAACCTGGGCGAGGTCATCGACGGCTGCCTGGCGCTGATCGAGAACCCGGAACTGACGGTCGACGACCTGATGCGCTACATCCCCGGTCCGGACTTCCCGACCGCGGGCATCATCAACGGTCGCGCGGGCATCATCGAGGCTTACCGCACCGGCCGTGGACGCATCTATATCCGCGCTCGAGCCGATGTCGAGGATATCGACAAGGTTGGCGGTCGCCAGCAGATCGTCATCACCGAGCTGCCGTACCAGTTGAACAAGGCGCGGCTGATCGAGAAGATCGCCGAGCTGGTCAAGGAGAAGAAGCTCGAAGGCATCACCGAACTGCGCGACGAGTCCGACAAGGACGGCATGCGCGTGGTCATCGAGTTGCGTCGCGGAGAAGTGCCAGAGGTCGTGCTCAACAACCTCTATGCCCAGACCCAGTTGCAGAGCGTATTCGGTATCAACGTCGTGGCCCTGGTCGATGGCCAGCCGCGTCTGCTGAACCTCAAGGACATGCTCGAAGTGTTCGTTCGTCACCGCCGCGAAGTGGTGACCCGGCGGACCGTCTACGAGCTGCGCAAGGCCCGCGAGCGCGGCCACATCCTCGAAGGCCAGGCGGTCGCGCTGTCGAACATCGACCCGGTGATCGAGCTGATCAAGACCTCGCCGACCCCGGCCGAGGCCAAGGAGCGCCTGATCGCGCAAGCCTGGGAGTCCTCCGCGGTGGAGGCGATGGTCGAACGTGCCGGCGCCGACTCCTGCCGCCCGGAAAACCTCGACCCGCAATATGGCCTGCGCGACGGCAAGTATTTCCTGTCGCCCGAGCAGGCCCAGGCCATCCTTGAGCTGCGCCTGCACCGCCTGACCGGCCTGGAACACGAGAAGCTGTTGTCCGAGTACCAGGAAATCCTGGTCCAGATCGGCGAGTTGCTGCGCATCCTCAACAGCCCCGAGCGCCTGATGGAAGTCATCCGCGAGGAGCTGGAGAAGGTCAAGGCCGAGTTCGGCGACGCCCGCCGTACCGAGATCGTCGCGTCCCAGGTCGACCTGACCATCGCCGACCTGATCACCGAAGAAGACCGCGTGGTGACCATCTCCCACGGCGGCTACGCCAAGTCGCAACCGCTGGCCGCGTACCAGGCCCAGCGCCGTGGTGGCCGTGGCAAGTCGGCGACGGGCGTGAAGGACGAGGACTACATCGAACACCTGCTGGTCGCCAACAGCCACGCCACGCTGCTGCTGTTCTCCAGCAAGGGCAAGGTCTACTGGTTGCGCACCTTCGAGATTCCGGAAGCCTCGCGTACCGCTCGCGGTCGTCCGCTGATCAACCTGCTGCCGTTGGACGAAGGCGAGCGCATCACCGCGATGCTGCAGATCGACCTGGAAGCCCTGCAACAGCAGAATGGCGGTGCCGACGAAGACCTGGATGACGCCGAGGATGGCGTGATCGAAGGCGAAGTGCTCGAGGCCGAAGAGGTTGTCGAGGCTGCCGAGGTCGAGGAAGTCGAAGGCGAGACCGCCGAACTGGTGGCCGAGCCGACTGGCGCCTACATTTTCATGGCCACCGCGCTTGGCACCGTGAAGAAGACTCCGCTGGTGCAGTTCAGCCGTCCCCGTTCCAACGGCCTGATCGCTCTGAAACTCAAGGAAGGCGACACCCTGATCGCCGCCGCGATCACCGACGGCGCCAAGGAGGTCATGCTGTTCTCCAGCGCCGGCAAGGTCATCCGCTTCGCCGAAAGCGTGGTGCGCGTGATGGGCCGTGGCGCCCGTGGTATCCGTGGCATGCGCCTGAGTAAGGAGCAGCAACTGATTTCCATGCTGATCCCCGAGTCGGGCGCGCAGATTCTCACCGCCTCCGAGCGTGGCTTCGGCAAGCGCACCGCGCTGAGCAAGTTCCCACGCCGTGGGCGTGGTGGCCAGGGGGTGATCGCCATGGTCACCAAGGAGCGTAATGGTCCGCTGATCGGTGCGATCCAGGTCCAGGATGGCGAAGAGATCATGTTGATCTCCGACCAGGGCACCCTGGTGCGTACCCGTGTCGACGAAGTTTCCAGCTCCGGACGTAATACCCAGGGCGTGACCCTGATCAAGCTGGCCAAGGATGAAACCCTGGTTGGCCTGGAGCGCGTCCAGGAGCCGTCCGTGGACGAGGAGTTGGACGCTGTCGAGGGATCGTTGGAAGAGGGCGTGGCCGAGAGCAATGACGAGCCTAATGCTGAAAACCTGGACGGTGCGGCAGCCGATGCCGGCCCGGCTGATGACGAAGAGTGAGTAAATGAGCAAGCGAGCCCATAACTTCTGCGCCGGCCCAGCCGCGCTGCCCACCGCCGTACTGGAGCGTGCCCAGGCGGAAATGCTCGACTGGAACGGCCTTGGCGTTTCCGTCATGGAAATGAGCCATCGTAGTGACGAGTATGTCGCTATTGCTGAAAAAGCCGAACGCGACTTCCGCGATTTGCTGAGCGTGCCATCCGATTACAAGGTGCTGTTCCTGCAGGGCGGGGCCAGCCAGCAGTTCGCCGAGGTCGCGCTGAACCTGCTGCCCGAAGACGGTGTTGCCGACTACATCGACACCGGTATCTGGTCGCGCAAGGCCATCGATGAGGCACGTCGCTATGGTGCGGTCAACGTCGCCGCCAGCGCCAAACCCTACGATTACTTCGCGATTCCGGGGCAGAACGAGTGGAAACTGTCGGCCAATGCCGCCTACGTCCACTACGCCAGCAACGAAACCATCGGCGGCCTGCAGTTCGACTGGGTGCCGCAGACGGGGGATGTGCCGCTGGTGGTGGACATGTCCTCGGACATCCTGTCGCGTCCGGTCGACGTGTCGCAGTACGGCCTGATCTATGCCGGCGCGCAGAAGAACATCGGCCCGAGCGGGCTGGTGGTCGTGGCGATCCGCGAAGACCTGCTCGGCCGTGCCCGCAGCGTTTGCCCGACCATGCTCAACTACAAGACCTCGGCCGATAACGGTTCGATGTACAACACCCCGGCGACCTATTCCTGGTACCTGTCCGGCCTGGTCTTCGAGTGGTTGAAGGAGCAGGGCGGCGTCGAGGCGATGGAAAAGCGCAACCGCGCGAAGAAGGACCTGCTGTACAAGGCCATCGACGCCAGCGACTTCTACACCAACCCGATCCAGCTGGCCAATCGTTCCTGGATGAACATCCCGTTCCGTCTTGCCGACGAGAAGCTGGACAAGGCCTTCCTGGCCGGTGCCGATGCGCGCGGCTTGCTCAACCTCAAAGGGCATCGTTCGGTTGGCGGCATGCGGGCGTCGATCTACAACGCCACCGGCCTGGATGCCGTCGAGGCATTGATCGCCTACATGGCTGAATTCGAGAAGGAACACGCCTGATGAGTGAAGCCGATCAGCTCAGGGCGCTGCGGGTCCGCATCGACAGCCTCGACGAGAAGATTCTCGAGCTGATCAGCGAGCGCGCACGCTGTGCCCAGGATGTGGCGCGGGTGAAGATGCAGTCCCTGCCGGCTGGCGAGACGCCGATCTTCTACCGTCCCGAGCGCGAAGCCTGGGTGCTCAAGCACATTATGGAGCTGAACAAGGGGCCGCTCGGTAACGAGGAAGTTGCCCGCTTGTTCCGCGAAATCATGTCGTCCTGCCTAGCCTTGGAGCAGCCGCTCAAGGTCGCCTACCTGGGCCCGGAAGGCACCTTTTCCCAGGCGGCGGCGATCAAGCACTTCGGTAACGCGGTGATCAGCGCGCCGATGGCGGCTATCGATGAGGTGTTCCGCGAGGTCGTGGCCGGCGCGGTGAATTTCGGCGTGGTGCCGGTGGAAAACTCCACCGAGGGTGCGGTCAACCACACCCTGGACAGTTTCCTCGAGCACGACCTGGTGATCTGTGGCGAAGTGGAGCTGCGTATCCACCACCATCTGCTGGTGGGCGATACCACCAAGACCGACAGGATTACCCGCATCTATTCCCATGCCCAATCGCTGGCCCAATGCCGCAAGTGGTTGGACGCGCACTACCCGAACGTCGAGCGCGTGCCGGTTTCGAGTAATGCCGAGGCGGCCCGGCGCGTCAAGAGTGAATGGAATTCCGCGGCTATCGCCGGGGACATGGCTGCCAGCTTGTACGGGCTGGAAAAGCTGTTCGACAAGATCGAGGACCGCCCGGACAACTCCACGCGTTTCCTCATCATCGGTAACCAGGAAGTGCCGCCGACCGGCGACGACAAGACATCGATCATCGTCTCCACGCGCAACAAGCCGGGTGCCTTGCACGAACTGCTGCTTCCGTTCCATACCAATGGCATCGACCTGACTCGGATCGAGACCCGGCCGTCGCGCAGTGGCAAGTGGACCTACGTGTTCTTCATCGACTTCGTCGGCCATCACCGCGACCCGCTGATCAGGGACGTGCTGGAGAAGATCCAGCACGATTCCGTGGCGGTGAAGGTGCTGGGGTCGTATCCGAAGGCGGTACTTTAAACGCTAGCGGCAAGCTGTAAGCCACAAGCTGCAAGTTGAGCGGCGTCTGGTTTCCGACTTGCGGCTTGTAGCTTGAGGCTTGTAACTATGTCTTGCGATTTCCTCGCCCAGGCGGTGCCGGGCGTTCAGAAGCTTTCCCCCTATGTGCCTGGCAAGCCGGTCGACGAACTGGCGCGTGAGCTCGGTCTCGATCCGGCCGGCATCGTCAAGCTGGCCAGTAATGAAAACCCGCTCGGCCCCAGCCCCAAGGCTTTGCAAGCCATCCGCGACGAACTGGCCGAGCTGACCCGTTATCCCGATGGCAATGGCTTCAACCTCAAGCAGAAGCTGGCCGAGCGCTGCGGCGTCGAGATCGCCCAGGTTACCCTGGGTAATGGCTCCAACGACATTCTCGACCTGGTGGCGCGGGCCTGGCTGGCGCCGGGCGTCAATGCCGTATTCAGCGAGCACGCCTTCGCCGTCTACCCTATCGCCACCCAGGCGGTCGGTGCCAAGGGCAAGGTGGTGCCGGCCAAGGACTATGGCCACGACCTCGATGCCATGCTGGCGGCCATCGATGCCGATACGCGCGTGGTGTTCATCGCCAACCCGAACAACCCCACGGGCACCTGGTTCGATGCCGAGGCACTGGAGCGTTTCCTGGCGGCAGTGCCGGAGCGCGTGCTGGTGGTGCTGGACGAAGCCTATATCGAATATGCGGAAGGCGATGATCTGCCCGATGGCCTGAGCTATCTGGCGCGCTATCCGAACCTGCTGGTTTCGCGCACCTTTTCCAAAGCCTATGGGCTGGCCTCGCTGCGCGTTGGTTATGCGCTGTCGTCGCCGCAGGTCGCCGATGTGCTCAACCGCGTGCGCCAGCCGTTCAACGTCAACAGCTTTGCCCTGGCGGCGGCCTGCGCCGCGCTGGATGACGCCGAGTACCTGGCCGAAAGCCGCCGCGCGAACCTGGCTGGCATGCGTCAGCTCGAAGAGGGTTTCGCCGCTCTGGGCCTGAAATGGATACCGTCGCGCTGCAACTTCATTGCCGTCGACTTCGCTCGCGATGCCGCGCCGATCAACCAGGCGCTACTGCGTGAGGGGGTGATCGTGCGTCCGGTCGGGGGCTACGGCATGCCGACTTTCCTGCGCGTGTCGATTGGCACCGAACAGGAGAACGCGCGCTTCTTGGCCGTGCTCGGCAAGGTGCTGGCGGGTGACTGAGGTGGTCAATAGCCAGCCGCTGGAGCGGCTGGTAGTGGTCGGCCTGGGCCTGATCGGCGGTTCGTTCGCCAAGGGTATTCGCGAGAAAGGCCTGTTTCGCGAAGTCGTCGGCGTCGACCTGGATGCCGAGTCGCGCCGTCAGGCCGTGGTCCTTGGCGTGGTCGACCGCTGCGAGACGGACCTGCGTGCCGCCTGCGAGGGGGCGACGGTGATCCAGCTCGCGGTGCCGATTCTGGCCATGGAAAAAGTGCTGGCACAATTGGCGAGCTTTTCCCTGGGCGATGCGGTGCTGACCGATGTCGGCAGCGCCAAGGGCAATGTGGTACGTGCCGCGCGCGCTGCTTTCGGCCTGGGCGCCGTGCGTTTCGTCCCGGGGCATCCGATTGCCGGCTCGGAGCAGAGTGGTGTCGAGGCTTCCAATGCCAAGCTGTTCCGCCGCCACAAGGTGATCCTGACGCCATCGCCAGACACCGACTCCCAGGCGCTGGAGTTGGTCGACCGCCTCTGGCGCGCCCTGGGGGCCGATGTCGAGCATATGCAGGTCGAGCATCACGATCAGGTGCTCGCGGCTACCAGCCATCTGCCGCACCTGCTGGCGTTCGGCCTGGTCGACTCATTGGCCAAGCGCAGCGAGAACCTGGAAATCTTCCGCTATGCGGCCGGTGGTTTCCGCGACTTCACGCGCATCGCCGGTAGCGATCCAGTGATGTGGCATGACATCTTCCTCGCCAATCGTGAGGCGGTGTTGCGTACGCTCGATGCGTTTCGTGATGATCTCGATGCGCTACGCGACGCCATCGATGGTAGCGATGGCCGTCAGTTGCTGGGCGTGTTCACCCGTGCGCGTATGGCGCGCGAGCATTTCGGCAAGATCCTGGCGCGGCGTGCCTACGTCGAGTCGGTGCAGGCGCGGGATAGGGTGTTCGAGGCTCGTCCCGGTGGTGTGCTGAGCGGTAGTATCCGCGTGCCGGGCGACAAATCCATTTCCCATCGCTCGATCATGCTCGGCTCGTTGGCTGAAGGCACCACCGAGGTCGAAGGCTTCCTCGAGGGCGAGGATGCCTTGGCGACATTGCAGGCGTTCCGTGACATGGGCGTGGTCATCGAAGGGCCGCACCATGGCCGCCTGACCATCCATGGGGTCGGTCTGCATGGGCTGAAAGCACCGCCAGGCCCGCTCTACCTGGGCAATTCCGGGACATCCATGCGCCTGCTCAGTGGCCTGCTCGCCGCCCAGCCTTTCGATACCACGCTGATAGGCGATGCCTCCTTGTCCAAGCGGCCAATGGAACGTGTCGCCAGGCCACTGCGTGCCATGGGCGCCAGTATCGAAACCAGTGCTGGGGGCTTGCCACCCATCTCGATCAAAGGCGGACAGCGCTTGCGCGGCAATCACTACGACATGCCGATGGCCAGTGCCCAGGTCAAGTCCAGCCTGCTGCTCGCCGGGCTTTATGCCAGTGGGGAAACCTCGGTCAGCGAGCCTGCTTCGACCCGTGACCATACCGAGCGGATGCTGCAGGGCTTCGGTTACCCGGTTGCCCTTGGCGACAAGCGCACGGCCCTGGTCGGTGGTGGCAAATTGAATGCGACGCACATCGAAGTGCCGGCAGATATATCCTCGGCGGCATTCTTTCTGGTTGCTGCCAGCATCGCCGAAGGCTCCGACCTGCTTCTCCAGCATGTAGGCGTCAACCCTACGCGCACGGGCGTTATCGATATCCTGAGTTTGATGGGGGCCGATATCGCCCTGGAAAACCCGCGTCATGCCGGCGGCGAGCCGGTGGCTGACATCCGTGTACGGGCAGCGCAATTGCAAGGCATCGACATTCCACTGGAACTGGTGCCTTTGGCCATCGACGAGTTCCCGGTGTTGTTCATTGCCGCCGCCTGTGCCAAGGGGCGCACCGTTCTGCATGGGGCCGAAGAGTTACGGCTCAAGGAGTCTGACCGCATCCAGGTCATGGCCGACGGTCTGGCTGCCCTGGGTATTCAGGCCGAGCCGACCCATGACGGCATCATCATCGAAGGTGGCGAGATCGGTGGTGGCGAAGTCTGGAGCCATGGCGACCACCGAATCGCCATGGCCTTCAGCGTGGCAGCACTCAGGGCCTCGGCGACGATTCGCGTGCATGACTGCGCCAGCGTTGCCACATCCTTCCCCAATTTTATCGACCTGGCGGCCCAGGCCGGCATGCAAGTAGTGCAAGAGGCGAAATCATGACCAGTTTGACTCCCGTCATCACCATCGACGGCCCGAGCGGTTCCGGAAAGGGGACTGTTGCAGGCCTGTTGGCTCAGCGCCTGGGCTGGAACCTGCTGGATTCCGGTGCGCTCTACCGCTTGCTGGCCTTTGCCGCCGGCAATCATGGCGTCGACCTGACCAACGAAGAAGCGCTCAAGGTTCTTGCCGCCCATCTCGACGTGCAGTTCATCGCAGCCACCGATGGCAAGGGCCAGCGGATCATCCTCGAAGGTGAGGAGGTGACCGATGCCATCCGCAACGAACAGATCGGCGCGGGGGCGTCCATGGTCGCGTCACTGTCGGCAGTACGCGACGCGCTGCTGCAGCGTCAGCGTGCGTTCCTTGACGCGCCAGGCTTGATTGCCGATGGGCGTGACATGGGGACCGTGGTCTTCCCGGCGGCGCCGCTGAAGATATTCCTTACGGCCAGTGCCGAGGAGCGTGCGCGTCGCCGTTATCTGCAGTTGAAAGGCAAGGTCGAAGGTGTTAGCCTGCCGAGTCTCCTAGACGAGATTCGCGCTCGTGACGAACGAGACATGCAGCGCGCAGTCGCTCCACTGAAACCGGCAGCCGATGCCATTCAACTGGATTCGACCGAACTCTCTATCGAGCAGGTGTTGGAAAAGATTCTCAGCGAGGTCGCCAGTCGCGATCTCGCGGGCTAAGACTGCAATAAGGCGGTCGACAAGGAGGCATACGGGATACCAGTCATCGCCCGTAGGCCTTCTTTTAATTGAACGAACCCGCATTGTCTGGAATGCGGAGCAGGGCGAATCCCCGCCCGATCTACAGGAATCAACATGAGCGAAAGCTTTGCAGAACTGTTTGAAGAAAGCCTGAAATCCCTCGACATGCAACCGGGTGCCATCATCACTGGCATCGTGGTCGACATCGATGGTGACTGGGTTACCGTCCACGCCGGCCTGAAATCCGAAGGCGTCATCCCGCTCGACCAGTTCTTCAACGAACAAGGCGAGCTGACCATCAAGGTCGGTGATGAAGTCCACGTTGCGCTGGACGCGGTTGAAGATGGCTTCGGTGAAACCAAGCTGTCCCGCGAGAAAGCCAAGCGCGCCGAGTGCTGGATCGTTCTGGAAGCTGCTTTCGCTGCAGAAGAAGTGGTCAAGGGCGTCATCAACGGCAAGGTCAAGGGCGGTTTCACCGTCGACGTCAACGGCATCCGCGCGTTCCTGCCGGGTTCGCTGGTCGACGTGCGTCCGGTTCGCGACACCACCCACCTCGAAGGCAAGGAACTCGAGTTCAAGGTCATCAAGCTGGACCAGAAGCGCAACAACGTTGTCGTTTCCCGCCGCAGCGTCCTGGAAGCCGAGAACAGCGCCGAGCGCGAAGCCCTGCTGGAATCCCTGCAGGAAGGCCAGCAAGTCAAAGGTATCGTCAAGAACCTCACCGACTACGGTGCGTTCGTTGACCTGGGCGGCGTAGATGGTCTGCTGCACATCACCGACATGGCCTGGAAGCGCATCAAGCATCCGTCCGAGATCGTCAACGTTGGCGACGAGATCGACGTCAAGGTCCTGAAATACGACCGCGAGCGCAACCGCGTATCCCTGGGCCTGAAGCAACTGGGCGAAGACCCATGGGTTGCCATCAAAGCCCGTTACCCGGAAGGCACCCGTGTTACCGCACGCGTCACCAACCTCACCGACTACGGCTGCTTCGCCGAGCTGGAAGAGGGTGTGGAAGGCCTGGTACACGTTTCCGAAATGGACTGGACCAACAAGAACATCCATCCGTCGAAAGTCGTTCAGGTTGGCGACGAAGTGGAAGTTCAGGTTCTGGACATCGACGAAGAGCGTCGTCGGATCTCCCTGGGCATCAAACAGTGCAAGTCCAACCCATGGGAAGACTTCTCTGGCCAGTTCAACAAGGGCGACAAGATCTCCGGCACCATCAAGTCGATCACCGATTTCGGGATCTTCATCGGTCTGGACGGCGGCATCGACGGTCTGGTTCACCTGTCGGACATCTCCTGGAACGAAGTCGGCGAAGAAGCCGTACGTCGCTTCAAGAAGGGCGACGAGCTGGAAACCGTCATCCTGTCGGTCGATCCGGAGCGCGAGCGTATCTCCCTGGGCATCAAGCAACTGGAAGACGATCCGTTCTCCAACTACGCCTCGCTCAACGAGAAGGGCACCATCGTTCGCGGCACCGTGAAAGAAGTTGACGCCAAAGGCGCCATCATCGATCTGGGCAACGAAATCGAAGCGACCCTGAAAGCCTCCGAAATCAGCCGTGACCGCGTTGAAGACGCGCGCAACGTCCTGAAGGAAGGCGACGAAGTCGAAGCCAAGATCATCAGCATCGACCGTAAGAGCCGCGTAATCAGCCTCTCCATCAAGTCCAAAGACGTCGAAGACGAAAAAGACGCGATGAAAGAGCTGCGTAGCAAGCAAGAAGCTGAAAGCACTGGTCCGACCACCATCGGTGATTTGATCCGCGCGCAGATGAACCAGAACTAAGTTCCGGTGATTCTGGAAAAGGGCGACTTCGGTCGCCCTTTTTCGTTTTTGTATCCTTTGAGCGATCAGCCCCACGCAGTCGAAAAAGGCCTGGCCTGGCGGCGGGCCTACAGGTGGGCGTGGTTCTCTTCCGCCAGCATCTGACGAAACTCTTCCAGCGCTACGGGTTTGCTGAACAGATAGCCCTGATAGATGTGGCAGCCCTGCTGTTGCAGGAACTCCAGTTGTTCAGTCTGCTCGACGCCTTCGGCGACCATGTTCAAATTGAGGCTGCGTGCCATGGCGACGATGGCGCGAATGATCTCGGCGTCGTTGGGGTCGCTGGTGGCATCGCGGACGAAGGACTGGTCGATTTTCAACACGTCCACTGGAAGTCGCTTGAGATAGGTCAGCGATGAGTAGCCGGTGCCGAAGTCGTCCATGGCGAAGGAGATGCCGCTTCTTTTCAGGCGCTGCATCTTGGCAATGGTGTCGTCCAGGTTATGGATGACGATGCTTTCGGTGATTTCCAGTTCCAGCAGGTTTGCCGGCAGATCGCTGTCCAGCACGCAGCGCTCGACGATGTCGACGAAGATGTTCTGCCGGAACTGCCGTGGGCTGATGTTCACGCATACGCGTAGGCCGCCTGGTGCGAGCCCGTCGCGAATCAATTGCGCAACGGCATGGCAGGCCTCGCCCAGTACCCAGGCGCCAACCTCCAGAATCAATCCGCTCTCTTCAAGGATGCTGATGAATTCGGCAGGCGACTGCATGCCCAGGGTCGGGTGGCGCCAGCGCAGTAATGCCTCGGTGCCGATGATGCGGTTGGTCCGGGCATCGACCTGCGGCTGGAAGAACAGTTCGAACTCGCCGCGAGCCATGGCCAGGCGCAGATCGCTTTCCAGGCGTAGCCGTTCACTGGCGGCGGCCTGCATGGTGGTCTGGAAGATCTGGATGGCGTTGCGCCCGGAGTCCTTGGCTCGATAGAGGGCAATGTCGGCACGCTTGAGCAGATCGGCCGGCGTTTCTCCGTGGTCGGGAATCAGGGCGATGCCGATACTGGGGGTGACCTGCAGGCGATGGCCGTTGTGTAGCATGGGTTCGGCCAGTAACTGACGCAGTTTTTCCGCGAGCTGGCGGACCTGGCGGGTGATCTCCGAGCGTTTGCCCGTCAGGCCGGTGACCAGTACCACGAATTCGTCGCCACCCAGGCGCGCTACCGTGTCTTCCTGGCGCACGCTGGCCTCCAGGCGAGCGGTGATCATCTTCAGCACGACGTCGCCTACCGGGTGGCCCAGGGAATCGTTGATGTGCTTGAAGTGGTCAAGATCGAGAAACAGCAGTGCGCCATGCAGGCCGTGACGCTTGAACAGGGTGATCTGCTGGGTCAGGCGATCCATCAACAGGGCACGGTTCGGCAGGTTGGTCAGAGGATCGTGGTAGGCCAGGTGCTGCACCTGTGCCTGGGCTTCTTTCAGTTCGCTGATGTCGCGGGCGGTGAGTAGCAGGCAGGGTTTTCCATCGAGGTCGATGGGCTCGATGGAAACCTCGAACGTGCGCAGGCTGCCATCCCGATGTCGACCTCTCATTTCCATGTGCACCACCCTGCCTTCGTGTTGCAGGTGCAGGCGCATGGCCATGAACTGGTCGGGGTCTGCCCAGATGTTGAATTCATCCGCGGTCCGGCCTATGACCTCATCGGCCGTGTAGCCGGTGAGTCGGGTGAAGCCTTCGTTGACTTCGATGTAGCGACCGCCCTTGGCGTCGTTGATGGTGATCGCGTCGGGGCTGGAGTGGAAGGCCTTGGCGAACTTCTCCTGGCTGGCCTTGAGCGCGGCTTCGGCGCGTTGGCGTTCGGTGATGTCGCGGATCGAGGTGACGATGCATAGCTGGCGGTCCAGATGGATGAAGCGCGCGGACAGTACGCAGGTGAGCTGTCGTCCGTCGGCGGTTCGCAAGTGGGCCATCTCGTTGTTGAGCGTGTGTTCGGCAACCATCTTCTCGACGACCCGGTCGAGCGGATCGCCATCCCAGACATCCAGTTCACGTGCGAACTTGCCGACGATTGCAGACGGCGGCCAGCCGAACAGTTCGGTGAAACTCGGATTGATCTCGATGATCACGCCGTCGCGAACGCGCACGACGCAGACCGGTTCGGGGATCGCCTGGAACAGGTTGACGAAGCGCTCTTCCGACGAGGCTAGTTTTTGCTCGCGCTGAATGCGCTCAGTGATGTCCTTCAGCGCGCCGGAAATGCGCAGCGGTGCCTTCAGGCTGTCGCGATACAGTTTGGCGGTGCTCTCCAGGTAGCGGCATTCGCCGCTGTCGAGCTGGACCCGGTAGGTGACCTGAATATCCTTGCGCTTGCCGTTGATCAAGTCGTCGTAGTGGCTGTAGAGCAACTGGCGGTCGATACGGGGAATGCGCCGGTTGAACTCCTGCGCGGTGCCAAGAAAGGGCTTGGCTGGGAGCTCGTGCAGGCTGGCGGCGCGTGGTGAGGTGTGCAGCACGCCGCTCGGGATATGCCAGTCCCACGTGCCAAGGTTGGCCGAATCCAGGGCCAGGCTCAGGCGTTCCCTGCTTTCGCGCAGGGCCAGTTCCTGGGCGCGCTGTTGGGAAATGTCGCGAATGGTCAGGACCATGGAGCGCAGGCCGTTGGTTTTTGTTTCGCCGCCGAACAGCAGGTTACTGCTGTGCCGACCGTCCCGGCTCGCCAGTTCTACTTCCAGGTTCTGGCACCTGCCTTCGCGTTTGATGGTTTCGATCAGGTGAGTGCGATCCCCGCTATTTACCCATATGCCAAGATCAAGGGATGAGCGGCCGAGGGCCTCTTGTTTGCTCCAGCCGAATTGCCGTTCGAAGGCCGGGTTCATCTCCAGGATGCGGCCGCTTTCCAGCTCGGAAATGACCATGGCGTCCGGGGTGTGGTTGAAGGCGTTGGAAAATTTTTCCTCGCTGGCTCGCAAGGTCGCCTCGGCACGTTGGCGCTCAGTGGTGTCGACAAAGGTGCAGAGCAGGAAGCGCTGGGCGTCGAAGTCCACGGACTGGCTGCTGAGAATGCCGTCGAGGATATCGCCGTCGCGTGTACGCAGCTTGACCTGCTGGATGACCGGGCCCTCCTGCTCGAGTGCTTGGCGCTTTATCGCATCCCGCTGGCTCGGATCGACCCAGAGCCCGAGTTCTTGGGCCTTGTGTTCGCGAATCTGATCCAGGCGCCAACCGAACTGGGTTTCGAAGTGTTGGTTGACTTCGATCACCACGTCGTCGGCGTAGCGCACCAGTACGACCACTGCCGGGCTCATGTGGAACAGGCTGGAAAACCGCCGCTCTGACTTGGCCAACTGTTCCTCGCGATCACGTTGGTTGGTGAGGTCGCGGATCACGCCGAACACGCGTGGCTTGCCGTCGACATCATGCTGCAGGCTGCCACTTATCTCCAGCCAGTGGAGACTGCCGTCAGGCCAGCGAATCCGGTGCTGCAAGGGGCGACCTGGCGGGTTTCCGGCCAGCACGTCGCGAAACAGCTTGAGTACTTGGGGGCGATCCTCTTCGGGAATCAGGTCGGCGTAATCGACCGGGTGTTCCAGTGGCTTGCTCGGGTCCAGGCCGAACAGTGCCTGCGCGCCTCGCGACCAACTCACCGCACCGCTTTCCACATCCCAGTACCAGGCGCCCAGTCGCGCGCCGTAGAGCGCGGCGATCAGGCGGGGGGCGTCTTGCCAGGTCTTTTCGAACTCGGCCGGATCGAGGACGGGAATGAAAGGAAAGGGCGGTTGCTTGTCGTCGGTTCTACTCATGGATTGACCGCCGATTGGTGCCGCGTGCGTTGGCGGCTATTGGGCATGTGGCACATTGTTACCACGGCTCGCGGGTCATTGTCTTGGCAGTCTAGACAAGGAGGCTGCGTTGCTCGTCCAGTAGGGCCATGAATGCGCGGGCGGCATTGGACAGGGTGCGCTCCCGGTGCAGGATGTAGCCCAGTTGGCGGCGCAGTTGAATGCCCGGCAGCGGCAGGCGCGTGACCTGCTCGTCGAGCATGGTGCGCGGCAGCACGCTCCAGGCCAGTCCGATGGAGACCATCATCTTGATCGTCTCCAGGTAGTTGGTGCTCATGCCGATGTTGGGGGTCAGCCCGGCGGCCTCGAACAGGCGCTGGACGATGTGGTGGGTGAAGGTGTTGTCGCCGGGAAAAACCGCCGGGTGGTGAGCGATGTCGGCAAGGCTGGCAATGCCATTGAGGATCAGCGGGTGCTCGGGGGCGGCGACGAAGTCCAGCGGATCGTCCCATACCGCTACGGCGCGTACCGGTTCGCGAGTCTCCGGCGCCAGGGTGATGACGGCCAGTTCGGCACGGCCGTGGAGGATCTCCTCGTAGGCCACTTCCGAGTCGAGGAACTGGATGTCCAGGGCCACCTGCGGGTGGGCGCGGGTGAAGGCGCGTAGGATCGGCGGCAGGCGATGCAGGCCGATGTGATGGCTGGTGGCCAGGGTCAGGCGACCGGTGATCTCGCCGTTCAGGTTGGACAGTGCGCGGCGCGTATCATCCAGCACGTTGAGGATCTGATAGGCCCGTGGCAGCAGGGCGCGACCGGCCTCGGTGAGGTTGATCTCACGGCCGAGGCGGTCGAACAGGCGCATGTCCAGTTGCTGCTCCAGCGAGGCGATGCGCTTGCTCACTGCGGGTTGGGTCAGGTGCAGGCGTTCCGCGGCTTCGGAGAAGCTGCCCGACTCGGCGATGGCGATAAAGGCGTTGAGATTGGCAAGGTCCATTGTGAATTCCAGTTGGTTATCCAATGGATGAAAAATATGAATTGGAGTTATTCATTGCAAGTTTTTATCATCGCCCCATAAGCAGAAGGGCTATTGACCCGGCTGCAGGTAACCCTGATGAGGACATAGCAAGATGGCCGGCAAGACTCTCTACGACAAACTGTGGGAGATGCATGAGGTTAAGCGGCGTGACGATGGTTCGTCGCTGATCTACATCGATCGTCACATCCTCCATGAAGTGACCTCGCCCCAGGCTTTCGAGGGCCTGCGTCTGGCCGGTCGCAAGCCATGGCGCATCGATGCCAACGTCGCGACCCCTGACCACAACGTGCCGACCACCAAGGTCGAGCGTGCGGGTGGCCTCGCTGCCATCGCCGATGAGGTCTCGCGGATCCAGGTCAAGACTCTGGATGAGAACTGTGACGATTTCGGCATCGTCGAATTCAAGATGAACGACGTGCGCCAGGGTATCGTCCACGTGGTCGGTCCGGAGCAGGGCGCGACCCTGCCGGGCATGACCGTGGTCTGCGGCGACTCGCACACCTCCACCCATGGCGCTTTCGGCGCGCTGGCCCATGGCATCGGCACCTCGGAAGTCGAGCACGTGCTCGCCACCCAATGCCTGGTCGCCAAGAAGATGAAGAACATGCAGGTGCGCGTCGAAGGCAAACTGCAATTCGGCGTCACTGCCAAGGACATCGTCCTCGCCGTGATCGGCAGGATCGGCACCGCCGGTGGCAACGGCCACGCCATGGAGTTCGCCGGCAGCGCGATCCGCGACCTGTCGCTGGAAGGCCGCATGACCATCTGCAACATGTCGATCGAAGCGGGCGCCCGCGTTGGCCTGGTCGCGGTGGACGAGAAGACCGTCGCCTATGTCGAAGGTCGCCCGTTCTCGCCGAAGGGCGAAGACTGGGCGCGCGCCGTGGAGGCCTGGAGCGATCTGGTGTCCGATGACGATGCGTTCTTCGACACGGTTGTCGAGCTCAAGGCCGAGGACATCAAGCCGCAGGTCAGTTGGGGCACCTCGCCGGAAATGGTGCTCGCCGTTGACCAGCTCGTGCCAGACCCTGCCGTCGAAAGCGACCCGGTCAAGCGCGACTCGATCACCCGTGCGCTCAAGTACATGGGCCTGACCGCCAACCAGCCGATTACCGACATCAAGCTGGATCGCGTGTTCATCGGCTCCTGCACCAATTCGCGTATCGAAGACCTGCGTGCCGCCGCCGAAGTGGCCAAGGGCCGCAAGGTCGCCAGCAGCGTCATCCAGGCGTTGGTGGTACCGGGCTCCGGCCTGGTCAAGGCGCAGGCGGAAGAGGAGGGGCTGGACAAGATCTTCATCGAAGCCGGTTTCGAGTGGCGTGAGCCAGGCTGCTCCATGTGCCTGGCGATGAATCCGGACAAACTGGGCAGCGGCGAGCATTGCGCCTCGACCTCCAACCGCAACTTCGAAGGCCGCCAGGGCGCCGGTGGTCGTACCCACCTGGTCAGCCCTGCGATGGCTGCCGCCGCAGCGGTGACCGGGCGTTTCATCGACGTGCGCGAACTGATCCAGGCCTGAGGAGATAGATGATGAAAGCCTTTACCCAGCATACCGGCCTGGTTTGCCCGCTCGACCGTGCCAACGTCGACACCGACCAGATCATTCCCAAGCAATTCCTCAAGTCGATCAAGCGCTCGGGCTTCGGTCCAAACCTGTTCGACGAGTGGCGCTACCTGGATGTCGGCCAGCCGAACCAGGACAACTCCAAGCGTCCGATCAACAAGGATTTCGTCCTCAATTTCCCGCGTTATCAGGGTGCCAGCGTGCTCCTGGCCCGTGAGAACTTCGGTTGTGGTTCGTCCCGCGAGCATGCGCCGTGGGCACTGGACGAGTACGGCTTCCGCACCATCATCGCACCGAGTTATGCCGACATCTTCTTCAACAACAGCTTCAAGAACGGCTTGCTGCCGATCATCCTGGCTGAAGAAGACGTCGATGCGCTGTTCGAGCAGGCCGAAGCGACCGAGGGCTATCAGCTGACCGTCGACCTCGCCGCGCAGACCGTCACTCGCCCGGATGGCGTGCAATACAGCTTCGAAGTCGATGCCTTCCGCAAGCACTGCCTGCTCAACGGCCTGGATGACATCGGCCTGACCCTGCAGGATGCCGAGGCGATCAATACCTTCGAAGCACGCCACAAGGCCAGCCAGCCCTGGCTGTTTGGCGCCATCAAATAAGCGTAGAGGAGAGAGCGAGATGACCGAGAGAACTCATGCCCAGGTGGTGACCGCACAGTTCGGCGAGCAGGCCAATGCTTACCTGAACAGCGCCGTGCATGCCCAGGGAACCGAGTTCGCGCTACTACAGGCCGAAGTGCAGGGGCGCAGTGATGCGCGGGTGCTCGATCTGGGGTGCGGTGCCGGCCATGTCGCTTTCAACGTGGCGCCTCACGTCGGCGAAGTGGTGGCTTACGATTTGTCCGAATCGATGCTTGAGGTGGTTCGAGATACGGCGCGACAGCGTGGCCTGGCCAACATCCGCGTCGAGTGCGGTGCCGCCGAGCGATTGCCGTTTGACGATGGCAGCTTCGACTTCGTCTTCAGTCGCTATTCGGCGCATCACTGGAGCGACTTGGGGCTGGCCCTGCGCGACGTGCGCCGGGTGTTGAAACCCGGTGGCACGGTCGCGTTCGTCGATGTCGTGTCGCCCGGAAGCCCGCTGCTCGACACCTACCTGCAGACCGTCGAGGTGCTGCGCGATACCAGCCATGTGCGCGACTACTCGGTTGCCGAATGGCTGCGCCAGGTCAGCGAGGCCGGTCTGCATGTGCGCAGTCATACCCGCCAGCGCCTGCGCCTGGAGTTCGCTTCGTGGATCAAGCGCATGCGCACGCCGGATGTGATGCGCGATGCCATCCTGGCCTTGCAGCAGTCGGTCGGCGCCGAAGTGCGTGAGTATTTCGAGATCAGTGCCGATGGCTCGTTCAGCAGCGATGTGCTGGTGCTCTGGGCTGGCAAATAGATAACTTTTCGGTGAGCCGCCGGCTTGCCGTTTTCGATTCTAAGGATGACCTTTTATGAGCAAGCAGATTCTGATTCTCCCCGGCGATGGCATCGGTCCGGAAATCGTCACCGAGGCGGTCAAGGTGCTGGAGTTGGCGAACGACAAGTTCCAGCTCGGTTTCGAACTGTCCCATGACGTCATCGGTGGTGCGGCGATCGACAAGCATGGCGTGCCGCTCGCCGACGAGACGCTGGCTCGTGCCAAGGCCGCCGATGCGATCCTGCTCGGCGCTGTCGGCGGGCCGAAGTGGGACAAGATCGAGCGGGATATCCGCCCGGAGCGCGGCCTGCTGAAGATCCGTTCGCAACTGGGCCTGTTCGGCAACCTGCGTCCGGCCATCCTCTATCCGCAACTGGCCGATGCTTCCAGTCTCAAGCGTGAAGTGGTCGCTGGCCTGGATATCCTCATCGTTCGTGAGCTGACTGGCGGCATCTACTTCGGCGCGCCGCGTGGCAGCCGCGAGCTGGAAAACGGCGAGCGCCAGGCCTACGACACCCTGCCATACAGCGAAAGCGAGATCCGTCGCATCGCGCGCGTTGGTTTCGACATGGCCCGCGTGCGTGGCAAGAAGCTATGTTCGGTGGACAAGGCCAACGTCCTGGCTTCCAGCCAGCTCTGGCGCGAAGTGGTCGAGGAAGTGGCTAAGGATTACCCGGACGTCGAGCTCAGCCACATGTACGTCGACAATGCGGCCATGCAACTGGTCCGCGCGCCCAAGCAGTTCGATGTGATGGTCACTGACAACATGTTCGGTGACATCCTGTCGGATGAGGCTTCCATGTTGACCGGTTCCATCGGCATGCTGCCGTCTGCCTCCCTGGATTCGCGGAACAAGGGCATGTACGAGCCGTGCCACGGCTCGGCGCCGGACATCGCTGGCCAGGGCGTCGCCAACCCGCTGGCGACCATTCTTTCGGTATCGATGATGCTGCGTTACACCTTCAACCAGGCCGAGGCGGCAAACGCCATCGAACTGGCAGTGAGCAAGGTGCTCGACCAGGGCCTGCGCACTGGCGATATCTGGTCCGAGGGCACGACCAAGGTCGGTACCGCCGCCATGGGCGACGCAGTGGTCGAAGCCTTGCGGAATCTGTAATCTGTTGCGCCCGCTAAGCGTCTAGCAAATTCAGGTTGTTGAAAAACGTAGGCGAGGCAGGATGGCCGAGGCAAAAACGACCGAAAAATCGCTGTAAATGAGCTTTTTGAGGTTGTTCTTAACGACGGCAAGCCAACGCTGGTAGTTTTTCAATAGCCTGCTAGTCAGCTTGGAACGGTCCACTTCTTTATTAGGGTGTAGTTGTCTATGAAACGCGTAGGTCTGATCGGTTGGCGCGGTATGGTTGGTTCCGTGCTTATGCAGCGCATGCTGGAAGAGCGTGACTTCGACCTGATCGAGCCGGTTTTCTTCACCACCTCCAACGTTGGCGGCCAGGGGCCGGCAGTGGGCAAGGATGTCGCGCCGCTGAAGGACGCCTACAGCATCGACGAGCTCAAAGGTCTCGATGTGATCCTGACCTGCCAGGGTGGCGACTACACCAGCGAAGTCTTCCCCAAGCTGCGCGAGGCGGGCTGGAACGGCTACTGGATCGACGCTGCGTCGAGCCTGCGCATGGCCGACGATTCGGTGATCGTGCTCGATCCGGTGAACCGCAAGGTCATCGACCAGTCGCTGGACAATGGCGTGCGCAACTATATCGGCGGCAACTGCACCGTCAGCCTGATGCTGATGGCCCTTGGCGGTCTGTACGAGGCCGGCCTGGTCGAGTGGATGAGCGCCATGACCTACCAGGCGGCATCCGGTGCCGGCGCGCAGAACATGCGCGAGCTGATCAAGCAGATGGGTGCCATTCATGGGGCTGTTGCCGATGACCTGGCCGATCCGGCCAGCGCGATCCTCGACATCGATCGCAAGGTCGCCGAAACCATGCGTGGCGAGTCCTTCCCGGTCGACAATTTCGGTGTGCCATTGGCCGGCAGCCTGATCCCCTATATCGACAAGGAGCTGCCGAACGGCCAGAGCCGCGAAGAATGGAAAGGGCAGGCGGAGACCAACAAGATCCTTGGCCGCTTCAAGAATCCGATTCCGGTCGACGGCCTGTGCGTGCGTATCGGCGCCATGCGTTGCCATAGCCAGGCGCTGACCATCAAGCTCAATAAAGATGTGCCGATGGGCGACATCGAAGGCCTGATCAGCCAGCACAACCCGTGGGTCAAGCTGGTGCCGAACCATCGCGAAGCCAGCATTCGCGAACTCGGCCCAACGGCGGTCACCGGTACCCTGAGCGTTCCGGTCGGTCGTCTGCGCAAGCTGAACATGGGCAGTCAGTACCTCGGTGCCTTCACCGTTGGCGACCAACTCCTGTGGGGGGCCGCCGAGCCGCTGCGGCGCATGCTGCGCATCCTGCTGGAGCGTTGATCCTCGAAAGGGCCGGTTCTACCGGCCCTTCTTCTTTTGCGAAATTGCCTGTGCGGTCCGTGGCGGTTAGAGTGCCGCGACTCCTTCAATACAGGCTTTTCTGATGTCCCAAGCGCTCGATGTCGCCGTGATCGGTGCAACTGGAACCGTTGGCGAGACTCTGGTCCAGTTGCTCGAAGAACGGGATTTTCCGTTGGCCAACCTGCATCTTCTGGCAGGTAGTGCCTCTGCGGGTCAGTCCGTGCCCTTCAAGGGCCGTAACCTGCGGGTGCGGGATGTGGCCGATTTCGACTTTTCCCGGGTGGGGCTGGCGTTCCTCGCTGTGGATGCGGCAGTGGCTGGGGCATGCGTCGACAAGGCGCTGGCGGCGGGTTGTCGCGTGGTGGATCTTTCCGCCAGCCAATCGTTGCAGCGCGCCCCGCGGATTGTGCCCGAGGTCAACGGTGCATCGATCGACGCATTGCAAACCCCGTTGGTTGGCAGTCCTGCTTCTGTCGTATGCGCGCTTGCCGTGGTGCTGAAGCCCTTGCAGGAGCGACTGGCGCTGCGCAAGGTCACGCTGACTGCCGCGCTGGCGGTATCGAACTTCGGTCGCGAGGGCGTTGCCGAGCTGGCCCGCCAGACCACCGAGTTACTGAACATGCGGCCGCTGGAACCCCGTGTCTTTGGTCAACAGGTGGCATTTAACTTGCTTGGGCAGTCTGGATCGATTGACTCGGCGGGATTCATGCCCATGGAGCGGCGGATCAGCGATGAGTTGAAACAGGTCCTGGGTATAGACGGGCTGCGGGTTTCCGTAACCTGCCTGGTGGCCCCGGTATTCTTCGGCGACAGTCTTTCGGTTTCCCTGCAATGCTCGCACGCGGTGGACCTGGAACAGATCGTTGGCGTACTGGAGGGGCAAGCAGGCATCGAGTTGGTCGAATCGCAGGATTGTCCGACAGTGGTTGGTGATGCGGTCGGCCAGGATGAGATTTATGTCGGGCGCCTGAGGGCGGGGATCGACGATCCGGCGGAACTCAATTTGTGGATTGCGTCTGATAATGTACGAAAAGGCGCCGCCCTGAATGCTGTGCAGATAGCTGAGTTGTTGATAAAACACCATCTGTAAAAGATACTTACCGCCAAATTTTAGAAATTTTCTAACTTGGCTCAATTCCGTTGAACAGTGCTGACGGGGACCGCGTCAGCGGAAAGGAGCGGTACTGTTCAATCATTTCTCGCAGTCGGGAAAGTTAAAACAAGGGATCACGCTATGGTTCGGGTTCGCAAACTGGTATTGGCAATAGCGGCTGCTTCGGCGTTTTCTTCCGGCACCGCCAACGCGCTGGGATTGGGGGAGGTGACCTTGAAGTCATCGCTCAGCCAGCCTCTCGTGGCGGAAATCGAACTGCTGGAGGTGCGTGATCTCAATGGTACGGAAGTCATTCCAGCCCTGGCCTCGGCTGACGAGTTCAGCAAGGCCGGCGTGGAGCGCGACTATTTCCTGACTGACCTGAAGTTCACGCCGGTCATCAATGCCAAGGGCAGGAGCGTTATCCGCGTTACTTCCAGCAAGCCTGTACGTGAGCCATACCTGAATTTCCTGGTGGAAGTGCTGTGGCCCAACGGAAGGCTGCTGCGTGAGTACACCCTGCTGCTCGATCCGCCAACCTATTCCCCGCAGACCGTCACTGCCGCCGCCCCGCAAGCCCCGGTCGCAGCGCCTCGGCGTACTCCCGCTCCGGCACCTCAGGCGGCGCGCCCTGCCGCCCCGGCACCCGCCGCCGCTCCGGTTGCTCCGCGTGCCACTCCAAGTGCCAAGCCGGCTGCCAGTGATCAATACCGCACCACCTCCCGCGACACCCTTTGGGAAATCGCTCAGCGCAATCGCCAGGGTGGTTCCGTGCATCAGGCCATGCTGGCCATTCAGGAGCTCAATCCGGATGCCTTCGTCGATGGCAACATCAATCGCCTGAAGAGTGGCCAGGTCCTGCGTCTGCCGACCGAACAACAGATCGCCAGCCGTAGCCAATCCGAGGCGCTGACCCAGGTTGCCGCGCAGAACAGCGCCTGGCGTCAGGGCCGCAACCCTGCTGCAGCGAGCGGTGCGCGCCAACTCGATGCCACCAAGCGTTCCAGCGCAGGCGATGCTCCCGCGCGAGCGGAGGTCAAGGACAATCTCAAGCTGGTTGCCCCGGGTAACGAGAAGGCTGGCAATACTTCCAACGCCGGTGACGTCAAGGCGCTCAACGATCAACTGGCCGTGACCAAGGAAAGTCTGGACTCGACCCGTCGCGAGAACGAAGAGCTGAAGAGCCGCATGGGCGACCTGCAGAGCCAGCTCGACAAGGTGCAGAAACTCATCGCCCTGAAGGATGGCCAGTTGGCCAAGCTGCAGGCAGACATGGCCGCACAAGGTAAGGCCGTTCCCGCCGCGCCAGAAGTTCCTGCCCAGCCGGTGGCTACGCCAGCTCCGGGCGATGCTGCGCCAGCGGCTGCTAAGCCGGCCCCGGCTCCTGTTGAGGGCGCTGTCGAGGCCGAACCCGCTGAGCCCGACGAGTCCAAGCCCGAGGCTGCGCTACCTGCTGCCAAGCCGGCGCCAGTCGAGAAGCCGGCCGACAAACCGGCTGCAGCCAAGCCGGCGTCCCCCAAGCCGGCTCCAGTGCAACCGGCCGAACCGGTTGCCGAGCCGAGCTTCCTCGACGACCTGTTGGCCAACCCCATGCTCCTGGCTGCGGGTGGCGGCGTTGTCCTGCTTGGCCTGATTGGCCTGCTGATCGGTTCCCGGCGCAAGGCCGCGAAGGAAGAGCGTCAGGCGTTTGCGCAGGATGGTGGCGACGATAGCGGCGACACCTTCAGCGTTGACCTGAGTGACCAGAGCGACAGTTTCTCCGGGCTGGACCTGGACAAGCATGAAGAAGAGTTCGTCGCGCCACGCACCGCCGACGCACTGGGTGAGGCCGATATATACATCGCCTATGGCAAGTTCAACCAGGCGGCCGAACTGCTGCACAATGCGATCAATGACGAGCCCCAGCGGACTGACCTGCGCCTCAAGCTGATGGAAGTTTATGCTGAGCTGGGTGACCGCGATGGTTTCACCCGTCAGGAGCAGGAGCTGCGTGAAATCGGCGGAGCCGCTGCCGAGGTGGAACAATTGAAATCGAGGTATCCGGCCATGGTTGCCGCGGCTTTGGTTGCTGGTGCCGCGACACTGGACGACCTCGACAGCTTCAGCCTGGATGACCTGACCTTGGACGATTCGGTTGCCGCAGCGCCTGCTGCGCCGGCAGCGATTGACGACCTGGACGACGCCTTCGACCTGAGCCTGGATGAGCTGGACAAGGAACTGGCGGAAAAGCCCGGCGACCTGGGTGATTTCACGCTTGATCCCCTGGTCCCGCAGGACAGCGCTGCCGACGATCTGGACTTCGACCTGGAGTTGGGTGAGGAAGAGGCATTGGCCGCGGGCGCCGAAAACCTGCCGGCTGCCGATCTGCCGACATTCAGCCTTGATTTGCCGGAGACTGAGTCGGATGCGCTACTGGCGGACGATGACTTCCTGCTGAGCCTGGACGAGCCGAAGGCCGAACCGGCTGCTGCCGATCTTGGCCTGCCGGATGACTTCGATCTTTCGCTGCCGGAAGAGCCTGCCGTGGCCGAGCCTCAGGCCGACAGTTTTGCTGCTCAATTGGATGAAGTCAGCGCCGAGCTGGATCAACTGGGCGGGGATTTCGCTGAGGCCTCGGCTCTCGATGATGGATTGGACGACCTTGATGAGGAGTTCGACTTCCTCTCCGGGACCGACGAGAGCGCGACCAAGCTGGATTTGGCGCGGGCATACATCGACATGGGCGATACCGAAGGCGCCCGCGACATTCTCGACGAGGTGGCGGCCGAAGGTAACGAGAGCCAGCAGCAGGAGGCACGTGAGCTGATCGCCAAGCTGGTCTGAGAATCGTAAACAGGTTCTGAGACTTGCTGCGCGTTGGCTAAGCGGCGTTGAAAATGGCTGCGGATGTTTGTTTTGCGCATGTAAACTTCGCCTCCTCAGTCATTCACTCCACCGTTTGCCTCTAGCTGGCTAGAGGCTGAACAGGTTCTGACAATGCCCCACGAAGTACCCAAGACGGCAGCCGAGGAGGCTGCCGTCGCCGTTTACAGGATCGCCCTTGGCGTCGAATACAAAGGTTCGCGCTATCGCGGCTTTCAGCGCCAGCGCGCGGGTGTGCCATCGATTCAGGAGCGTCTTGAGACTGCCCTGTCCAAGGTCGCCGGCGGCGCCCCGGTGACCCTGAGTTGTGCCGGACGTACCGATGCTCTGGTGCACGCCAGCGGTCAGATAGTGCATTTCGATACGACGGTCGAGCGCACCATGCATGCCTGGACCATGGGGGCGAATCTCAACCTGCCGCCGGATATCAGTGTGACCTGGGCCAGGAGTATGCCGCTCGCCTTCGATGCGCGCTTCAGTGCCAAGGCCAGGCGTTACCGTTATGTGATCTACAACGATCAGATCCGTCCGGCGCACATGGCCGAAGAGGTGACCTGGAACCATCGCCCGCTGGATATCCAGCGCATGCGCGAGGCGGCTCGGCATCTGGTCGGCACCCACGATTTCAGTGCATTCCGAGCGCGGCAGTGTCAGGCCAAGTCGCCGATCAAGACCGTGCATCATCTGGAGATCCTCGAATGGGGCCGTTTCCTGGTCCTGGATATCCGTGCCAATGCCTTCCTGCATCACATGGTGCGCAATTTCGCAGGTGTGCTGATGACCATTGCCAGTGGCGAGCGCCCGGTGGAGTGGGCCAGGGAAGTGCTGGAAAGCCGCGTGCGGCGCACCGGCGGCGTTACCGCGCACCCTTACGGGCTGTATCTGGTGCAGGTGGAGTACCCGGATGAGTTCGAGTTGCCGCAGCGCTACCTCGGCCCGCATTTTCTTTCCGGTTTGCCGGACGTCATGGCAAATGGTGCTGGTCCTGCTGGCGCCATTTGCTAATATCCGTGCTTTTCCCTCCGGGTAGTCGTACTTGACGATCGTTCGCAGCAAGATTTGCGGTATTACCCGCATCGAAGACGCCCTGGCCGCGGTGGCAGCTGGAGCCGATGCCATCGGCCTGGTGTTCTACGCCAAGAGCCCGCGTGCCGTGAGCCTGGAGCAGGCGCGCGCGATCGTTCGGGCGTTGCCTCCTTTCGTCACCAGCGTCGGCTTGTTCGTCAATGCCGGGCGAGAGGCGGTGGCGCAGACGCTCGCCCAGGTGCCGCTGGACCTTCTGCAGTTCCACGGCGACGAAACCGCTGCGGACTGCGAAGGCCATGGTCGCCCCTATATCAAGGCGCTGCGTGTCCGTTCCCAAGATGAGGTGATCGAACAGATCGCGGCTTACCCGAACGCTTCTGGGGTGCTGCTCGATACCTATGTCGAGGGTCTTCCCGGCGGCACCGGCGCGGCGTTCGACTGGTCGCTGGTGCCGGAAAACCCCGGGTTGCCAGTGATTCTCGCGGGAGGCCTGACGCCGGCCAATGTGCGCGAGGCCATCGAGCGCGTCCGGCCCTATGCGGTGGATGTCAGCGGCGGGGTCGAGATAGCCAAGGGCATCAAGGACGCTGGCAGGATCCGCGCGTTTATCGATCAGGTGCGCGCGGCATGTGACGGCCCGGCTGGAGCTGCCGTCCATAACCAGACTTTTTAACGTCGGCATGCGTAGCGGGCTACGCGGCGGGCTGTGGATACGAGTTTCTCCGGGCGGCTGCAGGCCGTGCCGGAACAGCGATGGAGAACAAGCATGAGCAACTGGTTACGAGACAAGCTGATCCCTTCGATCATGCGTTCCGAGGTCAAGAAGAGCTCGGTGCCGGAAGGGCTGTGGCACAAATGCCCGTCCTGCGATGCCGTGCTTTATCGCCCGGAGCTGCAAAAGACCCTGGACGTCTGCCCCAAGTGCAACCACCACATGCGCATCGGTGCGCGCACCCGCCTGGACATCTTCCTGGATGCCGATGGCCGTGAGGAAATCGGTGCCGAGCTGGAGCCGGTCGACCGCCTGAAGTTCCGCGACAGCAAGAAGTACAAGGACCGCATCACCGCCGCTCAGCGCGATACCGGTGAGAAAGACGCGCTGATCGCCATGAGTGGCAGCGTCGAAGGCCTGCCGGTAGCGGTCTGTGCCTTCGAGTTCAGTTTCATGGGCGGTTCCATGGGCGCCGTGGTCGGCGAGCGTTTCGTCCAGGCGGCCAACGTCGCCCTGGAAAAGCGTTGCCCGCTGATCTGCTTCGCCGCTTCGGGTGGCGCGCGCATGCAGGAAGCGCTGATTTCCCTGATGCAGATGGCCAAGACCTCCGCGGTGCTGGCGCGTTTGCGCGAAGAGGGCATTCCTTTTGTCTCCGTATTGACCGACCCGGTCTACGGTGGCGTTTCCGCCAGCCTGGCGATGCTGGGCGACGTGATCGTCGCCGAGCCGCGTGCGCTGATCGGTTTCGCCGGCCCACGCGTGATCGAGCAGACCGTACGCGAGAAACTGCCGGAAGGTTTCCAGCGCAGTGAGTTCCTGCTGGAGCACGGCGCCATCGACCTGATCATCTCGCGTCAGGAACTTCGTCCGCGTCTGGCGCGTCTGTTGGCTCAGTTCCAGCATCTTCCTTCCCCTGTATCCGTTCAGGTTCCGGCGACCGCATGACTCAACGATCCCTGGCCGACTGGCTGGCCTATCTCGAACAACTGCACCCGAGCGCCATCGACATGGGGCTCGACCGTAGTCGCGAGGTGGCCCGGCGCCTCGGCCTGGGACGACCGGCACCGCTGGTCATCACCGTTACCGGCACCAACGGCAAGGGCTCGACCTGCGCGTTCCTGGCTGCACTGCTGCGCGCCCAGGGCAAGCGCGTGGGCATCTACAGCTCGCCGCACCTGCTGCGCTACAACGAGCGCGTCCAGGTCGACGGTGTCGAAGCCGGCGACGCGGAGTTGTGCGAGGCCTTCGCGGCTGTCGAGGCGGCCCGCGGCGAGGTTTCCCTGACCTATTTCGAGATGGGCACCCTGGCGGCGTTCTGGCTGTTCGAGCGTGGCGGGCTGGATGCCGCAGTGCTGGAAGTCGGCCTGGGCGGACGGCTGGATGCGGTGAACCTGGTCGATGCCGATCTCTCGCTGGTGACCAGTATCGGTCTCGACCATGCCGACTGGCTGGGCGATAGCCGTGAGTCGGTGGCGTTCGAGAAGGCCGGTATCTTTCGCCAGGGACGTCCCGCGCTTTGTGGTGACTCCGACCCACCCCAGCCGCTGCTCGATCGTGTGGCCGAGCTGGATTGCCCGTTTTTTCTCAAGGGGCGGGACTACGACCTGCATCTGGGGGCGACCACCTGGAACTGGTCCGGACTGGATCGTCAGGGGCGGCCTCTGACGCTGGACGGCCTGCCGTTGCTTGATCTGCCGATGGAGAACGCGGCGCTGGCCCTGCAGGCCTACGCCTTGCTCGACCTGCCTCTGAATGCGGCGGCTATTGCCCGGGTGCTCAAGGAAACGACTGTCACCGGTCGACTGGATCGACGTAGCATCACCTGGCGAGGCAAGTCGCTGACCCTGCTCCTGGACGTTGGTCACAATCCGCAGGCCGCTGTGTATCTGGCGGGTCGACTGATCGCAAGACCTACGAGCAACCCGCGCCGGGCAGTATTCGGCCTGTTGGCCGACAAGGACCTGGCTGGCGTGATCCAGCCGCTGTTGCTGGAAATCGGCCAGTGGGCTGTCGCGGCATTGCCCAGTTCGCGCAGCCGCACGGCTGCCGAACTCGAAGCCGCCTTGTCCAATGTCAATGCGTTGGTGCAGGCTTATGCTGGCGTGAGCGAAGCGTTGGTGGCGCAGTGCGACGACGCGCAGGACGGGGATGAAATCCTCGTATTCGGATCTTTTTACTGTGTGGCCGAAGCCATCGAATGGCTGGAGTCGCTAGCGGAGGATGACAATGGCAGGGCTGGATAAGGGCTTGAAGCAGCGTATCGTCGGTGCGCTGGTGCTGCTGGCGCTGGCGATCATTTTCCTGCCGATGCTCTTCAGTCGCCAGGACGAGTCGCGTCATGTCGTGGTCGACGCGCCCGCGATGCCGCAAGCACCGGCCGCGCCCCAGGCCAATCTCGATCCGGTCGACGTGCCCGAGCCCCAGCCGGTGCCGGAAGATGAAGTGCCTCCTGTCGAGCCCGTCGAGTCGCCGGAAGTCGCCACGGCGCCGATTCAGCCGCCGGCGGACGCTGTCGCGCCGGTGAAACCCCCGGCCGAGCCCATCGCCGCGTTGCCCAAGCCCGCTACCGCGCAGCCTTCGAGCGTACCGCCCCCTGTGGCGCCAGAGACCAAGCGCCTGGATGCGAATAACCTGCCGGTCAGTTGGTCGATCCAGCTCGCCAGCCTGTCCAGCCGGCCAGGTGCCGAGGAGTTGCAGAAGAAGCTGCGCAGCCAGGGCTACAACGCCTACATTCGCAACGCCGAGGGCATGAACCGGGTCTTCGTCGGTCCGCTGATCGAGCGTGCCGAAGCGGACCGCCTGCGTGACCAGCTCAATCGCCAGCACAAGCTCAAGGGCTTCGTGGTGCGCTTCCAGCCGGAAAAGGGCTGACGGTAGCCTGTAGCCTGTAGCCTGTAGCCTCAAGCTGCAAGTCAGGGCAAAGGCGCTGCGTTGAGTGCTTTCACTTGAGGCTTGTCGCTTTAGAGCGCTTCCCATGACGGCCGCTCGCGGCTCTGCTAAAATCCGCCGCCTTTCCCTTTTCCAGGCAGCATCGTGGCATTCACTTGGGTCGACTGGGCGATCATCGCCGTCATCGTCATTTCCAGTTTGATCAGCCTCAAACGCGGCTTCTTCAAGGAAGCCCTGTCGTTGCTGACCTGGATCATCGCAGGCGTGGTCGCCTGGATGTTCGGTGGCGCCCTGGCGCAGCATCTCGAAGGTTTCATTGCCACGCCGTCGGTGCGCGTCATCGCGGCCTGTGCGTTGTTGTTCATCGCTACGCTGCTGGTCGGGGCGTTGGTCAATTTTCTTATCGGCGAGCTGATTCGGGTCACCGGCCTTTCCGGTACCGACCGCTTTCTCGGTATGGTCTTCGGCGCCGCGCGCGGCGCGCTGCTGGTGGTGGTGCTGGTCGGACTGGCCAGCCTGGCGCCGGTACAACAGGATGAGTGGTGGCAGCAGTCGAGCCTGATGCCGCATTTCCTCATGGTCGCGGATTGGTCGAAGAATCTGATTCTCAGCCTTTCCAGCCAATGGTTGGCCAGCGGTGTCAGCGATCCCGCTGCACAACTGCCGTTCAAGGAAGGTTTCCTGCAGCCCAAGCTGCCGTAGGATGCCCGAGTAATAGCCTGATTCACAAACGTAGGGGTTGCGTCACATGTGTGGCATCGTCGGTATTGTCGGTAAGTCGAACGTCAACCAGTCTCTGTATGACGCCTTGACCGTTCTCCAGCATCGCGGCCAGGACGCTGCCGGCATCGTCACCAGCCATGATGGCCGGTTGTACCTGCGCAAGGACAATGGCCTGGTGCGCGACGTGTTCCACCAGCGCCACATGCAGCGCCTGGTTGGCCACACCGGCATCGGCCACGTGCGTTACCCGACCGCGGGCAGTTCCAGCTCGGCCGAGGCGCAGCCGTTCTATGTCAACTCGCCTTATGGCATCACCCTGGCACACAACGGCAACCTGACCAACGTCGAGCAGTTGGCCAAGGAGATCTACGAGTCCGACCTGCGCCACGTCAACACCAACTCCGATTCCGAAGTGTTGCTCAACGTCTTCGCCCATGAGCTGGCGGTACGCGGCAAGCTGCAACCCACCGAAGAGGACGTATTCGCCGCCGTTGCCGGTGTGCATGAGCGCTGCCGTGGCGGTTATGCCGTCGTGGCGATGATCACCGGCTACGGCGTGGTCGGTTTCCGCGATCCCAATGCGATCCGTCCGATCGTCTTTGGCCAGCGCCATACCGACGACGGCGTGGAGTACATGATCGCCTCCGAGAGCGTCGCCCTCGACGTGCTCGGTTTCAGCCTGATCCGCGACCTGGCGCCGGGCGAGGCGGTGTACATCACCGAGGACGGCCGCCTGTTCACTCGCCAGTGCGCGAAGAACCCGCAGTACTCGCCGTGCATCTTCGAGCACGTCTACCTGGCGCGCCCGGACTCGCTGATGGACGGCATCTCGGTGTACAAGGCGCGCCTGCGCATGGGCGAGAAGCTGGCCGAGAAAATCGTACGCGAGCGCCCCGGGCACGACATCGATGTGGTCATCCCGATCCCGGATACCAGCCGTACCTCGGCGCTGGAGCTGGCCAAGCACCTGGGCGTCAAGTTCCGCGAGGGCTTCGTCAAGAACCGCTACATCGGCCGTACCTTCATCATGCCCGGCCAGGCCGCGCGCAAGAAGTCGGTACGCCAGAAGCTCAATGCCATCGAACTGGAGTTCCGTGGCAAGAACGTGATGCTGGTGGACGATTCCATCGTACGCGGCACCACTTGCAAGCAGATCATCCAGATGGCCCGCGATGCCGGTGCGAAGAAAGTGTATTTCTGCTCCGCCGCGCCGGCGGTGCGTTACCCGAACGTCTATGGCATCGACATGCCCAGCCCTCATGAGCTGATCGCTCATGGTCGCACCACCGAGGAAGTCGCCGAGCTGATCGGTGCCGACTGGCTGGTCTACCAGGACCTCGACGACCTCAAGGAGGCCGTGGGGGGCGGCAAGGTCAAGATCGAGCATTTCGATTGCGCGGTATTCGACGGCCAGTACGTCACCGGCGACGTCAACGAGGCCTACCTGAACCGCATCGAACAGGCCCGTAATGACTTGGCCAAGGCCAAGAGCAACGCGGTAAGCGCGATCATTGACCTGCATAACGATTGAGGAGTTTGCGATGAGCCAGGAATGGGATGCGGGGCGTCTGGACAGCGATCTGGAAGGCGTAGGCTTCGATACCCTCGCGGTACGCGCGGGACAGCACCGCTCGCCGGAAGGCGAGCATGGCGAGGCGATGTTCCTGACCTCCAGCTACGTGTTCCGCACCGCGGCCGATGCGGCGGCGCGTTTCGCCGGTGAAGTGCCGGGTAATGTCTACTCGCGCTATACCAACCCCACCGTGCGTGCCTTCGAGGAACGCATCGCCGCGCTGGAGGGCGCCGAGCAGGCCGTGGCCACTGCGTCCGGCATGTCGGCGATCCTGTCCATCGTCATGAGCCTGTGCAGCGCCGGCGACCATGTGCTGGTGTCGCGCAGCGTGTTCGGTTCGACCATCAGCCTGTTCGAGAAGTACCTCAAGCGTTTCGGCGTCGAGGTGGATTATCCGCCGCTGGCGGATCTGGGCGGCTGGGAAGCGGCGTTCAAGCCCACCACCAAGCTGCTGTTCGTCGAGTCGCCGTCCAACCCGCTGGCCGAACTGGTGGATATCGCCGCCCTGGCCGAGATCGCCCATGCCCATGGCGCGCTGCTGGCGGTGGACAACTGCTTCTGCACCCCGGCGTTGCAACAGCCGTTGAAGCTCGGTGCGGACATCGTCATGCACTCGGCGACCAAGTACATCGACGGCCAGGGCCGTGGCCTGGGCGGTGTCGTCGCCGGGCGCAAGGCGCAGATGGAGGCCGTGGTCGGCTTCCTGCGCACTGCCGGCCCGACCCTGAGCCCGTTCAACGCCTGGATGTTCCTCAAGGGCCTGGAAACCCTGCGCGTGCGCATGCAGGGGCATTGCGCCAGCGCCCTGGAACTGGCGACCTGGCTGGAACAACAGCCAGGCATCGAGCGTGTGTTCTACTCGGGCCTGCCGAGCCATCCCCAGCATGAACTGGCCAAGCGCCAGCAGAGCGCTTTCGGCGCGGTGGTGAGCTTCGAGGTAGCCGGTGGCAAAGAAGCGGCCTGGCGTTTCATCGATGCGACCCGGGTGATCTCGATTACCACCAACCTCGGCGATACCAAGTCGACCATCGCCCATCCGGCGACCACGTCCCACGGCCGCCTGTCACCACAGGAGCGAGCCAACGCGGGCATTCGCGACAACCTGATCCGGGTTGCCGTCGGCTTGGAAGACGTGGCTGACCTGAAGGCCGACCTGGCACGAGGGCTGGCAGCGCTCTGATTGGGCTGCGCAGTCACAAGCCTCAAGTTTGAAGCAGATGCCTTATTCGGTTCTGCTTCGAGTTTGAGGCTTTTTTCTATCTCAATGTTCGGGCCGCAGATCGATAGCGTTGCCGCGGCCATCGAACAGGCGCTTGGCTTCCCGCGGTAGCAGCGTCGAACCCTCGTCATCACCGCCAAGCACGCGTATATCGCTGTATTTCTTGCCCGACAACGCCGACATGCCGGCTTTGTCGCGTACCACCGTGGGCCGCAGGAACACCATCAGGTTGCGCTTGGTGTGGGTGTCGCTGGTGGAACGGAACAGCCTGCCCAGGAACGGAATGTCGCCCAGCAGCGGCACCTTGGAATTGGTGCTGGTGACGTCGTCCTGGATCAGCCCGCCGAGCACGATCACCTGGCCGTCGTCGGCGAGGATGGTGCTCTTGATCGAGCGCTTGTTGGTGACCAGGTCCACCGCCTGGGAGTTGAGCGTGGTACTGGGCGCGATGGAGGAGATTTCCTGTTCGACCTCCAGGCGCAGGGTCGCGCCGTCGTTGATGTGCGGCGTGACCTTGAGGGTCACGCCAATGTCTTCGCGCTCGATGGTGGTGAAGGGGTTGCTCGAACCTGACGAGTCGGTGGTGTAGGAACCGGTCTGGAACGGTACGTTCTGGCCGACGAGGATTTCCGCCTGCTGGTTGTCCAGGGTCAGCAGGCTCGGCGTGGACAGCAGGTTGCTCTTGCTGTTCGACGACAGTGCCGTGACCAGCGCGCCGAAGTTACTGCTGCCGATGCCGATGATCGCACCATCCGGCAGGGTGGTGCTGTCATCAAGCTCACCCGACTGGATCGCCTGCAGCACCGTGCCCACCGACAGGCCGGTATTGGAGAAGTTGACCCCGCCAGCGCCGCCGGTCCCGCCGCGGGCGTCCACCGCCCACTGCACGCCGAGGGCGTCGCTGATGTCGCCGGAGAATTCGACGATGGCGGCTTCCACCATCACCTGGGCACGCGGGGTGTCGAGACGGCGCACGATGTCTTCCAGGGTCGCCACGGTATCCGGATCGGCCAGCAGCACCAGGGCATTGAGGCTCTCGTCGGCGCGGATCAGGATGTTCTGTGGCTTGCCGCTCTGCTGGGTCTGGCCCTGGCTTTGGCCGCCGGTGGTTTCCGGGGTCTTCAAGCCTTCGGCGACGTCGCCAAGGGTTTCCGCCAGGGACTTGGCATCGTTGTAGCGCAGGCGGATCACCCGCGTGTTGGCCGAGCGCGAGGAGGGGATGTCCAGCGAGCGCGCCAGGTTGGCCAGGCGCGAGCGGGCCGCGGGTGGGCCAAGGATGATCAGGCGGTTGGTGCGCGCGTCGGCGATCACCCGCGTGCCGGCGCCTTCGCGTTTCTCGCTGCGCATGATCGAGTTGTTCAGCGCATCGGCTGCATCCATCACCCAGGCGTATTGCAGGGTGACCACGTTGTAGTCGCTGTTGCCCTCGGAATCGAGTTGGCTGATCAGCTCGCGCACGCGCTCGATGTTGGCGCTGCGGTCGCTGATGATCAGCGCGTTGGAGGCGGCCACCGCGGCCAGGTGGCCGTTCTGTGGCACCAGGGGGCGGATCAGCGGGATCAGCTCGTTGACCGGCGTGTGCTGGACCTGGATCAGCTCGGTCTGCATGTCGTCCGGCGCCGGCCGGCCCAGGTTGGCGTTGGTGCGCGCCTCGGTGATCGGTACCACGCGCGCCTGGTCGCCCTGGGTCAGGACGCTGAAACCATGGGTGCTCATCACCGACAGGAACAACTGGTAGACCTGATCGAGTTCCAGCGGCTGCTTGGAGATCACCGTCACCTGGCCTTTGACCCGGGGATCGACGACGAAGGTCTCGCCGGTGATTTCCGCCACCTGGTCGATGAAATCGCGGATGTCCACGTCCTTCAGGTTGATGGTCCAGCGTGCGTCGCCCTGGGGTGTGCTCTGCACCTGTTCCTGGGGCGCGGCCAGCGCTGGCGGCGTGAAGCACGCGCTACCGGCGGCGAGCAGGGCGAGAGTCAGGCGGGGGAGCAGATGTGGCATGAACGGGCTCGCTTTCATGGCGTGGGTTTCGGGGCATTGGGCTTGAGCAACCGCAGGCCTTCGGGGTCGATGTCGACATCGACGTCATCCTCGGCGCCGGTGCCGCCCGGATCTTCCTCGATCGAAGGTGGCTCCTCGACCGGGATTACCCGCTGGATGGCCTTGTTCTCGGGAAAGAACAGGTTTTCCAGGCGCGCGCCGCTCTGCAGCTCGACACGGTCGCGGTAGATGGCGTGCAGGGTGACGCTGTTGGTCAGGTTGTCGCCTGCCCGGTAACGCTTGGGCTGGCCGCTGCCGGACTGGATGATGGCGCTGGAACGTGACGGATCGACGTTGACGAAGCTGCCCAGCAGGCGAAGGCTCATGCTGGTCTTGCGTGGCGCGGAGGTGGCCTGCGCAGGAACGCCGAACAGGGATTCGATGGCCGCCAGGTTGGGCTCGCCGTGCCCGCTATCGTCCTGCTCGGCCGTATGGCCTGGTGCGGCCTGCTGGTTCAGGCGCCACCAGGCCAGCGCCTGCTTGCCCAGGCTGGCACTGGCGAGCGCCAGCAGCAACACGAGCAGCAGAGAAGGTGCCAGGCGTACCAGGCGACGTGAATGGATAACCGGCAAACGCATTCTCCCGCAATCGAACATCCTTGGTCATGACCGGCAGTATCGACACCACGATTTGCTATTTATCCCGCAGCGGACCGAATGCGCGACAGTCTCGTTGCACGGGCTGCCGCAAGGGCAGCTCAAGAGCATATACAGTTGCCGGAGCTTATGAGGCATGGCGCGTCTTTTCAATGGTGGCGCCTCGCTTGATGCAAAACGCATTGCAGATAGCAACTTGCGCTTCCCGATTGAACCCTTGGCGGTAAAAACGTCATATTCCTGGCGTAGATGGATGACCTTCGCCAGCGCTCTGGGCTAGGGTCTGTTAGGCGCAAGCTGGTATTCGCAGGTTAACGTCCGTTTCTGCCATGACGCGCCATATCGTGATTCGAGACCTGGCGTGAACGCACGCGGCAGTAGCCGCTACTTTTCGAAGGACCCACCGCCATGCCCACCGAATCGCTCCAGGCGCCAACCATACCGTTCCGCGCCTTGCCCTTCGCGTTCGCCAAGCGTCATGGCGTGTTGCTGCGCGAAACGCCGACAGGCGCGCGGTTGTACGTCCGCGAAGGGGCGGCGCTAGCGGCCGTGCATGAGGCCCAGCGCTTCGCCAGGCGACGGTTGCCCTTGAGCTGGCTGGCGCCCGAGTCGTTCGAGCGCGAGCTGGGCATGGCCTATCAGCGTGACTCGTCGGAGGTACGCCTGATGGCCGAAGGCCTGGGCGCCGAACTCGACCTGGCCAGCCTGGCCGAACTGACGCCCGAGGCCAGCGACCTGCTGGAGCAGGAGGACGATGCGCCGATCATCCGCCTGATCAACGCCATCCTCAGCGAGGCGATCAAGGCCGATGCCTCGGACATCCATCTGGAAACCTTCGAGAAACGCCTGGTGGTGCGCTTCCGCGTCGATGGCATCCTGCGCGAGGTGATCGAGCCACGCCGTGAGCTGGCGGCATTGCTGGTGTCGCGGGTCAAGGTCATGGCGCGCCTGGATATCGCCGAGAAGCGCATTCCCCAGGACGGGCGCATTTCCTTGAAGGTCGGTGGCCGCGAGGTGGACATCCGCGTCTCGACCCTGCCGTCGGCCAACGGTGAGCGCGTGGTCCTGCGCCTGCTCGACAAGCAGGCCGGGCGCCTGTCGCTGCAGCACCTGGGCATGAGCGAGCGCGACCGGCGCCAGCTCGACGAGAACCTGCGCAAGCCCCACGGCATCATCCTGGTCACCGGCCCCACTGGTTCGGGCAAGACCACCACGCTGTACGCCGGCCTGACCACGCTCAACGACCGCTCGCGCAATATCCTCACGGTGGAAGACCCGATCGAGTATTACCTCGAAGGCATCGGCCAGACCCAGGTCAATGCCCGCGTCGACATGACCTTCGCCCGTGGCCTGCGCGCCATCCTGCGCCAGGACCCGGATGTGGTGATGGTCGGCGAGATCCGCGACCAGGAAACCGCCGACATCGCGGTACAGGCTTCGCTGACCGGTCACCTGGTGCTGTCGACCCTGCACACCAACAGCGCGGTCGGCGCGGTCACCCGCCTGGTGGACATGGGCGTCGAGCCGTTCCTGCTGTCTTCCTCGCTGCTCGGCGTGTTGGCCCAGCGCCTGGTGCGCGTGCTGTGCCCGCACTGCCGCCAGGCCCGCACGGCGGACGAGGCCGAGTGCGCCGTGCTCGGCATGGGCGTGCAGGTGGCGCCGATCATCTACCACGCCGAGGGTTGCAGCGAATGCCACCAGCAGGGCTATCGCGGCCGTACCGGCATCTACGAGCTGGTGATCTTCGACGACATGCTGCGCACCCTGGTGCACAATCGCGCCTCCGAACAGGAATTGCTGCGCCATGCGCGCAGCCTCGGCCCAGGCATTCGCGAAGACGGCCGGCGCAAGGTGCTGGACGGCATCACCACGCTCGAAGAAGTGCTACGCGTGACCCGCGAAGAGTGACAAGGACGTAAGGCATGGCCGCTTTTCAATACATCGCCCTGGACGCCAGGGGCCGCCAGCAGAAGGGTGTGCTCGAGGCCGACAGTGCGCGTCAGGTGCGGCAGATGCTGCGCGAGCGCCAGTTGTCGCCGCTGCAGGTCGATGCCATGCGCAACCGCGAGATGCCGCAAGGCGCAGGCCTCAGCCTGCGTCGCGGCTTGTCGGCGCGCGACCTGGCGCTGGTGACCCGGCAACTGGCGACATTGATCAGCGCCGCATTGCCTATCGAAGAAGCGCTGCGTGCCGCCGCCGCGCAATCGCGCCAGGCACGTATCCAGTCCATGTTGCTGGCGGTGCGCGCGCGGGTGCTGGAAGGGCATGGCCTGGCCTCGAGCCTGGCAGCGTTTCCCGCTGCATTTCCCGAGTTGTACCGGGCCACGGTGGCGGCCGGCGAGCATGCCGGCCACTTGGGGCCGGTCCTGGAACAGCTCGCCGACTACACCGAGCAACGCCAGCAGTCACGGCAGAAGGTGCAACTGGCGCTGCTCTATCCGCTGATCCTGATGAGCGCGTCGTTGTTGATCGTCGGCTTTTTGCTTGGCTACGTGGTGCCTGACGTGGTGCGGGTGTTCATCGATTCCGGGCAGACCCTGCCGTTGCTGACGAGGGGGCTGATCGCCACCAGTGAGTTCGCCAAGTCCTGGGGCTGGCTGGTGATCCTGCTGATCGTGATGGGTGTGATCGCTTTTCGTCGAGGCTTGCGTGCTGAGGCCATGCGCTTGCGCTGGCACGCCTTTTTGTTGCGCGTGCCGTTGGTCGGCGGGCTGATCCGGTCAACCGAGACCGCGCGCTTCGCCTCGACCCTGGCGATCCTGGTGCGCAGCGGCGTGCCGTTGGTCGAGGCGCTGGCCATCGGCACCGCCGTGGTGTCCAACCGGGTGATCCGTGCCGACGTGGTCCAGGCCACCCAACGCGTACGCGAGGGCGGCAGCCTGTCGCGGGCACTGGAAGCCAGCGAGCAGTTCCCGCCGATGATGCTGCACATGATCGCCAGCGGCGAACGCTCCGGCGAACTCGACCAGATGCTGGCGCGCACCGCGCGCAATCAGGAAAACGACCTGGCGGCGACCATCGGTCTGCTGGTCGGGCTCTTCGAGCCGTTCATGCTGGTCTTCATGGGAGGGGTGGTGCTGGTGATCGTGCTGGCCATCCTCCTGCCGATTCTGTCCTTGAACCAACTGGTGGGTTGAACGATGAACAAGCAGTCGCAACAACAGGGCTTCACCCTGATCGAGATCATGGTGGTGGTGGTCATCCTCGGCATCCTCGCCGCGCTGGTGGTGCCGCAGGTCATGGGCCGCCCGGACCAGGCCAAGGTCACCGTGGCGCAGAACGACATCCGTGCCATCGGCGCGGCGCTGGACATGTACAAGCTGGACAACCAGAACTACCCCAGCACCCAGCAGGGCCTGGAGGCGCTGGTGAAGAAACCGAGCGGCAACCCGCCGCCGAAGAACTGGAACCAGGAAGGCTACCTGAAGAAGCTGCCGATCGACCCCTGGGGCAACGTCTACCTGTACCTGGCGCCGGGCACCCATGGCAACACGTTCGACCTGTATTCCCTGGGCGCCGATGGCCAGGAAGGCGGCGAGGGCAGCAACGCCGACATCGGCAACTGGAACCTCTGACCGTCCATGCGCCGCGCCCGTGGCTTCACCCTGATCGAACTGCTGGTGGTGCTGGTCATCCTCGGCGTGCTGGTCGGCGTGGCGGTGCTCGGCAGCGGCATTGCCGACAGCCCGGCGCGCAAGCTCGACGACGAGGCCGAGCGCCTTGGCGACCTGCTGCGGGTGCTGCTCGACGAGGCGGTGCTGGACAACCGCGAGTACGGCGTGCGTTTCGACCGGCAGACCTACCAGGTACTGCGTTATGACGCACCACGGTCGCGCTGGCGCACGTTGGACGACAAGGTGCATGTCCTGCCGGATTGGGTCGAAGTGCGCATCGAACTGGACGAGCAGGCCGTGACCTTGCCGGTCGACTCCGACAAGCAGCGCGCGGATGACAGCAAGCAACCTGGCAAGGATCGGGATACGGACAGCCGCGTGGTCACCAGTGCCCCGCAATTGCTGATCCTTTCCAGCGGCGAATACACGCCGTTCCGCCTGCGCCTGGCCAGTCGCGAGCGCGGCGGGCCGGCGCTGGTCCTGTCCAGCGATGGCTTCTCCGATCCGCTGATCGAGGCGGAACAGAAAAGCGGTGCCAGGCGATGAGGCGCGCGCGTGGCTTCACCTTGCTCGAAGTGCTGGTGGCGCTGGCCATTTTTGCCCTGGTCGCCGCCAGCGTGCTGGTGGCCAGTTCGCGTGCCCTGCAAACCGCCGCCCGCCTGGAGGACAAGACCTTCGCCGCCTGGGTCGCGGAAAACCACATGCAGGCGTTGCAATTGAGCAAGGAGGCGCCAGCCGCCGGCAAGCAACAAGGCGAGGAACGCTACGCCGGGCGCGACTGGCGCTGGCAGAGTCGTATCGAGACCACCAGCGAACCGCTGATGCTGAGGGTGACCATCTGGGTTGCACCGCGCTCTGAAGGGGGCGCCCGGGGCGACATCGAAGACAACGCCCTGGCCAGTCTCACCGGCTTCCTGCGGAGTGAGCCACTGTGAGGCGCGCGGCAGGTTTCACCTTGCTGGAGCTGCTGATCGCCATCGCCATCTTCGCCTTGCTCGGCCTGGCCACCTATCGCATGTTCGATGCGGTGATCCAGGCGGACAAGGCGCAACGTGCCCAGGAGCAGCGCCTGCGCGAGTTGACCCGCGCCATGGCCGCTTTCGAACGGGATATCACCCAGGTGTTGATGCGCCCGGTGCGCGACCCGCTGGGCGATAGCATGCCGGCCTTCCAGGGCGACAGCGGCAAGAACACCTACGTGGCCTTCACTCGCCGTGGCTGGCGTAATCCACTCGGGCTGCCGCGCGCGACGATGCAACGGGTGCGCTGGCAATTGCAGGGCGAGGATTGGCAGCGCCTGTACTGGAATGTGCTGGACCAGGCGCAGGACAGCCAGCCACGGGTACAGCGTGCCTTGCAGGGGGTGACGCGCTTCGAGTTGCGTTTCCTCGATGATGAGGAGCGCTGGTCCCAGGTCTGGCCGGCTGCCAACAGTGGCGAAAGCGAATCGATGGTGCTGCTGCCCAGGGCCGTCGAGTTGATCGTCGAGCAGCGCCAGTACGGCGAGTTGCGGCGCGTCTGGCGTCTGCAAGACCCGACCGAGCAAGAGCAGCAGACTGCCGCCGACGGGCAGGAAAGCGAAGCCACCGACGAGACGGAGGCGACGCCATGAAGCATCAGCGAGGCGTCGCCCTGATCATGGTCCTGCTGGTAGTGGCGCTGGTGACGGTGGTATGCGCGGGCCTTGTGGTTCGCCAGCAACTGGCCATTCGCAGCACCGGCAACCAGTTGCTGGTCCGCCAGGCCTTCTACTACGCCCAAGGCGGGGAGTCCCTGGCCCAGGCCATCCTCAAGCGCGATCTGCGCCAGGGCAATCGACAGGCAGCGGTCGATCACCTGCGCGAGGCCTGGGCGGTGCCGCTGCTGACTTTTCCGCTCGACAATGGCGGCGAGTTGCATGTGCGCATCGTCGACCTGACGGGCCGTTTCAACCTCAATACCCTGGCCGCCGAAGGGCAGGCCGGGCAAGTGGCGCTGCAACGCTTCCGGCGCCTGCTGCTGGTGCTTGAACTGAACCCGCTGTATGCCGACCGTCTACAGGATTGGGTCGACCAGGATCAGGACCCATTTGGTTCGGCAGGCGCCGAGGATGCCCAATACCTGCTGCTCAAGCCGCCCTATCGGACCGGACCGGGAGAAATCATGGACGTTTCCGAATTGCGCCTGCTGATGGGCATGAGCGAGTCCGACTATCGCCGTCTGCGCCCCTTCGTCACGGCCTTGCCGATGCAGGCCGGACTCAACGTCAACACTGCCAGCGCCCAGGTGCTGGCCAGCCTGGCCGATGGGCTCACGCCGAAGATGCTGGAGGGTGTCATCGCCGGTCGCGGCGAGAGCGGCTACCGTGATATCGGCACGTTTCTCCAGCAACTGGGTGGCGCGGCAGACGAAGAGGGATTGGCAGTGGGCAGCGAATATTTCCAGGCGACCACCGAGGTCGACCTGGGCGACCGGCATCAGGTGCTGGTCAGTTATCTGCAGCGCGGCACCAATGGCACGGTTCGTGTCCTCGGCCGCGACCTGGGACAGGACGAGCTGATGCCGCTACCCGATCCTGACAAGGAGTCCGAACGATGACGGGCTGTTGTGTGTTCCTGTCGCCGCAGGCGTGTTCAGGCGTCGATCCCGATCTGCCGGTACAGCGTGTCGCCGCTGGTGAATGCCAGACCCTGGCGTTCGCCGATGCGCTACCCACTGAGCACGGCTGGCGCCTGATCCTGCCGGTCGAAGCGGTCACGGTCTGCGCGGTGACGCTGCCGACCACCAAGGCGCGCCTGTTGCAGAAGGCTTTGCCGTTCGCGGTCGAGGAACTGCTCGCCGAGGATGTCGAAGCGTTTCACCTGGCCGTTGGCGAAGCCCTGGGCGATGGCCGCTATCGGGTCTATGCCGTGCATCGTGCCTGGCTGGAGGGTTGGCTGGCGCTATGCGACGGCAACCGGCCGCAACGTATCGAGGTCGATGCCGATCTGTTGGCGGGCGAGGGCAGCCAGGTGCTTTGCCTGGACCAGCGCTGGTTGCTGGGCGGCGATGGCGACGTGCGCATGGCCCTGGCGCCCGAGGACTGGCCGGCGCTACGCGCATACAGCCCCGCGCCGCATAGCCTGCATGCCGTAGCCGGCCTGGTGTTGGACGAGCAGGCGGGCGAGCGCCATGACATCGACCACCCGTTGCTGTGGTTGGCTGGCCTGCCGCCACGAGGCAACCTGGCCCAAGGCACGTTTGCCCGGTGTGACGACTCCAGCGGCCTTGAACGGTGGTATCCGGTGGCAGCCGTCCTGGGTGTCTGGCTGGTGCTGCAACTGGGCTTCAACCTGGTGCAGGGCTGGCAATTGCGCAAGGAGGCGGCCCGTTACGCGGCCTCCAGCGAGGCGCTGTATCGCGAGCTGTTTCCGGACGATGCACGGCTGATCAACCTGCGGGCCCAGTTCGACCAGCACCTGAGCGAAGCCCAGGGTAGCGCGGGCAATCGCTTGCTCGGCCTGCTCGACCAGGCGGCGACGGCGATCAGCGCCGAAGGGGTGCAAGTGCGCGTCGAGCAACTGGATTTCAATGCCCAGCGCGGCGACCTGGCGTTCAACCTGCATGCCGGAGATTTCGCCACCCTGGAGCGCCTGCGCACGCGCTTGCAGGACGCAGGCCTGGCGGTCGACATGGGCTCGGCGAGCCGTGAGGATTCAGGGGTGAGTACGCGCCTGGTGATTGGAGAAAACGGATGAATATTGTCACGCTACAAGCGCGTTTCGAGCGCAGTGCCGCCGGCCAGTACTGGAACCATCTATCGCCACGGGACCGCCTGGCGCTGGGCGGCCTGTCGCTGTTCCTGCTGGTGGTCGTGCTCTATCTATCGATCTGGCGACCCATTGCCGCTCAGGTCGATCAGGCCCGGGCCAGCTTGCAGCAGCAGCGCTCGCTGAATGCCTATCTGGAGGCGAATGCCGAGCGTGCCCGCGCGGCCGCCGGGCATTCGCCCTCCGCGGCGGTGGAACCCGCTCGCCTGCCTGGCGTGGTAACCGCCAGTGCGGCAGCCCAGGGGTTGAGCGTCGAACGGCTGGACAGCCAGGGCGACGGCGGTGTGCAGGTGACCTTGCAGGCCACTGAGTTCGCCCGCCTGTTGCGCTGGATCAGCGAACTGGACGGGCAGGGGGTGCGCGTCGACGAGGCGGGCATCGAGCGGGCCGACAAGGGCCTGGTGACCAGCAGGTTGTTATTGCGCAGTGGCGCTTGAACTGCCGACTCATGCTACGGACGAGGTTCTGCTTTATCGTGAGTTGCCGATTCAGGTTTCCTCATTTCATGCGACAGCCCATGGTTTTTAAAAAATAAAAAAACTTCAAGCAGGGTATTGACTTAGCATCCGACCCTGCGTAAATTTCGCGGTCTCGCAAGTCACTCGGGTGATTAGCTCAGCCGGGAGAGCATCTGCCTTACAAGCAGAGGGTCGGCGGTTCGATCCCGTCATCACCCACCAACTTGCGGGAATGGACGAAAGTCCAGCCGACGCGCAGCGGTAGTTCAGTCGGTTAGAATACCGGCCTGTCACGCCGGGGGTCGCGGGTTCGAGTCCCGTCCGCTGCGCCATATTCGCTTCATGGGTCACTGAACGCCCTGGAGCAACGAAAAAGCGACTTCCGGGTCGCTTTTTTGTTTTCTGGAGTCCGTTCAAACCTATTCCCCGCCGCGAATTTTCAGTACGTCTTTGATGTTCTTCTTATGATCGCACTGTTTTTCTTTGTCCGTTCGGCGCAGTCCTCCTGCGTTGGCTCAAGAAAAAACTCCGCAGTGCCCGGGATTAATTGACCACTACAGATTCAGGCTCCCCGGCACCCCATGACCAAGGAAAGCTCCGCGGTTCATAGCGGAAATTCTATAGGCTAGATGCTTGAGTTTGCCAAATGGCGTTTTGCTATCTACGTTGAGAAAACAGTGGGTGGCAAAACGCCATGGCCTCTGCCATTAGACATCTTCATCAATAGCGTAAGGGAGTTCGCTTACATGATAAAAGCCGTTTCAATAATGATATTTATCACTCTTCTTTCGGGGTGTGTGTCATGGGAAATACCAACGACCCCCGGTGATATGAAAAATGCGCAAAACTACGGCTATCACCCTATTGACCCAATCCCTATAGAGCTAAACATAAAAAATCCAACATTATCTGTGTCAAATACGCATTTGTTGAATGCGCTTCCTGATGAAACTATGAGATTGGCGATAGGGCAGTTTGACGGGAAAGCTGGATTGACTTTTGGTGTCGCGGCAACAGGAGTAAAAGGTAACCAATACGTAGTGATACTTGATTATATAAAATTCAACACGAACTCGCTTCCTGTTGTTCTTGAAAAAAATAACACAAATATAAAGGCGAGTATTATACCTAATGCTCCAGAGCCAGATGCTTTGGTTCCTACTTATATTGGTGTCGGGTTGCGCCTGACTGCTAATATACTAGTCACGGAAGGGAGTGTGGACTTAGGTAATCTTTTTGCTTTAGGAGCAGCGGCAGAGGCCAAGAAGATTTCAGGCTCGCTAGTAATCCAAACACTGGGAGTCAGTGGAGAAAATGTTACGTCTGTAATTCCCATGCCAAGCGAAATCAATACCTCGACAATCCAGAACGCAATATTGGCGCTTGGAACCATCAAGGCGAAAATTTATGCGAATGACACAAAAATCACTCCAAGAGTCGTAGGGGTCTACAACAATCTAGGAGGGGGTGCAGAAACGATAAATGGATTTATATCTTCAATGCTTCTAAAGCCTAGAAGCATTGCGATCGACAATACGGTCGTTGTTAACTAACTCTCTATAACAAAAAGCACCTCGTTTGGGGTGCTTTTTATATTGGTCCAAGTACAGGAAAATACGCATACAGGGCTACCTGTTCGATCTCGATGGCACTTTGACCCAGTCGCGCCCGGCCTCGATGTGGAGCAGGAAAGTGCACGGCTGGCCATTTGCTTTTCGAGCCTGCCGATGGCATCAGGTTGGCGGGTATGGAACCTGTTCGAGCGCATCCGGAACGAACGCCATGTACACGCCAACCGACTATCTTCATTCGGAGTGGTGGGTGTCTGGGCAATGTCGCGAATAAGGTCTTCAAGCGACTCTCGCGATGATGCTTGATTGCTTCCGACCGGGTGGAGAACGCTGATGCACGATATCGGGCTGAGTGACGAGCAGCGCATGATCCGCGACATGGCCCGCGATTTCGCCCGCAATGAAATCGCGCCCCACGCCCAGGCCTGGGAGAAAACCGGCTGGATCGACGATGCCCTGGTGGCCAAGATGGGCGAGCTGGGCCTGCTCGGCATGGTGGTGCCGGAAGAGTGGGGTGGCAGCTACATCGACTACGTCGCCTACGCCTTGGCCGTGGAGGAAATTTCCGTTGGCGATGGCGCCGCTGGTGCGCTGATGAGCATCCACAACTCGGTTGGCTGCGGGCCCTTGTTGCGTTACGGCAGCGAGCAGCAGAAGCAGACCTGGCTCACCGCACTGGCCCAGGGCGAGGTGATTGGCTGCTTCTGCCTGACCGAAGCGCATGCCGGCTCTGAAGCGCATAACCTGCGTACCCGTGCCGAGCTGCGCGACGGCCAGTGGGTGCTCAACGGGGCCAAGCAGTTCGTCAGCAATGGCAGGCGCGCCAGGTTGGCCATCGTGTTCGCCGTGAGCGATCCTGGACTCGGCAAGAAAGGCCTTTCCGCCTTTCTCGTGCCTACCGATACCGCTGGCTTCGTCGTCGACCGCAGCGAACACAAGATGGGGCTCAAGGCGTCGGATACCTGTGCCGTGACCCTGGCCGACTGCACGGTGCCGGAAAGCAGCCTGCTCGGTCCGCGCGGCAAGGGGCTGGCCATTGCCCTGGCCAACCTCGAAGGCGGGCGCATCGGCATCGCGGCCCAGGCGCTGGGTATCGCCCGGGCGGCATTCGAAGCGGCGCTGGCCTATGCCAGGGAACGCAAGCAGTTCGGCCAGGCCATCATCGAGCACCAGAGCATCGCCAACCTGCTGGCCGATATGCATACCCAACTGAACGCGGCGCGCTTGCTGATCCTGCATGCGGCGAGATTGAAGACAGCGGGCAATCCCTGCCTGTCGGAAGCCTCGCAAGCCAAGCTGTTCGCCTCGGAAATGGCCGAGCGTGTCTGCTCCAAGGCGATACAGATCCACGGTGGCTACGGCTATCTGGAGGACTATCCGGTGGAGAAATGCTACCGCGATGCGCGTATCACCCAGATCTACGAAGGCACCAGCGAGATCCAGCGTTTGTTGATCGCACGCGAGCTGTCGAACTATGTCCTGTGAGGCCACGGGCTTGGAAGCGGCCTTCTGTCCGCGCGGATTCGATCAGGCAGCTTTTTCCTAGCCTGCGACTACAAAAATCATAATTTCGCGATTGCCTCGCTCTGAACAGAATGCGGACAACACCCGCCCCATGGCCGCAACTGCGCAGCGCCATGATCAGAAGCAGAGCAGGCTAGCCATGACCGACCTGAATCAACGTGCTTTTCCAAGCAGCGAAAAGCCCCTCGCAACAACCGAGATCGACACCCTCATCGTTGGCGCTGGCCAGGCCGGCGTGGCGATGAGCGAACACTTGGGCAAACTCGGCGTGCCGCACCTGGTGCTGGAGCGCAAGCGCATCGCCGAAGCCTGGCGCACCGGGCGCTGGGACTCGCTGGTGGCCAACGGCCCGGCCTGGCACGACCGCTTCCCCGGCCTGGAATTCGAAGGCCTCGACCCGGACGCCTTCCCCTCGAAAGAGCGCATCGCCACCTACTTCGAGGACTACGCGCGCAAGTTCGACGCGCCGATCCGCACCGGCGTCGAAGTGAAGAAAGTCACGCGCAACGCCGATCGTCCCGGCTTCACCATCGAGACGTCCGAGGGCGTGATCCAGGCCAACCGTGTGGTGGCAGCCACCGGGCCGTTCCAGCAGCCGGTGATCCCGGCCATCGCGCCCAAGGACGAACGGCTGCTGCAGATTCACTCCGCCGCTTACCGCAACCCGCAGCAACTGCCGGAAGGCGCGGTACTGGTGGTCGGCGCCGGTTCCTCGGGCGTGCAGATCGCCGACGAGCTGCAACGTGCCGGACGCCAGGTCTACCTGTCGGTCGGTCCCCATGATCGCCCGCCACGCGCCTATCGCAACCGTGATTTCGTCTGGTGGCTGGGTGTGCTCGGCCTGTGGGACCTGGAAGCGGCGCAACCAGGCAAGGAACACGTGACCATCGCCGTCAGCGGTGCGCGTGGCGGCCATACCATCGACTTTCGCAACCTGGCGCACCAGGGCATCACCCTGGTGGGCCTGACCCGCTCGTTCAACGATGGCGTGGTCACCTTCCAGGACGACCTGGCGGAGAACATCGCCCGGGGCGATGAGAACTACCTGTCGCTGCTCGACGCCGCCGACGCCTATGTCGAGCGTAATCGTCTCGACCTGCCGGAGGAGCCGCAAGCGCGGGCCAAATCCCCTGATCCACGCTGCGTAACCGAGCCGATCCTCGAACTCGACCTGGCCAAGGCCGGCGTGACCACGATCATCTGGGCGACCGGCTACTCGGTGGATTTCAGCTGGCTGGACGTCAATGCCTTCGACGCCAAGGGCAAGCCGCAGCACCAGCGCGGCGTATCCCGCGAGCCGGGAGTCTATTTCGTCGGCCTGCCATGGCTGTCGCGCCGTGGGTCGACCTTCATCTGGGGCGTCTGGCATGACGCCAAGCACATCGCCGATCACATCGCCACGCAGCGCAAGTACAGCGCCTACCGCGATGCATCGCAGCGCCAGAACCACGACTGAACCGCCTTTCTACCGGAAGTGACCCCGATGCCCACGCATACCCGCATCCGCATGTTCAACACCAAGCAAACCTATCCCAACCAGAGCCTGGACAACGACCTGTGCCAGGCCGTGCGCGCCGGCAACACCGTGTATGTGCGCGGCCAGGTCGGCACCGACTTCGAGGGTAATCTGGTCGGTCTTGGCGACCCGCGCGCGCAGACCGAGCAGGCGATGAAGAACCTCAAGCAACTGCTGGAAGAGGCCGGCAGCGACCTGTCGCACATCGTCAAGACCACCACCTACATCATCGATCCGCGCTACCGCGAGCCGGTCTACCAGGAGGTCGGCAAGTGGCTGAAGGGCGTGTTTCCGATCTCCACCGGCCTGGTCGTGTCGGCCCTCGGCCAGCCGCAGTGGCTGATGGAGATCGATGTGATCGCGGTGATCCCGGATGACTGGCAGGCCGAGGCACGCCCATGACCTTTTCCATCGTTGGCCGCTGCCCCGACACGGGCATGCTCGGCACCGCCATCAGTTCATCGAGCATCGCCGTCGGTGCCCGCTGCCCCTGGCTGCGCGCCGGGGTGGGCGCGGTGTCGACACAGAACATCACGCTGCCGGCCCTGGGGCCGCAGATCCTCGCCTTGCTGGAAGCTGGCAGCGACCCGTCCACGGCCCTGCGCCAGGCCCTGGACAGCAATGGCTACGGTCAATATCGCCAGGTCACTGTGATCGACAGCCACGGCGTCAGCGCGTATTTCACCGGTAGCGAGGCGTTGGGGCTGAACCATGCCAAGGCCGGTGAACAGTGCGTGGCGGCGGGGAACCTGCTGGCCTCTACCGAGGTGATCGAGGCGATGGTCGCGGCATTCGAGGGGGCCGATGGCGGGCTGCCGGATCGACTGCTGGCGGCCATGCATGCCGCCATGGCGGCAGGCGGCGAGGCGGGGCCGGTGCACTCGGCAGCCTTGTCGGTGGTGGGCGACCTGGTCTGGCCGGTGGTCGACCTGCGGGTCGATTGGGCCGACGAGGACCCCATCGGCGAACTGGACAGACTCTGGCGCGCCTACGAGCCGCAGTTGCACGACTACATCACCCGTGCCCTCGATCCGACCAAGGCGCCGAGCTACGGCGTGCCGGGCGACGAGTGAGGCATTCCGACGAGGTCTCCATGCTCGACAGCCGCGCACTGCTGGAAAAACTGATCGCCTTCGACACCACCAGCCGTGAGTCGAACCTGGCGCTGATCGACTGCGTGCGTGACTACCTCGCGGGGCTCGGTATCGCCAGCGTGCTGATCTTCAACGACGAGCGAACCAAGGCCAACCTGCATGCGCGCGTGGGCCCGCCGGGGCCGGGTGGCGTGATGCTGTCCGGGCACAGCGACGTGGTGCCGGTGGATGGCCAGGCCTGGACGCTGCCGCCGTTCCAGTTGAGCGAGCGGGAAGGGCGCCTGTACGGGCGCGGCACGGCCGACATGAAAGGTTTCATCGCCTGCGTGCTGGCCAGCCTGCCACGCTTCCTCGAACAGCCCCTGCGCCTGCCGCTGCATATCGCCATTTCCTACGACGAGGAAGTCGGTTGCCTGGGTGTGCGCAGCCTGGTCGAGCAATTGCGTGCCAGCCCTGATCGACCCGCTATCTGCCTGATCGGCGAACCCACGGACATGCGCCCGGTACTTGGCCACAAGGGCAAGCTGGCGATGCGCTGCGACGTGCATGGCGCGGCTTGCCACTCGGCCTATGCGCCCCTGGGGGTGAACGCCATCGAGTACGCTGCGCGCCTGATCGGCCAGCTCGGCGAAATCGGCCAGCGCCTGGCCGATCCGGATCGGCATGACGAGCGCTTCGATCCACCGTATTCGACGGTACAGACCGGGCTGATCCAGGGTGGCCGCGCACTGAATATCGTCCCGGCCGAATGCCGTTTCGACTTCGAGGTACGGGCCTTGCCGGCGGACGATCCGCAGCAGGTGGCCAGCGAGTTGCGTGCCTATGCCGAGGCTGAACTGTTGCCGCGCATGCGGGCGGTCGACCCGCATAGCGCGATCCACTTCAGCGAGCTATCGAGCTATCCGGGCCTGCTCACGGAACCGGGCAGCGATGCTGCACGCCTGCTGGCGTTGCTCTGTGGCCACGAGGATTTCTCGACCGTGGCATTCGGCACCGAAGGTGGATTGTTCGATGAAGCCGGCATCGCCACGGTGATCTGCGGCCCCGGCAGCATGGACCAGGGCCACAAGCCGGACGAGTTCGTCAGTCTCGAGCAATTGGCCCAGTGCGATGCCTGGCTTGCGCGTCTCGCGGGGTGGATGCGGCTGGCGTGACTGCTGCGGGGCCTGGTGGTGGTTTCACTGGATTCCCGCCTGCGCGGGAATGACGGAGTGGCGGGTGTAGCACCACTTCATTTCCCACACCCCGTCATTCCCGCGCAGGCGGGAATCCAGAAGAGAGCTGCAACTGGCAAGACGCAGGCACCATTAACTCACTATCTCCTCCCACAAATCCTGCCAGTCGGGATTGCCGGCCTCGATCAGGCTCAGCTTCCACTCCCTTCGCCATTTCTTCAGCTGCTTCTCGCGCGCCACGGCAGCGAGCATGGATTCATGCATTTCGTAATGAACCAGCCGGTGCACGCCATAGCGCTGCGTGAACCCTTCGACGCAGTCGTTACGGTGTTCCCAGATACGTTTGCTGAGGTTGGAGGTGACGCCGACGTAGAGCGTGCCATTGCGCTGACTGGCGAGGATATAGACGGCGGATTGCTTGGGCATGGATTGTCCTTCCTGGACGGTATCGTTCCTTCGTCGGTGAGTCTAACGAGGGGATGGCTTGGCTGGGAATTCTGCTTTTTGAGGCGCCGTGCACGTTTATGGAAACAGGCTTGGTGGTGGTTTCACTGGATTCCCGCCTACGCGGGAATGACGGAGTGGCGGGTGTAGCACCACGTCATTTCCCCACACCGCGTCATTCCCGCGAAGGCGGGAATCCAATTAAATGCGAAGTGCATATGCCAGGGCGCAGGTCAGGTGCTGGTTTTGCTGGATTCCCGCCTACGCGGGAGTGACGGAGTGGCGGGTGTAGCACCGCGTCATTTCCCCACACCGCGTCATTCCCGCGAAGGCGGGAATCCAATTAAATGTGAAGTGCATATACCTGGGTTCAGGTCAGGTGCTGGTTTTGCTGGATTCCCGCCTACGCGGGAATGACGAAGTGGCGGGTGTAGCACCACTTTATTTCCCCACACCGCGTCATTCCCGCGCAGGCGGGAATCCATTAAATGCGAAGTGCATATGCCAGGGCGCAGGTCAGGTGCTGGTTTTGCTGGATTCCCGCCTATGCAGGAGTGACGGAGTAGAGGGTGTAGCACCACGTCATTTCCCCACACCACGTCATTCCCGCGCAGGCGGGAATCCAATAAACGCGCAGCACTGCGCTATCAGGCCTCGCCGGCCACCGGCCCCAGTTGCTCCTTGCAGTAATCGACGAACAGCTGCGCCGGTTTGGTCAGTTGCGCGCGCTTGAGCCAGGCCGCCACCAGGCCGGAGCCGGTGACGTTCTCGGCGATGTCCACGCAGACCACCTGCTTGCCGTCGTAGGTGGTGTTGCAGTACGGGCGGGTGACCAGCACCGAGAAGCCGAAGCCCTGGCCGACCATGCCGCGCACCATCTCGATGGAGGGTGAGCTGAAGGCGATATTGGGGGTCAGGCCCAGCTCTTCGAAGATGCTGACGAAGTAGGTACGGCTCGGCAGCACGTCGAGCAGGATCATCGGTTCCAGTACCAGGTCGCGCAGCGACACGCGCTCCTGCGCGGCGAAGCGATGGCCTTCCGGCAGCAGCGCATAGGGTCGCTGCGGTGGCATCAGCGGGTCGGTCTCGATGGTGCCGTCCAGGTCGTGCTCGTAGAAGATCGCCAGGTCGAAGCGCCCTCCGGTCAGGCCTTGCACCAGTTCCTGCTGCTCGCCGTCGTGCAGGCGGATTTCCACGCCTGGATAGAGATCGCGGAATCCGGCGATCAGGCGCGGCAGGTAGAGCGGGGCGACCGTCTCGAAGCAGCCGATGTCGATCTGCCCGGCCACCACGTCGTTGTCGGCCAGGGCGTTCTGCTCGAACTCGTGGGCCATGCGCAGCAGTTCCTGGGCCTTGCGGTAGAACCGCGCGCCGCTGGGGGTGAGCGAGACGCCCTGGGCGTGGTGGCGGATGAACAGTTGCACGCCGAAGCTTTCTTCCAGGCCCTTGATCGCCGTGGAAATCGACGGCTGGGCGATGTACAGCTTGCGCGACGCCTCGGCGACGCTACCGCACTCCACGGTGGTAACGAAATAGCGGATCTGGCGCAGGGTGTAGGAAGCCACGGAATACCTCGCTGTGACGAATGCGGCACTCACCATAGCGCGGGGGCAAGGTCGCGCCCGCACAGCATTTTGCTGGGCAGTGGGCAGGTTTTTCTTGGCCTGCCCGCACTGCTGGTGAACGGGGTGAAACGGTAACGATCCGGGGCCGTTGCAAGATACTGGCCGGGTCTTGCCGTCTGGCAATGCGGCTGGCGGGGAGCGGTCGCAGGCACCGAAACGGAGCGTCGCGCATCAGGCGGATTCATCCCATGCAACCAGGTGAGCTGGCGGATTGCCTTGGAGCGAACGATCCTGGCCCTGTCAGCGTGCAATTCGGTGCTTCGATCTGGTGCGCGATGCGCGTTGTTGGGGCGTGAGAAGCCAGTTTTTTCGTATGTCCCGATGACATATTTAATAATTTTCCTCTAACCGCCCTTGCGCCACCATCAGCTCGCAACAGCATTCAACCGGCGAGAGGAGAGGGCGGTGTACGAACTCAGCGATTGGCAACAGCGTGCCCAGCGACAGCGCTTCATCGAAGGCTCGATCATCGGCGGTCGTCAGGTCGCTGCGCAGTCCGGCGCCACCTTCGCCTCGCTCGATCCCGCCACCGGCAAGCTGCTGGCCCAGGTTGCCGCCTGCGATGCTGTCGATGTCGACCTGGCCGTGCGCGCCGCTCGCCAATCCTTCGAGGCTGGAGTGTGGTCGCGGCGCTCGCCGGTCGAACGCAAGCAGGTGCTGCTCAAGCTGGCTGAACTGATCCTCGCCAACCGTGATGAGCTCGCCCTGCTCGATTCGCTGAACATGGGCAAGCCGGTGATGGATGCCTGGAACATCGATGTGCCAGGCGCGGCCGGCGTGTTCCGCTGGTACGCGGAGAGCCTCGACAAGCTGTACGACGAAGTCGCGCCCAGTGCCGTCAACGTGCTCGCCACCGTCACCCGCGAAGCGCTGGGCGTGGTTGCCGCGGTGGTGCCATGGAATTTCCCGTTGGACATGGCCGCCTGGAAACTCGCACCGGCCCTCGCTGCCGGTAACTCGGTGATTCTCAAACCCGCCGAGCAATCGCCGTTCTCCGCGTTGCGGCTGGCCGAGCTGGCGCTGGAGGCGGGCATTCCGGAAGGCGTGTTCAACGTCATAACGGGCTTGGGAGAAAGCGCCGGCAAGGCCCTGGGCCTGCATATGGATGTCGATTGCCTGGCCTTCACTGGCTCCACCGAGGTGGGCAAGTTTTTCATGGGTTATTCGGCGCAATCCAACCTCAAGCAGGTGTGGCTGGAGTGCGGCGGCAAGAGCGCCAACCTGGTGTTCGCCGATTGCCAGGACCTGGACCTGGCCGCCGAGAAAGCCGCCTTCGGCATCTTCTTCAATCAGGGCGAGGTCTGCTCGGCCAATTCGCGCCTGCTGGTCGAGCGCTCGATCCACGATGAATTCGTCGAGCGGGTGATCGCCAAGGCCCGCGACTGGCAGCCCGGCGATCCGCTGAATCCCGCCAGCCGCGCGGGTGCCATCGTCGACTCGCGCCAGACCGCGCGGATCATGACGTTCATTGGCGACGCCCTGGCCGACGGCGCGCATCTTGCCTGTGGTGGCAAGCGCCTGAGTTTCAACGACTCGGACAACTTCGTCGAACCGACCCTGTTCACCGGCGTGACAGCGCACAGCCGCCTGGCCCGCGACGAAGTGTTCGGCCCGGTACTGGCGGTCATGCCGTTCGACAGCGAGGAGCAGGCCGTGCAATTGGCCAACGACAGCATTTACGGCCTGGCCGCTTCGCTGTGGAGCGACGACCTCAACCGCGCGCATCGCGTGGCAAAGCGCCTGAAGGTCGGCACCGTTTCGGTCAACACGGTCGATGCGCTGGATGTCAGCACGCCCTTCGGCGGTGGCAGGCAGTCTGGTTTCGGCCGCGACCTGTCGCTGCATTCGTTCGACAAATACACCCAGCTGAAAACCACCTGGTTTCAATTGCGTTGAGCCCTGGCCACTAGAGCCAGGCGGAAAAGGAGCACTGCGATGACTGCCCCGAAGCACACCACGAAGCAATACCAGGCACTGGATGCGGCGCACCACATCCATGCCTTCCTCGACCAGAAGGCGCTGAACGACAAGGGGGCGCTGGTGATCGCCAAGGGCCAGGGCCTGAACCTCTGGGACACGGATGGCAAGCGTTACCTGGACGGCATGTCAGGCCTGTGGTGCACCGCGCTGGGCTATGGCCGCGAGGACCTCAACGAAGCGGCCAGCCGGCAGTTGCAGGAGCTGCCGTACTACAACCTGTTTTTCCACACCACCCACCCGCGCGTGGTGGAGCTGTCGGAACTGCTGTTCAGCCTGCTGCCGGCGCACTACAGCCACGCCATCTACACCAACTCCGGCTCCGAGGCCAACGAGGTGTTGATCCGCAGCGTGCGCCGTTACTGGCAAATCCTCGGCCAGCCGCAGAAGAAGGTGATGATCGGCCGCTGGAACGGCTACCACGGCTCGACCCTGGGCAGCACCGCGCTGGGCGGCATGGGCTTCATGCACGAGATGGGCGGCATGCTGCCGGACTTCGCCCACATCGGCGAGCCGTACTACTTCGCCGAAGGTGGCGAACTGAGTGAAGAAGCGTTCGGCCTCAAGGCAGCCCGTGAGCTGGAAGCGAAGATTCTCGAACTGGGCGCGCAGAACGTTGCGGCGTTCGTCGCCGAACCCTTCCAGGGCGCGGGCGGCATGATCTTCCCGCCGGCCAGCTACTGGGCGGAGGTGCAGCGCATCTGCCGCCAGTACGACGTATTGCTGTGCGCCGACGAAGTGATCGGCGGCTTCGGCCGTACCGGCGAATGGTTCGCCCACCAGCACTTCGGCTTCGAGCCGGACACCCTGACCATCGCCAAGGGCCTGACCAGCGGCTACATCCCCATGGGCGGCCTGGTGCTCAGTGCGCGCATGGCCGAGGTGCTGGTGCAGCAGGGCGGCGTGTTCGCCCATGGCCTGACCTATGCCGGCCACCCGGTGGCGGCCGCCGTGGCCATCGCCAACCTCACCGCGCTGCGTGACGAGAAGATCGTCGAGACGGTGAAGAACGACACCGGCCCATACCTGCAGAAGCTGCTGCGCGAGACCTTCGCCGAACACCCGTTGATCGGGGAGGTGCAGGGCGCCGGCCTGGTCGCCGCCCTGCAGTTCTGCGCAGACAAGGCCACGCGCAAACGCTTCGCCAACGAGAACGACATCGCCTGGCATTGCCGCACCGTCGGCTTCGACGAAGGCCTGATCATTCGCTCGACCCTGGGCCGCATGATCATGGCCCCGGCGCTGGTCGCCAGCCATGCCGAGCTGGATGAGCTGGTGGAGAAAACCCGTCGCGCGGTGGACCGCACCGCCCGCGAGCTGAACCTGCTGTAACCCGAAACCGTTCCGCAGAGAACGGCGCAAGAACCAGGCGCCGGCCCGATGAGGCCGGCCCGCAAGAACGTGCTTCGGCCATTGGCCAATCCTGCCCCACGCAAAACCAAAAACGAGCCAACAGGCTGTGGGAGTATTGAATGAAAAAGTCCTTGTGCCACCGTATCGCCCGTTCCCTCACGTGCACCGCGCTGGCGGCTGGCATGGTCGCCACGGCCCAGGCCGGCAAGCTGTCCATCGGCCACACCACCTGGGTTGGCTACGGCACCCTGTACCTGGCCCGCGACCTGGGCTACTTCAAGGATGCCGGCCTGGACCTGGAGCTGACCACCATCGAGGAAGCGTCGATGTACATGGCCGCCCAGGCCTCGGGGAAACTCTCCGGCTCGGCCTCGACCATCGACGAAATCTTGAAGTACCGCTCCAAGGACTTCTGCTTCAAGGCGGTTGCCGCGCTGGATGAGTCCCACGGTGGCGACGGCCTGGTGGTGAGCAAGGACATCGCCGATATCAAGGGCCTGAAGGGCAAGGCCGTGGCAGTCAACGAAGGCTCGGTGTCGCAGTTCTGGCTGTCGTACCTGCTCAAGCAGCAGGGCATGAGCATGGCCGACATCGAGGTGCAGAACATGACGTCCGATGATGCTGCGTCGGCGTTCATTGCTGGCCGTGTACCGGTCGCGGTGACCTGGGAACCGAACCTGACCACCGTCAAGCAGAAGGGCACCGGCAAGGTACTGGTCGACAGCAGCACCACGCCGGGCGTGATCGTCGACGTGGTGGCCCTGGGCTGCGACGTGATCGAGAAGCAGCCGGAAGATGTCAAGGCGCTGGTCGCCGGCCTGTACAAGGCGGTCGAGTACACCAAGACCCATCCGAAAGAGGCCTACACCATCATGGCCAAGGGCGTCGGCGGCTACCTGTCGAAACCCGAAGACCTCGCCGAAGCGGCCAAGGGCGTGAAGTTCTACGACCAGGCCATGAGCGAGAAGCTGCTCGGCGTGCCCGGCAAGGCCGGTGACATCGCCGGCATCATCGACCTGGCCAACGAAACCTGGAGCAGCCTGCAAGGCAAGCCCTACGCGGTCAAATACGAAGACCTGGTCGATACCTCCTTCGTCAAGCCCTGATCGTCCCGCCAGCGGACCGCGCCTGGAGCGGCGGTCCGCGTTGCGTTCAATTCTCCAAGAGGTGGTGCAATGGCCACGCAAAAATCCTGGTTGCAGCGCTGCCTGACACCAAAGCTCGAACTGCCCGGCAGGCTGGTGCTCGGCGCTGGCGCCCTGTGCTGGCTGCTGGTGATCGGCCTGTGGGCCGGCCTGTCCTACGGCGGCGTGGTGCCGTCGATGTTCCTGCCGACGCCGGGCGACGTGCTCGCCGCCGGCTCCCGCCTGGCCGCCGACGGCACCCTGAGCAAGCACGTGCTGGCCAGCCTGGAAGTGGTGCTGATCGGCTTCCTCGTGTCGTCGCTGGTGTCGGTGCCGCTGGGCCTGCTGATGGGCAGCTTCCGTATCGTCCAGGCGTTCCTCGAACCCCTGGTCAACTTCATCCGCTACCTGCCGGTGACCTCCTTCGTACCGCTGTTCATCCTGTGGATCGGCATCGGCCTGGAGCAGCGCGTGGCGGTGATCATCTTCGGCGTGTTCTTCCAGCAACTGGTGATGATCGCCGACGTCTCCAAAGGCGTGCAGAAAGACCTGATCAATGCCAGCTACACCCTCGGCGCCAGCCGCCGCGACGTGGTCCTGCACGTACTCGGCCCCGCCTCGCTGCCGGGCATTCTCGACACCCTGCGGGTGACCATGGGCTGGGCCTGGACCTACCTGGTGGTGGCCGAGCTGGTCGCCGCATCGAGCGGCCTGGGTTACATCAGCCTCAAGGCCATGCGTGGCTTCCAGGTCGATGTGATCTTCCTCGCCATCGCCATCATCGGCCTGCTCGGGCTGATCACCGATCAACTGTTCCGTCTGCTTCGACTGAGGATTGCCGCATGGGCGCAGTAGCCAAGAAACCCTACATCATGCCGCCGCTCAGCGAGTACGCCGAGGTCGCCGCGCGGCTCAAGGTGGACAACGTCAGCCTGCGCTACCAGTCGCCCAAGGGCGACACCTTCACCGCCCTGGACCGGGTCTCCTTCGAGGTTCCGGACCAGCAGTTCGCGGTGATCGTCGGCCCGTCCGGTTGCGGCAAGTCGAGCCTGCTCTACCTCACCGCCGGGCTCAACGAGCCGAGCGAGGGGGATATCTATGTCGGCGGCAAGAAGGTCGAGGGCCCCGGCGCCGACCGTGGCATGGTGTTCCAGGGCTACACCCTGTTCCCCTGGCTGAGCGTGCGGCAGAACATCGAGTTCGGCCTCAAGCGTCGCGGCCTGCCGCAGGACGAGATCCGCACCATTGTCGAGTTCTACCTGGCCGAGGTTGGCCTGGCCAAGTTCGCCGAGCATTACCCCAAGCAACTGTCCGGCGGCATGATGCAGCGCGTGGCCATCGCCCGCGCCCTGGCCAACGACCCGCAGATCCTGCTGATGGACGAACCCTTCGGCGCCCTCGACAGCCAGACGCGCCTGCAAATGCAGCAACTGCTGTTGCAGGTGTGGGGCAACAGCAAGAAGACCGTGGTGTTCGTCACCCACGACATCGACGAAGCGATCCTGCTCGCCGACCGCATCTACGTGATGGGCGCGCGACCGGGGCGGATCAAGGAAATCCTCGACGTGCCGATCGAGCGCCCGCGCAACCTCGACGTGGTGATGGAGCCGGAATTCATTCGCATGAAACGGCACATCCTCGGCCTGTTGCATGACGACATGGAGGCCGTGCACTGAGATGACGGACACCTTCGACTACCTGATCGTCGGCGCCGGCTCGGCCGGCTGCGTGCTAGCCAACCGCCTGAGCGCCGACCCGAACGTCAACGTATGCCTGATCGAGGCGGGCGGCAGTGATGCCAGCCCACGGGTGCAGACCCCGGCCGGCACCATCACCCTGTACACGAGCAAGGTATTCAGCTGGAACTACTTCTCGGCGCCGCAGAAGCACCTCGCCGGACGCAGCCTGCATACCCCGCGCGGCAAGGCGCTGGGCGGCTCCAGCTCGATGAACAGCATGATCTACATCCGTGGCGACGCCAGCGACTACGAGCGCTGGCAAAGCGCCGGCTGCCCTGGCTGGGGCTGGCAGGACGTGCTGCCGTACTTCAAGCGTTCGGAAGGCAACCGCCTCGGCCAATCGCTGCTGTACCACGGCACCCAGGGCGAACTGCTGGTGGATCGGCCGCGCGATCCCAACCCGTTGTCGGAAATCTATGTTCGCGCAGGCGAGCACCTTGGCCTGCGACGCAACGACGACTTCAACGGCGGCACCCTGGAAGGCGTCGGTCTCTACAACGTCACGCAGAAGGACGCCAAGCGCCTGTCCAGCTACCGGGCCTTCGTTCACCCGGTGCGTGACCGTGCCAACCTGACCGTGCTTACCGGTTGCCAGGTCGGTCGCCTGGTGCTCGACGGCAGCCGCGTCAGCGGCCTCGAATTGCAGCAGAACGGCGCTTGGCGCACCTTGCGCTGCCGCCGTGAAACCATCCTCTGCGCTGGCGCCCTGGGCTCGCCGCACATCCTGCTCAACTCCGGCATCGGCTCCAAGGACGAACTGGAACAGGCGGGCGTGGCCTGCAAGGTCGACCTGCCCGGCGTCGGCAAGAACCTGCAGGACCATATCGATGGCCTGGTCACCGTGCGTTCGAAGAGCCCGCTGTCGCTCGGTTTCTCGCTCGGCTCGCTGCCCAAGGTGCTGGCTTCGCCGTTCAAGTACCTGGCGCAGAAGATGGGCTGGCTGACCACCAACTACGTCGAGGCCGGTGGCTTTGCCCGCACACCGCTGGCGGGCGAGCTGCCGGACGTGCAGATGCACTTCGTCCCCGGCTACCGCAGCCATCGCGGGCGCCTGTTCGAGTGGGGCCATGGCTATGCCATCCACACCTGCGTGCTGCGCCCGAAAAGCATCGGCGAGGTACGCCTGGGCGCCGGTCGTAGCCTGGAGATCGACTTCAACTTCCTCGACGACCCGGAAGACGCCAAGATCCTGGTCGAAGGCGTCAAGCTCGCCCGGCGTATCCTCGCCCAGCCCGAGTTCGACGCTCTGCGCGGCGCCGAAATGCTCCCCGGGCCTCAAGTGCAGAGCGACGAGCAACTGCTGGCCCATCTGCGCGACTACGCCGCCACCGTGTTCCACCCGGTCGGCACCTGCAAGATGGGCACTGACGACATGGCCGTGGTCGACCCGCAGTTGAAGGTGCGTGGCGTGGACAACCTGCGCGTCGCCGATGCCTCGATCATGCCGACGCTGATCAGCGGCAACACCAACGCGCCCTGCATCATGATCGGCGAGCGGGCCGCGGACATGATATTGCGTGGCCTGGCAAGCCAATAAGGCCTTTGCAGCTCCGCACCCCTGCCGGTGCGGAGCTGCAGAGCCGTAGGTGCGACTTTCACCCGAGCCTGCATTCGCCGACCTTGCAAGACCATGACCGCTACGGAAGGCGATTGCCTGCCTTCCAGGCTGGTCGACGGCGGAATCTGCGTCGAGGGCTTTTCTAATTTTATGTTATGTTATAACGTGTTTTTCGAGTGTCGAAATAGAGCAAGCCATGCAACTGACTGCCAACCAGAAATCCGTCTTTGCGGTTTTGAAGAGGGCTGAGGTCCCGCTCAGTGCATACGCGGTGCTCGATCGGTTGCGCAAGAAAGGCTTCAGCGCGCCGACGCAGGTCTACCGGGCATTGGATCGACTGCTTGAGCAGGGGCTCGTGCATCGCCTCGAAACCATAAACGCCTATGTGGCCTGTGCACACCGAGTCCGCTGCGAGCATGGCGTCAGGGCGTTTGCCATCTGTGATAACTGCGGTCATGTCGACGAGTTTACCGATCAAGACCTGGCGCGCTGTCTCAGCCGCTGGATCGATGGAAATGCGTTCGCTCTCAAGCATTCCACCGTTGAGTTGCATGGCCGCTGCGCGGTCTGCGCGGCGCTGGACGTTCAGAAAAGCTGAGCCGATCCGCGCGTTTTCTCCCACTTTCAAATAGATATTTCTGTGATGAACAGCATGCACAACGCGAGCGATTTACCCGTCACGGCCCTTGCGGGCTTTCTCGGCGCCGGCACGAGCACATGGCTTGGGCACCTCCTCAACCATCGCCAAGAGCGAAGGAGGGCGGCCATCGTCAACGCTATGCCTGAGCCGAGCATCGGCGTTGATTGCGTGGGCGAGGGCGGCCGGGTGGGAATGCACCTTGCGGGAAGAGCCATCGATCGAGGTGTGAGCGGCAAGAGAGCCTCGGGAAACCTCTACGGATACCGGCAGCCATGAATGCTGTACTGCCCGATGTATCAATTGCCGAGCATGCTGCCCAGTCGGGGCGACTGGAGTGGGTCGGCATGCAGGGCATTGACCTGCCGGTCACTCTGGACGAACCCGGCTACAGGCAAACAATCCATGCCCGTGCCGATGTCCAGGTCGACCTGCCGGCGCCCCATGTAAAGGGCATTCACATGTCTCGCCTATACCGCCTGCTCGATTCGCTGGGCGAGGGGCCGGCGCTGACGGCACAGGGTTTGAGGCGGCTGTTGCTGGCGATGGTCGAGAGTCACCAGGACTGTGCCAGTCGTAACGCCCGGTTGCGCCTGGATTTCGAGTTGTTGATCCGGCGTCCAGCGCTGGTGACCCAGGGGTTGACCGGTTGGAAGGCCTATCCGGTGCGCCTTGAGGCGAGCGTGATCGATGGCGTATTCAGGCCGCAGGCCAGGGTGTCGGTGGGCTATTCCTCAACCTGCCCGTGCTCGGCGGCGCTGTCCCGGCAGTTGGTGGAGCATGCTTTCATCAAGGAATTTGCTGGACAGGCGATGTTGTCGCCTGAGGCGGTTGCCCAATGGCTGCGGGTGAACGCGACCTTGGCTACGCCGCATAGCCAGCGCAGCGTCGCGGACGTCCAGGTTGAACTCGATAGCGGTGCAACCTCGCTGGCGTTGCTGCCGCTGATCGATAGCATCGAGCTGGCGTTAGGCACGCCGCTGCAAACAGCGGTCAAGCGTGCGGACGAGCAGGCCTTCGCTGCTCTCAACGGTAGCAACCTGATGTTCGTCGAAGATGCTGCACGGCGTATTCAGCATAAGCTGGCCGGTCGTTTCGCATGTCCTCACGTGCATGTTCGCCATCTGGAAAGCCTGCACCCGCATGATGCTGCGGCCTGGGCTGCACCGCTTCCGGAGCCCGTATGAATTCACCGGCTCAGTCATTGCTGCAGGGGGCCAATCCACTGCCGCTCGATGCGCCACCCGTTCGTATGCCGGCCAGTGATTTCCATTCCATCGGAGAGCCCAATGCGTAGCGTGGACGTAGTGATTGTAGGTGCGGGAGCCGCAGGTATCGGCATGGCCAGAGCCTTGCAAGACGTGCCTGGGCTGGAGTGCGAGATTCTGGAGAGTGGCCGGATTGGCGAGTCGTTTCGCCGCTGGCCGGTACAGACGCGTTTCATCACACCATCCTTCTACAGTAATCCATTCGGATTGGCTGACCTGAACGCGGTCGATGCCACCAGTTCGCCGGCAATCTTCGCTGGCGCCGAGCACCTGAGCGGCCCGCAGTACGCTGATTATCTGAGCTTCATTGTCGAGGCCGCCGAACTCTCGGTCACCTGTGACTGCAAGGTGCTGGACGTCACGCGTTGCGCGAATGGGCGCTTCGAGTTGGAGACCGAGCAGGGCGGCTACGAAACACGTTTCCTGATCTGGGCTTGTGGCGAGTACCAGTTTCCTGATCTGAAACCTTTTCCGGGTGGGCAGTGGTGCCTGCATTACGCCGACGTCGGCGATTGGCAGTCGCTGCAGCCTGGTCACTACACGGTGATTGGCGGTTATGAGAGCGGTGTCGACGCGGCTGCCAATCTAGTCGCGCGAGGTCATTCCGTGCGCCTCCTGGTCCGCCGCGCGACCTGGGACCTAGCCGATATCTATGACCCCAGCGTGGCGCTTTCGCCCTACAGCCAGGAGCGTTTGCGCGATTTGCAGCGCAGTGGCAGGTTGGAGATCGTGTACGGCGCGGACATCGTGCAGGTCAGTCGCGACGAGGCAGGCGCCCTGCGCGTGCACGCTGCCGATGGCCGCTACTGGGATAGCCAGACACCGCCTGTGCTGGGGACTGGATTTCTCAAGGGCGGTGGCGCGCGGCAGATTGCCGAACTCTGGTCCTGGGATGACCAAGGCCGTATTTGCCTGGGCAGTGCCGACGAGTCATTGCGTACGCCGGGCCTTTTTCTGGTCGGTCCCCAAGTCCGGCACCCGCCATTGATCTACTGCTTCATCTACAAATTCCGCCAGCGCTTCTCGCTGATCGCCAGAGAGATTGCCGAGCGCCTGTCGCTTGAATACCTGCCACACGAGCAGGCCGGTAGCTGGGGGCCATTCGGTAATGCGGAATGCTGCGAGGGCTGCGAATGTTAAGCCGGCATGCCCTCGGCGCCTCGTTCGCGTCCCTCATCCTGCTGGCTGGCATCGCCATCGGGTCTTTGCTGGGCTACTTGGCCCCGACGACCGCGCAGCGGGTCAGTGACTGGGTGGACCCCACACTGCTGGCCTTGGTCGCTCTGCTGTTCTTCGGCGTGCGCTTCGGTGCCTTGCTGCAAGCGCTGAGCGACCTGCGCGTACTGGGCTTGGCATTGCTGGCCAACTTCGTGCTCATCCCCCTGATCGGCTATACCGTGGCCTCGCTGTTTCTCAACGCCCATCCTTTGTTCATGGTGGGGTTGGTGATTTATTTCATGTCGCCGTGTACCGACTGGTTTCTTGGTTTTACCCGATTGGCCAACGGCAATGTCGCGCTGGGCGCTGCGCTTATTCCAATCAACATGCTCGTGCAACTGCTGCTCTATCCGTTGTACCTGCAACTGTTCGCCGGTAAGGCCGTGGAGGTCGAGGCGGAGGTGATCGGCGGTACGCTTCTGCAATGGTTTCTGCAGCCTTTGCTCGTGGCAGTGGTGGCTCATCTGCTGTCAAGGCTGCTACTTGGCGGCAAGCGTTTCGCCGCGTTGCTGGCACGCATCGATCAACTGGTGCCCTGGCTGATCGGGCTGCTGGTGCTGGAGATATTCGCCGGCAACATCGCGGTGATTTTCGAGCATCGTGGCGTATTCATCTGGGTGCTGTTGGCGGTATTCAGCTTTTTCGTGCTGACTTTTCTGCTCGGCGAGGGGCTCAGCCGTCTGGTCGGGCTGGATTACCCGGAGCATGCGCTGCTGAGCATGACCACCGCGGCGCGCAATGCGCCGTTGATGCTTGCCGTGACCATGGCCGCGCTGCCTGACCAGCCGCTGGTCTATGCCGCCCTGGTCATCGGCATGCTTGTCGAATTTCCTCACCTGACAGCCCTGCGCTGGGTGCTGTTGAGCGCCCAACGACGCCATGTGCCTGCCCGATGCCTGAGAACTGATAGACCATGATTCGCAAGAACCCACGCAGCGACCTACCGCTGATCCATCCCCGCGCCATCGTCGATCCGACCGCCATCCTCTGTGGCTTGGTGATCGTTGAGGAAAACGTTTTCATTGGCCCTTACGCGGTCATTCATTCCAAATCCGGCGCCATCGTCCACGGTCCCTGCACGGTGCGGCACGACGCGGTGGTTGACGGTGTGCAGGCATGAGCATGAAGTCGATTTCCCTGACCCTGCCCGACGGCTCGCAGCGTCGTTTCGAACCGCCGGTGAGCGTTGCCCAGGTCGCCGCCGCCATCGGCCCCAACCTGGCCAGGAATGCCTTGGCCGGGCGGCTGGAGGGGCGCCTGGTGGACGTCTGCGAAACCATCGATCACGACGCGCCATTGCACATCATCACTGCGCGTGACGAGGAGGGGCTGGAGATTATCCGCCACTCCTGCGCGCACCTGGTAGGCCATGCGGTCAAGCAGCTCTATCCCACGGCGAAGATGGTCATCGGACCGGTCATCGCCGAGGGCTTCTACTACGACATCGCCTACGAGCGGCCCTTCACGCCTGACGATATGGCTGCCATCGAACAGCGCATGCACGAGCTGATCGCGCGTGACTACGACGTGGTCAAGCGCATGCTGGCGCGTGACGACGCTATCGAGCTGTTTCGCCAGCGTGGCGAGGATTACAAGCTGCGACTGATCGATGACATGCCGGATGAGACCTGCGTGGGCTTGTACTTTCATGAGGAATACGTGGACATGTGCCGCGGCCCCCATGTGCCCAATACGCGTTTTCTCAAGCACTTCAAGTTGACCAGGTTGTCGGGTGCCTATTGGCGTGGCGATGCGAAGAACGAGCAGCTTCAGCGTATCTATGGCACCGCCTGGGCGGATAAAAAGGACCTGCAGGCCTATTTGCAACGCGTGGATGAGGCCGAAAAACGTGATCATCGAAAACTCGGCCGCGAGCTGGATCTGTTCCACTTCCAGGAGGATGCGCCCGGGGCGGTATTTTGGCATCCACGTGGCTGGACGGTGTTCCAGGCGTTGATCGGCTATATGCGTCGTCGCCAGCAAGGCGCCGGCTACATCGAGGTCAATACCCCGGATGTGATGGATCGCGGCCTTTGGCAGGTCTCCGGGCACTGGCAGAATTACCGCGACCACATGTTTACCACCGAGACCGAGGACGGCAGGGCCTTGGCGCTCAAGCCGATGAATTGCCCTGGCAGTGTGCTGCTCTACCGCCACGGCCTGAAGAGTTACCGCGACCTGCCGATCCGCATGGGCGAGTTCGGCAAGGTTCACCGTTACGAGCCATCGGGGTCGCTGCACGGCCTGCTACGCGTGCGTCACTTTACCCAGGATGATGCGCATATCTACTGCACGCCCGCGCAGATGGATGCCGAGTGCCGTGAAGTGGTGGCACTCACCCTTGATATTTATCGCCAGTTCGGTTTCGAGAATGTACGCATCAAGCTGTCCACGCGACCCCTGAATCGCATGGGCAGCGACAGCACGTGGGGCCTGCTCGAAGGCGCGCTTACCCAGGCGCTCACGTCCATGGGCCTGTCCTATCGGGTCAACCCCGGCGAAGGTGCGTTCTACGGCCCGAAGCTGGAGTTCGTGCTGCGCGATGCCATCGGCCGCGACTGGCAGTGCGGCACGCTGCAGGTCGACATGAACCTGCCTGAACGATTCGCTATCGATTATGTGGACGAGGAGGGGCACCGCCAGCGACCGGTCATGCTGCACCGTGCGCTGTTTGGCTCGCTGGAGCGCTTTACCGGCATTCTCATCGAGCATTACGCGGGTCGGCTGCCAGTGTGGCTGGCTCCGGTACAGGCAGTCATGTTGCCGATCACCGAGGCTCACGCTGGCTATGCCAGGGATGTGGCGCAGTGGCTGGTCGATGCCGGATTGCGGGTAGAGAGTGACCTGCGCAACGAGAAGATCGGCTACAAGATCCGCGAGCAAACGCTGCAACGCATTCCCTTCCTTTTGGTGGTTGGTGCCAAGGAAGCCGCTACTGGCCAGGTTGCCGTGCGCACGCGCGATGGCGAGGAGCGGGGGGGGATGAGCCTGCAAGCTGTGCGGCAATTCCTGCTTGAGCAGGCCCAGGCGCCGGATTGGATGACCCGCCACGCCGAGCAGCGTGTCCGCGATGAACGCCTGCTCGCCCTCGCCGAGCAGTCTTTGGCCACGGTGAGTGTATGAGCGACGCCCGGCAGCGACACGGCGATGTATTGCTGCTTGGTGGCATCGTGCTGACGCCAAACGGTGCCGAGCGAATCGATGTGGCCTGCCGGGATGGATGCATCGTTGCCCTGGGTGACCTGCGCGGGCGGTGGAGCGCTGAAAACGAGATGGATATCGCTGGCCTCCTCGTGTTGCCCGGGGTGATCGACAGCCAGGTGCATTTTCGCGAGCCGGGCCTGACTCATAAGGAGGACCTGGAGTCCGGTACCCGCGGCGCCGTACTCGGTGGCGTAACCAGCGTGTTCGAGATGCCCAATACCCATCCGCTCACCCTGTGGCAGGCCGACCTGGAGGCCAAGCTCGACGCCGCGCGGGACCGCGCCTGGTGCCACTACGCGTTCTACATCGGCGGCTCGGGCATTAATGCCGAGCAGTTGCAGGTACTGGAAAACCTGCCTGGCTGCGCTGGCGTCAAGGTGTTCATGGGCAGTTCTTTCGGCGACCTGCTGGCCGATGACGAAACAGTGCTGCGGCGTATCCTCGAGCATGGTCGCCGCCGTGTGGCGGTGCATGCAGAGGATGAGGCGCGGCTTCGTGAACGCAAGGCCCTGGTCGAGACCCACGGTGATGTGCGCCAACACCCGTTGTGGCGGGACGAGAGCAGCGCGCTGATGGCTACCGAGCGGATCGTACGCCTGGCGGCAGAGGTCAATCGCCGCCTGCACATCCTTCACGTATCCACTGCCGAGGAAATGGCCTTCCTTGCCCGGCACAAGCAGCGGGTGAGCGTGGAAGTGACCCCGCATCACCTGAGCCTGGTGGCACCGGAGTGCTATGAACGCCTGGGCAGTCTGGCACAGATGAACCCGCCGGTTCGCGAGCGCCGGCACCAGGAGGCATTGTGGAAAGCCATCCAGGACGGCGTGGTGGATGTGCTCGGTAGTGACCACGCGCCTCATACCCTGGAGGAGAAGGCCAGTGCCTACCCTCGGTCGCCCAGTGGCATGACGGGGGTACAAACCCTGCTGCCGCTGATGCTCGATCATTTCAATGCCGGGCGCCTGAGCCTGGCTCGCCTGGTCGACCTGACCAGTGCCGGGCCGGCCCGCATCTTTGGCCTGGAGGGCAAGGGACGCATCGCCGTGGGCTTTGATGCCGACCTGAGCGTTGTCGACCTGCGGGCGCGGCGCACTATCCGCAACGCCTGGATTGCCAGCCGCAGTGGTTGGACGCCCTATGACGGCCAGGCCGTGACGGGCTGGCCGATCCACACGCTGGTCAACGGGCGCATCGTGGTACGCGACGAGCACTTGTCGGGCGCTCCCCGAGGCCAGGCCCTGCGTTTCTTGGAGACGCAGTGAATCATTCAGCGAGGAGTCATCATGAACAATCCCCCTGCACAGACCGAGAAGGCCCCGCTGGAATTTGCCCAGCGGGTTTCCATCGAGCAAGTCGAGGAGGGGCATGAGCTTGCGCCCAAGTTCGACCGCGATGGGCTGATTGCCTGCGTCACCACCGATGCCGGGAGCGGCGAGGTGCTGATGCTGGGCTACATGAATCGCGAGGCCTTGGAAAAAACCATCCAGACCGGCGAGGCGCATTACTGGAGTCGATCGCGGCAAGTGCTCTGGCGCAAGGGTGAAACCAGCGGCCTGGTACAACGGGTCGAGGAGATGCGCATAGACGACGATCAGGATGCGATCTGGTTGCGGGTCGCACTTTCAGCGGGACACCAGAGCAAGCCCGCCAGTTGCCACGTTGGCTATCGCAGCTGTTTCTACCGCACCGTGGCGCTGGCCACTGGCAGGATTGGCTACGCGGAAACCGCAAAGACCTTCGATCCCAGGCAGGTTTATGGAAACGCGCCCAACCCCACGATTCTGTGAGGCTGGCAACACCGAGCGGCATTCTGCGATGGACGCGGAATCAGGCGCGACCCTGTGTTCGTCTTGAGTAACCGAGCCGATCTCGCTTACCGTACGGCAAACGCCGGGCCATGATGTGGCTCGCAGCCTGTTTCCATCGCCTGGCAATTCGTCGATAAGCCAGGCACAGACATTTCTGGCGCCGCCAGCAGAGCCTCGTTCATGAGACTGACCCGATACCCGCGCGAATTGACTGCCTGGACGCTGTACGCATGCGTCCTGTTCAGTCTGTTCGCCTGTGGTATCCATCATGGACAGATGAGCGCGCTGAGCATCAGTGGGTTGCAGGGCGGTTTCTGCAAGACTGTCGCCAACGAGCCTGCGCCGGTTCCCTATGAGGATACGCAGCGCCCCGGACACATGGCCCCTGGCAGCATTGATTGCCCGTTGTGTTCGTTCGGTCACGCCGGCGTACCTCTCAACAGCAGCGGTTGGCACTTGCTACTGCAGGCCGGCGGGACATCGCCCGATGCCTGGCCGTGGCTGAACCGCAAGCCACCGCGTGCCTTTCTTCTCGCTCATTCCCCACGAGCCCCGCCACTCGCCTGATCGGCCGCCTCGATTCGCGTTTGCGCGCCCCGCCCAGGTGGCGGTGCGTGCGTTCGCTCACACGACGTTATGACCCCTGTCGCGCCTGACCCGTCGGGCGTATGCCTGGGTTTGTGAACCGTCGCTGGTAAACCAAGGAGATGAATCAATGGAATGGATCAATCACCTGGCACTGCCGCTGCTTTTCGCAAGCGCCAATGCCTGGACAAGGGCCGTCGGGCGTTTGCCGCGCGAAGGTCTCCAGCACTGATGACAATGAGGGCTCGCTATCGTCTGCTCGGCGCCCGGCTGGGGCTGCTGGCGTTCGCCCTCATTATCCTGGCCCCGCTGTTCTCCCAGCTCCGCGCCGATACGAGCAACTGGTCATGGCTGGGTGAACTGGCGTGCCACGATGATACCGGCCAGCCTCGGCATACGACGCCGAACTCATTGCATGCGTCAGTCTTCGATGCCTGTGGTTACTGCTCGCTACTGATCAACAGCCCGGCATTGAGTAGCCAAGGGGCATGGCTACCGATCCCGGCGACCTGGGCAAGCCTGGCCGTGGCTCCGTTGCTGCCAGGCCCGCACTGCAACCCTCGCTACCCCGCCGCACACTCCAGGGCACCTCCGGCATTGGCCTGAAACAGCCGAATGAAGCCTGTTCAGGCTCGTCAATCACATGCCCTTCTCAATAGGGCAGTACGACACGGAGTGTGAAGCGATGAATGCTTTTCAAACCTACGTTGCGCAGAAAAGCAGGACGGCGGCTTATGAGTCGCTGTTTCCTGACTACCCCAGCAATGCCCGATCGTTCATTTCGTTGGATTCCAGGCTGTTGCCATACTGGCACCTGATATTCGATCTGTGCCCATCGCTGCTGAAGCTCGACCCGCCGGAAGGCCTGGAGTTGTTTCGCCGATTCATGACGTGGGCATATCGGCACCAGCCCGCCCAGGACTGGACCTTTCATATCAGCTTCTGCCGTTGGCTGCTGAAGTCCGAATATGCGCAACGGGTGACGGACGTGCACATCGACGACCTGCTTTGCGCCGCGGCTGCACGTTGGGCCAGCGGCGACAACAGCCTGGCCCAGGGCATCATGCTGAGTTGCCCGGCATTCGCCATGACAACCGTTGAGTGGAAGACCGGCAGGATGGATGAGGACGGCACGAGCCAGTGGGTGCCGCCCGCGCGTTTCGATTTCGCTTGGTCACCCTTGAGCCGAGGTGGAATTCGCGGCTTTCATCGCTGGCTACGCATACCCCAGTGAGTACCTTGCCGGAGGCCGCCAGCGCGCGCGGCCTCGCTTCAACCCGGCTGGCTCGCCATCAATGCCGGCAGGATGCGAATCAATTCCTCGACCTTGAATGGCCCGCGTACGAAACCACGTTGAACGCCGCTCGGGTCGATCAGCGCCAGGTTACCGCTATGGGTAACCGTGTAGTTCTCCTCTGCCATGTCCCCTGGTATGAACGGCAGCCCCATCGTGCCGGATGCTTTTTGAACCTCTGAAAGAGCACCACTCATGGCGGTGAAGGTCGGGTCGAAGTAGGTCACGTAACGCTGCAATATCTCTGGCGTGTCCCGGTGCGGGTCCACGCTGACCATGGTGACCCGCAGCGCCGATCTTGCTTCGGGAGGCAGGGCCGCATTGAGCTTGCGCAGATCGCTCAACGCTGTCGGGCAAACGTCCGGGCAGAAGGTGTAGCCGAACAGAACCAGCGTCCACTTGCCGGCGAAGAATTCACGGCCGAAAGGTTGGCCGTCAGGGCTGCTGAGATGAGCGTCGGGCAGCTCGCGGGGCTGGGGGAACAGGAAAACACCCGCTTGATACAGCGCCTTCTTGTCGAGAGTCGGCGGCCTGCCGTACCCGTAGATGAGGGCTGCACCAAGAGCCAAAAGAACAGTGACGAGCGTTACGGTACGGCGCATCAGTCCTCCTGCCTGCTGTTGGCCATCCAGCCGATGACTGCCTGGTAATCCTCCGCTGTGCAGTCCGTGCAGAAGCCGCGTGGCGGCATCGCATTGAAGCCATCGGTCACATGCTTGACCAACGCATCCATTCCCTGTGACAAGCGAGGCTTCCACGCCTCGGCATTACCTTTGCGTGGTGCGGCGGACTGCCCGTTGTGGCAGAGGCCGCATGATCGGTTGAACACCGTTTCCGGATCTTGCGCGGCCTCGCTGGAGCCGATTGCCAACCCCAGCAACAAGACGGCCAATTTCTTCATGTTCATGATTCGCTGATCCGATACCGGTCGATAGTGACCGTTGGAGAGCTTATGAAGCCCATACCGTGGGCCTCAATTGCGACAACTTGCCACGCTCGTGTCCAGGCTGCCTCGGCAGGTGGAAGCGTGCTCATGCCGTGGCGTGTTGTCGCAGTGCTTGAGGCGTTCTGCGCAGTGCTAGATTGACCCGCGACCCGACAGATTTCCTTGGCGGATACATCGGGTCGGGGGCGGGGCCGTACCTGGCAAGGGTCCCGGCTCCGCCCCATTCCTTTCAGTAGCTTGCGCTAAGCGTCAGCATGAAGTTCCGCGGTTCGCCGTAGAAGTTATAAATGTTCGGCGTGCCGACGCTGGCGTAATACTTGCGATCCAGCAGGTTGTTCGCCAGCAGGCTGAGTGAGTAGTGCTCATCGATGCGGTAACCGATGCGTCCGTTGAGCACCGCATAGCCACTGTTTACTACTTCGTCTCGCCAGCCGCGCGAGCTTTGCGCCGCACTGTTGGCCAGCAAGCCCAGGCCCAGGCTGAGGCCGTCGAGGCTGCCCTGGGAAAAACTGTAGTTGCTCCAGAGCTTGAACTGATGCCTGGGCGTCTGGATCGAGAAGGTCTTGCCGGCGTTGGAACGGTCTTTCAGGTAGCGCGTGGTCAGGCGGGTATAGCCTGCTATCAATTCGAGCCCGTCGATCGGGCTACCGCTGACTTCCATTTCCCAGCCTCGGCTCTGCACCTTGCCGGCGTTGAGGTAAAAGTTCTGGGTCGGATAGGCAGGGTCCGCATAGGCACGGTTTTCGTCCTGAAGATCGAACCAGGCCAGGGAAACGGCAAGGCGATCATTCAGCCAGGAGGTTTTGCCGCCGATCTCGTATTGCCGGCCCACCCGTGGATCAAGCACGCCGCCATCGGCCTTTAGCTGGGTTTGCGGGACGAAGATATCGCTGTAACTGGAATAGAGCGTGACGTTCGGCGTGGCTTCATAGACGAGGCCGGCATAAGGCGTGAATTCGCCAGCGGCTTCGGCGCCCTTGCTCCAGGCCGTTTGCGTGGAGGGGGAGACGCTTCGGCTCTTGTTCTCGAAATGGCTGGTGCGGCCACCAAGTACCAGTGTCAGTGGATCGGCCAGGCTCAGCCTGAGCTGCCCGTAGACGCCATGTTGGGTGGTTTCGCTTTCGCTGCCCGAGGTATAGGCGATGACCGGCTCTGACAATGACCCCGCATCGGCGAAGAGGATATTCGAATAGCTCGGCCCACGACCTGATCGGCCATCGCTGTTGTAGCGCTCGCTGTTGGCCCCCAGCGTCAGATGGTGCGTGCGCCCCCATAATGAAAATGGGCCGCTGGCGTAGAGGTCGATGCCGTTGCGCGTGTAGTCGTAGTCGCCGCGGAAGCTGCTGTAGCTGAGGCGCTGGGTAACGGGATCAAGACCTGAAGAGGTGTAGGCGTACTTGTAATACAGATTCTGTTTGCGACTGTTTAGGGCAAGTTTGGCAGTCCAGTCACTGGTGAAGCGGTGCTCTATGGATGCAGCCAGTTCACGGCTGTCATAGCCCATGACGCCCCAACTTGGGACGTTAAAGGTAGAACGGGATACATCCAACAATCGATAGTGACCACCAGCATCTGCAACTGAGGAGGCGGGCAGACCGGACCAGGGAGCATCGACATCCTGGTTTTGCTGGCTGTATGAGACGGACAGCAATGTACTGTCGGTGAGGTCGTAATCCAGTGCTGCCATCGCGACCCATTTTTCGCTGTCGGTGTGATCGTAGAAATAGCGTTGGTCTTGTCTGGCCATGACCAGTCGGCCACGCAAGCGGCCGTCTGGCGTCAGCGGCCCTCCGATATCGCCTTCTGCACGGTAGTTGTCCCAGGAGCCAGCACCGGTCTTCCACGAGAGGGCGAAATGATCCAGGGGTTTTTTCTTCACCAGATTGACTGTGCCTCCCGGTTCGCCGACACCCCGCATGAGCCCTGCCGGACCGCGCAGGACTTCTATTCGCTCGTACAGTGCCAGGTCGAATTGATGCGAAGGCGTCATGCCGTTGTAGGACGGGATACCGTCGTACATCACGCCGAGCGCATAACCGCGTGCGTAGTACTGATGGCTCAAGGTGTCGTTGGCGATGACGTTGACCCCGGTGATCTGCTGCAAGGCATCGCTCATGTTGACCAGACCCTGGTCATCCATCTGTCGACGTGTCAGGACCGAAATGGATTGCGGTATGTCCTTGGGGGATTGCTCGGTCTTGCCGGCCACGCTGGCTTTTTCTGCCTTGTAGCTCTTGTCGCTGGCCGTTTCGATCAAGGTGTCGGGAAGCTCGACATTCTCGGCGTGGCCGACCGAAGGCAGCAGGCAGATCGAGAGGGCGAGCGGGGAAAGTGAAGCAGCCTTGGGCAGGGCAGGCATATCGTCATTCTCTGGCACGTGGTTGTGAGAGGCGGCACGGTTCTCCACAGAGGGCGGATATGACTCCAGGGGGCATGAACCTGACGCGCCCGGTTTGATGGGGCGGCAATCTAGTGTTCGTGTGGCGGGGCGACCAAGTGCGACAAACCACCACGGGGCAGTCCGCTTTTTATTCGCAGTGGGTCTCTGGAGGCTTCTACTAAAGAGATGAGCGAGGCTGGGCTGAACTGCCTGTGGCGAGTTGTCGCGTTACGGGCAGCCTGTTCTGCGTTGCTAGGATCCGCGGCAGAGAAGTCGCCCACTCATCTCAGGGTGGGCATTTGCGTCCAAGGGGTAGCCATGGATCTATCTGCCAAATCAGGCGCTGTGATTATGCTGGCGCTGCTTTGTGCCTGCTCAACCATCGAGGAGTCTCAGCCGCGAAACGTCAACATCTCTTTTGACTTGCAAGCCAATGGTCAATCCTCACGGTGTGGCGTGCCACTTGGTCTGCTTGGACATGATCACAAACAAGCCTACCTGCATGACGCCCGTTTCTACATACAGGATGTTGCGTTGATTCGTCGTGACAGCGTACGAGTCCCTGTGGCTTTGCAACGCAGTGACTGGCAGAACGAGCAGGTCGCGCTTCTTGATTTTGAGGATGCAACTGGCGGTTGTTCAGGTGGGACGCCGGAAACCAACCAACAGATCGTGGGAAGTGTGCCTGGCGGTGATTACGTCGGATTGAGCTTCACCATGGGTGTCCCTCAGTCACTCAATCACACCAGCACCGAGCTGGAGGGCGCGCCGTTGGATGTAACGGCTATGGGCTGGAGCTGGCAGGTCGGCCGCAAGTTCGCAAAAATCGAGGTCGATCCGCAGGAGGGAGTTGAGCGGGTAGATGGTTCACGTGCTGCAACCTGGTATATCCACCTGGGATCTACAGGATGCAGCGGAAACCCTGTCACTGGCGAGACGGTAAGCTGTTTGCGTAGCAACCGTATTCCGCTTCATTTCGAGGTCTTCAATCCAAGTCACGATATTGTCGTGCTCGACCTGTCGTCACTATTAGCCGGCAGTGAAATTGGTCAGGATCAAGGAATGGCAGTCGGCTGCATGAGTGGACCTGATGACCCTGAATGTGGAGCCGTCTTCCAGAACCTCGGATTAGATTTGCACTCGGGTAAACCATCGCAATCAGGCTCGTCTGCATTTGTAGTGAGAAGCCGTATACCTTGAAGCCAAAGCATCTGGGGTGTGGCCTGCTCTGTGCAATGTTCAGCCTGTCAGCGCTTGCTGGTGATGAGTGGGATTGGAAGCTGCCTGGCTACGTTCCTGCGCCCCAAATACCTCCTGACAATGCGATGAGCGCTGCCAAGGTCGAGCTTGGCCGCAGGCTTTTCTATGACACGCGTCTATCGGCAAATGGCACGGTCGCGTGTTCGTCCTGCCATCAGCAGGCTCGTGCTTTTGCCGATGCAGCCGCTTTGTCTGTCGGCAGTACTGGTGAACGAACGTACCGTAACGCGCCGGGGCTGGCTAACTCAGCCTGGCATGCAACCTATAACTGGGCCAATCCTTCAATCGTTTCGCTAGAGCGACAAATGGAGGTTCCACTGTTTGGCGACGATCCGGTGGAGATGGGGATCAATGATCGCAACCGAGATGGAATTTTGCAGCGCCTGGAAAGCGAACCAATATATCTGCCGCTGTTTGCCAAGGCCTTTCCTGATCAGGAAAAGCCACTGAGCATGGCTTCGGTGATCAAGGCTATCTCCGCCTTTGAACGCAGCTTGGTATCGGCTAACAGTCCTTATGACCAGTATTTACAGGGGCAGCATCGTCTCAATGAGGCGCAGAGGCGAGGTATGGACTTGTTCTTCGGTGAGCGAGCTGAATGTCATCACTGTCATGGCAGCTTCAACTTTAACGATCAAGTCGTGCATGCACGTTCCCGCATCGTAGACATGCAGTTCCATAACACTGGACTGTATGACCTCGATGGCCATGGCACGTATCCATACCCCAACCGAGGTCTGTATGAGCTGACGGGGATGGCTAAAGACATGGGGGCATTCAGGGCTCCGGGTCTGCGCAACGTGGCGCTGACAGCGCCTTATTTCCATGATGGTAGTGCTGCGACACTGCGTGAGGTGCTGCAATTTTATTCACAAGGTGGGCGCAATTTGGATTCAGGGCCGCACAAGGGCGATGGTCGTTTGAATCCATACAAAAGTGGGCTGATCGCGCGCATCGATCTCAGCGAGCAAGACATTGACGATCTAATCGAATTTCTCGAAACCCTTACAGACGAATCCTTCGTTCGTGATCCTCGGCATGCTGATCCTTGGAAAAAGGACTTGGGTATGAAGGTTGCGCCATGAGAAGAGTGCTGCATTCTTCCGGGCTTCGAGCTGCTTGGGTGTGACAGTCTGACGCAGCTGCTTTGAGCCACGTCAACGCAGCTTCGCAAAGCCCACCATTCGCATCGCGTACCGCTCCGCTCTCAATCTGATCGCTGGTTCTGTGTGGTCGATTGTCGCAGTTGGGCCTCCTTGGCTCTCTCATTAGATTGCAGCTACCCAGCTAGCCCTTCGGGCTATCCAAGAGCGACTCACCTGCATCTTTCCCGAAAGCTTTAGCTGCCCGTAATTTCATTACTGAAAAGACAGCGATCATGAAAAAAGCAGCAAGCCCTTTTCATAGGCACCCCCTATGCAACGCTATCTGCCTGGCAGCAGGCCTTTGCTGCTATGGCAACGCTCATGCTGACAATACAGCAGATGCTTCATCCACCTCCGACGCATCGTCTGAAACAGTAAAACCTGCAAGCACACCGAGTTGGACGCTGGAGCCCGTTACCGTTCAGGGACAACGCACCCGTTACAGTGAAGCCAATTCGAGCGCGGCCACCCGCACCGATACGCCGGTGAAGGAAGTGCCGCAATCGGTGCAGACCATTACCCGTTCATTGATCGAGGAGCAGGCCAGCGCAACGCTGGGTGACGCGCTGCTCAACGTATCTGGTGTACGGCCTACGAAACCGGAAGAGACGCTGTTCACCCAGCCGATCGTTCGTGGTTTTCCTGCGGAAATCTACATGAATGGCATGCCCGCCTTTGGTGGTAGTGCGGCGTATATCGACCCTACCAGCATGGTCGGTGTGGAGCGTGTAGAGGTGCTCAAAGGGCCAACCTCGACCCTATATGGCGGTGGTCTGGGAGCTCCATTGGGTGGCTTGATCAATGTGGTGAACAAGCGCCCCGAGGCCGAGCCGAGCGCATTCGTCTCATTTCGTAGCGGAAGCTTCGATACGGTCAATCCTGCACTAGATGTGAACACGCCGATCAATGACAACATCGCCGCACGGCTCTCTGCCGAGTACCAGAAGAACGACAGCTGGATCGACGCCGTCAATGCCGAGCGTTGGTCGATAAACCCGAGTATCGCCTTTCAGCTCTCTGCGGATACCGAGCTGTTGCTGCGTGGCCAGTACGACAAGCGCAGCCAGCTCGAATATTCCGGCCTGCCAGCGGAGCAGGCACTGCATGGGCAGATCGACCGCGACGCTTTCCCCGGAGCTGCTCATGGCCAGCCAGACACAACCATCGAGAACCGCCTGACAACTGCCGAACTCACCCACCATTTCAGTGATGACACTCGCCTGACGGTTACCGGCCAGTACTATGAAATGGAAACGCAGGACTATGGCAGTTGGGCCACTGGGGTGACGGACTCTGCGGTCGCACCGACAACCTACTCGATCTTCAAACTCTATTTGCCGGGAAGTATTCGAGAAAGCACGTTGGACGCCAATCTGGCTTCGAGCATCGAAGCATTGGGCGGACGCCATGAGCTGTTGGTCGGCGCAACCTATGACACGACTCATTTCTGGTCCGCAATGTCTGGTGCGGAGTATGCCGGCGATATAGACCTTGCCAGCCCGGTCTACAACTTTGCTTATGGCTCCACGCCAGTGCTTGCGGCTGGCAGCGCTACTACCAATGAGTACCAAACCAGCGCAATTTATTTGCAAGACCAGGCCACCTATGGGCGTTGGCATTTACTGGGGTCGCTACGCTATACGCGTATTGACCTGCAGCAGGAGGGCGTCGTAGGTGACGTGGACACTCGATACCATCGAATCACTCCACGTTTGGGCGTTACCTTCGATCTGACTGATAGCGTGGCTCTTTACGCGGCGTACTCAACAGGGTTCAGAGGGGCATTCAACTTCACTGGAATGACCACGCCAAAGCCCGAGCTATCACGCAACTACGAAGCGGGATTCAAACTCGCGTTCAATGAATTGGGGCTTTCTGGCACCGTGGCGGCGTTCGAGCAGACCCGTCGCAATGTCGCTACAGATGATCCGGACAATCTGGGGTACAGCGTGCAAACCGGCGAGCAGCGGGCCCGTGGACTCGAAACCGATCTGGTATGGGAGCCGCTGCCTGCGATTTCGGTCTTGGCCAATTACGCCTATACCCAGGCCTCAGTCACTGAGGACAACTCGATCCCCGAGGGCGATGGCCTGCCCCGTGTGCCCAGGCACAGCGGGCGCCTGGCTGCGCGTTATCGGATCCTTGATGGTGCTGCGAAGGGCTTGTCGTTTGGTGCAGGCATAACCGCCCTAAGCGCCCGCGAGCTGACGTTGCCCAACACGGTCTCGGTGCCAGGCTACGCCCTGTTCGATGCCCAGGCTTCCTATGATTTCGACCGTTACAGCGTCGCGCTTTCGGCAGTCAACCTGACCGGGCGCAAGGTCTACGAGACCTACCAGTACCTCGGCTCTCCCGTGGTATTGCCCACGCAGCCGCGCTCCGCCTACGTCACTGTCAGCGCTCGTTTCTGAGGATTTCGCCATGCTTGATCACAACCGCCGCAATCTGCTGCTGGGTGCCATGCTCACTCCATTGCTCGCCAGCCTGCCGCGCCTGGCAGCCGCGAGCGAGGTGGCCATGCCGGAACATGCAATGCCAGGCATGGGCCGTGACATGGACAAGGTTCCATGGATGGGCGATGAGCAGATCGCGATGCTGGTCTATCCAGGCATGACCGTGATGGATCTGGTTGGGCCGCACTGCATGTTCGGTGCCCTGATGGGCGCCAAGATCCACATTGTCGCCAAGACCCTCGATCCGGTTACGAGCGATGCCGGCCTGACGATCGTTCCCGGCGCGACCTTTGAAACATGCCCGCGTGATGTGACCGTGTTGTTCACGCCCGGCGGCACGGATGGCACCCTCGCGGCGGCAACTGATCCACAGACCCTCGCGTTCATGGCGGATCGCGGGGCACGGGCCAAATACGTTACCAGCGTATGTTCCGGGTCATTGATTCTTGGCGCGGCAGGGCTGCTGAAAGGCTACAAGGCGACCTCCCACTGGTCATGCAGGGCGGCTCTCGCCGGCTTCGGCGCGCTGCCCACCGACGCTCGCGTCGTGCGAGACAGGAACCGGATCACCGGGGCGGGTGTGACGGCAGGCCTGGACTTTGGCCTGGCCATGATCGCGGAGCTGCGCGACCAGACCTATGCCGAGTGCACGCAGTTGATGAGCGAGTACGATCCCGAGCCGCCATTCAATGCCGGCTCGATGAAAACAGCTCCGGCTGCGGTGCAGGAGGCCATGAGGCAACTTGCCGCGGATTTCTCGAGGAAGGCCGAGGCGCTTTCCAGATCGATCCAAGGCTGACTATTCAGGCGCATGCGGCCTGGGTTGCCGCACGCGCCTCGCTTCAGCACGGTATGGGATATGGGCCGACGGCAGTCGTGACCCACTGGAAATCCGTAGCGAACGCCTGTTCCAGCGCCCCGGAAGAACGTACCTGCCCAGGAGTCCCGGCGGTCAGTATTTGCCCCTTGTCCAGTACGGCAACGCGGTCGGCGAAGCGCATCGCCAGCCCAAGATCGTGCAACACCAGCATGATCGAACAGGACGACAGGCGCTCTCTTAGATGATGCATGAGGCGCAACTGATGGCCGACATCGAGGGCCGCCGTGGGCTCGTCTGCCAGCAGGATGGGCGATCCAGCGACCAATGCCCACGCCAACGCCGCCCTGGCACGTTCGCCGCCGGAGAGCTGCGACAGCCGTCGCCGCAGGAGCGTACTGATATCCAGTGAGGCGAGCAGCTCGCGTGAGGGCATTGCCGAGGCGTGCAAGTTGCCCCGGCTGGCGCCGAGTGCGATCAGCTCCGCGACGTCGAGGTCCCATTGACTGCGAAAATCCTGTGGCAGGTAGGCGAGGAGCCTGGCACGTTGCAATGGATCAATGTCGTGTAGCGATTGTCCGTGCAACCGCACGTCACCTGCGCTGGGCTCTTGCAGGCCGGCGAGGCAGCGTAGGGCGGTGCTTTTGCCCGATCCGTTAGGGCCGACCAGCACGAGCAGTTCGCCAGTGTGCAGGTTCAGGTCGAGGCCTTCGAGCACGCGCTTGCCACCGAGTTCGACATGCAGCCCCTGTGCTGAAAGGCAGCTTGATTGTGGGGTCATGCCGAAGGCCTCGCGCGCACCAGGAGCAACAGGAAGAATGGCGCGCCGATCAAGGCCGTCAGCAGCCCCAGGGGAATTTCGGCGGGTGGTAGCAGGGCGCGGGCCAGGCCATCCATGACGGCCAGCAGCGCCCCCGAGGCCAGGGCGCTGGCCAGCGTCAACTGCTTGTGGCCAGGACCCAGCAGCCAGCGCACAGCGTGTGGCGCGACCAGGCCGACGAAACCCACCAGGCCGCCCCAGGATACGGCCAGTGCGGTGATCGCCGCGGCCAATAGCAGGGCCCGATTGACGAACCGGCGCGGGGCCAGGCCCATGCTCTGGGCGACCTGATCGCCGAGGCCAAGTATGTCCAGGCCATGGGCCAGCTTCCGGGTCAGGCACACCGCCAGTAGCGTCAGCAGCACCAGCAGGGCCAGGGAAGACCAATCTGGAGTGTGGATGCCGCCGAGTGTCCAGCTCAGTACCACCTGCAGGTTGACCGTCTCGTCTGCGAGAGCCAACAGCAGCAGGCTGCGCAATGCGGCGAGCAGCGCGGCGACGGCGATACCAGCCAACAGCAGGCCGCTGGTATCGGTGATGCGGGTCAGGCGGGTAATGCTCAATACCAGCAGTGTCGCGCCCCAGGCGCCGAGGAATGACAGCAGAGGCAGGGACAGGGCCTGTGCCACGGGCAGCGGTACCAGCAAGGCAATGGCTGCACCCACCGCCGCGCCTGGTGCGCTACCGAGCAGATAGGGCTCGGCTAGCGGGTTGCGAAACACGCCTTGGAAAATCACTCCCGCCAGGCCCAGGCAGGTGCCGACGCAGAAGGCCGCGAGCACGCGTGGCAGGCGCCATTGCAACAGCAACTGGTTGAAGGGGGGCTGGGTAACGTCCGTGGGGCTGATAAGTTCGGCTCCCAGCCATAGCCCCAGGAAAATGGCCGGGATGGGCAGCAGGCAGATCAGCCGATAACGGCTACGGCGACTCATGGATGTGGAGCCTCGTCGAGGTCTTTGGGAAACGCATCGGGATGCAGCAGGCGAGCGACCTGCTCGACACCATCGACCACGCGTGGTCCGGGAATCAGCAGCAGGGCGCTGGGAACGGCGGCGACCTTGCCTGTACGTACTGCGGAGATGCTTGACCATCCCGGCCGCTCGGGCAGTGAGCGTGCCCGTTGTTCAGGCCCCGCGACGATGATCTGTGCAGGCGCCGCGCGGTACACCGATTCACCGCCGACCTGGCTCAGGCGGGCGCCGGCCAGAACGTTCTCGCCACCAGCCAGGTGCAGGATGTCGGCGGTGTAAGTGCCCTCGCGCAAGGTCAGGTAGGTGCCACGGTCGCTGGCCGCGGTTTCCAGGTAGGTACGTACAGGCTGTCTACCGGCGAGACGGGCACGCACTGCATCCAGGCGGCTGTTCATCGAGTCGATCAGTTGCCCGGCCTGATGATCGTTGCCTGTGGCCCTGCCGAGCAGCCGGATGTTGGCCAGGCCCGTACTGTTTCGACTCGATGAGGTCGATAAAAGGATTGGCGGCTACGGCTGCCTGCATGTCGATCTCCACGATTGTTCGGAACTGCCGCCAGAGGACGCTAGGAGGTCTTGGATGAGCTGAATTGTAATTATATAACGTATCATTTGTCATTCTTTCTAGACGTATCGTTTGCCGACACGTGACCGCGCTTCGCCAAAACGGCATGCGACACAGCCAGCAGAACCAAGGACCTGCCCACAATTTCGCGAGCCAGAGATAAAGAGACTGAGGCGCGCATGCTCACGACCTCGCTGATGAGGCGCTACCATGGCGCCAGTAGCGGTCGCTTCCACGGAGCAGAGCGCAGGGTGATCGGACAAGCGATCCTGTACATGGAGAAGGGAGGGGGAAATGAATCAGCCAGCCAAGGTCTCGGTCGACCTGAGTGGTGTGCCGGAGACACTGCTCTGGCCGTTGTGGTTTCGTGCAAGCGAGTCGCTGAAGGCCGATTCGTTCTTTCACGACCCGATGGGCGTGGAGATCGCTCGACGGATCGACTACGACTTCAGGGTCTTCGGCAAGCCTAACCAGTGGCATGCGGTACGCGCACGGTTCGGCGACGATCTGATCAGCGATTTTCTCACGCGCCATCCGGGCGCAACGGTGGTCTGTCTTGGGGAAGGGCTGGAAACTCAGTTGTGGCGCGTCGATGATGGGCTGGTCAATTGGCTGACCGTCGATTTGCCCGAGTCCATCGAGGTACGACGCCGACTGTTGCCAGAACACCCGCGCAATCGGTTGCTGGCATGCTCGGCGCTCGAACCATCTTGGATGGATGAGGTGGATGGCGCACGGGGTGTGTTCATCTGTGCGGCCGGGTTGCTGATGTATTTCTCCGAGGCCGAGGTGCTCGAACTGATCAGGCAGATCAGCCAGCGTTTGCCGGGGGCCGAGCTGTTCTTCGATAGCATTCCTCCCTGGCTGTCACGCCGCAGCTTGCGTGGAATGCGCATGGGCGGCTCGTATCGGGTCCCCCCGATGCCGTTTGGCCTGGCCCTGGATCAGGTTCAGGCGCTGGTCGACCGGGTGCCTGGTCTGCAACTGCTGCGTACGACGGCTTACTTCGAGGCTTATCCCGAGCGCTCGCCCTGGTGGGCTGCCATCTGCAAGTTTCCACCGCTGCGCAATCTGGCGCCTGGTTTGATCCATGTCCGTGCTTCTCGTTAACGTAGCCGGCAAATCCGTTGGTGCTGGGCGAGGATCCGTCGACCCGAGCCGGGCGCTGAAGGGCCTGACCTTCGGCCAGGGCCGTCACCTCGACAGGTGGCTGGCATTAGGGTCTGTTGCCGTTTCGGCGCAAGCCGCGTTGTCGCGAGAAATACCCCCCCTGGTTAGGCGCAGGACGCAGGCAATGGTCATTCCCTTACCAAGTCCTGCAACGACAGCGGGGGGGGTATTTCTCGCACAACCTAGGCGGCCCCACCCGAAGGGCCGGGCCAGTTTTTACACGATGCAGCGTTACTCGATGGCTCATTTAGCCCACTAAACTTCGCATCTCGCGCCTCGCCTCGTGTAAAAACTGGCTCCGGCGCGGCCGCGACGAAACGGCAACAGACCCTAGCCGAAGGTGGCTTTATTCAGCCCAGTTGCGTATCCAGCACGATCAGTTCACGTTCGGCGCGGGCCAGGGCGGCCTGGGCCTGTTGTTGCCATTTGTCATGCAGTACCGCCAGGTCCGGCTCGGCTTCGGCTCGTAGTTTCCACTGGTAGAGATCATGCCATTTACCCAGGCAGGCCTGGGCGTTCTTCAGTGACGACAGGGTTTTCTTCGGCAAGGGCGAGAGGGCCGGGTAGGCGTCGATGGCGTAGCGCAGTTTCTTGACCAGCACACGCAATTCGTGGCGGTCGAAGCCCTTGTCGTCCAATGCCTGGCGCAGTTCCTCGGCCTGTTTCTTCAAGTATTTGGTTACCGTGCGCCTGGCGCCTTTCAGGGCGCCGCCACGTTCGCTCAGGCGCACGGCCTGGGGCCACTGGTCCAGGCGGGTGAGGAACAGCTGCAGCGGCTCGCTGGCAAGAATGATGGCGTATTGTTGCCGGACCCGCTCGATGCGGGGGGCGACCTGCTCGGTGAAGCCTTCCTTGCGCAGGACGGCGATCATCACTTCCAGGTCGCGGGCCGGGCTGGTGATCCGGGCGAGGGCGCTGGCGGCTTCGTCGAGCTGCTGCATCGGGTCGACGTCGCGAAACGGCCGGATCAGGCTGCGTAGCTTGCGCAGCGAGACCCGCAGGTCGTGCAGGGCTTCTGCGTCGGTCTGCCCTTGCAGGCGGATGACGCTGTGCTGAACCTTGATGTTCAGCTCGAAGAATTGGCTCATCAGCTTGTTCATCAACGACACGGGCAATCCTCACGGCTTGGTTTCTGGCCGGTCCGCGCGAGGCGATACCGGGGCTGGGTTGTGACAGTTTCCCGGATGAACCATTACGAACAGGTTAAACGAAACGCGATCCAGGCGATTGCGTTGTCGCCCGGTGTGTCCTTGGGCTGCCGTCCTGATGGACAATGGCAGCCTGATCCAGCTTGGGAGTGTGATGATGAGCCTGCCGCAACATGTTCGCCTGGTCGAAGTCGGCCCGCGCGATGGCCTGCAGAACGAGCAACGTCCCATCGGCGTGGCCGACAAGGTGCGTCTGGTGGACGATCTGTCCGCAACCGGGCTCGACTATATCGAGGTCGGCAGTTTCGTTTCGCCCAAGTGGGTGCCACAGATGGCGGGCAGCGCCGAGGTCTTCGCTGGCATCCAGCAGCGTGAGGGCGTGGTCTATGCGGCGCTGACGCCGAACATGCGTGGCCTGGAGGCCGCCGTCGAGGCGAAGGTCAGGGAAGTGGCGGTATTCGCCGCCGCGTCCGAGGCGTTTTCCCAGCGCAATATCAATTGTTCGATTGCCGAGAGCCTCGAACGCTTCGCGCCGGTCATGCAACTGGCCAGGGAGCAGGGGATTCGTGTGCGCGGCTACATTTCCTGTGTGCTTGGCTGCCCCTACGACGGTGAGGTCGCGCCCGAACAGGTCGCGGCAATTACCCGGGAACTGCTGGGCATGGGCTGCTACGAGGTTTCCCTGGGCGACACCATTGGCGTGGGCACCGCTGCCGGTACGCGCCGGATGATCGAGGCCGTTGGGCGCGATATTCCCCGGACCAGGCTGGCCGGGCACTTCCACGATACCTATGGCCAGGCCCTGACCAACATCTACGCCAGCCTGCAGGAGGGCGTCACGGTGTTCGACAGTTCCGTCGCCGGGCTCGGTGGCTGCCCGTACGCCAAAGGCGCGACGGGCAACGTGGCGACCGAGGATGTGCTGTACCTGCTCGAAGGCCTGGGGATCGATACGGGAATCGACCTGCTGGCGCTGGCGCGTGCTGGCCAACGTATCTGTGACGTGCTGGACAAGGCGAATGGCTCACGGGCAGCTCGGGCCATACTGTCCCGGCACGAAGCGACTGCGTGAATGCTGTTGCTCCAGCAGCATATGGATATTCTTAATTGATATTTAAATAACTATTTTTATATCTATATAGTCGCTTCCCATGCGTACCTGCCGACCAATCGGCGCGCCGCACAAAACGAACCCGGCAGCGTTCTGCCGCCTTCCAACGTTGCATGCCGTCGATGGCGTGCCATGGAGCCGTTATGTCCGTCGCATCTTCCGTACGTGACGATCGTCCGTCGCAATCTTTCGAAGTCCGCCCCTTTGCCGCTGCCGTCGGCGCCGAGATCGTCGGCCTCGACCTCGGCCATACCCTGAATGACGCCGACTTCGCCCGTGTCCACCGGGCTCACCTGGATCATGGGCTGCTGGTGTTTCGCGACCAGCACATCACGCCCCAGCAGCAGATCGATTTCAGCCGCCGCTTCGGCCCGTTGCAGATTCACGTGCTCAAGCAGTTCCTGCTGGCCAACCATCCGGAAATCTTCATCATCTCCAACATCAAGGAGAACGGTCAGCCCATCGGCCTGGGTGATGCGGGCAAGTTCTGGCATTCGGACCTGTCGTACAAGGAGTTCCCCAGCCTGGGTTCGATGCTCTATGCCCAGGAACTGCCGGAGGAGGGCGGCGACACCCTGTTCGCCAGCCAGCAGGCCGCCTATGACACCCTGCCGAGCGAGCTGCGCCAGGCCATCGATGGCAAGCGCGCGGCGCATTCCTACACCGCCCGCTATGCCGATGAGGTGTTCGCCGGCATCCGTCGGCCGACCCTGACCGAGGCGCAGCTTGCCGAGGTGGTGGCGGTGATCCATCCGGTGGTGCGCACCCATCCGGAAACCGGGCGCAAGGGGCTGTTCGTCAACGAGAACTTCACCACCCACATCCTCGACATTGCCGAGGACGAGAGCCGGCAGATCCTCGCCGAGCTCTATGCCCACAGCGCTCGCCCGGAATTCATCTACCGCCACCAGTGGCAGGACAACGACATGGTGTTCTGGGACAACCGCGCACTGATCCACCTCGCCACCGGTTGCCCGAGCCACCTGCGTCGGCGCATGCATCGCACCACCATCCAGGGCGATGTGCCTTTCTGAGTGCCTTTCTGTGATCCGGCCCGCTGGGCCGTGATAGCCGTCTGATCGAGGAATCTCTTATGAACGCCGTCCTGCAAGGCCACACGGCCAGCGCCTCGGCACTGGCAGCATTGCTGCACGTGGACAAGGTCAGCCTCGAATACCGCACGCCGCAGCGTGTGGTACGGGCGACCCATGAAGTGAGTTTCGATGTGCATCCGGGCGACCGCTTCGTGCTGCTCGGCCCGTCCGGTTGCGGCAAGTCGACGTTGCTCAAGTCGGTGGCCGGTTTCATCGCGCCGACCTCCGGGGAAATCCGCCTGGATGGCCAGCCGGTGCGTCAGCCCGGCCCGGACCGCATCGTCGTGTTCCAGGAGTTCGACCAGTTGCCGCCGTGGAAGACAGTGAAGCAGAACGTCATGTTCCCGCTGCTGGCCTCGCGCACCCTCAAGCGCGCCGAGGCAGAAGCGCGTGCGCTGCACTATCTGGACAAGGTCGGCCTGGCCGCCTTCGCCGATGCCTATCCGCATACCCTGTCCGGCGGCATGAAGGCCCGCGTGGCGATCGCCCGCGCCCTGGCCATGCAACCGAAGATCCTGCTGATGGACGAGCCGTTCGCCGCGCTGGATGCCCTGACCCGGCGCAAGATGCAGGAAGAGCTGCTGCAGCTGTGGGACGAGGTGCGTTTCACCCTGCTGTTCGTCACCCATTCCATCGAGGAAGCGCTGGTGGTCGGCAACCGCATCCTGCTGCTGTCGCCCCATCCGGGACGCGTGCGCGCGGAGATCAACAGTCACCAGTTCGATCTCGGCAGCCTCGGTGGCGTCGAGTTCCAGCACACCGCCCAGCGCATCCACCGCCTGTTGTTCGACGAAGAGGTCGAGCAGGGCTCGGTCGCCGAGTTGCGCTTCCAGGACATCCGCCTTTCCTACTGACACGGGACGCTCATCATGAAACTGACCCCGCCCGTGCGCGAGGAATACGAAATCACCCTGGCGCCGCTCACCGGCCTGCCGCTGGAGCGTGAGCTGCCATTGGCCCAGCGCCTCTGGCAACAGGGCTGGCTCCGCAAGAGCCTGATCCTGCTGGCGCTCGCCGTGCTCTGGGAGGTGGTGGCGCGCTACCAGGGCAACGACCTGATGCTGCCGAGCTTCCTGCAGACCGCCCGGGCGTTCTGCGAGGACCTGGCCAGCGGCGTGCTGCTCGAGCGCGTGGGAATTTCCCTGTCGATCCTGGCCAAGGGGTATCTGATCGGCATCGTCCTGGCCTTTGCCTTGACCACCCTGGCGGTGTCGACCCAGCTCGGCCGCGACCTGCTCAGCACCCTGACCTCGATGCTCAACCCACTGCCGCCCATCGCGCTGCTGCCGCTGGCGCTGCTGTGGTTCGGCCTGGGCCAGGCCAGCCTGGTGTTCGTCCTGGTGCACTCGGTGCTGTGGCCGCTGGCGCTGAATACCTATGCGGGCTTTCTTGGCGTCTCGGAAACCCAGCGCATGGCCGGGCGCAATTACGGCCTGCGTGGCATTCGTTTCGTCCTGCAGATCCTGGTGCCGGCGGCGCTGCCTTCGATTCTCGCCGGGTTGAAGATCGGCTGGGCCTTCGCCTGGCGCACGCTGATCGCCGCCGAACTGGTATTCGGCGCCTCCAGCGGCAAGGGTGGCCTGGGCTGGTACATCTTCCAGAACCGCAACGAACTGTACACCGATCGTGTGTTCGCTGGTCTGGTGGCGGTGATCATCATCGGCCTGGTGGTGGAAAACCTGGTGTTCTCCACGGTCGAGCGCCTGACCGTGAAGCGCTGGGGCATGCAGAGAGGGTAGGCATTCACGAGGGGGCCTTCTTTCCCTCTTTTTCACACGCTGGGCCGCCAAGCCATTCAACGGTGGATGGATGAAGCGCCATCCACCCTACATCGATAGGAAACGACCATGAATCATCGTATTCGCAAGACCCTGCTGGCAGCCGCGCTGCTGGTTCCCGCCCTGGCCCAGGCCGAGGGCAGCATCAGCATCGCCCAGCAGTTCGGCATCGGTTACCTGATCCTCGACGTGGTCAAGGAACAGAAGCTGATCGAGAAGCACGGCAAGGCCGAAGGCCTGGACATCGAAGTCGACTGGCGCACCATATCCGGTGCCACGGCGATGAACGAAGCGCTGTTGGCCAACGCCCTGGACGTGGTGTCTGCCGGCGTACCGCCGATGCTCACCGTGTGGGACCGCACCCGTGGCAAGCAGAACGTCAAGGCCATCGCCTCGTTGGGCTCGATGCCCAACTACCTGCTGAGCAACAAGGCCGAGGTGAAGACCCTCGACGATCTGTCCGACAAGGACCGCATCGCCGTGCCGGCCGCTGGCGTGGGCTTCCAATCGCGTACCCTGCAGATCGAAACCGCCAAGCGCTACGGCAAGGATGATTTCCAGCGCTTCGACAAGATCTCCGTGAGCCTGCCGCACCCGGATGCCACCGCCGCGCTGATCGCCGGCGGTTCGGAAATCACCGCGCACTTCTCCAGTCCGCCGTTCCAGTACCAGGCCCTGGAAAACCCCAAGGTGCACAAGCTGATCAGCTCCTACGACATCCTCGGTGGCCAGGCTACGTTCAACGTGCTGTACACCACGCAAAAATTCCACGACGAGAATCCGAAGACCTACAAAGCGTTCTATGACGCACTGGTCGAGGCCTCGCAGATCATCAAGGCGGACAAGGCCAAGGCGGCGCAGACCTACATCGACGTCGAGCAGTCCAAGCTGCCGCTGGCCTTCGTCAAGAAGATCGTCGAAGACCCGGAAATCGACTTCACCGTGTCGCCGGAGCGCACCTTCATCTACGCCGAGAAGCTGCATGAGCTGGGTGTGCTGAAGAACAAGGCGGATTCCTGGAAGGATTATTTCTTCGAAGAAGCCCACGCCAACCCGGGGAGCTGATTGCCACGGATGAGAAAACGCCCGGTCATGCCGGGCGTTTTTCATGGCGGGCCTGGCTCAGGCCCTGGTTATCCCACTGATGGTGATGCCATAGCGGGTCAACAGCAGGTGGGCCGGTTCGTTCGAACTGTCTTCCGCATCGCTGAAGTCTCCGGCTTCAAGGTTGCTTTCGGCCCATTGCAACAGATGGCTGGCCGCTGCCTCGATGCTCGGTTTGCTCGCGCTTGCCAGATCGAGTTGCTCGGTATTGTTGTCGCGTTGGTAGGCGATGACCCAGGTGCTCATGGGGCGCTCCTTCTCGTTGGTTCTCGTTCAGGAGACAGGCACCAGGCGCCGCAGTTGCAGCAAAGGGATGGGCGGTGCCGGCGTAGGCATGCAGGTCGGCACCGAAGCCGACGCCCCGGCGGCAACACCGCTCGCGGTGCCTGGAGAGGCGCCGCAAGACAGGTTCCTGGAAGGCGCGGGGATCAGCGGAAGGCTGGCACTACGTACTTGATGAACAGCTCCAGGGATTTCTTCTTCTCTGCGTAGGGCAGGCTGTTGTCGGCCCAGAAGCTGAACTCGTCGACACCCAGTTCCTGGTAGTGACGGATGCGCGCGATGACTTCTTCCGGCGTGCCGATCATGGTGTTCTTGCGGATGTTCTCCAGCTCGAACTCCGGACGCTCCTTGAATTTCTCCTCGGGGCTTGGGTCGAGCAGGCCGTCTACCGGGGTGATCTTGTTGCCGAACCAGGCATCGAAGGTGCGGTAGAAACGCGAGATCGCGGCGGCACCGACTTTCCAGCCCTGCGGATCGTCCGCCAGGTGTACGTGGGTATGGCGCAGCACCATCAGTTGCGGGCGCGGGATGCCGGGGTTGTTGGCCAGGGCGGTGTTGAACTTGTTGTTCAGGTCGACCACTTCCTCGTCGCCTTTCATCAGCGGCGTGACCATTACGTTGCAGCCATTGGCGACCGCGAAGTTGTGCGAGTCCGGGTCGCGCGCAGCGATCCACATCGGCGGGTTGGGCTGCTGGACCGGCTTCGGCGACGAGGTGCTGCTGGGGAATTTCCAGAGCTCGCCGTCATGGGCGTAGTTGCCTTTCCACAGCGCCTTGACCACCGGCACCATTTCGCGCAGGTATTTGCCGCCATCGCTGGCTGGCATGCCGCCAGCCATGCGATCGAATTCGTATTGATAAGCACCGCGCGCCAGGCCGACCTCCATGCGACCGTTGCTGATCACGTCGAGCAGGGCACATTCGCCCGCCACGCGGATCGGGTTCCAGAACGGCGCGATGATGGTGCCGGCACCGAGGCGGATGGTGCTGGTGCGTGCCGCCAGGTAGGCCAGGATCGGCATCGGGCTTGGCGAGATGGTGTATTCCATGGCGTGGTGTTCGCCAACCCATACGGTGCTGAAACCGCCTGCTTCGGCCATCAGCGTCAGTTCGGTGAGTTGCTCGAAGAGCTCGGTGTGACTCACCTCCTGGTCATAACGCTCCATGTGGACGAACAACGAGAATTTCATGGGTGCATTCCTCATTTCTTCTGCCCTGCTGGACTCGGCTGGTCAGTAGGGCGCGGTGACTGGCTGATGCCGCAGGCGACGCCGATTATTGTGTGGTTGATGGTATACCATAATATTCGTGCTTGCCATGGGGCATTTGGAGTCAAAGCGCTTTTCTGTGGGGAAGATCGAGGAAGGATAGCGGCGAGAGGTTGATGCGGTTTCAACTTGCATGGCTGGGGTGAGGTAAAGGCGGACGATCAAGATTATTAACCGTCACTCCCGCGAAGGCGGGAGCCCAAATAAAAAGACGTTTCTGGGTTCCCGCCTTCGCGGGAATGACGGCTAAACACACCGCGTAATAACGCTCATCGTTACAGTCCGTAGGGTGGACAACGCGAAGCTTGTCCACCGCTCTGCATGGCTAATTACAGACGTCCGCTCATGCCTCAACGCTGACAGTTAAGACTTAACTGCGTTGCAAGATCCCTAGCGCTTCTGCCACTCATCCCAGCGCTTGGCAATGACCTCGCCATTGATCGCCCAGTACTTGAAGTCGAGGGTGATCTGGCTATCGGCATGTGCGCTGGGAAGGCTCGCGGCTGCTGCGGCTGGCACCAGGGCCGGACTTTCCAGGTTGACCGGCGCGTAGCCGGTGCGCACCGAGAAATCGGCCTGTGCTTGCGGACTGGTGGCGTGGGCGAGGAAGCGCCGTGCGGCGTCCAGCCTGGGGGTGCCACGCGGAATGACCAGGAAATCGCCGGTCACCAGGTTCTGCTGCCAACTGATGCCCACTGGCTCGCCTTCGCTTTGCAGCGCATGGACACGGCCATTCCAGAACATGCCGAGGCTGGCCTCGCCGGACGAGAGCTGTTTCTGTGACTCATCGCCACTGCCCCACCAGATGATGTTCGGCTTGATGCTGTCCAGTTTGCGGAAGGCCCGATCCAGGTCGAGGGGATAAAGCTGCTTGGGGGCGACGCCATCGGCGAGCAGGGCCATCTCCAGCACGCCGGGACTGGACCATTTGTATAGCGAGCGCTTGCCTGGGAAGCGCTGCAGGTCGAACAGGTCTTTCCAACCGCTTGGCGCACTGCCGATTTGCTGGGTGTTGTAGCCGAGAATGAAGGAAAAGTAGAACGAGCCCACGCCATAGATGGTGACGAAGCGCGGGTCGATGGTGCGCTTGCCGAGCTGCTTCATGTCCATGGGTTCGAGCAGTCCTTCGCGGCCGGCGCGCAGGGCGAAGTCCGCCTCCACATCGACCACATCCCAGGTGACGTTGCCGCTTTCCACCATCTGGCGGAACGTCGCATAGTCGGTCGGTCCCGCCTGCTTGACCGTGATCCCCGTGGCCTGGGTGAAGGGCACGGCCCAGGCTTCGGTCTGGGCGGCCTGGGTGGTGCCGCCCCAACTGGTGAAGGTGATGGTTTCGTCGGCAGCCAGAGCTGCGGCGTTGAAGCAGAACTGCATGGCCAGGATGGCCAACAGGGTTTTGCGCATGGAACGTACTCCCTCGTATCCAGAAAACCGCAGACACGGCATGCCTGTCCAACAACGGTGCATCGCGACCACGGGCGTCCCTGACACGGTGCGATGTCTTCTGGATAAACGCTCCTTCGATGCGGCTGTTATGGTTTTTGGTATGCCGTCTTATCGTATTGCAATATCCGCTCCAGATCGAACGGATACGCGCTAGAGCGGTTCTTCTGGCGCGCGCTCGGGAGGCTGGGAAGCGCGGTAGCACGGGCGTTACCCGTGTTACCGGGCGTCGGTGGCAAGCCCAGACCCTAGTGATGAACCTTCAGGTCGCTTTCGTTCCAGGTGTCGTACAGGCAGGCATCGCTTGCCGCCCAGCGGACTCGCGCATGAGCGCCAGCTTGCAGCGGCTGTTGGCTGCCAGACAGCGACTTCAGGGTCAGGCGCGTGCCGCCCTTGGTGATCACGCTGCAGGTCAGGCTTTCACCGAGGAACACCACTTCGCTGACCTGCACCGAGATCTCGTTCCAACCCGCCGGCAGCGGTGTCTGCTGGGCCTGTTCCGGCAGCAGCACCTGGGCTTTTTCCGGGCGCAGCATCAGCAGCACATCCTGGCCGCTCTGCAGATTGCCCGTTGGCGTAATGGCCAGGCTCTGCTCCTCGAACTGCACGGCGGCGTGGCCTGCAGCCTTGGCGCGGAGGAAGTTGGAGTTGCCGAGGAACGAGGCGACGAAGGCGTTCGGCGGGTTCTGGTAGAGGTCGTAACCGGTGCCCAGGCCGACGATCTTGCCGTGACTGAAGATGGCGATGCGCTGGGACAGGCGCATGGCTTCTTCCTGGTCATGGGTGACGTAGACGATGGTGATGCCGAGGCGGCGATGCAGGTGGCGCAACTCGTCCTGCAGGTCTTCGCGCAGCTTCTTGTCCAGGGCGCCGAGCGGTTCGTCCATCAGCAGGATGCGTGGCTCGTAGACCAGGGCGCGGGCGATGGCCACGCGCTGTTGCTGGCCGCCGGACATCTGCGCCGGGCGGCGATGGGCGAACTGCTCTAGCTGCACCAGCTTGAGCATCGCATCGACCTTGCGCTTCTGCTCGTCGGCACTCTGCTTGCGAATACCCAGGGGGAAGGCGATGTTGTCGCGTACGTCGAGGTGCGGGAACAGCGAGTAGCGCTGGAATACCATGCCGATGTCGCGCTTGTGCGGCGGCACGTTGACCAGCGATTTGCCCGACACCAGGATTTCCCCGGAACTGGGCGTCTCGAAGCCGGCCAGCATCGACAGCGTGGTGCTCTTGCCCGAGCCGCTGGAGCCGAGGAAGGTGAGGAACTCGCCGTCCTGGATATCGAGGGAAATGTTGTCGACCGCGGTGAAGTCACCGTAGTGCTTGTTCAGGTTGCGCAGGCTGACCAGCGTCTGCGGCGCCAGGTTTTCGTTGATTACGGCACTCATGGATGATTCTCCTCGGCGCTCAGGCGCGAACTTCGTTGCGCCGGCGCAGGACGGCGGCGATGACCATGACCAGCAGGGACAGACCGATCAGCAGCGTCGAGGCGACGGCGATCACGGGGGTCAGGTCCTGGCGCAGGGTGGTCCACATTTTTACCGGCAGGGTCTGCAGGCCGGGGCTGGCCATCATTACGCTCAACACCACTTCGTCCCAGGACACCAGGAAGGCGAACAGGCCGCCGGCCACCAGGCCAGGGCGAATCGCCGGGAAGGTCACCTTGAAGATCGCCTGCAGGCGCGAGGCACCGCAGATCACCGCGGCATCCTCGATCGACTGGTCGAACAGCTTCAGCGAGTTGATGATCGAGATGATGGTGAAGGGCAGGGCGACGATCACGTGGCTGACCACGAAGGCGAACAGCGTGCCGGTGTAGCCGAGCTTGAGGAACAGTGCGTAGACCGCCACGGCGATGATCACCAGCGGCACGATCATCGGCATGGTGAACAGCGCGTAGAGGAATTCCCGACCCGGGAACTTGCCACGCACCAGGGCGAAGGCGCTGGGCATGCCGATGGCCACGGCGGCCACGGTAGTGAGCAACGCGACCTTGAGGCTGACCAAGGCGGAATCCATCCACTGGGCGTTGGAGAAGAACTGCCCGTACCACTTGAAGGTCCAGCCCGGCGGCGGGAAGACCAGCCACTGCGAGGAGCCGAACGACAGCAGCACGATGAACAGGATCGGCAGCAGCAGGAACACGGCGATCAGCGCGGTGGTGGCGAACAGGCCATAGCGCAGCGGACGGCCCATGGCATTGGGTGACAGCAGCATGGCGGCTTACCTCGCGGTGCTCGAAGCCACCGGCGATTCCGGCTGCAGCTTCAGGTAGACGTAGAACAACACCAGGGTGATCAGGATCAGCAACGCGGCGGCGGCGCTGGCCAGGCCCCAGTTGAGGAAGGATTGCACCTGCTGGATGATGAATTCCGGCAGCATCATGTTCTGCGCGCCACCGAGCAGGGCCGGGGTCACGTAGTAACCGAGCGACATGACGAACACCATCAGCCCGCCAGAGAAAATCCCCGGACGGCACAGCGGCAGGAATACCTTGAAGAAGTTACGTGCAGGGCTCGCACCACAGACGGAACCCGCCTGCAGCACCATCGGGTCGATGGCGTTCATGGTCGCCTGCAGGGGCAGGACGATGAACGGAATCATGATGTAGCTCATGCCGATCACCACGCCGGTCAGGTTGTGCACCATCTCCAGCGGCTGATCGATGAGGCCCAGGCCCATCAGGAACTTGTTGATGACCCCGGACGATTGCAGCAGTACCAGCCAGGAATAGGTGCGCGCCAACAGGCTCGTCCACATCGACAGCAGGACGATGTTCAGCAACCAGCGACCCCAGCCCTTGGGCGTCAGGGTGATGGCCCAGGCCAGGGGAAAGCCGAGCAACAGGCTGATCAGCGTCACCAGCGCGGCGACCCCGAAGGTGTTGAGCAACACCTTGGAGTAGGCCGAGTTGGCGAACAGTTGTGCGTAGTTGCCCAGGCCCGGCTCGGGCTCCAGCACGCCGCGCAGCAGCAGGCTTACCAGGGGAACGATAAAGAACAGCCCAAGGAACAGCAGCGCCGGCAGCAGGTAGTGAGCACCCCGCCAGCGCGCTGCGTGTTCGCCACTGCGGCCACCGGCCGAGGAGGCGCCCGAGGCGCCTCCTGCCTGCGGCGCTGCGGACGGGCGAAGCGCGCTACTTTTCATTATTTCACCAGCCACTCGTTCCAGCGTGTTGCGATCTCACCGCCGTGCTTGGCCCAGTAGGCGTAGTCGAGGGTGATCTGGTCGGCGGCATGGGCGGTTGGCAGGCTGTTGGCCAGGTCCTTGTCCAGCTTGCCGACGCTGTCGACGTTGACCGGCGCGTAAGCGGTGAGGTTGGCGAACTCGGCCTGGCCTTCGGCACTGCTGCTGTGGGCCAGGAACTTCATCGCCGCGTCCTTGTTCTTGGCGCCTTTCGGTACCACGAGGAAGTCGGCCATGACCAGGTTCTGTTTCCAACTCACGCCAACCGAGGCGCCTTCCTGCTGCAGGGCGAAGATGCGGCCGTTCCAGAACTGGCCGATGCTCGCTTCGCCGGAAGCCAGCAGTTGCTGCGACTGGGCGCCGCCGCCCCACCAGACGATGTCTTTCTTGATGGTGTCGAGTTTCTTGAACGCGCGATCCAGGTCCAGCGGGTAGAGCTTGTCGGCGGCGACGCCGTCAGCCAGCAGGGCCAGCTCGATCACGCCGGGACTCGGCCATTTGTACAGGGCGCGCTTGCCAGGGTAGGTGGCGGTGTCGAACAACGCGCTCCAGTCCTGCGGCTGGGCCTTGCCGAGGCGGTTCTGGTTGTAGCCCAGGACGAAGGAGAAGTAGAAGGAGCCGACGCCGTGGTCGGACACGAAGCGCGGGTCGATCTTGTCGCGCTTGATCTGGCTGAAGTCCAGCGGTTCGAGCAAGCCTTCGCTGGCGGCACGCAGGGCGAAGTCGGCTTCGACGTCGACCACGTCCCACTGTACGTTGCCGCTTTCGACCATGGCCTTGAGCTTGCCGTAGTCGGTTGGACCGTCCTGCACGACGGTGATGCCGCTGGCCTCGGTGAACGGATCGGCCCAGGCTTCTTTCTGCGCGTCCTGGGTGGTTCCTCCCCAACTTACGAAGTTCACGCTTTCGGCGGCCATTGCCGTGGTGACGGCGGTGGCCAGGATGCCGGCGGCGAGCACTGAAGTAACACGTTTGCTTAACACCATCTTGCTTGCCCTCATTGTTTTGGTTGTAGCAAGCGGGCCGGTTTGCCCGCCTACGGAGCAGTGGATCCAATGGATCGATAATGGTGGCCGTACCGGAGACTGTTATTGGCGCTATCCCTTGCGGGTTTCCGGTAAATTGTGCGGCCTAGGGATGTCATATTATGGTATTCCAAACTTTGTGCAAGGGGTCTCTTGTCTCTCCTTGGAAATGCGCGATCTAGAGGGTTTTTTCTTTTCAGGGGAGCAAGCCGACAGGCTTTTCCTGCCGGTTTTCTTCCCTGTTTTCAGCCTTCGAATGGCACGCTTTCCACCACTTCCAGGTCGTAACCCGTCAGGCCGGCGTATTTGAGTGGTGGACCGAGGTGACGCAATTTGCCTACGCCAATGTCCTGCAAGATCTGTGCGCCCGTCCCGACTTCGGAATAGACCCGTGATTGGGGGCGGGTAAATGGCTTTTTCGGTTGGGTCAATTGCGGCACCCGTTCGAGCAGCGCCTGGGATGACTCGTGGTTGGCCAGTACCACCACCACGCCTTCGCCCTCGGCGGCGATGCGTTCCAGCGCCGCCCACAGGGTCCAGCTGCGCGGACCGGTGTATTCCGCGCCAACCAGATCGCGCAGCGGGTCGATGGCATGCACGCGTGCCAGGGTAGGGCGTTCGCGGTCGATGTTGCCCATCACCATGGCCATGTGCACGCCGCCGGCGATACGGTCTTCATAGGTGATCAGGCGGAACTCGCCGTGCACGGTGGGCAGCTCGCGCTCGCCGATGCGGGTGATGGTGTGTTCGGTGCTGAGGCGGTACTGGATGAGGTCGGCGATGGTGCCGATCTTGATGCCGTGCCGCGCGGCGAAGGCTTCCAGATCCGGGCGGCGGGCCATGCTGCCGTCTTCGTTCATCACCTCGACGATCACCGCCGCCGGCGTCAGGCCGGCGAGGCGGGCCAGGTCGCAACCTGCTTCCGTGTGCCCGGCGCGGGTCAGCACGCCACCTTCCTTGGCCCGCAGCGGGAAAATATGGCCCGGTTGTACCAGGTCGGCGGCTGTCGCTCCGGGGGCTACCGCGGCCAGCACGGTATGCGAGCGGTCGGCGGCGGAAATGCCGGTGGTGATACCGCTCGCGGCCTCGATGGAGACGGTGAAGGCGGTGGAAAACACGCTGCCGTTGCTGGGCACCATCTGCTCCAGGCCCAGGCGCAGGCAATGCTCGTCGGTCAGGGTCAGGCAGATCAGGCCACGGGCTTCGCGGGCCATGAAATTGATCGCCTGGGGCGTGCAGAACTCTGCGGGCAGCAGCAGGTCGCCTTCGTTCTCGCGGTCCTCGTCATCGACCAGCAAGACCATCTTGCCTTGGCGGAAATCCTCGATGAGCTCGCTGACGGGATGGAATGGCATGGGAGTGTCTCGCTATCATCAGTAAGTGTTCTGGTATACCGTAATACGTAATTTAAGAAAAGGAGGCACACAGATGAAAGCTTATTGGATCGCCCATGTCGACGTGACCGACCCGCAGCAATACAGCGAATACACCAGCCGTGCGCCGGCCGCCTTCGTGGCATTCGGCGGTACGCTGCTTGCCCGGGGCGGAAAGTCGGAAGCGATGGAAGGACGCCCGACACCACAACGCAGCGTGGTGATCGAGTTTCCTTCCTATGAACAGGCTGTGGCCTGCTATCGCTCCGAGCAGTACCAGGAAGCCTGCAGCCATCGCCAGGGCGTGGCCCGGGCCGAGGTGATCATCGTCGAGGGGGTGTGAGGTTGCGACTGCGCGCGAGGCCAAGGCCGCTGGCTTTAGCGCTCGCTCCCGGCCCGGACAGATATTAGTGGCACGTCATTGGTGAGGCGCTGGACAAGTTTCGCCTCACCCTGGCTCCGGCGCGGTCGCGACGAAACGGCAACAGACCCTAGCGCTGGCGATACTCGCTTGGCGATCTGTCGAAGCGCTGTTTGAACGCTCGCGAGAAGTGGCTGAGGTCCTTGAAGCCCCAGCTCACGGCGATATGGCTGATCTTCAGGTCGCTGCGTTGAATGCTGTCGGCACAACGCTGCAGGCGTCGTTCGAGGATGTAGCGGCCGACGCTCATGTCGAACTGGGCGAACAGCCGGTGCAGGCTGCGTACCGAGGTGCCGGCCTCGCTGGCGATCTGCTCCGGGCACAGGTTTTCGTCAGCCAGGTGACGTTCGATGATGGCCTTGGCCTTGACCAGGATCACCGGTGGCGGGGTTTCTTGCTTGTCGTTGCCATGCGCAGCCAGGACCGGTTTGAGCAGGGCGAGGACCGCGTCCATCACGGCAATGGATTCGACCTTGGCGAGTGTGGTGTCGGTCACCAGCCGATTGACCAGCATCGCGCTCAGTGCGCCGATGGAGGTGCCCGCGTCGATGCGCTGATTGAGCCGCAGGCGTTGTGTTTGCAAGCGTTGCAGCAGCTCGCAGCGTGGCAGGATGACCGAGACCTGGTCGCTCAGTCCCTGGAAATAGAAGTCGCTTGGCTGCGCGACATCCAGTAGCACCAGGTCGCCAGCGTGCAATCGGGTCTGCATGCCTGACTGGCAACTGAGCGCTTCCCCGTTCAGTTGCAGCACCAGGTAGAAGAAGTCCTGGTCATCGCCCTGGATGTCGCGTTGCGAACGGTGGACGTGGGAGCAGTTGCTGGTGATGCGCGCGCCTTGTACCAGGCAGCGTTCGGCGTCCACCGAGGTCACCGCGCCCTGGAAGGCGTTGATGCTGACATCCATGGGCGGCTCGACATGGAAGGTGCCGCAGTTGGACGCGAGATTGCCGTGCCAGACTTCAAAACCTTCGCGGCCCTGAAACAGATACTCGTGATGCAGAGCGTGATTCATCGCTCACCTCGATCCGGCAGTCGCTGCTGATGTTTTTTTGTGGCCTGCCGTCCTTGGCGGCCCCCTTCGGGCCGTCGCAAGCGACGTCAAAAATTGCTCCCGGCCATTTTTTGTTGTTATCCGGGCTCGCTCGAATCCGGCTGTCGGCTATTTACTAATATGTTAATGGTTTTTTCAAGGGTATCGCTGCCAGTGGCCGGGCTGGCGCTACGATTCAAGCGATTGGCACGGTGAACAATGGTCGGGCGGGTGAGGAGGGCATTTAATCGAGGCTCACTTCCACTTCTGCGTAGTACCGCCATGGACAACAAGAACAGCAGTCAGCACCTGCAACAAACCCTGCGCTGGACCGATGCCTTCGCCATCTCGATGGCGGTATCCGGTTCGATCTTCGCTTCCTTCGGCTTCGCCCTCGGGGTGCTCGGGCCGGTTGGCGCACTGGCGCTGTGGGTGGGCTCGGCGGCCATCGGCGCCTGCCAGAACTGGATTTTTCTCGAAGTCACGGCGATGTTCCCGGACAAGCCTGGCGGCATCGCCATGATAGCCACCGAAGGCTGGCGCAGGCGCTGCACCCTGGTCGGCCCGCTGGCGTCCTTCGGTTATTGGCTGGGCTGGTCGGCGGTGCTGTCGATCGTCAGCGTCAGTGCCGGGGCGCTAATCCAGGCGCAATGGTTCGCCGGGCAGACCTGGAGCTACAGCGCTGGCCCTTTGAACGTCGGCCTGGCGCAACTGATCGGCGCGGGTCTGTTGCTGGTGTTCTGGCAGTTCAACCGCCTGGGCGTGCACATGGCGGCCTCCGTTTCCAAATACATGGGCGCGCTGTTGCTGGTGCCGATCCTGGTGCTGGCGGTGGCGCCACTGTTCGGCGATGGCTGGAGCGTCGAGCGCTTTCGCCATGCCCTGGCCGAGCCGCTGAGCCTGGACTGGAGCTTCTGGCGGACGGCGCTGGTCTGGCTGTTCCTGGTCAGCTGGAGTGCCTACGGTACCGAGATGTGCGCGGCCTTCGGCCCTGAATACCGCAGCCAGCGCGACATGCGCCTGGCCTTGCTGACCTCCGGCGGCTACACGGTGGCGGTGTTCGCCGCGGTCGCTTTCGGCCTCGGCGGCATGGTCGATAGCGAGACGGCGATGGCCAACCCCAGCGGTTTCTATATCGAGGCCTTCAATGCGGTGGTGGGCGACGGTTTCAGCGATTTCTTCGTCGCGGCGCTGCTGGTCGGTCTGTTCATGGGCCTCAATGCGGCGTTGGCCGACGGCTCGCGGGCATTGTATGGCATGGCCCTGGAAGGCCTGACCATCCGCCAGTTGGGCGTGCTCAACAAGCACCAGGTTCCGGGGCGCTGCATGACTGTCGCGGTGCTGTTGAACCTGGCGATGATCTTCCTCCTGTCTTCGCCGCTGGCCATGCTGGTGACGGCCAATATCGGTTACCTGGTGGCGATTTTCTTCGCCTTGTCCGGTTTCCTCCTGCTACGCCGCGATGTGCCCGACGCCGTGCGCCCGGTACGCCTGGGGCGAGGCTGGATTGTCGTCGCCTGGGCGCTGAGCGCATTCACCGCCCTGGTGGTGATCGTCGGCACCGCCTCGGCGGAACTGGCTGGCTATGGCGGCCTGAAAGAAGTGGCCACCGGCATCGGCATTCTCTTGCTCTCCCTGGTGCTCTATGCGATCCGCCGCCTGCAGGACAGGCCGTCTGGCCCGCGTACAGTTTCCCAGTGAGCCGTTCCATCCCGATAAAAACAAGGTGACCCCATGCTGTCCGTCGAAACCCCCACTACCTATTACACCGCCACGCGCAAGTACGACCTGAAATTCCCCGATCTGGAGCAGGATCTGGAGGCCGAAGTAGTGGTCATCGGCGGTGGTTTTTCCGGGGTCAACACGGCCCTCGAACTGGCCGAGCGCGGCGTGACCGATATCGTCCTGCTGGAGGCGCGCTACCTGGGCTTCGGCGGTTCCGGGCGTAACGGCGGCCATGTCATGGCGGGCATCGGCCACGACCTGGAGAAAATCCGCAAGAGCGTCGGTGACGCCGGCTTGCAGGCGATCTTCGAGATCAGCGACCTCGGTTCGTCGATCATCCAGTCGCGCATCGCCAAGTACGGTATCGATGCGGATTTCCGCCACGGTTACGGCTACCTGGGCTTCAATGCCCGCCAGGGCAAGTTGCTGCAGGCCTGGGAGAAAGAGTTCAAGCAACTCAACCCGGAGCACGAAGTGGCTTATCTGGAAGGCAGCGCGGTGCGCGACATCGTCGGCTCGGATGTCTACAGCTGTGCCCTCAAGCACATGGGCAACGGCCACATCCACTCGCTGAACATGCTGCTCGGTTCGGCCAAGGCCCTGGTCGGCCTGGGCGGGCGCATCTTCGAGAACACCCCGGTGCTGGAGGTGAGCTACGGCGAGACCATCGTCCTGCGTACCGCCAAGGGCTCGGTACGGGCGAAGAAGATCCTCTGGTCCTGCGGCGCCTTTCTCGACCGGCTCGAACCGGAGTTGCACAGGACCATGATCAGCACGTACGCCTTCCAGTTGGTCACCGAGCCGCTGCCGAATGCCCTGATCGAGCAGATCAGCCCGATCCGCGGCGCCTTCAGCGACATCCGCCCGGTGATCGAGTACTACCGGGTGACCAACGAGAACCGCCTGTTGTTCGGTTCGGCGACCCGCGCGCTGGAGTACATCCCCAATGACCTGAAGAGGTGGAACCGCGACCTGATGCTCAAGGTGTTCCCCTACCTGGCCGACGTGAAGATCGACCTGGCCTGGGGCGGTCCGATGGAGTGCACGGCGAACCTGTTCCCGCAGATTGGCACCTTGCCGGGCCGGCCCAATGCCTATTTCGTCCAGGGCTACTCCGGTTTCGGCGTGACGCCCAGCCATGTGGTCAGCCAGGTCGTGGCCGACGGCATGACCACGGGTTCACGCCACTGGGATGTGATGAGTGCGATTCCCCGCACGCGCATTCCGGCCAAGGACAGCTTGCGCAACCTGATCTGCACCCTGGGCAAGGTCAGCCACCAGCTCGCCGGCTATCGCAACGGCAGGCGCTGATTCATCCGTTTCACCCCGTCACTTTTCTCCATCGACCATGAGGATTCGATCATGCCTTCTGCTGCCTTGAAATCGGCGTTGCAAGCACGCCTGGACCTGCTGCAAGACCTGTGGCAACGCCGCGATGCCGACGCCATCGTGCGTGAGCTGTACACCGAGAACACGGAAATCACCGGCGCTGGTAGCGACGCGCTCTACAGCGGCGCCGAGCAACTGCGCGAGCTGATCGTGGCGCTGGTCGGCGACTCCCGTGGCGCGTCGATCCGCATCGATCGCTTGAGCGCGCTGGGTGATAGCGCGGCCTACACCTGGGTGACCTGGCGCGTGTTGCCGCTGCAAGGCGAGGCCTTCGCGATGAAGAGCCTGTTCGTCTGGGCGCTTGGCGACAGCGGTTGGCGCATCGTCGCCGACATGTATGCCGAGGGCGAGATTCCCGCCTGATCGACAACGCACCTTCAACCACTGAGAGATCGTCATGATGCGAAAACAACAAATCCAGGCGTCCCTTTGGCTATCGCTGGCCCTGTCACCCTGGGCCGGCGCCGTGACCTTGTACCAGGACAGCGACAGTGAGGTCAGCGCGAAGCTGCTGGGCGCCGCCGGCGTGTTCCATAGCCGCGAGAGCTATGCACAGACCGGCGCCCGCGAGGCCGGCAGTGTCGATTGGCAGGAGGCCACGCTGCAGTACGGTATCGAATTCAAGCATGGCCGTGCCGGGCTTGGTCAGGCCTATGGCGCCCTGGACTGGGTCAGCAGCGCGAGTTTCGGCGATGGCGATGCCGCCGGCTGGACCCTCGGCGACGAGCGCACCAGCAAGATCGAGAATGCCTACCTCGGCTGGCGTTCCGCCGGGCTGTTCCCGCTGCTGGGCGAGAACGGCATCGACCTGTCGTTCGGCCGCCAGAACGTGGTGGTCGGCGATGGCTTCCTGGTTTCCGGCGATGCGCTGAATATCGGCAAGGGTTTGCTCGATGGCGAAGTCAACCGAGGCGGCGCCTACTACCTGACCGGGCGCAAGGCGTTCGACCAGACGGCGATCCTGCGCCTGGGCGGCGAGCAGGGCTGGCGCGGCGACCTGATGTGGCTGAAGTCGGACAACCGGGTGCAGGCCGAGCCGGAAGTGGCGCTCGGCACCCTCGAGCACGTGGCCGATGCTGGCACTGTCGGTCTGACCTACCTGAAGGTGCTCGATACCGACAGCCGCCTCGCCGAGCTGCTCGCGCCCGAGCGCAAGGGCATGAAGCAGTACAGCGTACGGGCCCAGGGCAACGCCGGTGTGAGCGACCTGTTCCTGGCCGCCGAGCATGCCTGGGAAAGCAAGGACTCCGGCAAGGAAAGCGCCTGGTACCTGGAGGCGGGATGGACCTTCAGCGAACTGCCGGGCAAGCCGAGCGTCAACTATCGCTACAGCCGTTTCTCGGAAGGCTACGATCCGCTGTTCTACGGCAACGGAAGGGCGCTGGGCACCTGGTTCCAGGGCGAAGTCGCCGCCAACTACGCCGGGCCGTTCAACACCAATACGGTGGTCAACCATATCGGTCTCAAGGCTTCGTTGAGCGAACAGCTTGGCGTTGGCGCGCTGTTCTACACCTTCGCTACCCTCGACGAGAGCCTGGGCAATCGCGACGGCCGTGAACTGGATGTCTATGCCGAATGGGTGGTCGATGAGCACTGGAGCGTGCTGCCGCTGGTCGGCTACTACAAACCCCGGCGTAGCGTGGACGATGGCGGCAGCCAGCTCGGCAATGATCGCGGCAACCTGTACGCGCAGATGCTGCTGGTGTGGGCCTACTGAATAGAAGCAGTGGCGTGTCGGAAAACACGCCACCGCGCTTGTCAAAGCCCGACGTGTTTCCTGACCGCGGCCAGGCTATCTTCGCCGTCGAAGGTCTTGACCCCGGCCAGCCATTTCTCGAGGACCGCGGGGTTGGCCTTGAGCCAGGCCGTGGCGGTCTTGACCGGGTCTTCCTTGGCCAGGATTTTCTCCATCAACTGGCTTTCCATATCGACGTCGAACTGCAGGTTGTTCAGCAGTTTGGCCATGTTGCCGCAACGCTGTTCGTAGTCGGACGGCACCACGGTGTAGACCTTGGCCGCACCGAAGTCGGGGCCGAACACGTCGTCGCCGCCCGCCAGGTAGGTGAGGTCGAACTGGGTGTTCATCGGATGCGGCGCCCAGCCGAGGAACACCACCGGCTCCTTGCGTTTCACCGCGCGCTGGATTTGCACCAGCATGCCGGCCTCGGAGGACTCGACCAGTTTGAAATCCTTCAGGCCGAACTGGTTGTCCTTGATCATCTTGTCGACCATCACGTTGCCTTCGTTGCCGGGTTCGATGCCGAAGATCTTGCCGTGCAGCTGCTCCTTGAACCGGGCGATGTCGTCGAAGGATTTCAGCCCTGCCTCGGCGGCGTAGGTCGGTACCGCCAGGGTGTACTTGGCGCCGACCAGATTGGGCGTCGGCAGGACCTTCAGTCCGTCATTCTTGGTGAAGGGCTCGATGACGAAATCCATGGACGGCGACCAGTAGCCGAGGAACACGTCGATCTGCTTGTTCTTCACCCCGGTGAAGGCGATGGGCACCGAGGCCATCAGCTTGCTCGGCCGGTAGCCCAGGCCCTCCGCCAGCACCGTGGCGACCCCGGTGGTGGCGGCGATATCGGCCCAGCCGATCTCGGCGAAGCGCACCTGTCGGCAACTCTGATCATCCGCCCAGGCGGGGGCGACCGATACGCAAGCCAGCACGCAGGCTGCGATGAAACGCGTGGTTTGTTTCATGGGTGACTTCCTCTCATGGCACGTTGTTCTTATGTTGCGGTTGTGAAAGGCAGGGGAAGAGTTGGCAGGTTATGGCTCGTTCAGGTGACGGGCTTTCTGATGGCGATGGTGCGTCCGTGGTATTCGTGAGCCGGCGAGGCGTGCTGGTTGGCGAAGGTAGCGTCGATGAGTTGGCTCACGCTGGCCGCGAAGGGCGCGGACTTGCCGCGCTGGCTGTCGATGTTCATCAGCAGTTGTTCGCTCACCGCGAGCAGGCGGCCGCTGTCCTTGTGCAGCAGGCTGTACAGCAGGTGCAGGCGCTTGCCATCGCGTTCCAGCAGGTGGGTGTGTACCGCCAGTCGTTCGCCCCGTTTCGCTTCGGCGAGGTAGACGATGTGCGCCTCCAGGGTGAAGAGCGTGTGGCCGGTGGCGGCGCGGCCCTGTTCATCCAGGCCGATGAGGTCCATCAGGGCGTCGCTGGCGTAGCTGCAGACCAGCAGGTAGAAGGCGTCGCGCAGGTGGTCGTTGTAGTCGACCCATTCGGCTTTTATCGTGGTTTCGTAGGTCGGCAATGTGGGGGCATTCATCAGAGATCCAGTTCCAGTGTCGATGACCGCGCCCGTGAGACGCAGATCATCATGGTGGCGTTGTTTTGTCTTTCCGCTGCCGTCAGCACGCTGTCGCGGTGGTCGGGGATACCCGAGAGCACGCAGGTTTCGCATGAGGCACAGGTGCCTTCGCGGCACGAGTTCTCGACCTTTACGCCGTTGGCTTCCAGCACCTCGAGGATGCTCTTGTCGGGGGGCACTTCCAGGCTGAGGCCCGTCTTGGCCAGCTTCACCGTGAAGCGTTCCTCGTTGGCTGGCCTGTCGAACTGCCGGGGTGTGAACCATTCGAAGTGCACGTTCGCGTCCGGGCGCCCCTGGGCCGCCGCTTCGACCGCCAGCATCAGCGGCATCGGCCCGCAGGTATACAGGTGGTCGGACGCCGCCAGGGCGGCGACGGTGCCGGCGACGTCGAACAGTCCATTCGCCTCGTCGTCGGCATGCAGCGTCACCCGCTCGCCGTAGACCTTGAGTTGCTCAAGGAAGGCCGCGCGCTGGCGACTGCGGGCCAGGTAATAGAGGTGCCAGGGACGCCGGTTGGCTTCGCACCAGTGGATCATCGACAGGATCGGCGTGATGCCGATGCCGCCGGCGAAGAACACATGCCCGGGCGCATCCATCGCCAGCGGAAAGTTGTTGCGTGGCGCAGAGACCTGTATCAGGTCGCCGACACGCAATGACTGGTGCACGTAGCGCGAGCCGCCTCGGCTGCTGGGCGAGAGGCCAACGCCGACCTGATAACGATCCCGTTCCCGTGAGTCGTTGCACAGCGAAAACTGGCGCACACGATTCTCGGGCAAATGCAGCTCGATATGGGCGCCAGGCGTGAAGGCGGGCAGCTCGCCGCCCGCTGGATCGCGCAGTTCCACGACCATCGCCCCCTTGGCTTCGGCGACGAGATCGACGACCCGTAGTGTCAGATGATCGGACATGATGACCTCGTTCTTGTCATTCACCGGGGCAGGCGCGCCCCGGTCGTTCGCCCGTGGCTCAGGCGCGGCGCAGCGGCGTGGTGGTTTTCAGCATCGCCGTGATCAGCGCGTCGCGTTCCTGGGACAGATCGCCCTGGCTGCGATGGTGCGAGGCTTCGATGACGCCACTGACCAGTTGCGCGGCGGTTGGCGCATCCAGGCGCGGATCGCCGAGGTCGTCCCACCAGCCGTTGAAGCTGTCGGCGTATTTCTCGCAGAACGAAGCCAGGCCGCCAGGGCCGCCGCCGAGGTGGAACAACTGGGTCGGGCCCATGGCCGCCCAGCGCAGACCGGGGCCGGCCCAGACCGCCTTGTCGACATCTTCGACGCTGGCCACGCCTGACTTGACCAGATGGATCGCCTCGCGCCACAACGCCGCTTGCAGACGGTTGGCCACATGCCCGCGCACTTCGCGGTTGACCCGGATCGTGATCTTGCCGACCTGCGCGTAGAAACGTTCGGCCTGCTCGACCACGCCCGGCGCGGTGGCCTGGTTGCCCATGACCTCGACCAGCGGAATCAGGTGTGGCGGGTTGAAGGGATGACCAAGAATGAAGCGCGATGGGTCGATCCAACCGGCTTGCATTTCCCCCAGGCGCAGGCCCGAGGCGGAGGAGGCGACGATCGCGCCCGGCTTGAGCGCCGGCTCGATCTGCGCGTAGAGGGTGTGTTTGATGGCGACGCGTTCGGGCACGCTTTCCTGGATGAAATCGGCGTCGCGCACGGCATCGGCCGCCGAATGGTGGAAGCTCAGCTCGCCACGCCGGTCGCCCTGGGCCAGGCCGAGTTCGAGCAGGGTCGGCCAGGCCGTCTCGATGTAGTTCAGGACATCGGCGCGCATGTTCTCGGCGGGATCGTATACCGCCACATTGCGCCCGGAGGCGAGAAACAGGGCGGCCCAGCTGGCACCGATGACACCGGCACCCAATACGGCGACATTAGGAAAATCGTTCATCTGAATCATCTCGGTTGTAGTGAGAAAATCTGAAAAGTCATTCACCGTCATTCGCAGGAACCCAGGTTCTGCTGGATTCCTGCCTGCGCGGGAATGACGGCGGGTCGGCAGGTCATGAGTGGGCGAACATCACGTGGCGCACGCTGGTGTAGGCATCGAGGGCGAACACCGACATGTCGCAGCCGTGGCCCGAGCCTTTCATCGCCGCCCAGGGCATTTCCGGGGTCGCCACGCCGTGGCTGTTGACCCAGGTGAAGCCGTAGCGCAGGCGGCTGGTGGCCTCCATGGCGGTGGCGGTGTCGCGGGTCCACACCGAGGAGGCGAGGCCGTAGCGCCCGGCGTTGGCGATGGCGATGGGGTCTTGGTCGTCGTTGAAGCGCGATACGCTGATCACTGGCCCGAACAGTTCGTGGGTGGCGATCTCGGCGTGGTTGTCGACGTTGGCCACCACCGTGGGGCGGTAGAAGAAACCGGGGCGGTCTTCGCTGAAACCACCGGTGACCACTTCGGCATGGGCGCGGGCGCGCTCGACGAAATCGGCCACCCGTTGACGATGGGCGGCACTGACCAGCGGCCCCATTTCCGTCCCTGGCTCGCGCGGTGCGCCGGTGCGAATCCGCCCGACCGCGTCGGCCAGTTCGGCGACCACCCGCTCGTAGATACTGGCAGCGACGATCAGCCGGCAGGGCTGGGCGCAATCCTGGCCGGCATTGAAGAACGCCGTGCCGCGCAGGGTGGCGACCAGCTTGTCGATATCGGCATCGGCGTAGACGATCACCGGTGCCTTGCCGCCCAGCTCGACATGGACCTGGCGCAATTCCCTGGCCGCGGCCCGCATGGCGGCGCTGCCGGTGGCAGGCGAGCCGGTGATGCTGACGCCTTCGATCCCCGCGGCATTGATCAGCCGATCACCGACCGTTTGGCCGGGACCATGGATCACGTTGAGCACGCCCTTGGGCAGCCGATCCTTGAGCAGCTCCGCCAGGCGCAGGGTCGACAGCGGAGTGACTTCCGAGGGCTTGAGTGCCACGGTGCAACCGGCAGCGAGCGGGGCAGCCAGCTTCCAGGCGGCCATCATCAATGGGTAGTTCCACGGTGCGATGGCGGCCACCGGGCCGAGTGGATCACGGCGAATCATGCTGGTATGACCCTGCACGTATTCACCGGCGGCGACACCGGACAAGGTACGCGCCGCGCCGGCGAAGAAGCGGAAGGTGTCGATGGTCAGCGGTATCTCGTCGTCGAGCGCCGAAGGCCAGGGCTTGCCGACGTTGAGGCTCTCCAGTGCCGCCAGTTCTTCGGCGTTCTGCTCGATCACCTCGGCGATATCGAGCAGCAATGCGGCGCGGGCCGCTGGCGTGGTCTTGGCGAATTCGCTGAAGGCCTCCTGTGCGCCCCGGGCGGCAGCGTCGACCTGCTCGTCACTCGCCTGGGCAAGCTGCGCAATGCGCTCGCCCGTGGCGGGGTCGATGACGTCCAGGCGTTCGCCGTCGCCCTCGACCAGTTCGCCATCGATCAACAGTTTGCTCTGCATGATGAACTCCCGGATCAGAAGGTGACCTTGTCGCTGCCCTTGAGGCCCAGGCGTGCGCGCGCTTCCTCAGGGGTGGCGACCTGCAGGCCGAGGTTCTCGACGATGGAACGGATCTTCTGCACCTGTTCGGCATTGCTCTTGGCGATTTGCCCCGGGCCGATGTACAGGCTGTCCTCCAGGCCGACCCGCAGGTTGCCGCCGAGCAGCGCGGCCTGGGTGGCGAAGTGCATCTGGTTCTTGCCGGCGGCCAGCACCGACCATTCGTAGCTGTCACCGAACAGCTTCTGGGCGACGGTGTGCATGTGCATCAGGTTGTCCAGGTCGGCGCCGACGCCGCCGAGCACGCCGAACACCATCTGCACGAAGAACGGCGGCTTGATCCAGCCCTGGTCGATGACCCAGGCCAGGTTGTACAGATGGCCGAGGTCGTAGCATTCGAATTCGAACCTGGTGCCGTGGCCGTCGCCCAGTTCTTTGACGATGTACTCGATGTCGCTGAAGGTGTTGCGGAAGATGAAGTCGCGGGTGCTTTCCAGGAACGCGGGTTCCCAGTCGTGCTTCCAGGTGGTGTGCTTGGCCTTCATCGGGAAGATGCCGAAGTTCATCGAACCGACGTTCAGCGAGGCCATTTCCGGGCTCAGGGCGATGGCGGCACGCAGGCGCTCCTCACGGCTCATGCCCAGGCCACCGCCAGTGGAGACGTTGAGTACGGCATTGCTGTGCTGGCGAATCTGCTGCATCGATTCGCGGAACAGTTCGGGACGCGGATCAGGCTTGCCGGTCTCTGGATGACGGGCATGCAGGTGGATGATCGAGGCACCGGCCTGGGCGGCCTCGATGGAGGATTCGGCGATCTGCGACGGGGTGATCGGCAGGTACTGCGACATGGTCGGGGTATGCACCCCGCCGGTGGTGGCGCAGGTGATAATGACGGATTTCGGCATGCTGGCTACATCCTTTGCAGGGACGACAAGGGGGCTGGGCACATGGCGTGCCCAGGCTGGAAGCGGTCACGCCACGGCTTTGCGGTAGGCGTCGAGCACCAGGCCGTGGAAGTGGTGCAGGGCGTGCTCGGATTTGCCCGAGCCGTCGGGGTCGGTGACGATCCGGCCTTGTTCGAAGGCGGGCGTCTGCATGCCGCGCTGGACGTTTTCCACCAGGGAGATGTCCTCGACCTGCAGCACCTCGTCGAGGTAGCGGATGGCCTCGCGCTCCATGTCGTCCGGCTCGGGCGTCTCCAGGTAGAAGTCGTAGGTCTCGCGGGTCAGGTCCGGGCCGACCGGGATGATGTGCAGCACGATCATCGAGTTGCGTCCCGGGTAGCGCATCAGGCAGGTGTTGGGCCACAGCCACCAGACGGCGTGGGTGCGCACCTTGGCCTTGGAGGTGTCGTAGGCGGTGTTCTGGCCGTTGCCGGCCTCGGCCATGTGGCTGGAATAGATGCCGTGGGTGGTGACCTTGTAGGTGTCCATGTCGACCAGGGTGCAGAAGTCCTTGTGCGCGGTCGGGCAGTGGTAGCACTCGAGGAAGTTGTCGACGACGTTCTTCCAGTTCGACTTGATCTCGTAGGTCAGGCGGTGGCCGAAGGTCAGGCTGCCGATGTCCGGCGCCCAGTGGTCGATTTCCTGTTTCAGGTCGCCGGACAGCTCGGCGAGCGGTTTCGCCTCGGGGTCCAGGTTGACGTAGATGAAGCCGCAGAATTCCTCGACCTGAACCGGGCTCAGGTGGATGGCATCCTTGTCGAATTCCTTCAGCCCGCCGACATGCGGAGCACCGACGAGCTGGCCGTTCAGGCCATAGCACCAGGAGTGATAGGGGCAGACGATGCGCCGCACCTTGCCCTCGCCACTGAGCACGGGATGCGCGCGGTGCTTGCAGACGTTGTAGAAGGCGCGCAGCGAGCCGTCCTGGTCGCGCACCACGGCAATCGGGTGGCCGGCGATGTCGGCGGTGGTGTAGGTGCCGGGGTCGCGGACCTTTTCCACATGGCAGACCCACTGCCAGCTCTTGGCGATGATCTGCTGCTGGTCGAGCTTGAACCATTGCGGATCGGTATAGGCTTCGGCGCGCAGCGATTGCGAGACGAGGGGGTCGTGGTGATAACCCTTCTGGATAGCTTCGAACTGCTGGGGGAGGAGTAATTCAGACATGTCAGCGGCCTTTTTCTCGTTCTGGGGCTTGGGTGCCTCTGGCGAGATGATGGTGCTGGTGTCGATGGCCGAGTGTGCAGGATTGGACGCTGTTTGTTGTTTATTCGCCGCTGTCGTTTTTGGATAAATCGGTCGGTCGCAGGCTCGCTCCGCTGCCCGTGCAGGGGGCGCCTGGCGAGGGCTTATTGGCGTACCGTTGCCCTATGCGTAGCCGTTATGCGGTCCGCCTCGAAACGCCAGCGCATCAGCGCGCATGGGGCTTGGCGAGCACGCTGCCGCAGTGGCGGAGCTGTGCGTTAGCCTCGACGATGACTTTCGAGCTTCGCTCCAAGCGCATTTTCCGCAGTGAGTGCGACAGGTCATCGCAGCCACTCATCAGCAGGGCCACCAACGCCTTGGCCGAGTCGTGCGGATTTTCTTTCATGGCGAGCCCTTCCCTATGCGGTTTGCCCCGATGATCGGAGATCAGGGCTGCCCAGGTATTGATCTGCATCAGATGCGGCAGGGGCTGTAGCGGGGCGGACCGCGATGCGAGCCGCGCCCGGCCAGGAACGGATCACTGATCGTCGAAGAAGCGCTCGTGCCAGTCGACCAGCGGTTGCGGTGCGTTGAGTTTCTGGCCGTAGATCACCGCGTAGGACAGCACGTTTTGCACATACTGGCGGGTCTCGTCGAAGGGGATGTTCTCGACCCAGACGTCGAAGGCCAGGTGATTGGCGCCTTTCAGCCACTGGCGCACGCGCCCGGGGCCTGCGTTGTAGGCGGCGGAGGCGAGCACACGGTTACCGTTGAACTGGCCGTGGACCTGGCTCAGGTAGGCGGCGCCCAGCTCGATGTTCTTCGCCGGGTCCAATGCCTGCTGTGGCGAGGCCAGGGGAATGCTGAACTTGCGCGCGGTTTCCTTGGCCGTCGCCGGCATCAGTTGCATCAGGCCCATGGCGCCGACGCCGGAACGTGCATCGCTCATGAAGGCGCTTTCCTGGCGGGTGATGGCGAATACCCAGCTGGAGTGCAGGCCGCGCGTTTTGGCCTGGTTGACCAGGTTGTTGCGGTAAGCCATGGGAAAGCGGATGTTCAGGTCGTCCCAGTATTGCGCCTGGCTGATGGTGCGGATGGCCGGGAAATACCATTGCAAGTCGAAGGCGATCTTGGCCTGGGTGACCATCTCGTCGCGACTGAACAGGCGGCTGACGTGGTACCACTCGCGGCGACCGTCGACGATCTCGCCGCGATCATGAAACTCCAGCGCGCGGCGCACGCCGGGGGTGTTGCGCACCTTCTGCATCATCTGCGGGCTGATCGCCAGCGGCTTGTTGTTCAGGCTGTAGGGCGCTTCGATGCGATCGGCGGCGAGGAAACCGTAGAAGTCGCGCTCCTTGGCCAGCGCCTGGTACAGCGGCATGTCTTGCTTGCTCTGCGGCTGTGCCAGTTGCAGGCTGCGGGCGCGCCAATAACGCCAGCGACTGGTGCTGGCCAGGCTGTCGGGGAACGTGCTGATCAACTGGTACGCATCCGACCACCGTGCATGGCGCAGCAACAGGCGTGCGCGCCATTCGGAAACCGTGTCGTCGCGTAGTTGCGGGTCGTACTGCTCCATGATCGGCAGGGCGCGCAGGTCGAAGCTCTTGGCCAGGGTCAGGCCGATTTCCTTGGCGATGGAAACCTTTTCCTCGGTCGAGAAGGGCAGCTTGCGTGCGTATTGGTCGAGCAACGCCAGGGCCTGCTCCGGATTCTGCCTGGCCAGACGACGCAGGCCCAGGCCGACGACATCGGCCATGGCCTGGTCGGCAGGTACGAAACGTGCGGTCTGGGTGAGCTGTGCCGGTTTCTGCGCGATGTCGATCATCAGGTTGGCGCGCGCCTGCAGGGTCGGCAGCTTTTTCGCGACCGAGGTGGCGAGTGAGTAATTGCGTGCCTCGGTGGCCAGCTTCACCCGCTTCCAGCGTTTCTCTTCGGTCAACTGGCCGGCGGCGGCCCAGGCATCGAACAGGCGGTCACAGGCATCCGGCTGGGATTTGCCGACCAGCCAGAGCCTTTCGCTGGTGGCATAGGCCTCGGCGGTCAGGCCGTGGCTCATCTGGTACTGGCCATTGAGGCAGTCCAGCTCGGTGAAGTTGAGCTTGGGATCGTAGTAGCGGGTGAAGGTCGCCCAGTCGCCGCGCTCGGCCAGCCAGCGCAGCCAGCGCAGCTTCATCCAACTGGCCTGGGGCAGGTCGCCGTACTGGGCGAGAAACTGCTCGATTTCCGCATTGCTCGCCCATTTCAGGCGGGCGGTCAGTTCGTCGTAGGCCAGATAGGGCGTCAGTGGATAGTCGCGCAATTCATCGGCGTAGCGCTGGTAGGGGCCCTTGTCGCCCTTGGCCAGGGCGCGCTTGGCTTCATCGTACATCTGGCGTTGCTGGGCCAGTGGCGCGGCCTGGGCGGACGAAAAACTGACAGTACACAGGATCAGGCAGGAAAACAGGCTGTACAGAGAACGGCGCATGACACTTCCGGATAGATAGACGGTGCGGGACGTGACGCATGACAAGGTTGCTAGCTTAGCGGCTGGCCACACTTGACGAAAGCGCGGGGCGCAGCCTATTCGGGTAAACTGCGCCACCGTTTTTCTGGAAGTGCCGCCATGACCCTGCTCAAGTTCGCCGATGTATCCCTCGCCTACGGCGCCATGCCGCTGCTGGACAAGGTGTCCTGGCAGATCGCGCGGGGCGAGCGGGTGTGCATCATTGGCCGCAACGGCACCGGCAAGTCGAGCATGCTGAAACTGGTCAAGGACGATCAGAAGCCCGATGACGGTTCGATCTGGCGCGCACCCGGACTGAAAATTGGCGAGCTTCCCCAGGAACTGCCGGTCGCCGATGGTCGCAGCGTGTTCGACGTGGTTGCCCAGGGCCTGGATGGTGTTGGCGACCTGCTCGCTCAGTACCACCACCTGGCGCAGAACTGCGTCAGCGAAGACGACCTGAACAAACTGATGCACGTGCAGCAGGACCTCGAAGCCCGGGATGGCTGGCGCCTGCAGCAACTGGTCGAAAGTACCCTGAGCCGTTTGCAATTGCCGGCCGACAAGACCCTGGCCGAGTTGTCGGGTGGCTGGCGCCGTCGGGTGCTGCTGGCTCAGGCGCTGGTCAGCGAGCCGGACCTGCTGCTGCTCGACGAGCCGACCAACCACCTGGACATCGGCGCCATCGCCTGGCTGGAAGAGGCCTTGAAGGAGTTCCAGGGCGCGGTCCTGTTCATCACCCACGACCGCTCCTTCCTGCAGAACCTGGCGACACGCATTCTCGAGCTGGATCGCGGCGGCCTGATCGACTGGAACGGCGACTACGCCAGTTTCCTGGTGCACAAGGAAGCGGCGCTGGCTGCCGAAGAGACCGCCAATGCGCTGTTCGACAAGAAGCTGGCCCAGGAGGAAGTGTGGATTCGCCAGGGCATCAAGGCGCGCCGTACCCGTAACGAAGGGCGGGTGCGTGCCCTCAAGGCACTGCGTGTCGAGCGTAGCGAGCGGCGTGAACGCACCGGCAAGGCCAACATCCAGTTGGAAGCGGCGGAGAAGTCCGGCAAGCAGGTGATGGTGCTGGAGAACGTCAGCTTCGCGCATCCCGGCGGGCCGTTCCTGATCCGCGATTTCTCCCTGGTCCTGCAGCGTGGCGACCGCATTGGCCTGCTGGGCGCCAACGGCACCGGCAAGACCACGCTGCTGAAGTTGATGCTCAGTGGCCTGCAGCCGAGCAGCGGGACCGTCACTGAGGGCACCAGGATCGATGTCGCCTATTTCGACCAGTTGCGTCATCAGCTCGATCTGGAAAAGACCGTTATCGATAACCTGGCCGAAGGCCGTGACTTCATCGAGATCAACGGCCAGAACCGTCACGTGCTGAGTTACCTCGGCGATTTCCTGTTCAGCCCGCAGCGGGCGCGAACCCCGGTCAAGGCGCTGTCCGGCGGTGAGCGCGCGCGTCTGCTGCTGGCCAAGCTGTTCAGCAAGCCGGCCAACCTGCTGGTGCTCGACGAACCGACCAACGACCTCGATGTGGAAACCCTCGAATTGCTCGAAGAGGTCCTGCTGACCTTCCAGGGCACCGTGCTGATGGTCAGCCACGACCGTGCCTTCCTCGACAACGTAGTGACCAGCACCCTGGTGTTCGAAGGCGAGGGCAGGGTGCGTGAGTACGTCGGCGGTTATCAGGATTGGTTGCGTCAGGGCGGTTCGCCACGTTTGCTCGGCGTTGGCGAGAGCAAATCGGGCAAGGCCGAGATGGCCGCTCCCGCGCCGGTTGCAGAGCCGGTCGTTGCCCCGGCTGCGGTGCCAGTTGCCGACGCGGCGGGTAGCAAGAAGAAACTGAGCTACAAGCTGCAGCGTGAGCTGGAGGCTATCCCAGGGCAGATCGATACGCTGGAAACCCAACTGGCCGAACTGCAGGAGAAGATCGCCGATCCCGCTTTCTATCAGCAGCCTGCCGACATCACCGCGGCAGCGCTGGGCCGCCTGGATGCACTGCAGCAGGAGCTGGATCGGCTTCTGGAACGTTGGGCCGAACTGGAATCTTGAGTTTCAGAAGCGCCGGATAACTGGAGGAAGGTAGTTGCGGGATGGCTTGAACGAAGCGATACCTACGCGGCCCGAGCCATCCTGCGAACGGCCACGTTCGTTTCATTCCGAGCTATCGGCCTGCGTGTTCCCAGGTCTGCTCAATGTGATAAGCACGTACGCTTTCATTGACCGGAAACACCCTATGATTCAACTGCTTGCATAACATGGAACTTCCTTGAGACGCCTGTCGGAGCCGTTTAATGGCGATTGAGTACCGCATCGCGCTGGATGATCATCATCAGTTCAGTTATCGGGTGGAGTTGGAGCGAGAGTATGACCCGGCACAGGTTGGCGACGGGTTGCCGAAATGGACACGGCTTGACTACAACCAATGCAGCAATTGCCCGCTGGCCAAGGATCGCTATAGCCATTGTCCGGCGGCAGTGGATTTGCACCGGGTCGTCGAGGATTTCCATGGTTTGCCGGCGTTCCACAAGGCGCAAGTCTGGGTGCGTACGCCGGAGCGTGAGTACAGCAAGCAGCAGGTAGGGCTGGAGGAGGCGTTGCGCTCGTTGCTCGGTGTGATCATGGCGACCAGTGCCTGCCCGGACCTGGCGCAGATGAAACCCATGGCGCGTAATCACCTGCCGTTCGCCAGCAGCCACGAATTCGTGCTGCGCACCATCTCCCTCTACCTGACGCGCCAGTATTTTCTGCTGCGCGAAGGCGGCACGCCCGACTGGGAACTGAAAGGCCTGGTCGACCAGTTCAAGCGCCTGCAACTGGTCAACCAGGCATTCTGGCAGCGGATTCACGCCATCTGCGAGGGCGACTCCAATCTCAAGGCCTTCCTGGCCTTCTTTTCCCTGTCATCGAGCATGACGGTTTCGCTGGAGACGCAGTTGCAGAAGATCCGGCCGATGGTCATGAATACCGGCGCAGTATCCTGAGTCAGTTCTGTTTCTTCAGGCGAATGGCCAGTACATCGCAGGGCGCGCCATGCAGGACATCGTTGGCCGTGGAACCCAACAGCAGGGCCAGGCCGTGGCGGCCGTGGCTGCCGACCACGATCAGGTCGCTGCCCAGTTCGGTTGCCAGGCGGTGTAGTTCCTGGCGCGGTTGGCCGTAGGCCAGTTGCTGTTGTTCGCTGGCCAGTTGCGGGTACTGCGCGGCGATCTTCTGCAAGCGCTCGCGGGCCTGGTCGAACTGTTGCTGTTGCAGCAGCGACAGGTCCATTGGAACATCGCCGCCGAAGGCCATGGCCATTGGCTCGATGATGTGAACCAGGGCGGCCTTGGCGCCTGTACTGTCGGCCAGCGCCAGGGCACGCTGGACGACCGGGTGGCATTCCTCGGTCAGATCGATGGCGATCAGAATGTGCTGATAGGACATGGTTCTTCCTCCTGAAGGGCTGTGATTCAGTATGGCTTTCCTGGCGGCCGGGGTCTGCTGACGTTTCGTCGCAGGGCGGACCCCGTGCGCTTCGTTTTTCGCGCAGAGTGACACATATGACCTGGTGGATCGTGATTTTATTCGTTGGCGTGGCACTTAGCCCACTGGTCTGGCTGCGCCCGTCCGCACGCCAGAGCGGCCAGATGGCGTTGCGTCTGGAGGCGCGGCGCATGGGGCTCGGTATGCAACTGGTGCAGGAGCAATGGCCGCACTGGCTCGAAACGCCCCCGCCACATAGCTGTGCGCAGTATCACCGTGCTCGCCGTACCGGCAGGGAAGAGCCCTGGTGTTACTGGCAGTCGACGCCTGGCCAGTGGCTCAACCAATGGCGCGAGCCTTGCCCCGACGTGGCGTTGCTCGAAAGGCTGTCGAGCTTGCCAGGCGATGTCTACAAGGTAGAGGCGGGGCGGCAGATGATCGCGCTCTATTGGGGCGAGCGGGGCGACAAGGACACGTTGCAGAGGGTGGCGAGGTTTCTGGATGAGGTGGCGTGAGTCGGGGCAGCGACAGCCTGCTCGAGGCAAGACCGGCAGTCGCACCGTGCCGATGGCCTTCAGGTTATTGCCGAGCTGCCCATCATTTCCCTGAATTGTCCCTTATCGCGCCTGTCCCATGGCGCAGGCACGCGGCGGATTTCGTCATCTATGCCGGGTTAATCTGCCAGGTAATTGACAACCGTGCGCTTTTAAAAGAAGGTGTGTCACCCAATCAAACGGGCGTATGAATTGAGCGTTTGCTCCTGCTCGATTGCCCCAGGCTCGCATCGGCGGGTGTGCCGTGCTGATCGAGGCTAAGCTCATAGCTTCAAGCCTCCTTGGCTCCGATGTGTACGTTCAGCTTCCATACCGTGGAGATCAGTTGATGATTTACGAAGGTAAAGCCATCACGGTTACGGCTCTTGAGAGTGGCATCGTCGAACTGAAGTTCGACCTCAAGGGTGAGTCCGTCAACAAGTTCAACCGCCTTACCCTGACCGAGTTGCGCCAGGCCGTGGATGCCATCAAGGCGGACGCCTCGGTCAAAGGCGTTATCGTCACCAGTGGCAAGGACGTGTTCATCGTCGGCGCGGACATCACCGAATTCGTCGACAACTTCAAGCTGCCCGACGAGGAACTGCTGGCCGGCAACCTCGAAGTCAACCGCATCTTCAGTGACTTCGAAGACCTGAATGTACCGACCGTCGTGGCCATCAATGGCATCGCGCTCGGCGGCGGTCTGGAAATTTCCCTGGCCGCTGATTACCGGGTCATGAGCGAGACCGCGAAAATCGGCCTGCCGGAAGTCAAGCTGGGTATCTATCCAGGCTTTGGCGGCACCGTACGCCTGCCACGGGTGATCGGCACCGACAATGCCGTCGAGTGGATTGCCTCGGGCAAGGAAAACAGCGCGGCCGACGCACTCAAGGTCGGCGCGGTCGATGCGGTGGTCAAGCCCGAAAAACTCAAGGAAGCCGTTCTGGACCTGGTCCAGCGGGCCATTTCCGGCGAGCTGGACTACAAGGCCAAGCGTCAGCCGAAGCTGGACAAGCTCAAGCTCAACGCCATCGAGCAGATGATGGCCTTCGAGACCGCCAAGGGCTTCGTCGCCGGCCAGGCGGGGCCGAACTACCCGGCCCCGGTCGAGGCGATCAAGACCATCCAGAAGGCTGCCAACTTCGGTCGCGACAAGGCGCTGGAGGTCGAGGCGGCTGGCTTCGTCAAATTGGCCAAGACCTCGGTCGCGGAAAGCCTGATCGGCCTGTTCCTCAACGACCAGGAGCTGAAGAAGAAAGCCAAGCAATACGACAAGATCGCCCACGAGGTGAAGCTCGCCGCCGTGCTGGGCGCGGGTATCATGGGCGGCGGCATCGCCTACCAGTCCGCCTCGAAAGGCACGCCGATCCTGATGAAGGATATTCGCGAAGACGGCATCCAGACCGGCTTGAACGAAGCGGCCAAACTGCTGGGCAAGCGCGTCGAGAAGGGTCGTTCCACTCCTGAGCAGATGGCCCAGGCGCTGAATGCCATTCGCCCGACCATGTCCTATGGCGACTTCGGTAACGTCGACATCGTCGTCGAGGCGGTGGTCGAGAACCCGAAGGTCAAGCAAGCGGTACTCGCCGAGGTGGAGGGCGCGGTGAAAGAGGATGCGATCCTGGCGTCCAACACCTCGACCATCTCCATCAGCCTCTTGGCCCAGGCGCTCAAGCGCCCGCAGAACTTCGTCGGCATGCACTTCTTCAACCCGGTGCACATGATGCCGCTGGTCGAAGTCATCCGTGGCGAGAAGTCGTCCGAAACAGCCGTGGCCACCACTGTCGCCTACGCCAAGAAGATGGGCAAGAGCCCGATCGTGGTCAACGATTGCCCGGGTTTCCTGGTCAACCGCGTGCTGTTCCCGTACTTCGGCGGTTTCGCCAAGCTGCTGGAGTTCGGCGTCGACTTCGTGCGTATCGACAAGGTGATGGAGAAGTTCGGCTGGCCCATGGGCCCGGCCTATCTGTCCGACGTGGTCGGTATCGACACCGGCCACCATGGCCGCGACGTGATGGCCGAAGGTTTCCCGGACCGCATGGCGGTGCAGGGCAAGACTGCCGTCGACGTGATGTACGAGGCCAATCGCCTCGGCCAGAAGAACGGCAAGGGCTTCTATGCCTATGAAGTCGACAAGCGCGGCAAGCCGAAGAAGGTCCAGGACCCGGAGGCCTACGAGATCCTCAAGCCGATCGTGCGTGAGCAGCGCGAACTGAGCGATGACGACATCATCAACTTCATGATGCTTCCGCTGTGCCTGGAAACCGTGCGTTGCCTGGAAGACGGCATCGTCGAGACCCCGGCCGAGGCCGACATGGGCCTGGTCTACGGGATTGGTTTCCCTCCCTTCCGCGGTGGCGCGCTGCGCTACATCGATTCTGTCGGCGTGAGCGAATTCGTCGCCCTGGCCGACAAGTACGCCGAACTGGGAGCGCTTTACCAGCCGACCGCCAAACTTCGCGAAATGGCCAAGAACGGCCAGAAGTTTTTCGGTTGATCGCGGAACGAACAGAGCGAGTATAGAAAGATGAGTCTGAATCCGAGAGACGCCGTCATTGTCGACTTCGGCCGTACGCCGATGGGCCGCTCCAAGGGCGGCATGCACCGCAACACCCGCGCCGAGAACATGTCGGCGCACCTGATCAGCAAGCTGCTGGAGCGTAACGACAAGGTCAACCCGGCCGAAGTCGAGGACGTGATCTGGGGTTGCGTCAACCAGACCCTGGAGCAGGGCTGGAACGTCGCCCGCATGGCGTCGCTGATGACCCAGATCCCGCACACCAGCGCGGCGCAGACCGTCAGCCGCCTGTGCGGTTCGTCGATGAGCGCATTGCACACCGCCGTGCAGGCGATCCAGACCGGCAACGGCGACGTGTTCGTGGTCGGCGGCGTCGAGCACATGGGCCACGTCGGCATGATGCACGGCGTCGACCCGAACCCGCACCTGTCGCTGTACGCGGCCAAGGCCTCGGGCATGATGGGCCTGACCGCCGAGATGCTCGGCAAGATGCACGGCATCACCCGTGAAGCCCAAGACGCCTTCGGCGAACGCTCCCACCGCCTGGCCCACAAGGCCACGCTAGAGGGCAAGTTCAAGGACGAGATCATCCCGATGGAAGGCTACGACGAGAATGGCTTCCTCAAGGTCTTCGACTATGACGAAACCATCCGTCCGGACACCACCATCGAAAGCCTGGCGGCCCTGAAGCCCGCGTTCAACCCGAAGGGCGGTACCGTGACGGCGGGGACTTCTTCGCAGATCACCGATGGCGCGTCATGCCTGATCGTCATGTCCGCCCAGCGTGCCCAGGACCTGGGTATCCAGCCCCTGGCGGTAGTGCGGGCCATGGCGGTGCACGGCGTGGACCCGGCGATCATGGGCTACGGCCCGGTCCCCGCGACCCAGAAAGCACTCAAGCGCGCCGGCCTGAGCATCGATGACATCGACTTCTTCGAACTCAACGAAGCCTTTGCCGCCCAGGCGCTGCCCGTGTTGAAAGACCTCAAGCTGCTCGACAAGATGGAGCAGAAGGTCAACCTGCACGGCGGCGCGATTGCCCTAGGCCATCCGTTCGGTTGCTCCGGCGCACGTATTTCCGGCACCCTGTTGAACGTGATGAAACAGAATGGCGGCACTCTAGGCGTGTCGACCATGTGCATCGGCCTCGGTCAGGGTATCACCACGGTTTTCGAACGAGTCTGAGTTTTCGCGCTTGGAGAACCGGGGCCCCGTGCCCCGGTTTTCGTTTTTATAAGGAGTCGAACCATGCGGGTACAACCCGGTCTGTATCGCCACTACAAAGGCCCCGAGTATCGCGTTTTCGGTGTGGCCAGGCATTCCGAGACAGAAGAAACCCTGGTCGTCTACCAGGCCTTGTACGGCGAGTATGGCCTGTGGGTCAGGCCGCTGGAGATGTTCTGCGAAACGGTCGAGGTCGATGGGGAAGAGCTGCCGCGCTTCGCCCTGATCCAGGCCGAGCCCGAGCTTTTCAACAAGGGCTGATTGGCGTCCGTGCTTGACCTCACCTCGACGGCCACTATATATAGCGGTGCCTTAACGGCTACTCCCGCCGCTCTTACTTCAAAGCATTCAGGAATTTTCCAATCCCATGGGCAAATCGCTGGTCATCGTGGAATCCCCGGCCAAGGCCAAGACCATCAACAAGTACCTGGGCAACCAGTACGTGGTGAAGTCGAGCATCGGCCATATCCGTGACCTGCCTACCAGCGGTTCGTCGAGCGCCAAGGAACCGGTGAAGCGCACCAAGGCCGCTGCCGAGGCACCTGCGCTGTCACCCAAGGAAAAGGCCAAGCGCCAGTTGTTCACCCGTATGGGCGTCGATCCCGAGCATGGCTGGAAGGCCAAGTACGAGATCCTTCCCGGCAAGGAGAAGGTGATCGAGGAACTGCGCCGCCTGGCCAAGGATGCCGACACCATCTATCTCGCAACCGACTTGGATAGAGAAGGGGAGGCCATCGCCTGGCACCTGCGCGAAGCCATCGGTGGCGATGACAGTCGCTACAAGCGCGTGGTGTTCAACGAGATCACCAAGAAGGCCATTCAGGAGGCCTTCTCCAGGCCGGGCGACCTCGACATCAACCGCGTCAATGCCCAGCAGGCGCGCCGCTTCCTCGATCGCGTGGTCGGCTACATGGTCTCGCCGCTGCTCTGGCAGAAGATCGCCCGTGGTTTGTCGGCCGGGCGCGTGCAGTCCGTTGCGGTGAAGCTGGTGGTCGAACGCGAGCGCGAAATCCGTGCTTTCGTTCCCGAAGAGTACTGGGAACTGCATGCCGACCTCGGCACTGCGAAGAATGCCAAGGCGCGTTTCGAGGTCGTTCGCGAGAACGGCGCGGCGTTCAAGCCGGTCAACGAAGCCCAGGCGATGGCTGCTCTGGAGAAACTGAAGTCCTCCAGCTACAGCGTCGCCAAGCGCGAAGACAAGCCGACCAGCAGCCGTCCGTCGGCCCCCTTCATCACCTCGACCCTGCAGCAGGCGGCGAGCAATCGCCTGGGCTTCGGTGTGAAGAAGACCATGATGATGGCCCAGCGTCTCTATGAAGCTGGCTACATCACCTATATGCGTACCGACTCGACCAACCTGTCGGCCGATGCCATCGATATGGTGCGCGGCTTCATCGACGGCGAGTTCGGCAAGAAATACCTGCCGGAAAAACCGAATTTCTATTCGAGCAAGGAAGGCGCCCAGGAGGCGCACGAAGCGATTCGTCCTTCCGACGTCAACCTGCGCCCGACCCAGCTTGCCGGCATGGAACGCGATGCCGAGCGCCTGTACGACCTGATCTGGCGCCAGTTCGTGGCGTGCCAGATGCCGCCTGCCGAATACTTGTCCACCAGCGTGACGGTCGCAGCCGGCGCATTCGAACTACGGGCCAAGGGGCGCATCCTCAAGTTCGACGGTTACACCAAGGTATTGCCGCAGCAAAGCAAGCCGGGCGAGGACGACGTGCTGCCGGACATGCGCCAGGGCGAGTCGCTGAAACTGATCAAGCTCGACCCGAGCCAGCACTTCACCAAGCCGCCGGCACGCTTCTCCGAAGCCAGCCTGGTCAAGGAGCTGGAGAAGCGTGGCATCGGCCGTCCGTCCACCTATGCGGCGATCATCTCGACCATCCAGGAGCGTGGCTACGTCACGGTGCAGAACCGTCGTTTCTATGCCGAGAAGATGGGCGATATCGTCACCGAGCGCCTCAACGAGAGCTTCTCCAACCTCATGGACTACGGCTTCACCGCCGGGATGGAGGAGAACCTCGACGACGTGGCGCAGGGGGGGCGCAACTGGAAAAACGTGCTCGATGAGTTCTATGGCGATTTCAAGAAGAAGCTCGAGGTCGCCGAGATTGCCGACAACGGCATGCGCGCCAATCAGCCGACGCCGACCGACATTCCCTGCCGCGAATGTGGTCGCCACATGATGATCCGTACCGCATCCACTGGCGTGTTCCTCGGTTGCTCGGGCTACGCATTGCCCCCCAAGGAGCGCTGCAAGGCGACCATCAACCTGATCCCTGGCGACGAAATCGCGGCGGATGACGAGGGCGAGTCCGAGTCCCGCGTGCTGCGCAACAAGCATCGGTGCCCGATCTGCAGTACGGCGATGGATGCCTACCTGCTGGATGAAACTCGCAAGCTGCATATCTGCGGCAACAACCCGGATTGCGCCGGCTACGAGATCGAGCAGGGCCAGTATCGGATCAAGGGCTACGAAGGCCCGAGCCTTGAATGCGACAAATGCGGTAGCGAGATGCAGCTCAAGACAGGCCGCTTCGGCAAGTTCTTCGGTTGCACCAACTCAAGCTGCAAGAACACCCGCAAGCTGCTCAAGAGCGGTGAGGCCGCGCCGCCGAAGATGGATGCGGTACCGATGCCCGAACTCAAGTGCGAGAAGGTCGATGACACCTATGTCTTGCGCGACGGCGCTTCTGGATTGTTCCTCGCCGCCAGCCAGTTCCCCAAGAATCGCGAAACCCGTGCACCATTGGTCAAGGAACTGATCTCTCATCGTGACCAGATCGATCCGAAGTACCACTATCTGTTGGACGCACCGCAGAAGGATGGCGAAGGCCGGCCAACGGTAATTCGTTATAGCCGCAAGACCAAGGAGCAATACGTCCAGAGTGAGGTCGACGGCAAGCCTAGCGGTTGGCGCGCGTTCTACGATGGCGGCAAGTGGAAGGTAGAGAGCAAGTGACGTCTGCGCGAGGGCATGACCATGGCCAATGAGCTGTACACCCGCACCAACCAGAAGATCTATTTCTCCGGGCTGGCACTTGAGCGCCTGCGCAAGGCTGAAGCGGGCGAAGGTACTCCGGGTCAGGCCGAGGCCGAGCGCGAAGCGGTGTTGTTCCATCTCTATGGCGGTTTGCTAGGGCTCTGTCATGAGGTAGCCGGTTATTACCGCATGCCTCAGGCAAGAGCGCCTCGGGTCGAGGCGCTGGTCAACCAGGCCGTCATTGCCGAATCGCCGAGTCCTGAACTGGCTGAGCTTGTGGAAATCGCCGGTCAGCCGGAATCCTGGCTGGCGCGTTTGCTTGGTGCATATGCAGCCTTGTTCTTACCGCCCAGTGAGGTGAAGGAGGCCAAGGCTGATATCATCCGCACCTGGGACGTCGATGCGCAGCCTGCACCCTTGTCGCACGCGCTACTCGAAGAATGGCGCCAGAACATCAAAGGACTCGCACTGCGTTTTCGCGAGTCGCTCAGCGAGTGCTGAGCATCACCCCGGTCATGTAGCGCGGGCATCCGGCCGCTCAACTTAGCCGTACGATTGGAGAGCCCTGTAATGTCCACATCCTTTCTTGAAATCGTCGAGCTGCCTGACGGTCGCATCGTATTGCGCCGGGCAGAAGATGAAGAAATGCTGGTGACACTGAATTTTTCCGACGATGCGAAAGCGTTCCTGCAGGGACATCATGTCGAAGTGGCCAAGGCCATGTTGAATATCGGTGTGCAGATGGCCGGGCGTCTGGCCGATGGCGAGATCGATCACGAAGATCAGCAGCCGCACACGTTGCATTGAAATAGGGCGGGCGTTGCTTCGAGGTAAAGGGGGCTGTGCGTCCCGACCCATTCCCCGCAAAGCCCCAATCGGCAGTCTCCTAGGTGGCCATCCAGGCCAATGCATGGGCAGTGGATGGTGCCGATGGCTTTCGCCAGTCAAATCAACTTGATGTTCAAGCTTTGCGTATCACCGGTACGGGCTGCGTTGCTCAACTGGGTGCGCTGCCTGTCGCTGAGTTCGATCCAGCTCACCACTGTATGGCTGCGGCCCAGGCGCAGGGCTTCGCAAGCGATGTCGACGGCACTCTGACTGGCGCGTGGCTGTAGGACCACCAGGCGATCCAGGTTCAGGCCGGTGTTGCGCAGCCAGCCATGGGTCAGGGCGCTCGGCGGGGCCACCAAGGTCAGCCAGCGAGCGTCCTGTTCCTCGCTCAGTTCGCGTAGTAGCGGCGCGAGCAGTCGACGGTAGCGTTCGAGCGAACCGGAGAGCGTCAGTTCGCTGAATGTCTCGGGTTCATCGAGCCAGCCTGACGAGCTTGGCTCGATGAAGGTTGGCGGCGAGGGCAGGTTGAGGAAAGCCTCGAACAGAGGGAGTTGAGTACGGTTCAGCGACTGCGGGAACTGCATGAGGCTCTCCTTATCTTTCAGCGGCGAATGACGCCGACGCTCAGGCCTTCGATAACCAGGTCCTGTTCTTCCAGATTGACTTCGATGGGATTGAATTCGGGGTTTTCCGCAATCAGCAGCACCTTGTTGCCTTCGCGCTGGAAGCGCTTGACCGTGACCTCGTCGCCGATACGGGCAACGACGATCTGGCCGTTGCGCGCTTCGCGGGTGGTGTGGACGGCCAGCAGATCGCCATCGAAGATGCCGATGTCTTTCATGCTCATCCCGCGGACCCGCAATAGATAGTCGGCTCTCGGGTGGAAGAAGGCCGGGTTTATCTGGCAGGACTCCTCGACGTTCTGCTGGGCGAGGATCGGAGCGCCAGCGGCCACGCGCCCGATGACCGGAAGCCCTTCGTCTTCGTTGCTCTCTGGTTCGTATCCGGGGATGCGGATGCCGCGCGATGCGCCTGGCGTCATCTCGATAGCGCCTTTGCGAGCCAGGGCCTTCAGGTGTTCTTCGGCGGCGTTGGGTGACTTGAACCCCAGTTTCTGCGCGATTTCCGCTCGGGTCGGTGGGTATCCGTTCTCTTCCAGGCATTGCTTGATGAATGCGAGGATTTCCGCTTGGCGTGGCGTGAGCTTGATCATCGTGGTGTCTGTCTTTTTATACAGTTGCTGGGATTATATACAGTAAATCGGCAATGGCAAATTTTTGCCTGTGCTGCCGGCCGGGGCGCTCGACCCGTTGGTCATGCGATGTGCTTTAATGAGCCGGATCGTCGCGTTCGTCTTGACATATCCCTGGTGTGAAACGTATGTTTCAAACGTTTGTTCGCCAGGTGAGGGTGTCATGGCTCAGTCGGAAACTGTCGAGCGCATATTGGATGCTGCAGAGCAGTTGTTTGCAGAAAAAGGCTTCGCCGAGACCTCGTTGCGACTCATCACGAGCAAGGCCGGGGTCAATCTTGCCGCGGTCAATTACCATTTCGGTTCGAAGAAGGCGCTGATCCAGGCGGTGTTCTCCCGCTTTCTCGGCCCTTTCTGCCTGAGCCTGGAGCGTGAGCTCGATGTTCGCCAGGGGCAAAAGCCCAGCCTTGAAGAGTTGCTGGAAATGCTGGTCGACCAGGCCTTGGCGGTCAAGCCGCGCAATGGCGACGACCTGTCCATTTTCATGCGCTTGCTGGGGCTGGCGTTCAGTCAGAGCCAAGGGCATCTGCGTCGTTATCTGGAGGATATGTACGGCAAGGTTTTCCGCCGTTACCTGATCCTGTTGCATGACGCGGCGCCTGGCATACCGCCGCTCGAACTGTTCTGGCGCGTGCATTTCATGCTGGGGGCCGCAGCGTTCAGCATGTCCGGGATCAAGGCCCTGCGGGCCATTTCCGAAAATGATTTCGGCGTCGATACCTCGATTGAGCAGGTCATGCGCCTGATGGTGCCGTTCCTCGCCGCCGCCATGCGCTCGGAAAGTGCGGTCAAGGATGAAGCGCTTGCCTCTGCCCGGTTGCGCCCGCGGCAGAAGAATGGTGCGGGCAAGGCCTGACCAGGATGCATCACGCAAACGGGTCGGCTAAGCTGGCGACCCTATGCGATACCTCCCGAAACTCCTCGATTCGTCGAAGGTGCCCGTCGTTCCGACAGGATCAATGCCGCGCTTCGCACGTCCACGCACTTGCCCAAGGAAACCCTCATGAGTGATCCCGTCTATGGCTCGTTGATGCTCGATATCCAGGGCGCTTGGCTGACTGCCGAGGACCGCCGGATATTGCGCCAGCCGGAAGTGGGGGGGCTGATCATCTTCGCCCGCAATATCGAGGAGCCGCGCCAGGTGCGCGAGCTGTGCGCCGCTATCCGCGCGATTCGTCCCGACCTGCTGCTGGCCGTGGATCAGGAGGGCGGTCGGGTGCAGCGCTTGCGCCGTGGTTTCGTGCGGTTGCCGGCGATGCTGGCGCTGGCTGGCAACGATAATGCGGAGTACCTGTCGCGCCAGTGCGGTTGGCTGATGGCGAGCGAAGTGCTGGCCGTCGGCCTGGACCTCAGCTTCGCTCCGGTGCTGGATCTCGAGCACCAGCGCAGTGCCGTGATCGGCAGTCGCAGTTTTTCTGGCGATGCCGAGCGTGCGGCTACATTGGCCGGCGCGTTCATCGCTGGCATGGCGGAAGCAGGTATGGCTGCTACCGGCAAGCATTTCCCCGGCCATGGCTGGGCTGAGGCCGACTCGCATGTGGCGATCCCGGTGGACGAGCGCAGCCTGGAGCAGATCCGCAGCGTCGACATGCTGCCGTTCCAGCGCCTGATCGGCCAGTTGGCGGCGATCATGCCGGCCCATGTCATCTATTCGGCGGTGGACGATCAGCCTGCCGGTTTCTCCAGGCGTTGGCTGCAGGACATCCTGCGTGGCGAGCTGGGATTCACCGGGGTGATTTTCAGCGATGATCTGTCGATGGCTGGCGCTCATGTGGTGGGCGATGCCGCCCAGCGCATCAGGGCCGCACTGAATGCCGGCTGCGACATGGGCCTGGTATGCAACGACCGTGGTTCGGCAGAACTGGCGCTCAGTGCCTTGCAGACACTCAAGGTGCAACCGCCCAAAGGGCTGGCACGCATGCGTGGACGCGGCGTTCGCTCGACCGATTACAAGCAGGACCCGCGTTGGCTAGAGGCCGTGAGCGCGTTGCGGGCGGCGCAGTTGATCGAGTGATTTTCAAGAGCCTTCGCGGGCATGGCCTGGGCGCCCCGCCCGCGATGCTTGTCGGCTACGGCAGAAGCCGCTCGAATAGCGCTTCCAGAGTATTGAAGCGTTCTTCCGCCCGTTCCATCGGTACCTGGAGTTTGAACATCGTCGCGCCCTCGAACTTGTAGCGCTTGGGTTGGCTCTGGATCAGCTTGATCAATGTGAGTGGGTCGACCGGCGTTTCCGTGGCGAACTCGATGCGTCCGCCTTGCGGGCCGGCGTCGACCTTCTTGATCCCGAGCTTTTCCGCCTGCAGCTTGAGCAGGGTGATGCGTACCAGGTTCTTGGTCGGCTCGGGCAGCAGGCCGAAGCGGTCGATCATCTCGACCTGCAATTCCTTCAGGCCGTCTTCGTCGATGGCGTTGGCGATGCGCTTGTACAGGATCAGCCGCGCATGCACATCCGGCAGGTAGTCTTCGGGGATCAGCGCCGGCAGGCGCAGGTTTATTTCCGGACCGCCGCCCAGCGGTTGTTCCAGGTTCGGCTGCTCGCCTTTCTGGATCGCCTTGACCGCACGCTCGAGCATTTCCATATAAAGGGTGAAACCGACCGCCTGGATCTGCCCGCTCTGGCCGTCGCCGAGCAACTCGCCGGCGCCACGGATTTCCAGGTCGTGGGTCGCCAGGACGAAACCGGCGCCGAGGTCCTGGGCATTGGCGATGGCTTCCAGGCGTTTTTCCGCATCCTGGGTCATCTGCTTGCGCGGTGGTGTCAGCAGGTAGGCATAGGCCTGGTGGTGGCTGCGGCCGACGCGACCGCGAAGCTGGTGCAACTGGGCCAGGCCGAATTTGTCGGCGCGCTCGATGATGATGGTGTTGGCACTTGGCACGTCGATGCCGGTTTCGATGATGGTCGAGGCCACCAGCACGTTGAAGCGCTTGTGGTAGAAGTCGCTCATCACCTGTTCGAGATCGCGCTCGCGCATTTGCCCATGACCGATGCCGATGCGTGCCTCGGGCACCAGCTCGGCGAGGTCGGCGGCGCATTTCTCGATAGTCTTGACGTCGTTGTGCAGGTAGTACACCTGGCCGCCGCGCAGCAGTTCACGCAGCAGTGCTTCCTTGATCGTCGGGTTGTTCTGTTCCATGACGAAGGTGCGCACGGACAGGCGCCGAGCTGGCGGTGTGGCGATGATCGACAGGTCGCGCATGCCGGCCACGGCCATGTTCAGGGTGCGCGGTATTGGCGTTGCGGTGAGGGTGAGGATATCCACTTCACTGCGCAGTGCCTTGAGCTGTTCCTTCTGGCGTACGCCGAAACGGTGCTCTTCGTCGATGATCGCCAGGCCGAGGTTGTGGAACTTGACGTCGTCCTGCAGCAGCTTGTGGGTGCCGATGACGATGTCGATCTTGCCTTCGGCCAGCTTCTGCACGGCGGCGTCGACTTCCTTGGCGCTCTTGAAGCGGCTCATCACCTCGACCTTCACCGGCCAGTCGGCGAAGCGGTCGCGGAAGCTGTTGTAGTGCTGCTGGGCGAGCAGGGTGGTCGGCACCAGCACGGCGACCTGGCGTCCGCTGTGCACGGCGATGAATGCCGCGCGCATGGCCACTTCGGTCTTGCCGAAACCGACATCGCCGCACACCAGTCGATCCATTGGCTTGCCGGCGAGCATATCGACGCGCACCGCCTCGATTGCGCTTTGCTGGTCTGGGGTTTCCTCGAAGGGGAAGCCGGCACTGAAGGTTTCGTAGTCGGCCTTCGGGTCGGCGAAGGCATGCCCCTCGCGAGCGGCGCGTCGCGCATAGATGTCGAGCAGCTCAGCGGCGACATCGCGCACCTGTTCGGCGGCTTTGCGCTTGGCTTTCTGCCAGGTTTCCGAGCCAAGTCGGTGCAAAGGCGCCAGGGCGTCATCGCTACCGGTGTAGCGGGCGATCAGGTGCAGGTTGGCCACCGGCACGTAGAGCTTGGCTTCCTCGGCATACATCAGGGCGAGGAATTCGGCGCTCTGGCCTTCGATTTCCAGGGTAATCAGGCCCAGGTAGCGACCGACACCGTGATCGATGTGAACCACCGGCGAACCTTCACGCAGTTCGGTGAGGTTCTTGATCACGTTGTCGCCGCCATCGCGGGATTTTTCCCGGCGCCGGCGCTGCATCACGCGCTGACCGAACAGCGGGCTTTCGGCGATCAGGGCGATTTCGTCGAGCAGCAGGCCTTCGTCGAGCGGGGCGATGGTGATGCCCAGGCGTTCTCCGCCCGCAGTGAACTGCGGCCAGCCGGCTACTTCCTGGGGCTTGAGCTTGAGCCGGGCGAGCAGCTCCAGCAGCACCTCGCGGCGCCCGGCCGATTCGGCGCAGAACAGCACGCGACCGGGGTATTCCTCGATGAAGCGGCGTAGCGCCGCCAGTGGTTCGCTGGCCTTGGCCTGGATCGCCAGGTCCGGCAGCGCGCGGGCGTCGAAGCGCTCGCGGCCGACGCCGGTCTCGATGTCTTCCTGGCTGGCGATCACGCGTGGCCAGTTCTTCAGGCGGGCGAAGCAGTCCTCGACCGGCAGGAAGATATCGATTGGCGCCAGCAGTGGGCGCTCGGGGTCGTAGCGGCGGTCCTCGTAGCGGTTGCGCGCATCGCTCCAGAACTGTTCGGCGGCCTTCTCGATGCCCGGCAACGAGAATACCTGGGTGTCCTGCGGCAGGTAGTCGAACAGGGTGGCGGTTTCTTCGAAGAACAGCGGCAGGTAGTACTCGATACCGGCGGGCGTGATGCCGGTGCTGAGGTCCTGGTAGATCGGACAGCGGCGGAAGTCGACGTCGAAACGCTCGCGAAAGCGCCCGCGGAAATCGCTGACGGCTTTCTTGTCCAGCGGAAACTCACGGGCCGGCAACAGGCGAACCGATTCGACCTTGTCGATGGAGCGCTGGTTCTCCGGGTCGAAGGTGCGCAGGGTTTCGATTTCGTCGTCGAACAGGTCGATGCGATAGGGCAGTGCGCTGCCCATGGGGAACAGGTCGAGCAAGGCGCCGCGCACGGCGAATTCGCCGTGTTCGTAGACCGTATCGACGCAACGGTAGCCGGCTGCCTCCAGGCGCAGGCGCATTTCCTCGACGTCGAGTTTCTGGCCGATATCCAGGACCAGGCCGCTACCGAGCAGGAAGCGCGTCGGCGCCAGGCGATGCAGGGCGGTGCTGATCGGCACCACCAACACGCCGTGCTTCAGTCGCGGCAGTTGATAGAGCGAGGAAATGCGCTGGGAAATGATGTCCTGGTGGGGCGAGAACAGGTCATACGGCAGGGTTTCCCAGTCGGGAAAATGCAGCACTGGCAGCTCGGGCGCGAAGAAGCGCAGTTCTTCCTGCAGGCGTTCAGCGCTCTGGCTGTCGGCGGTCAGCAGCAGGGTGAAGCGCTTGGCGGCGTTGGCTGCTTCGGCGATGACCAGGCTCAGGGCGGCGCCGGGCAGATTGCCCCAGTGCTGTTTGCCGGCTTCGGCGGGAAGAGGGGGGAGGCGCAGGGTGGACGCGGGCAAAAGAAGGCTCCGGTCTGAGAATTTAGGCGGCGATTGTAACTATCTGGATGGCAGGATGTCAGTCTTCCGACCGCTGCAGATTGCCGCCGCTGGCGCGCGCCGTCATAATGTAGCCCTTTTTTTCATCCCCTACATGTGGAAGGTAATGCCCGTGACCCAGAAGCCCGACCAGTGTCTCGGTGAGTGGATCGATCGTGAAGCCCTCGCAGAAGCGATGATTCCTCTGATTGGCCAGCTCTACCGCAACAACAATGTAGTGCTCTCCATCCATGGGCGCAGCCTGATCAACCGTTCGGTGATCGAGATTCTCAAGGCGCACCGTTTTGCCCGTCATCGCCAGGCGGACGAGAGCAGCCTCTCGGTGCATGACTCCTACGCGGCGCTCAAAGCGCTGAGCGAGCTCAAGCTGGGCGCGGCTTCCGTCGACCTCGGCAAGCTGGTTGGCAAATTCAAGGCAGAAGGCAAGGGCCGCAGCATCGAGCAGTTCGTCCGTGACGAGCTGGCCGACGTGGTCGACAAGCAGAACGCCACGCCGCGCAAGGGCACCGACGTCGTGCTCTACGGTTTCGGCCGCATCGGCCGCCTGCTGGCGCGTATCCTGATCGATCACACCGGTGGTGGCGACGGCCTGCGCCTACGCGCGATCGTCGTGCGCAAGGGCGCCGAGAACGACCTGGTCAAGCGTGCCAGCCTGCTGCGCCGCGATTCGGTACATGGCAAGTTCAACGGCACCATCACCATCGATGAGGAAAACAACACCCTCACCGCCAACGGCAACCTGATCCAGGTGATCTACGCCAAGGACCCGTCGGCCATCGACTACACCCAGTACGGCATCAAGGATGCCCTGCTGGTCGACAACACCGGCGTGTGGCGTGATGCCGAAGGCCTGGGCCAGCACCTGAAGTGTCCGGGCGTCGATCGCGTGGTGCTGACCGCACCGGGCAAAGGCGCGCTGAAGAACATCGTACATGGCATCAACCATGGCGATATCACGGCCGACGACAAGATCATCTCGGCGGCATCCTGCACCACCAACGCCATCGTGCCGGTGCTCAAGGCGGTCAACGACAAGTTCGGCATCGTCAACGGTCACGTTGAAACCGTTCACTCGTACACCAACGACCAGAACCTGATCGACAACTTCCACAAGGGCAGCCGTCGTGGTCGCAGTGCTGCGCTGAACATGGTCATCACCGAAACCGGTGCCGCCACCGCGGCCGCCAAGGCCCTGCCGGTGCTGAAGGGCAAGCTGACCGGCAACGCGATCCGCGTGCCGACGCCGAACGTGTCGATGGCCATCCTCAACCTGAACCTGGAAAAGGCCACCACCCGCGACGAGATCAACGAGTACCTGCGCCAGATGGCCATGCACTCCGAGCTGCAGAAGCAGATCGACTTCGTCAGCTCCCAGGAAGTGGTCTCCACCGACTTCGTCGGTTCGCGCCATGCCGGTGTGGTCGATGCCGAGGCGACCATCGCCAACGACAACCGTGTCGTGCTCTACGTCTGGTACGACAACGAGTTTGGCTACAGTTGCCAGGTTGTGCGCGTGATGGAAGACATGGCCGGGGTCAACCCGCCAGCGTTCCCGAAGTAAGCCTCGGGTGACAGGGCAACGGGAGCTTCGGCTCCCGTTTTGCTTTTCAGCGGCCCAGGAAATGTTGTGTGCAATGCGCATGTAGTGAACACAGCGCTCGCTTACCTCGCGACCAATCGCTAATGTTCTGTGCGCAATGGTCCGGTTAATCTGTACCAAGGTTTTACGGTCGCCGCACGATCTGCGCGACCCAAGTCGGGGATGCCGCCGTGGCGTTCCCGCCTGTAATGAGGAGTAAGCATGGCGGTCTACAACTATGACGTAGTGGTGCTGGGTTCCGGCCCGGCGGGTGAAGGTGCGGCGATGAATGCGGCGAAAGCCGGGCGCAAGGTCGCGGTGGTCGACAGCCGAGCCGAGGTCGGCGGCAACTGTACCCACCTGGGCACCATTCCTTCCAAGGCGCTGCGTCATTCGGTGCGTCAGATCATGCAATACAACACCAACCCGCTGTTTCGCCAGATTGGCGAGCCACGCTGGTTTTCCTTCCCGGATGTGCTGAAGAGCGCGGAGAACGTCATCGACAAGCAGGTCGCCTCGCGCACCAGCTATTACGCGCGCAACCGCGTCGACGTGTTCTTCGGCACCGCCAGTTTCGCTGACGATCAGACCGTCCAGGTGGTGTGCCAGAACGGCATGCTCGATACCCTGCTCGGCAAACAGATCATCATCGCCACCGGCTCGCGTCCGTATCGTCCGGCCGATGTCGATTTCAATCACCCGCGAGTCTATGACAGCGACACCATCCTCAGCCTGACCCATACGCCTCGTCGGCTGATCATCTATGGCGCTGGCGTGATCGGTTCGGAATACGCCTCGATCTTCAGTGGCCTGGGGGTGCTGGTCGACCTGATCGACAACCGCGACCAGTTGCTCAGTTTCCTCGACGATGAAATCTCCGATGCGCTGGGCTACCACCTGTGCACCAACAACGTGCTGATTCGTCACAATGAAGAGTACGAGCGCATCGAGGGGGTGGATAACGGCGTAATCCTGCACCTCAAGTCGGGCAAGAAGATCAAGGCTGACGCCTTGCTCTGGTGCAACGGTCGTACCGGCAACACCGACAGGCTGGGCCTGGAAAACATCGGCATCAAGGTCAACAGCCGTGGCCAGATCGATGTCGATCAGTATTACCGCACCTCGGTTTCCAACATCTATGCCGCTGGTGACGTGATCGGCTGGCCAAGCCTGGCCAGCGCCGCTTCCGACCAGGGCCGCTCGGCTGCCGGCAGTGCGGTGGAGAACGATAGCTGGCGTTTCGTCGATGACGTGCCGACCGGGATCTACACCATTCCCGAGATCAGCTCGATTGGCAAAACCGAACGCGAACTGACCCAGGCCAAGGTGCCGTACGAGGTGGGCAAGGCCTTCTTCAAGAGCATGGCGCGGGCGCAGATTTCCTTCGAACCGGTGGGCATGCTGAAGATCCTGTTCCACCGCGAGACTCTGCAGGTACTCGGCGTGCATTGCTTCGGCTACCAGGCTTCGGAGATCGTGCACATTGGCCAGGCGATCATGAACCAGGAAGGCGAAGCGAATACGATCAAGTATTTCATCAACACCACCTTCAACTACCCGACCATGGCGGAAGCCTATCGGGTGGCGGCGTTCGATGGCCTGAACCGGCTTTTTTGAGCGGCTCCGACCGGTGGCCTGAGCCGGTCGGGGATGACCCGCTGAGCGACTCCCAAGGATGGCGTTGGCCGAATCGGGAGAGCCTCTGATCAGGAACTGGAAGCAGAAACGCCAGTCAGGTAGCTGACTGGCGTTTTTGTTGGCATCTCTGGCGGCCATGGTGCCGATGGCATGCGCGCGTCTACCTTGGTATGGGCTTCAGCGCTTCAGCGTGGCGACCGCCGTCCCCGGGAAATCGGTGATGATGCTGTCCACGCCGAAATCCGCCAGGCGTCGCATCAGGGCTGGCTCGTTGACCGTCCAGACCGATACGTGCAAGCCCGCTTTCTGTGCTTTCAGCAAACGCTCTGGCGTGCACAGCGTCCAGTTCAATGCCAGCAGGTTGCAGCCATGGTTCAAGGCAACCTTGATCGGGTCGAGCCAGGCATATTCCGCCACTAGGCCGCGCGACAGTTCGGGCGTCAGGCGATTAAGTGCTCGCAATACTTCACGGGAGCTACTGGTCACCGTGACCTTGTCCTTGAGGCCGAAGCGCTCGGCCAGCGCCTGGATCGCCTGCACGGTACGGGCCGCGCGCACCCGCGAGGCACTCTTCACCTCAAGCTGCCAGTGCTCGAAATCGCACTGCTCGAACAGGGTTTCCAGCCTGGGGATGGGGCAGGGGACTTTCCAGCCTGGACCGCCCTGGCGCGCATCGTAGGTCACCAGCTCTTCGGCGGCATGCTCGACGACCTTGCCACGCCGACCGGTAGTGCGCTTGAGCGTCGGGTCATGGATGACTATCAGCTCGCCATCGCTGGACAGATGCAGGTCCAGTTCGCAACGGCGCACGCCACGTTCGAGGCAGCGCTGGAAGCTGGTCAGGGTATTTTCCGGGGCTTCGCCCTTGGCGCCACGATGGCCGTAGATGACGGTCACGGTTGTTCCTTGTGCGGTTGGTGGTTGAGCACGCTGTCGACCACGTGGTCGTACTCGAAGTACACGCTGAACTCACGGTAGTCCCAGCGCGTGATCGGCGGTTTGCCGACGGCGGGATGTTCTTCGTCCGGCAGGCCGAAGCGTTCGAGCACCGCGCTTTTCAGTTGCCCGCGCTGGGGCATGGCGATGCCCGTGTGACCTTGCTGGCCGAGTGGGATTTCAATGGTCTCGGCCAGGCTGGCCAGGGGCAGGGAAAGCACCAGCAGGGCGGCGCAGTTCAGGAGGTTTTTGTTCATCGTTGTTGCTCGCGGGCCTGACGACGCTGTTGCGCCTGTTTCTGCAGGATATGCCGGGCGAGCAGTTGGCGCTGTGCGTCGGTCAACGCTTCGAACTCGGTGCCGATCTCGAATGCCCCGTCGTCACGGGCCTGGCAATGCACCACCCGTGCGCGCAGCAGCAGGCCGAGGGCCTGGGGCATCAACACCATCTTGATCGCCAGGTGACTGCCGTTGGCGACCGCCTGGCCATTGCTGAAGCTCAGCCCGCCCTCGGAAAGCGACACCTTGCGTGGCACGCCGATATCGCGCAACAGGCTTTGTGCCAGTGCCTGGCCCAGCAGGTCGATACGCTTGTTGATGACCTTGAGGTAGCCCGCCACGGTGCGATCACGCTCGCTGATATGGCGCAGCATATGTTGCGATTCGAAGTCCATCACATGCAGATCGCTGAGCAGGTTGAACAGCGGCGAAGCGTCGTGCAACACATCACTGGCCAGCGCCTCGGGGCCCGAGAGCAGGCTGAAATCCAGTGCGATCGCGTCATCGATACGGTAGTATTCGCGGCGATCATCAGCGTCTTGATACGGCATGGCGAACCCATGGCAGTAGTGAAGGTCTGAGTTTAAAGCCGCTCGCCAGGCCCCGCCACAAGGACGTCTCTCTTCCGCTAGCGAACTTCATTATCGATGCTCAGACCACTGCCGCTGTTCCTCGGCTTGCGTTACACGCGCGCCAAACGTCGTAGCCACTTCGTTTCCTTCATTTCCCTGACCTCCATCATTGGCCTCGCCCTTGGCGTGCTGGTGATGATCGTCGTGCTGTCGGTGATGAACGGCTTCGATCATGAAATGCGCAGCCGCGTGCTCGGCATGGTGCCCCATGCCACTCTGGAGGGCGGCCAGCCACTGAAGGACTGGCATGAGCTGGCCGGGCGCGTGCAGCAAAGCTCGCAGATCGCTGCCGTGGCGCCGTTCACCCAGATGCAGGGCCTGCTGACCAATAATGGCCAGGTGCAGAAGGTGTTGATCAATGCCATCGACCCGGCCGAGGAAAGCAAGGTCTCGATCATCGGCGACTATTTCGTCCAGCCCGCGGGCTCGAATGGCCTCAAGGAGTTGGAGCCCGGCGCCTTCGGCATCCTGATCGGCGACCTGGCGGCGAAGAATCTCGGGGTCGGTATCGGCGACAAGGTGACTTTCGTCGCGCCGGAGGTCGCGCTGACGCCGGCTGGCATGTTCCCGCGCATGAAGCGCTTCACCGTGGTCGGTATCTTCCATGTCGGTGCCGGCGAGATCGACGGTCATGTGGCCATGGCGCACATCGAGGACGCCGGTCGCCTGCTGCGCCTCAAGCCGGGCGAGGTCCAGGGGCTGCGGCTGAAATTGCACGACCTGTTCCAGGCGCCGCAGGTGTCCTGGCAACTGGCACAATCGTTCAAGGACCTGGACCTCTACGCCCGCGACTGGACGCGCAGCCACGGCAGCCTGTACCAGGCCATCCGCATGGAGAAGACCATGATCGGCCTGCTGTTGCTGCTGATCGTCGCGGTGGCGGCGTTCAACATCATTTCCACCCTGGTGATGGTGGTCACCGACAAGAAGGGCGACATCGCCATCCTCCGTACGCTCGGTGCCACGCCCCGGCAGATCATGCTGACCTTCATGGTCCAGGGCACGGTGATCGGCGTGGTCGGCACCCTGATTGGCGGCGTGCTCGGCGTTCTCGCGGCATTGAATGTCAGTGCCGCGATCAAGTGGCTGGAAGGCGTGCTGGGTATCCAGTTCCTCAATGCCGAGGTGTATTTCATCGATTACCTGCCCTCCCAGGTGCAGGTGCAGGACGTGGTGCTGGTGTGCGGCGCCGCGTTGCTCCTGAGTTTCCTCGCCACCCTATATCCGGCCTGGCGTGCGGCGCGCACCCAGCCAGCGGAGGCTTTGCGTTATGAGTGATAAGGCTGTCCTGAGTTGCCGCAACCTGGGCAAGAGTTACGAGGAAGGCCCACAGACGGTCGAGGTGCTGTCTGGTGTCGAGCTGGAACTGTTGCCTGGCGAGCGTGTGGCCATCATTGGCAGCTCCGGTTCCGGCAAGAGCACCCTGTTGAACATGCTCGGCGGCCTGGATACGCCTTCGCGCGGCAGCGTCTGGCTGGCTGGCGAGGAACTGTCGGCGCTCAGCGAGAAGCAGCGCGGCCTGTTGCGTAATCGGGCCCTGGGCTTCGTCTACCAGTTTCACCATCTGTTGCCCGAGTTCACCGCCCTGGAGAACGTGTGCATGCCGTTGCTGATCGGCAAGACGCCGATTGCCGAAGCCCGGGAGCGGGCCAGCGCGCTGCTCAAGCGGGTCGGCCTGGGCCATCGGTTGCCGCACAAGCCGGCTGAATTGTCCGGTGGTGAGCGTCAGCGCGTGGCCATCGCCCGCGCGCTGGTCAACCAGCCGGCGCTGGTGTTGCTCGACGAACCGACCGGCAACCTCGACCAGCACACCGGCCAGGGCATCCAGGAACTGATGCTCGAACTCAGTGTTTCGTCGCAAACGGCATTCCTCGTGGTGACCCACGATGTGCAACTGGCGCGGCAGATGGATCGCGTGCTGCGTCTCGAAGAGGGACGCCTGATCGAGGACCACGCCTGACATGTTCCGGCCACTCTCGATCTTCATCGGCACCCGCTATACGCGGGCCAAGCGGCGCAATCACTACATCTCGTTCATTTCCCTGACCTCCCTGATCGGCCTGGCCCTGGGGGTGCTGGCGATGATCGTGGTGTTGTCGGTGATGAATGGCTTCCAGAAGGAAATGAGCCAGCGCATCCTCGGCATGGTGCCTCATGCCACCTTGAGCGCCGGCAAGGCGCTGGCTGACTGGCGCCCGGTGGCTGAGGCGGCAATGCGTGACAAGCGCGTGACCGGTGCCGCACCGTTCGCCGAGCTGGAGGGCATGTTGTCGTTCAAGGGCTCGATGCAACCGGTGCAGATCAACGGCATCGACCCCGAACGCGAGAAGCAGGTGTCCATCGTCGGCGAGCACATCGTCCAGGGCAGCCTCGGTGACCTGCGTTCCGGCGAGTTCGGTGTGGTGATCGGCGAGATCACGGCACGGCGCTTTCGCCTCAAAATCGGCGACAAGCTGACCCTGATCGTGCCCGAGGTGAGTGCCACCGCGTCGGGCATCACGCCGCGCCTGCAGCGCCTGAACGTGGTGGGGGTGTTCAAGGTCGGTGCCGAGCTGGACAGCAGCCTGGCGCTGATTCATATCGACGACGCGTCGAGCATCTTGCGCCTGGAGCCAGGGCAGGTGCAGAGCGTGCGCATCGCCCTGAAGGACCTGTACCAGGCGCCACAGGTATCCAAGGCGATTGCCGCGCAGTTGGGCGATGGTTACCAGGCCAGCGACTGGACGCGCACCCAGGGCAGCCTGTTCAGTGCGATGAAGATGGAAAAGACCATGATCGGTCTGCTGCTGATGCTGATCATCGCGGTGGCGGCGTTCAACATCATCGCCACGCTGATCATGGTAGTCGCCGACAAGCGCGCCGACATCGCCATCCTGCGCACCCTCGGCGCCACGCCGGCGCGGATCATGCGCGTGTTCATGGTCCAGGGCACGGTGATCGGCAGCGTCGGAACGCTGATCGGTGGCGTGCTCGGAGTGATTGCCGCGCTGAACATCAGCAGTTGGGTGGCGCTGTTCGAACGGCTGACGGGCACGCATGTCTTCAGTTCGGACGTGTATTTCGTCAGCAACCTGCCATCCGACCTGCAGTGGGCGGATGTGGCGCTGGTTTGTGGCGCCGCGCTGCTGATGAGTTTCCTCGCGACCCTTTATCCTGCCTGGCGTGCCGCGCGTACCCAGCCGGCCGAGGCGTTGCGTTACGAGTGACTGGTTGAACCGTCGCGCTCAAGGATGAGCGCAGGGAGATGTGATGCGTACAGGGATGTTGGCGCTGGCCCTCGGGTTGGCGTGTCTGCCGTTGCTACCTGCCTTGCTGCCCGCCTGGGCGCTGATCCTGCTGCTGGTGCTCGCTGTCTGTTGCCTGCCATTTCGCACCTATCCCATCGCTTTTTTCCTTGTCAGCCTTTGCTGGGCCAGCGTTTCGGCGCAATGGGCGCTGGATGATCGCCTGATTGCGCGGCTGGATGGGCAGACACTCTGGATCGAAGGCGAAGTGGTTGGCCTGCCGGATGTCAGCGAGCAAGTGCTGCGCTTTCAACTGCAAGACGCCGTATCTCGACGTTATTCGTTACCACGGCGCATGCGCCTGTCCTGGCATGGCGGCCCGCCGATACTGGCGGGCGAGCGCTGGCGCCTGGCGGTCAAGCTCAAGCGCCCGCGTGGCCTGGTCAATCCCCAGGGCTTCGATTACGAGGCCTGGTTGACCGCGCAGCGCATCGGCGCCACCGGCACGGTGAAGGCCGGTGAGCGGGTACGCGAAGCGGGTGGGCTCGCCAGTTGGCGCGATGCGCTGCGCCAACGCATGCTGGCCGTCGAGGCGCATGGGCGAGCCGGTGGCCTGGCAGCCTTGGTGCTGGGCGATGCTTCCGGTCTGACGACTGCTGACTGGCGCGTGCTGCAGGATACCGGCACCGTGCACTTGATGGTCATATCGGGGCAGCACGTGACGCTGTTTTCTGCGCTGCTGTATGGGCTGATCGCCGGGCTCGCGCGCCTGGGTGCTTGGCCGTCACGTCTGCCCTGGCTGCCATGCGCTTGCGTCATGGCTTTCACCGGTGCGCTTGGTTATGGGCTGATGGCCGGCTTCGAAGTGCCGGTGCGGCGCTCCTGCGTGATGATTGCCGTGGTTCTGTTGTGGCGTTTGCGCTTTCGCCATCTGGGGGTGGGGATGCCACTGCTGATGGCCTGGAACCTGGTGCTGCTGGCTGAGCCGCTGGCGACCTTGCAGGCAGGGTTCTGGCTGTCGTTCGGTGCAGTGGCGATTCTGGCGCTGGTGTTCAGCGCGCGGCTGGGTGTCTCGCCCTGGTGGGACATCTGGTGGCGAGCCCAGTGGACCGTGACCATCGGTCTTCTGCCACCTTTTCTGCTGCTGGGGTTGCCGATCAGTCTTACTGGCCCATTGACCAATTTGGTCGCCGTGCCCTGGGTCAGCTTTCTGGTGGTGCCGCTGGCGTTGCTGGGGGCGATGCTGTTGCCCGTGCCATGGCTGGGGGAGGGCATGTTGTGGCTGGCCGGGCTCTTGCTGGACTGGCTGCTGCGCGGGCTGGGCTGGGCGGCGGCGCTATACCCGGCATGGCTGCCGATGAGCTTGCCTTTATGGGCCTGGTGCCTGATCAGCCTTGGTTGCCTGCTCGCACTATTACCGCCTGGCGTGCCCGTGCGCCTGCTGAGCCTGCCGCTGCTGGCCCTGCTGTTTTTCACGCCGCAACAATTGCCCGTGCCCGGCCGTGCCGATGTCTGGCAGTTCGACGTAGGCCAGGGCCTGTCGCTGCTGGTGCGCACGCAGAATCATGCGTTGCTCTACGACGCCGGTCCGCGCACCGGTGATTTCGATATCGGTGAGCGCGTGGTGGTGCCTTCTTTGCGTGCGCTGGGCGTTAGCCGTCTGGATGTGCTGCTGCTCAGCCATGCGGACAGTGATCATGCTGGCGGCGCCCCGGCGGTTCAGACGGGGCTGGCAGTGGAGCGTGTCCTGAGCGGAGAAGTCGCGCGGCTGCCTGGGTCGCTCGGCGCCGAAACCTGCCGCGACGACGAAAGCTGGACCTGGGATGGCGTGCGTTTCACGACCTGGCACTGGGCCGAGGGTGGCTCGGGCAATGCGTTGTCCTGCGTGCTGCGGGTCGAGGCCAACGGCGAGAGCATCCTGCTGACCGGCGACATCGACGTACAGGCCGAAGCGGTGCTGCTGGCCCGTGGGCGCCAGGTCAGGGCGGATTGGCTGCAGGTGCCGCACCATGGCAGTCGCAGTTCATCGTCCGTGCGCTTTCTCAACCAGGCCACGCCTGGGGCTGCGCTGATCTCCCGTGGCCAGCACAATGCCTTCGGCCATCCCCATCCGCGGGTGGTTGCACGCTATCGCTCCCGTGGTATCGAACTGTATGACAGCGTTGTCCACGGTGCCATTTTGATCCGTCTGGGCGAGCATCGACTTGCACGAGGATTGCGACAACCTGACCGTTTCTGGCGGGAAAAATGAGAACCGCAAAGGCTTCGTGGCCTCGACCCTATGCTAGAGTGTCGCCACTTTTTTCTGGGGGATGCCCAACCGTGTGGGAAATGGTCAAAGCGGGCGGCTGGCTGATGCTGCCGATCATTCTGTGTTCCATCGCTGCCATGGCGATCATCGCCGAACGCCTGTGGGCGCTGCGTCGCAGCCGGGTAGCGCCACCCCATCTGCTGGGCCAGGTGTGGCGCGGGGTCAAGGGCAAGCAGGTCAACGCACAGACGCTCAAGGAACTGCAGGCGTCCTCGCCGCTGGGCGAGATCCTTGCCGCAGGTCTGGCCAACTCCAAGCATGGCCGCGAGATCATGAAGGAGTGCATCGAGGAAGCGGCCAGCCGGGTCATCCACGAGTTGGAGCGCTACCTCAACGCCCTCGGCACCATCGCGGCCATGGCGCCGCTGCTCGGTCTGCTGGGCACCGTGTTCGGCATGATCGAGATATTCGGTGGTTTCATGAACAACGGCATGGCCAATGCGCCGGTCCTGGCGGGCGGTATCGCCAAAGCGTTGGTGACTACCGCCGCAGGCCTGATCGTGGCCATCCCGGCGGTGTTCTTCCACCGTTACCTGTTGCGCCGGGTCGATGAACTGGTCGTGTCCATGGAGCAGGAGGCCATCAAGCTCGTCGAGGTGGTACAGGGCGACCGTGAAGTCGATTTCGTCGAGGAAGGCAAGGCGTGAAGTTCCGGCGCAGAGCGGGCAACGTCGCCCGGGAAGAGGTGTTCCTCAACCTGACCTCGATGATCGACGTGATCTTCGTGTTGCTGCTGTTCTTCGTGGTGACCACTACCTTCAGCCGTCCTACACAGTTGAAGATCGACCTGCCCGAGGCCGCCAGCGGCGAACCCAATGAAGCCCAGGCCAACCCGTTGGAACTGAGTATCGATGAGACGGGCCAGTACGCGGTCAATGGCAAGGTGTTGGTGAAGAACGACCTGGAAAGCCTGACCAACGTGCTGCAGCAGGAGTCCAACGGTGACACCAGCATGCCGCTGATCATCAGTGCGGATGCCAAGACTACCCACCAATCCGTGGTCACTGCCATGGATGCTGCCGGCAAGCTTGGCTTCAGCCATCTACGCATGACCACCGTCGAGTCCAGCGCGGGCAAGTGATGGCGCTCTCCGATCGCCTGCTGGCCGCCTGGTACGGCGGTCATCCTGCCCTGGCGCTGTTGCGGCCGCTCGAATGGCTCTATCGCGGCGTGGTGCGGCGCAAGCGTGCCGCTTTCCTCGCCGGCGATGGTGACATCTACCGCGCCCCGGTGCCGGTACTGGTAGTGGGCAACATCACGGTTGGCGGAACCGGCAAGACGCCGCTGATTCTCTGGCTCATCGAGCATTGCCGTGCCCGTGGTCTGCGCGTTGGCGTGGTGAGTCGTGGCTACGGCGCCAAACCTGAGCGTTTTCCCTGGCGTGTGCGGGCCGAAGATTCTGCGTCGGTGGCGGGCGATGAGCCGCTGTTGATCGTGCGACGCAGCGCTGTACCGCTGGTAATCGACCCGCGCCGTTCCCAGGCCGTGCAAGCGCTACTGGAACAAGAACCGCTGGACCTGATCCTCTGCGATGACGGCCTGCAGCATTACCGCCTGGCCCGCGATTTGGAACTGGTGCTGATCGATGCTGCGCGGGGCCTGGGCAACGGCCACTGCCTGCCCGCCGGGCCGTTGCGCGAGCCGGCCGAGCGCCTGGCCGAGGTCGATGCGCTGCTCTACAACGGTGCCCAGGCCGATACCCCCGACGGCTATGCGTTTCGTCTCGAACCGACGGCCCTGGTGCATGTCGCCAGCGGCAGGCGAGCAGGGCTGGAGCATTTCCCCGCCGGCCAGCAGATGCACGCGGTCGCCGGTATCGGCAACCCGCAGCGTTTCTTCGCCACCCTGCAAGGGTTAAACTGGCGACCTATTGTTCACGCCTTCGCCGACCACGCGGTCTACAGCCCGCAGGCATTGCATTTCAGCCCGGCCCTGCCGTTGCTGATGACCGAAAAGGATGCGGTCAAGTGCCGCGGATTCGCTGGCGATGACTGGTGGTACCTGGCGGTGGATGCCAGGCCTTCGGTTGCCTTCGTCGCCTGGTTCGACGCGCAACTGGAGCGACTGCTGGCCGGGCGTGACTGACCTATCACTTCGTCCAAGGACCGTTGCTCATGGATTCCAAACTGCTCGACATTCTCGCCTGCCCGGTGTGCAAGGGCCCGCTGCAACTGAGCGAAGACAAGACGGAGCTGATCAGCAAGGGCGCCGGCCTGGCGTACCCGATCCGCGATGGCATTCCGGTCATGCTGGAAACCGAAGCGCGCACCCTGAACACCGACGAGCGCCTGGACAAATGAGTACGGCCTTCACCGTGGTGATCCCGGCGCGTTATGCGTCCAGTCGCTTGCCCGGCAAGCCGTTGCAGGACATCGCCGGCAAGCCGATGATCCAGCACGTCTGGGAGCGGGCGCGGGAAAGTGCGGCGGCCCGGGTGGTCGTGGCCACCGATGATGCGCGTATCGTCAGCGCCTGTCAGGCGTTCGGTGCCGAAGTGCTGCTGACCCGTGCCGATCACAACTCCGGAACCGACCGCCTGGCCGAAGTCGCGACCCAGCTCGGCCTGGTGGCGGATGCCATCGTGGTCAACGTGCAGGGCGACGAACCGCTGATTCCGCCGCGCATCATCGATCAGGTCGCGGCCAATCTGGCGGCCAATCCTCAGGCAGGTATCGCCACCCTGGCGGAACCGATCCACGATGTGCAGGCACTGTTCAACCCCAACGTGGTCAAGGTGGTCAGCGACAAGACCGGCCTGGCCCTGACCTTCAGCCGTGCGCCGCTGGCCTGGGCGCGCGATGCCTTCGCCAAGTCCCGGGATGAATTGCCGCCAGGCGTACCGTATCGCCGCCATATCGGTATCTACGCCTATCGTGCCGGCTTCCTGCACGACTTCGTCGCGTGGGGCCCCTGCTGGCTGGAAGACACCGAGTGCCTGGAGCAACTGCGGGCGCTCTGGCATGGCGTGCGCATCCATGTGGCCGACGCCCTGGAGGCGCCTGCCGCTGGCGTCGATACGGCGGAAGACCTGGATCGCGTACGACGGTTGCTGGGGGGCTGATGCGCATCCTATTCGTCTGTCTGGGCAATATCTGTCGCTCGCCAACCGCCGAAGGCGTGTTTCGCCAACGGCTGGCGGTTGCCGGACTGGAGTCGCAGGTACGGGTGGACTCGGCGGGCACTGGCGACTGGCACGTGGGCAAGGCGCCGGACCGGCGTACCCAGCTTGCGGCCGGTCGGCGCAACTATGATCTGTCCGGGCTGCGTGCCCGGCAGTTTCGTCCTCGGGACTTCGAGGATTTCGACCTGATCCTGGCCATGGATGCCAACAACCTGCGTGATGTGCAGGGGCAGCGACATGGGCAGGGCGGGGCGGAGCTGGACTTGTTCCTGCGTCGCTATGGCCTTGTTGTGGACGAGGTGCCCGATCCCTATTACGGCGGCGCAGATGGCTTCGAACGGGTGCTCGACCTGATCGAGCAGGCCAGCGACGCGCTGCTCGACGAAGTGCGGAGGCGCCTGTGAGCCTCGAACTGCATGAGAACGTCTCGCTGCAACCCTTCAACACCTTCGGTATCCATGTCAGTGCCAGGCTGTTCGCCCAGGCCGGAAACGAACAGGATGTGCGTGAGGCCCTTGCGTTGGCTGCCGAGCGGGGTTTGCCACTGCTGGTCATCGGCGGCGGCAGCAACCTGTTGCTGACCCGCGACGTCGAGGCTTTGGTGCTGCGCATGGCCAGCCGTGGTTTGCGTATTGTCGAAGACGACGGCGAATCCGTGGTGGTCGAGGCGGAAGCGGGCGAGCCCTGGCATCCGTTCGTGCAATGGAGCATTGCCCAGGGGCTGGCCGGTCTTGAGAACCTCAGCCTGATTCCTGGTACTGTCGGTGCTGCACCGATACAGAACATCGGTGCCTACGGCGTGGAAATCAAGGATGTGTTCGCCGGGTTGACTGCGCTCGACCAGCAGACCGGCGAGTTGCGCGAATTCACGCTGGGTGAATGTGCCTTTGGTTACCGCGACAGCCTGTTCAAGCGCCAGGCCGGTCGTTGGATCATCCTGCGTGTGCGTTTCCGCCTGTTGCGCAATGCACAATTGCACCTCGAATACGGGCCGGTACGCCAGCGCCTGCAAGAGATGGGCATCGAGTCCGCCACGTCCGCCGATGTCAGTCGGGCGATCTGTGCGATCCGTTCCGAGAAGCTGCCTGATCCAGCGGTGCTGGGTAATGCCGGCAGTTTCTTCAAGAACCCGGTGGTGAGCGCCGCGCTGGCCGAGCGTATCCGTGCCGAGCACCCCGACCTGGTGGCTTATCCGGTGGGCGAGGGCGAGATGAAGCTGGCGGCCGGCTGGCTGATCGAGCGTGCAGGATGGAAAGGCTATCAGGATGGCGATGCAGGCGTGCACCGCTTGCAGGCCCTGGTCCTGGTCAACTACGGCGACGCGCAAGGCCAGCAACTGCTCGATCTGGCGCGGCGCATCCAAGCGGATATTCTCCAGCGCTTTGGCGTCACCCTGGAGATCGAGCCGAACGTGCTCTGACAGGAGCTGCCGCCCCATCCTGCATCGAAACCCGTGTATCCAAGGCACAAGGGCATCGGGTTCTTCATGTTTTCCTGGGCATAAAAAAGGGGATGCAATTGCATCCCCTTTTTCGTCAGCCTTCTCGCATCACTGCGGTTTGGCTTCTTCTTCCTTGGGCTCTTGCTCCGCCTCGGCGGTCGGCTGCGCCTCAGTAGCTTCTGGCTCGGCTGGGGCTGGCTCGGCTGCTGCCGGGGTGGGTGCGGCTTCGCTGGCGATCGGTGCGGGTTGAGTTTCCTCTACCTGCGGAGCTGGCTCGGCGGGTGCCTCGACAACTACCGGTGTCGGCTCGGCGGCGACCGGCTGCTCGATTTCCGGTGCTGCAGCAACTGGCGCCTGTTGAGCGGCGGCGGCAGCTTCGGCGGCGAGACGCTCGGCTTCACGTTTGCGGCGACGAACTTCGCGAGGGTCGTTAGGTGCGCGACCGTTGCTGGAGGTTGTCGGGGCTACCGTTTCGACCACTGCCTCGGCTTCTGGCTGCTGCTCGACCAGTGTTTCCACGGAGACAGGCGCTTCTACCGGAACCTCGACAGGAGCCGGTTCGACTTCGACGATCGGAGCCGGAGCCGGAGCCGGAGCCGGAGCCGGAGCCGGAGCCGGAGCCGGAGCAGATGCTTCGACTTCTGCTTCTACCGGAGCGCTGGCCTGGACTTGTTCGACCACCGCAGCAGGCTGCTCGACGACTGGCTCGCCGGTAACCTGAGGCGCTGCTTCGATCTTGGTTTCTTCGGCCACGATTTCAGTGGTAGTGGCTATCACGGCGGCGGCGACAACAGGAGCGACGGCATCGGCTTCGTTCTCGCTGGCTTCGCCTTCTTCGTTTTCGCCTTCGATCAGGTTGCCTTCGGCATCACGTTGGCGCTCGCGACGGTTGCTGCGGCGGCGCTGACCACGGGAGCGACGACGCGGGCGATCACCGCCCTCGCTGTTTTCCTGCTCGTCATCGGCCTGCTCGTTGTTCAGCAGCACTTCTTCTTCGCTGGCTGCCGCCTGCTCGACGCGTTGCTGGCGCTCTTCACGCGGCGGGCGCGGTTGGCGTTCTTCGCGTGGCTTGCGCTCGGTGCGCTGTTCTTCGCTACGGCCTTCCGGCGCGTCCAGGGGCTCGCGCAGTTCGCGTGGGCGGCGCTCCTCGCGAGGCTGACGCTCACGACGACCTTCCTGGCCTTCACTACGAGCTTCACGAGGTTGACGTTCTTCGCGTGGCTCGCGGGCTTCACGAGCTGGGCGTTCCTCGCGGGCTTGACGCTCTTCACGCGGCTGGCGTTCTTCGCGAGGTTGACGCTCTTCGCGTGGCTCGCGGGCCTCACGCGGTTGACGCTCTTCACGTGGTTTGCGCTCTTCGTCACGCTGGCCACGACTGCCACGGTTCTCGCGGCGATTCTGCGAGCGGCCGTTGCGGCGTTCGTCATTGCGCGGCTTACGCTCGGCGGGCTTTTCTTCGGTGACCGGCTGGGTTTCTTCCTTGCCGGCGAAGAGGCTGACCAGGGACTTGACCAGGCCCTTGAACAGGCTTGGCTCGGGTGTCGCCACGGTCGGTGCCAGCGGAGCGGCCGGCGTCGATGCCGGCGCCGCGGCGCGTTGCGGCGTGGTCTTCAGTGCGGCTTCCTGGCGTACCAGGGTACGCGTGGCCGCTGCTGGCGTCGCTTCCTCGACCTCGGCTGCGGTCATTTCGTAGCTGGACTGGCCGTTTGCCACTTCCGGGCTGTCGTCGCGCAGGCGCTGGACTTCGAAGTGCGGGGTTTCCAGATGGTCGTTCGGCAGGATGATGATGCGCGCACGGGTGCGTAGCTCGATCTTGGTGATGCTGTTGCGCTTCTCGTTGAGCAGGAAGGCGGCAACCGGGATCGGCACCTGGGCACGGACCTCGGCGGTACGGTCCTTCAGGGCTTCCTCTTCGATCAGGCGCAGGATCGCCAGCGACAGGGATTCTACGTCGCGGATGATGCCTTGGCCGTTGCAGCGCGGGCAGACGATGCCGCTGCTTTCGCCGAGGGACGGGCGCAGGCGCTGGCGGGACATTTCCAGCAGGCCGAAGCGCGAGATGCGGCCGACCTGGACGCGGGCGCGGTCGGCTTCGAGGGCTTCGCGCACTTTCTCTTCGACGGCGCGCTGGTTTTTCGCCGGGGTCATGTCGATGAAGTCGATGACGATCAGGCCGCCGATGTCGCGCAGGCGCAGTTGGCGGGCGATTTCTTCGGCCGCTTCGAGGTTGGTCTGCAGCGCGGTTTCTTCGATATCGCCGCCCTTGGTGGCACGCGCGGAGTTGATGTCGATGGACACCAGGGCTTCGGTCGGGTCGATGACGATGGAGCCGCCGGATGGCAGCTTCACTTCGCGCTGGAAAGCGGTTTCGATCTGGCTTTCGATCTGGAAGCGGTTGAACAGCGGCACGCTGTCCTCATACAGCTTGATCTTGCTGGCGTACTGCGGCATGACCTGCTGGATGAAGGACAGGGCTTCGTCCTGGGCTTCGACGCTGTCGACCAGCACTTCGCCGATGTCCTGGCGCAGGTAGTCGCGAATCGCGCGGATGATGACGTTGGATTCCTGGTAGATCAGGAACGGCGCGGCGCGGTCGCGGGAAGCGTCCTTGATCGCGGTCCACAACTGGATCAGGTAGTCGAGGTCGAGTTGCAGTTCGTCACTGGAGCGGCCAAGGCCGGCGGTGCGCACGATCAGGCCCATGTCGCCCGGGGCGTTGAGGCCGTTCAGGGCTTCGCGCAGTTCATTGCGCTCTTCGCCTTCGATACGGCGGGAGATGCCGCCGGCGCGCGGGTTGTTCGGCATCAGGACCAGATAACGACCGGCGAGGCTGATGAAGGTGGTCAGGGCTGCGCCCTTGTTGCCACGCTCTTCTTTCTCGACCTGGACGATGACTTCCTGACCTTCCTTCAATACTTCCTTGATGTTGACGCGGCCGCCTTCGGGCGACTTGCTGAAGTATTCGCGGGAGATTTCCTTGAGCGGCAGGAAGCCGTGGCGTTCGGCGCCGAAGTCGACGAAGGCGGCTTCGAGGCTGGGTTCGACGCGGGTGATGCGGCCTTTGTAGATGTTGGCTTTTTTCTGCTCGCGAGCGCCGGATTCGATATCCAGGTCATAGAGCTTCTGGCCATCTACCAGAGCGACACGCAACTCTTCGGGTTGAGTTGCGTTGATTAGCATTCTTTTCATGTTGTACCAATGGTTTCCGGGCTGCCGGAAACGGCGTTTGGCACACACGACTTCTCACGGTCGGTGTCAGGGTGCGTCAGAAATGGTCGTAAATCATTCCCTTGCCGTCATTCATCGGCCAATTGGGCCGGGTCTGCGACGACGCTCCTGCTTGCTGTAGGTAACAGAAGCACTTCAAGTCAGGGGAGGAATCAACCAGTCGCTGCGGACGATAGTGACGCGTCTCGATGAAACTACGCAGTCCGACGGTTGTGCATCTCCACCCTACACGTATCGTTAAAATCGGGTGCCGCTCGCAGAATCCTGCAGCGGGTTGGCTTTTAGTGAGCGCTTCCTTGAAAGCCCTCATGTCTGTGGCTAAGGCTTTGTTTCCGGAAGCCTCGCGCGCTCGCGCTGCTAGGTTTCCGTCGGGCGGCCTCGCGCCCTGAATGGGTTGCTCTCGACTGTAGCGTTGATGTTTTTCCGTACTTTACAGTCGGGCCGCTTTTGGCGGCGTTCCCGAATATATCAGTAATGATTAAGTGCTTCAATTGCATAAAAAATTGCTATGATCAGCGGCCTTCACTCATCGGTCCGGCCGTGCCGGCGCTGGCCGGGAGGGCATGTGTGACCCTGTTTCATTCTCGTTGCGTTGGCACTGCCAGCTCGTATGTCGTGGTAATTCATCGATGACAGATTCATCTGCGGCCGCTCCAGGCGCCGCTGTCCAGTTTCTCGAAGTAACGCCGGAATACGCCGGGCAGCGTATCGACAATTTTCTTCGTGCCCAGTTGAAGGGGGTGCCCAAGACGCTCATCTACCGAATCCTGCGCAAGGGTGAGGTACGTGTTAACAAGGGGCGCATCAAGCCGGAATACAAGCTCCAGGCTGGCGATGTGGTGCGAGTGCCGCCGCTGCGCCTGGCCGAGCGCGATGAGCCGGCGCCGCTGGCGCAGAGCCTGCTCGAGCGCCTGGAGGCGGCGATCGTCTTCGAAGACAAGGCGCTGATCGTGTTGAACAAGCCGGCCGGCATCGCCGTGCATGGCGGTAGCGGGCTGAATTACGGGGTGATCGAGGCTTTCCGTCAGATGCGTCCGGACGCCAAGGACATCGAGTTGGTGCACCGTCTCGACCGTGACACCTCCGGCCTGCTGATGATCGCCAAGAAGCGCAGCATGCTGCGCCACCTGCACGAGGCGCTGCGGGGTGATGGCGTCGATAAACGCTACATGGCGTTGGTGCGTGGCAACTGGCCAACAGCCAAGAAGAAAGTCTCTGCGCCGCTGTTGAAGAACAATCTGCGCTCGGGTGAGCGCATGGTGGAGGTCAATCCCGAGGGCAAGGAGGCGCTGACCGAGTTCCGTGTGCTGCGCCGCTTCGGTGAGTTCGCCACCCTGGTCGAAGCCTGCCCGATCACCGGACGTACCCATCAGATTCGTGTGCATACCAAGCATGCCGGCCACTCGATCGCCGGTGACGCCAAGTACGGTGATGAAGACTTCACCCGTGAAATTCGCGAACTGGGCGGCAAGCGCCTGTTCCTGCATGCCTATGCACTGAGTGTCGCCTTGCCCGATGGCCAGACCTTGAGCCTCGAGGCGCCGGTCGACGACATCTGGGCGGCGACCCTGGAGCGTCTGGGTGCCTGATTACCGGCTGCTGATCTTCGATTGGGACGGCACGCTGGTCGATTCGATCGGGCGCATCGTCAGTTGCATGGCCCATGCGGCCAGTGTCTGCGATGTGGAGGCGCGTGGCGACGAGGCGATCAAGGGCATCATCGGTCTCGGGCTTCCTGAAGCCATTGCCACGCTGCATCCCGAGCTGACAGGCGCGTCAGCGCTTGAGGCATTCCGCCAGGCCTACGCCGAGCGCTACATCCTGCTGGATAGCGAGCCTTCGGCCTTGTTCGCTGGCGTCGAAGAGGGGCTGGATGCTTTTCGTGAGGCGGGATACCTGCTGGCGGTGGCGACTGGCAAGAGTCGCGCTGGGCTTGACCGTCTGTTGCGGGCGAGGGGCTGGCAGGATCGCTTCGATATCACGCGTTGCGCTGACGAAACGGCAAGCAAGCCCGATCCATTGATGTTGCGGGAAATCCTGGCGCATTGTTCGGTGCCGGTCGAGCGGGCGTTGATGATTGGCGATTCGGTGTTCGATCTGCAGATGGCGCGCAATGCCGGGATGGATTCGGTTGCCGTCGGGTTCGGTGCGCAGCCGCTGGAAATCCTGAATTTGCATGGGCCGCGCTTGTCGATTGGGGCGTTTGGCGAATTGCGTACCTGGTTGGGTGCGTCTACGGGTAAGACCTTCGAGGTGGTGGAGCATGTCTGAAGATAAAGGCAGTGGCGAAAAGAGCTGGGCATTGCTGGAAAAAACCCTGTTGGCGACCGTTGGCGAGCAGCGCCGCGCTCGTCGCTGGGGGATTTTTTTCAAGCTGCTGACGTTCATCTATCTGTTCGTCGCGCTGTTGCTGGTGGTGCCGATTCTGGACTTGAAGAAAGTGGCGGCGCGTGGTGAGAACCATACGGCGCTGATCGAGATTCGCGGCATGATCATGGCTGATGAGTCGGCCAGTGCCGACAATATCGTCGGCAGTTTGCGTGCCGCATTCGATGACCCCAAGACGCGTGGCATCATCCTGCGCATCAACAGTCCGGGCGGCAGCCCGGTGCAATCCGGTTACGTCTATGACGAGATCAAGCGTCAGCGGGCCGAGCATCCGGATGTCAAGGTTTATGCGGTCATCACTGATCTCGGTGCTTCCGGTGCCTACTACATTGCCAGTGCCGCGGATGAAATCTATGCGGACAAGGCCAGCCTGGTCGGTTCGATTGGTGTGACGGCAACCACGTTCGGCTTCGTCGGGGTTATGGAAAAGCTGGGGGTTGATCGCCGTGTGTATACCTCGGGCGAGCACAAGGCGTTCCTCGATCCGTTCCAGCCGCAAAAGGCCGATGAAACTGCGTTCTGGCAGGGGGTTCTGCAGACTACTCACAAGCAGTTCATCGACAGCGTCAGGAAGGGGCGTGGCGATCGCCTCAAGGCTGATCAGCACCCTGAGCTGTTTTCCGGCTTGATCTGGTCGGGCGAGCAGGCGCTGGAGCTGGGTTTGATCGACGGTCTGGGCAGCAGCAGTTATGTGGCTCGCGAAGTGATCAAGGCCAAGGACATCGTCAACTACACGCGTGAGGAGACGCCGCTCGATCGCTTTGCCAAGAAGCTTGGAGCCAGTGTCGCCGAGGATCTCTCCATGCGTCTCGGTTTCGGTGGGCCAAGCCTGCGCTGAGTGTCTTGATCGAGGAGCCCGGCACGCCGGGCTTCTTCCTTTTATATGGGGGTGTTCAGGGAATCTCGATGCCCTGGCTGTTCAGCATGTGCACCAGGCGAATCAGGGGCAGGCCGACCAGGCTGGTGGCGTCTTCGCCTTCCGTCGCGCGAAACAGGCTCACGCCAAGGCCTTCGGCTTTGAAGCTGCCGGCGCAGTCATAGGGGCGCTCGCTCTCCAGGTAGCGGCTGATCTGGGCTTCGTCGAGTTCGCGAAAGTGCACGGTGAACGGAACGCAGTCGACCTGGCAATTTCCAGTGGCGGTGTTCAGCAGGGCAAGGCCGGTGAGAAAGGTTACGCTGCCGCCGCTGGCGGCCAGCAGTTGGCTCTTGGCGCGAGCGAATCCGCCAGGTTTGCCAAGAATCTGGTTGCCGAGTAGGGCGACCTGGTCCGAACCGATGATCAGGTGGTCGGGGTAGCGTTGTGCTAGTGCGCGCGCCTTGGCTTCGGCCAGTCGACGAACCAGCGAGTCGGCGTCCTCGTGGGGGTGTGGCGTTTCATCGACTGCTGGCGCGCTCCAGGTGAACGGGTGGCGCAGGCGCTGCAGCAGTTCGCGGCGATAGGGCGAGCTGGAGGCGAGTACAAGAGCTGGCATGGGGTGTCCCTTGGAAAACGGCGATTCTATCGGCAGTGGCCTTGAGCGTGCAGGCCTGAATTTCCTTTGACAGGGTGGTAGGCCGTCCCTAGAATACCGCGCCTATGTCGAATGGACCGCTTCCACCTCACGTTGATCCCCGTAAGCTCGCTGATCGTGGCGCTACCCTTGAAGGGGAGATGCCCGTAGCGGGTTTCGAACGCTTGTGCGATGCACTCGCCGATAATTCCGGCACGGTGCAAGCCAGGCTGATCTTCGAACGAGACGAGCGCCGGGCTGCAGTTTTGCACAGCCTGCTCGAGGTCGAGGTCAAGATGATTTGCCAGCGTTGTCTGGAACTGGTGGCTCTGCCAATCCAAAGCGAATGTCACTACGCATTCGTGAAGGAAGGCAAGGAGCCTCAGTCGTTGCCCAAGGGCTATGACGTGCTGGAAATGGGCGAAGATCCCCTGGATCTGTCGGCGCTGGTCGAGGAAGAGCTGTTGCTTGCGCTTCCGATCGTCCCGCTCCATGCCCCCGAAGATTGCCAGCAACCGGCCGGTCTCGATGAGCCTGAGCCGGTCGAGGACGAGGTTACGCGGTCCAACCCGTTCAGTGTTTTGGCGCAGTTAAAGCGTGACCCAAACGTTTAGGAGTTATTAGTTATGGCTGTTCAGCAGAACAAAAAATCCCGCTCCGCTCGCGACATGCGCCGTTCCCACGACGCTCTCGAGGCCAGTGCTCTGTCCGTTGAGAAGAGCACCGGTGAAGTGCACCTGCGTCACCACGTTTCGCCGGAAGGCGTTTACCGTGGTCGCAAAGTGATCGACAAGGGCGCTGACGAGTAATCCTTGTCCGCTCCGCTGATCGCGATCGATGCAATGGGTGGGGACTTCGGTCCCCACTGCATTGTTCCAGCCAGCGTCGCCTGTCTGGCTGAATTCCCCTCGCTTCATCTGGTCCTCGTCGGCCATTCCTCTCTGATCGAAGAAATCCTTGCCCGGCACCCTGCCGTGGATTGCGCGCGCCTGCATGTCGAGCATGCCAGCGAGGTGATCGGCATGGATGAGCGGCCCTCGCAGGCCTTGCGTGGCAAACCCGATGCTTCCATGCGCGTGGCGCTCGATCTGGTGCGTACGGGGCGCGCTGCTGCCTGTGTCAGTGCCGGTAATACCGGGGCCTTGATGGCCTTGTCGCGTTACCTGCTAAAGACCCTGCCAGGCATTGATCGGCCGGCGATGGTCAGTGCGGTGCCGACCGCCAAGGGCATTTGTCATCTGCTTGACCTCGGGGCCAATGTAGATTGCAGCGCCGAGCACCTCTACCAGTTCGCGGTAATGGGCGCTGTCGCGGCGGAGTCTCTTGGTGTGAGTCGCCCGCGTGTGGCTTTGCTGAATGTCGGTACCGAAGAGATAAAGGGCAACCAGCAGGTCAAGCTGGCCGCCAACCTGCTGCAGCAGGCGCGGGGGCTGAACTACATAGGGTTTGTCGAAGGCGATGGCCTTTATCGCGGCGAGGCGGATGTGGTGGTGTGCGACGGTTTTGTCGGCAATATTCTGCTCAAGTCCAGCGAGGGGTTGGCTTCGATGATTTCGGCGCGGATCCAGGCGCTGTTCGATGAGAATCTGTTCTCGCGAATCCTCGGGGCGGCGACGCTGCCGTTGCTGCGTCGTCTGCGCGGCGAATTGTCGCCGGCGCGCCACAATGGCGCCAGTTTTCTCGGCCTGCAGGGCATCGTGGTGAAGAGCCATGGCGCTGCCGGCGTGGAGGGCTTTCAGAGTGCGATCAGGCTGGCGCACATGGAGATTCGTGAGAATCTTCCGCAGCGTCTGCATAGCCGTTTGGAACACTTGCTCCTGTAAGGAGTTGTTTTCCTTGAAATTCACACTGTGACCCTGGGCCGTGTCGGGTCATCAAATGACAATTCCGCAGTCCGGCAGCGTGCCGGGCTTCTATCAAATGAACACCATAGGGAACGTCCCGATGCCTAACTCCCTCGCTTTCGTTTTCCCCGGCCAGGGGTCGCAATCGCTGGGCATGCTTGCCGATCACGGTGCGCAACAGTCGCTGGTGCTCGACACGTTCGCCGAAGCATCCGACGCGCTGGGCTACGACCTTTGGGCGCTGACCCAGGGCGGCCCGGAAGAGCAGCTCAATCAGACCGACAAGACCCAGCCGGCGATCCTGACCGCATCCATCGCCCTGTGGCGCTTGTGGCAGGCCGAGGGGGGGATTGCGCCAGCTTTCGTCGCCGGCCATAGCCTGGGCGAGTATTCGGCCCTGGTCGCGGCGGGTAGCGTTGGTTTCGCCGAGGCAGTGAAGCTGGTCGAGCTGCGTGGTCGGTTGATGCAGCAGGCTGTCCCGGCGGGGCAGGGCGGCATGGCTGCCATCCTCGGCCTGGAAGATGCCGATGTGCTGGCGGCCTGCGCCGAGGCGGCCAATGGCGAAGTGGTCAGTGCGGTGAATTTCAACGCACCGGGCCAGGTCGTCATCGCCGGTGCCGCCGCTGCTGTCGAGCGTGCCATCGAGGCCTGCAAGGCACGTGGCGCCAAGCGCGCCATGCCGCTGCCGGTCAGCGTGCCGTCCCATTGCGCGTTGATGCGCCCGGCTGCGGAAAAGTTCGCCGAGGCGGTTGCCGCCCTGGACTGGCAGATGCCGGGCATTGCCCTGGTGCAGAACGTCAGCGCGGCCGTGCCTGCGAATCTGGAAACCCTTAAGAATGACCTGCTGGCGCAGCTCTACAGTCCGGTTCGCTGGGTCGAGAGCATGGTCAGCCTGGCTGATAAAGGTGTCACCGAGCTGGTCGAGTGCGGTCCGGGCAAGGTCCTGTCCGGCCTCAACAAGCGCTGCGTCAAAGGCATCAACACCCATAACCTGGACACGCCGGAAGCCTTCGCGGCTGTTCGTGCGGCGCTGGCCTGATCGAGCAAGGAGAATTCTATGAGTCTGCAAGGCAAAGTCGCACTGGTAACCGGCGCCAGCCGTGGCATCGGCCAGGCCATCGCGTTCGAACTGGGGCGCCAGGGCGCCACCGTGATCGGCACCGCCACCACTGAAGCCGGTGCCGAGCGCATCAGCGAGGCCCTCAAGGCCAATGGCGTGCAGGGTATCGGCCTGGCGCTGGACGTCTCCGATGCGCAGTCGGTCGACAGCGTGATCGAAAAGATCCAGGCCGATTTCGGCGCGATCACCATTCTGGTCAACAACGCCGGCATCACTCGCGACAACCTGATGCTGCGGATGAAGGACGAAGAGTGGTTCGACGTCATCAATACCAACCTCAACAGCCTGTTCCGCCTGTCCAAGGCCGTGCTGCGCGGCATGACCAAGGCGCGCTGGGGGCGTATCATCAGCATCGGTTCGGTGGTGGGTGCCATGGGCAACGCCGGCCAGGCCAACTACGCGGCGGCCAAGGCGGGACTGGAGGGTTTCAGTCGTGCCCTGGCGCGTGAGGTGGGGTCGCGGGCAATTACGGTAAACTCGGTAGCGCCTGGTTTCATCGATACGGACATGACGCGCGAGCTGCCGGAAGCGCAGCGCGAGGCATTGTTGACACAGATTCCGCTCGGCCGCCTCGGTCAGGCCGAAGAGATCGCTAAAGTCGTGGGCTTCCTGGCCTCCGAGGGCGCGGCTTACGTGACAGGGGCGACCGTACCGGTCAACGGCGGCATGTACATGTGACCTGATTCATCAGGAATCTGTCATACAGCCGGTTTAAAGGAGGGCTGTCAGCGTTTTCGGCGTGTTGGCAGCCCCTACAGTCGGGCACAAAAGTGCAACCGACAAACAAAAAGTTATGAAAGGCGAACTCTGCTCGCCAGGCGACTGGCTTGAAAGTTAGAAAACCCTTTCTATACACTGCGGCACTCAGCTGCAGCGGATTTTTCCATAGGAGTGAAAACGAGACATGAGCACCATCGAAGAACGCGTCAAGAAAATCGTCGCCGAGCAACTGGGCGTTAAAGAAGAGGAAGTCACCAACAGCGCTTCCTTCGTAGAAGACCTGGGCGCCGACTCCCTTGACACCGTCGAGCTGGTGATGGCTCTGGAAGAGGAATTCGAGACCGAGATCCCGGACGAGCAGGCTGAGAAGATCACCACCGTTCAGGAAGCCATCGACTACATCAACGCCCACGGCTGATTGATCTAGTCCGGTTTTCGGACCCGGAAAAGCCGCACTGCCTCTCGGGGCGTGCGGCTTTTCTTTAAGGGCTGTTGCCGTTTCGCCACGACTCGTGCCGAAACGGCAGAAGACTCTGCCGGGTCTGCTGTTTCACAGAAGAAGAGGAATTCGCAGTGTCGCGTAGACGCGTCGTGGTTACAGGCCTGGGCATGCTTTCGCCGCTGGGCACCGATGTTGCCAGCAGCTGGCAGGGAATCCTGGCGGGCCGCAGTGGTATCGCTCTGGTCGAACACATGGACCTTTCCGCGTTCTCCACCCGTTTTGGCGGCTCGGTGCGTGGTTTCAACGTCGAGGAATACCTCGGTGCCAAAGAGGCCCGCAAACTCGACCTGTTCATCCAGTACGGTCTGGCGGCCAGCTTCCAGGCCATGCGCGATTCCGGTCTCGAAGTCACCGATGCCAACCGTGAGCGCATCGGCGTCGCCCTGGGTTCCGGCATCGGCGGCCTGACCAACATCGAGAACAACTGCCGTTCTCTGATCGAACAAGGCCCACGGCGTATCTCGCCGTTCTTCGTGCCAGGTTCGATCATCAACATGATTTCCGGCTTCCTGTCGATCCACCTGGGGCTTCAGGGACCGAACTACGCCGTGGCGACCGCCTGTACCACAGGTACCCACTGCATCGGCATGGCGGCGCGCAACATCGCTTATGGCGAGGCTGACGTGATGGTTGCCGGGGGCGCCGAGATGGCCACCTGCGGACTCGGTATCGGTGGTTTCGGTGCTGCCCGGGCATTGTCCACGCGTAACGACGATCCCGCCGCGGCCAGCCGCCCATGGGACAAGGGCCGCGATGGCTTTGTCCTGTCCGATGGTGCCGGTGCCCTGGTTCTCGAAGAGCTGGAACATGCCAAGGCGCGTGGTGCGACCATCTATGCCGAGCTGGTCGGTTTCGGCATGAGCGGCGATGCGTTCCACATGACTTCGCCTCCCGAAGATGGCGCCGGTGCCGCTCGCTGCATGGCCAACGCCATGCGTGATGCCGGCCTCAACACTGATCAGGTGCAGTACGTGAATGCCCATGGTACCTCGACCTCGGCTGGCGACATGGCCGAGGCATCGGCGCTGAAGAAAGTGTTCGGCGGCGATGCCTACAAGCTGGCGGTCAGCTCGACCAAGTCGATGACCGGCCACCTGCTTGGCGCTGCCGGGGCGGTCGAGGCGATCTTCAGCATCCTGGCCATCCGCGACCAGGTTGCTCCGCCGACCATCAACCTGCACGAGCCGGATGAAGGCTGTGACCTCGATTTCGTTCCCCACGAGGCGCGTTCCGTGGCAATCGAGTCGGTGCTGTCCAACTCCTTCGGTTTCGGTGGCACCAACGGCTCGCTGATCTTCAGCCGGTTCAAGGGTTGATGCCGAGCTGGATCAACGGTGAGCCGGCCAGCCAGCTGCCCCTGGTGGATCGTGGCCTGGCTTACGGCGATGGACTGTTCGAGACCATCGCTGTGCGCGGTGGGCGTTCGCGCCTGCTGGACCGTCATCTGGCACGCCTTGCCGAGGGCAGCTCACGCTTGCGCATCGCCCTCGACCTTGCCGTTGTCGAAGCGGAACTGCTGCGTTTCGCCGAGCTGCTGGGCGATGGCGTCGCCAAATTGATCGTCACCCGTGGTGATGGGCAGCGTGGCTATGCGGCATCGAACAATCCGCCACGGCGCATTCTGCAGGGGAGCCCCGCACCAGCCTATCCGGCCGGGCACGCGAGCGACGGCGTCGAGCTCTTTCCCTGTGCCACGCGCCTGGCTCACCAGCCGCTGCTGGCCGGTCTCAAGCACCTTAATCGCCTCGAACAGGTACTGGCCCGCAGTGAGTGGCAGGAGGCACGCTATGCCGAAGGCTTGGTGTGCGATCTGCACGGCCATGTGGTCGAGGGTGTGTTCAGCAACCTGTTCATCGTCCGCAATGGCGAGTTGCTGACGCCCGACCTCAGCCGTTGTGGCGTGGCGGGGGTAATGCGCGCCGAACTGATCGAGCGCGCACGGGCGATGGCCATTCCTGTGACCATCCGTGACCTGCCCATCGATGAGTTGCTGGTTGCCGAAGAGGTCTTCCTGTGCAATAGCCTCTACGGCATCTGGCCGGTTCGTGCCTTGGCCGAACAGCGCTGGCCGGTGGGGACGCTGACCCGTAAACTGCAGGCCAGTCTTCGCAGTCTTCTGGATTCCTGATTCGTGATTCGCAAAGTATTGCTGGCCTTGGCCAGTTGCGTGCTATTGGTGGCCCTGTCGCTCGGCTTCGCTGCGTGGCGTCTGCATGCTGCGCTGGAGCAGCCGCTGCAACTGGATCAGGAGCAGGTAATCAACGTGGCGCCTGGCTCCACGCCTGGTGGCGCGCTCAAGCGCCTGGAGGCCGATGGTGTAATCGACGGCGCCTTCTGGCTGCGCCAGTACTGGCGCATGGAGTTGAACCGTCAGGCCCTGCATAGTGGCGAATACCGTCTCAAGCCTGGCCAGACTGCACGCGATCTGCTGGGTATGTGGGTGCGTGGCGAAGTGGTGCAATACAGCATCACCCTGGTCGAGGGCTGGAGCTTCCGTCAGGTACGCGTAGCACTGGCCAAACAGGAGGCGCTCAAGCAGGAACTCGCCGAACTCGATGACAAGGCCCTGATGGAGCGCCTTGGCTACCCGGGGCTCAGCCCGGAAGGGCGTTTCTTCCCGGACACTTATCGGTATATCCGTGGCATGAGCGACCTCGAGCTGCTCAGGCAGGCCAAGGAGCATCTCGATCGCGTGCTTGATGAGGAATGGCAGAAACGTGCTGCCGACCTGCCTTACAAGGAAGCCGACGAGGCTTTGATCATGGCCTCGATGGTGGAGAAGGAAACCGGCGTGCCCGAAGAGCGTGCACAGATCGCCGGGGTTTTCATCCGGCGCCTGGCCTCCAGCATGCGCTTGCAGACCGACCCCACGGTCATCTTCGGCCTGGGCGAGCGTTACCAAGGCAAGTTGAGCCGTGCCCATCTGAAGGAAGTGAACCCCTACAACACCTACCAGATCGACGGCATGCCGCCGACGCCGATTTCCCTGGTGGGGCGTGAGGCCATCCACGCTGCGCTCAACCCACAGGACGGCAAGAGCCTGTATTTCGTTGCCCGTGGGGATGGTAGCCACGTCTTCTCCGATACCCTCGAAGCACATAATCGTGCGGTTGCGCAGTACCAGTTGAAGCGACGTGCCGACTACCGATCGAGCCCGGCCCCGCAGCCCAAGGACAAGAAGGAAACCCCGTGAGCGGTTTGTTCATCACCCTCGAAGGCCCGGAAGGCGCCGGTAAAAGCACCAACCGCGAGTACCTGGCCGAGCGCCTGCGTGAGCAAGGCCTCAATGTCGTGTTGACCCGTGAGCCAGGCGGTACGCCGCTGGCCGAGCGTATTCGCGAGCTGCTCCTGGCTCCGAGCGAAGAGAACATGGCCAGCGATACCGAGTTGCTGCTGGTGTTCGCCGCTCGGGCCCAGCATCTGGCCCAGGTGATCCGGCCTGCCCTGGCCCGCGGCGATGTGGTGCTGTGTGATCGATTTACAGATGCCACCTACGCCTACCAAGGCGGCGGCCGTGGCCTGGACGAGTCGCGGATCGCGTTGCTGGAGTCCTTTGTCCAGGGCGCGTTGCGCCCATCCCTGACCCTGGTCTTCGATCTGCCGGTCGAGGTCGGCCTTGCCCGCGCGGCGGCACGGGGCAAACTGGATCGTTTCGAGCAGGAGGGGCGAGCTTTCTTCGAAGCTGTCCGGGCGACCTACCTGCGTCATGCGGCGGCGGAGGCCGAGCGTTATCGTGTGCTGGATGCGGCCCAGACGTTGAGCGACGTACAACACGCTATCGATGGTCTGTTGCCGGAGATTCTGGAGCGCATCCGTGGCTGAGGCCTATCCCTGGCAGGAAAACCTCTGGCAGCAGTTGGCGAGCCGCCAGCAGTACGCTCACGCCTATCTGCTGCACGGGCCGGCCGGGATCGGCAAGCGCGACCTGGCCGAGCGCCTGATGGCGCGCCTGCTGTGCCATAAACCGGGGCTCGATGCCTGTGGTGATTGCAAGGGGTGCCACTTGCTGGCTGCCGGCACTCATCCGGACCGTTATGAGCTCAAGCCGGCGGAAGACAAGAAAACCGTCGGTGTGGACGATATCCGCGAGTTGATCTCATTCGTCAGCAAGACTGCCCAACTGGGAGGGCGCAAGGTCGTTCTGGTTGCCGAGCCGCCCGCTGAAGACATGACCCTGGCTGCCTCTAACGCATTGCTGAAAAGCCTGGAGGAGCCGGCAGGGGAAACCATCCTGTTGCTGCTCAGTCATCAGCCGAGCCGTTTGTTGCCGACGATCAAGAGCCGCTGCGTGTTGCAGGCCTGTCCGTTGCCGAGCAGGTCGCAAAGCGAGGCTTTCCTCAAGAGTCGTTTGCCGGAACTGGGCGAGGCCGAGTGCAGTGAGCTGCTGGCATTGTCGGCAGGCTCGCCATTGACGGCATTGCGTCTGCATGTGGCTGGCGTGCGTGATCAGCGTGCTGCGGTAGTCGACGGGGTGAAGAAGCTGCTCAAACAGCAGGCCGGCGCCAGCCAACTCGCGGAAGGCTGGAAGGCGCTGCCGTTGCCGATGCTGTTCGACTGGTTCTGCGACTGGGCGCAACTGATGCTGCGTTATCAACTGACCCGCGACGAAAATGGCCTCGGCTTGGAAGACATGCGCAAGGTGGTCCAGTATCTGGCGGACAAGACACCTCAGCCCAAACTACTGGCGATGCAGGACTGGTTGCTCCAACAGCGCCAGAAAGTCCTGGGAAAAGCCAACCTGAACAGTGTCTTGCTTCTCGAAGCGCTACTCGTGCAGTGGGCAAGCCTGCCAACTGCGAGATAGAATCCCGGCTCGGAGCGTCGTAAACAGACTTTAGGAAGATCCATGAGCTTGCCACCCAATCTCGGCCCGCGTAACGGAATCCTGTCCCTGACCATCAAGGACAAGTCCGTCCTGTATGCCGCATACATGCCGTTCATCCGCAATGGTGGCCTGTTCATTCCGACCAGCAAGAGCTACAAGCTCGGTGACGAAGTGTTCATGCTGCTCAATCTGATGGACGAGCCGGAGAAGATCCCGGTTGCCGGTAAGGTCGTCTGGATCACCCCGAAAGGTGCCCAGGGCAACCGCGCCGCAGGAGTCGGCGTACAGTTCAACGATGGCGACAATACCGCGCGCAACAAGATCGAAACCTACCTGGCCGGCGCGCTGAAGTCGGACAGGCCGACGCATACCATGTAAGGGCAAGCTGGAAGCCGTGCCCACAGACTTGATTCTCTTCCAGCCTAAGACATTCCCATGCTCATCGATTCCCATTGCCACCTCGACCGCCTCGATCTCGACCTGCATGGCGGCTCGCTCGATGCTGCGCTGGACGCCGCGCGTAACCAGGGTGTCGGCCATTTCCTGTGCATTGGCGTAAGTGCCGAGAACGCTGCGACGGTCAAGGGCATCGCGGCGCGTTATGCCGATGTGGATTGTTCGGTGGGTATTCATCCGCTGGATCTTGAGCCCGGCGCTGAACCCGCGCTGGACTGGTTGCTTGGCGAACTGAACGATCCCCATGTGGTGGCGATTGGCGAGACTGGCCTGGATTATCACTACGAGCCCGAGGCGGCTGAGTTGCAGCAGGCGTCGTTTCGACTGCACCTGCAAGCTGCCCGGCACACTGGCCTGCCAGTGATCGTGCATACCCGCGCGGCTCGTGCCGACACACTGGCGTTACTGCGTGAGGCGGCCTTGCCGCAGGCCGGCGTGCTGCACTGTTTCACCGAGGACTGGGCGATGGCCAAGGCCGCGCTGGACCTGGGTTTCTATATCTCGTTGTCCGGTATCGTCACCTTCCGCAATGCCGATGCCTTGCGCGAGGTGGCCCGGCAAGTGCCTGCCGATCGCCTGCTGGTCGAGACGGATTCCCCCTATCTGGCGCCGATTCCCTATCGAGGCAAGCCAAACCTGCCGCAGTACGTACGCGAGGTCGCAGAGTTCCTGGCCCGCTTGCGCGGCGAGGACTTCGACGTGTTTGCCGAGCAGACCAGTGCGAACTTCAAGCGCCTGTTCCCCCTGGCCCGCGTGGCGGGTTGAAGCAGGCGCAAGCACGGTTCCCTCTTGTAGCTTCAAGCCGAAACGGTGACAGATCCCAAGTCCATGCCCAAAAAAAGCCCGGATCCTCGGGGGATGAATCCGGGCCAAGACCATTAGGAGTAATCGGGCATACGGTACGCGTAGCCCATGCCGGCGCGGCACTTAGGGGGGGCATGCGGCACGCCGACATTCTGAGTATGGCCAGTGCCTGTCAGTCTGTTGTTCACTTCTTAAACAATTTTGGAATACTGGCGAGCCTGCTGAGCACTCAGGCGCCTGCGAACTGTTGTATGACGGCCAGGGCTTCATCCAGCACGGCAAATGGCGTGTAGAAGTGTGGCGAGAAGCGCACGCCGGGACCGCGTTGGGCGCAGACCACCTGCCGTTCCTTCAGCGCTGCGAACAGCTCCTGATTGCTCCTGCCATCGAGGCTGAAAGTGATGATGCCGGCACGGCGTTCGGCTTGCAGTGGGCTGTGCAGACGAATGTTGGCGATACGTTGCAGGCCCTGTTGCAGATACTCGATACGGGCCTCGATGGCGCTTTCCACCTGGGGCATGCCGACTTCTTCGAGCAGCGACAGGCTGGCCTCCAGGGCCATGGCCCCGAGCATGTTGGGGCTGCCGCACTCGAAGCGTCTGGCGCTGCGCGCGGGCTGCCAGGCCTGGCTGTCGTAGTTGCCGGCGTTCTCCAGCATGTGCCAGCCGTATTCATGCAGTTTCAATCGTGCGCGCAGATCGGCGCGGCAATAGAACACACCGAGTCCTTCCGGGCCGAGCATCCATTTGTGCCCGTCGGCCATGGCGAATGCACAGCCGTTGGCCTGCACGTCGAAAACCTGGGCACCGAGTTGCTGGATGGCATCGATACAGAACAGCACATCGTGCTGGCGACAGCCTTCGCCGAGGCGCTGCAGGTCCAGGCGCAGGCCACTGGCGTACTGCACGGCACTGATCGCCAGCAGGCGCGTTCGTGGGGTAAAGGCGGCCAACAGGTTTGCCTCGGGATCGTCGCCGCGCAGGCTGACCTGAATGACTTCGACGCCGAGCGGGGCTAGGGCCTCCCAAACGACGCGATTGGAAGGAAACTCCTCGTCGCTGATGACGATCTGCTCACCGGCTTGCCAGTCCAGGCCGAAGGCCACGAAGGACAAGGCCTCCGAGGTATTCTTGACCAGGGCGATATCGGCCTTGCTCGGGGCGTTGAGCAGTTGTCTGAGACGCTCACGCAGGCGATTTTCCAGCACCAGCCAGTCCGGATAATCGCGTGCGCCGATCAGTACATTCTGCTCGGCGAAGGCCTTGACCGCGTCTGCCGTGCGCTTTGGCCAGGGCGCCACGGCTGCGTGATTGAGATAGCGCAGGCCGGGAACCTGCGGAAATTCGTGGGCAAATTCCGACATAAGGGCTAATGATCCGTGCAATTTGATGCCGAGTAGGCATAATTGGAAACTTCAAAGTTACTTCTCGCAGTCACTTTATGAATAAAGAACCACGCAAAGTCCGTGAATTCCGCCGCCGTGAGCAAGAGATCCTCGATACCGCGTTGAAGCTGTTCCTTGAGGAGGGCGAAGACAGCGTTACGGTCGAGATGATTGCCGATACCGTCGGCATTGGCAAAGGCACCATCTACAAGCACTTCAAGTCCAAGGCGGAAATCTACCTGCGCCTGATGCTCGACTACGAACAGGACCTGAACACGCTGCTGCATTCCGCCGATGTCGACCGTGACAAGGAGGCGTTGTCGCGCGCCTACTTCGAGTTCCGCATGCGCGACCCGCAGCGTTACCGTCTGTTCGACCGCCTCGAAGAGAAAGTGGTCAAGGGTAATCAGGTGCCGGAGATGGTCGAGCAGCTTCATTCGATCCGCGCCTCCAACTTCGAGCGGCTGACCCTGCTGATCAAGGGGCGCATCGCCGAGGGCAAGCTCGAAGACGTGCCGCCGTACTTCCATTACTGCGCGGCCTGGGCGCTGGTGCACGGGGCCGTGGCCCTGTATCACTCGCCGTTCTGGAGCAATGTATTGGAGGATCAGGAAGGTTTCTTCCAGTTCCTCATGGACATCGGCGTGCGCATGGGCAACAAGCGCAAGCGCGACCCGGAAACACCGGCCATCTGAGTTCGTTCCAGGCGTCTAGCGTCGATTCTGCGCGGCCTGCAACAGCGATATACTGCGCCACATATATCGCTGGAGCATGCCATGATCGTTGATCGCCAAGGCCGACGTTTTCGCAATTTGCGTGTCAGCCTGACCGCCGCCTGCAACTACGCCTGTACCTACTGCGTGCCCAACGGCAAGCGGCTGGTGGCGGCGCAGGACGAGCTGTCGGCCGATGCCCTAGTGCGCGGTGTCGCCTACCTGATCGAGGCGGCGGGTATCGAACGCCTGCGTATCACCGGCGGCGAGCCGCTGATCAGCCCTAAGTTCGACGACTTTCTCTCCCAGGTCGCTCGCCTGGACCTGGACGACATCAGCCTGACCAGCAACGGCCAATTGTTGTCGCGCAAGCTGCCGGTGTTGCTGGATAACGGCTTGCGCCGTCTGAACGTGTCCCTCGATACCCTCGACGCCGAGCGCTTTCGCGGCATTGCCCGAGGCGGCGACCTTGCCACTGTGCTGCGCGGGCTGGACGAAGCCGCGGCAGCGGGAATGAAGATCAAGGTCAACATGGTGCCGCTGCATGGACATAACCATGACCAGGTGCTGCCGTTGCTCGACTACTGCCTGGAAAGGGGCTTCGAACTGCGTTTCATCGAACTGATGCGCATGGGCCATCTGGCGCGCGATGCCAATGGTTTCCAGCAACAGTTCTTCGGCCTCGACGACCTGCTGGCGCTGATCGCCGAGCGCCATACCTACGTCCAGGCATCCGCACCGCTGGATGCCACGGCGCAGCGCTATGAAATCCCCGGTCGAGGCTTCTTCGGTGTCATCGCCAATGAGAGCGTACCGTTCTGCCGGACCTGCTCGCGCCTGCGCCTGTCTTCGACCGGCTGGCTGCATGGTTGCCTGTCGTCGAGTAACCGCCACTACATCGGCGACCTGCTGGACAAGCCGCGTCATGAGGCCTTCCCGGCCTTGCAGCGCCTGCTGGTTCGAGCGCTTGGCGACAAGCAGGAGGTGGCATTTTCAGGCGGTGCAACGATCATGAAGATCATCGGCGGCTGATTGGCGCGGAAGCTGCATTGAGGTGCTATCTGCCGGTTTTCCGTCGCCGGCCCTGGAGGACCTTCGATGCGTAGCTTTTTCCTGACCCTGGCGCTGACCGCATTGAGTGGCTGCATGAACGTCAGCGACATGGCCTCGAGTGCCGAGTATCACCTGCGTGATGCCGGCGTGCTGGACCACAGCGATACGCGCCGCTCGAATAACTTGAGATTGCAGCCTGACTCCTTCGTGTTCATCGCCCAGAGCCCGTTCGTTCCGCCGGGCAAGAGCTACCCCAGGCCCAACGTCGTCGCGGAGGAAGCGTTCAAGGCCTTCGTCGAATACTTCCCGCTGGTGCGTCGTGCGGCCGGGCCCGAAGGCCTGGACGCGGCAATGAACGAGGCGCGTACAGTCGGCGCCCACTACTTGCTCTACACCCGCTTCGCCGCAGCCGATGACCGCATCGGCAATATGGAGGAATGGGAGGACGAAGAGGCGCTGGACCGTCTTGGCGTCGACACCAGCGTCATCCAGTTGATGCTGATCGAGACCAACACCCGCTATATGGTCGATAACGCGCGTATCCGCAATCGCGGTGGGATTCTGACGATGTACGACAATGCGCCCCAGGATTTGCTGCACCAGCCATTCGATCAATATGCCCAGAGGCTGCTCGGCGTTGGCCAGCCTTCGCGTTGATTGGGCATACTGGCCGTCGATACTTTCCCTGGAGTAGACGATGAGCCAGGCCAACGACCTGCTGGCGCAGATTCCCAAGACGGAAAAGGGCCTGCCGCCGGTGCACCTGTGGAATCCGGATTTCTGTGGCGATATCGACATGCGCATCGCCCGCGATGGCACCTGGTATTACCTGGGGACGCCCATCGGGCGCAAGCCGATGGTCAAGCTGTTTTCCAGCATCATTCGCCGTGATGGCGACGATTACTTCCTGGTTACGCCAGTGGAAAAGGTCGGCATCAAGGTCGACGACGCGCCTTTCGTCGCGGTGCTGCTCGAGGTCGAAGGGCAGGGCGAGCGGCAGGTGCTGCGCTTCACCAGCAATGTCGACGAGTTTATCGAGGCGAGCGCCGAACATCCGTTGCGGGTCGAGATAGATCCCGACACCGAGGAACCTTCGCCCTACCTGCTGGTGCGCAGCAACCTCGAAGCGCTGGTGCATCGCAACGTGTTCTATCAACTGGTCGAATTGGCCGTGCCCCGTGAAATAGACGGGCAGCAATGGCTGGGCGTCTGGAGCAAGGGTGTGTTTTTCAGGATCGGTCTCGTTTAGCGATCCTGCACGTCTCGTTCCGCCATCGACGAATTGCTACCGGATCAAATGTTCTGCCCAATCCGCCAGAGCACACCCGCTGGATCGTCGATCACGAAATCACGCATGCCCCACGGGCGATCTTCCGGTGGCAACAGGCGCACCTCGAAACGCTCGGCGATATTTTCAGTGGTGACGTGGCGCCACCAGGCCTCCACATCCTCGACCAGCAAATGCATCATGAAGTTCTTTGCCAGTTCTTCGACGTAGTAGTTCTGTAGCAGGAAGCTGCAACTGCCGTGGTGAAAGTAGGCCAGTTGCTCATCGCTCCAGGGCATCTGGAAACCGAGGGCCTGGTAGAAGGCTTTGGAGCGCTCGAAATCCCTAGCCGGAACGAATGCCTTGAGTTCGACGGTGGTGAGGTTTTCCATGCCTGCTCCGGTGAATCGAAGAAGCTGGGAGTCTATCGAAACGCAGTAGCGAATGCCCACGGCGATGTCGCGTAGCGGCTATCCGGGATTGTGCGTCTGGTGCTGCCGTGTAGATAATGAGAGTAATTACCATTGGTGCATGGTGCCGTCTTGTCCGACTCCGCCGATTCACGCTCGAACCTCGCCGAACTCTACAGCGCCAATCATCGCTGGCTGCGGAGTTGGATCTATCGCCGTGTGCAATGCCCGGACGATGCTGCCGACTTGGCCCAGGACACCTTTCTCAGGGCGCTTGGCGCACCGCAGTTGCCCAGCCTCAAGGAGCCGCGTGCCTTTCTCGCTACTGTCGCCCGGCGTCTGTTGATCAACCTGTTTCGTCGTCGTGCACTGGAGCGGGCCTATCTCGAAGAGCTGGCGCAGCAGGTCGATGGTTGTGTGCTCGGCGAAGAAGAGCGCCTGCTGGTACGTGAAGCGCTCGAACAGATCGACCGGCTTCTGGATGGGCTCCCCGTTCGTGCCCGCCACGTATTTATCCTGCATCGCCTGGAAGGTCTTTCCCAGTCTGTTATCGCTGCACAATTGAACCTGTCTTTGGCCACCGTGGAGCGTGATCTGCGCCGTGCCTACTTGCACTGTTTGAGCGAGCGCCCCGAATGAGCGACAAAACGGATGACCGCTTCAACGCTGAAGCGGTGGATTGGTTGCTGCGCCTTGAGAATGCGACGGACAAGCAAGCGATCCAGCAGGCATTCGAGCAATGGTTGGCGAGTGGTGTGCAGCAGCAGGCTGCCTGGCAGCGAGTCAACGGTCTGTTGAGTGCGCCCTTGGCAGACCTGCAAGGCATCGAGCAACTGCAACCAGGCCACACCCGTATGGCGAGCCGGGCCTTGATCGCAGGGCCGCAATTGTCGCGCCGTAGCATGATGGGGAAGGGGTTGGCGCTGGTGCTGCTCGGAGCGGGGGGGCTTGCTTTGGCCAATCGTGCGGCTCCCCTGGGGGACCTGCTTGCCGATAGGCGCACCTCTACCGGTGAGCGTCGCCGATTCACGTTGGCTGACGGTAGCCAGTTGAGCCTGAATGCACGCAGTGCTGTCGATCTGCGCTTCGATGGACAGCAGCGTGTCGTCGTATTACGCGCGGGCGAGTTGCAGGTCGACGTCGCCGCTGACGTGAATCGGCCGTTCATCGTCATGACCCGCGAGGGGCAAGTGCGTGCGCTGGGCACGCGTTTCACGGTGATCCAAGAGGCGGGTTCGAGCCTGGTCGTGGTGCAGCAACACAGTGTGTTGATGACGCCTGAAATGGGGGCTGCGCTGCGTGTCGAAAGTGGCCAGGCACTGCGTTTCGACCGTCAGGGCGGAACGTTCGTCGAACCTTCGCTGCGCACGTGTGTGGATTGGCTGGAAGGGCGTATCGAAATGCGCGATGAGCCGCTGGGCGACCTGATCGCCGCCCTGCGTCCTTACCGCACCGGCCTGTTGCGTGTCAGTCCTGAGGCGGCGCGGATTCGTGTCTATGGCACCTTCCCGCTGGATGACGTGGACAGGACCTTGCGCTCATTGGCCGAGACCTTGCCGATCCGTGTCGAAACCATGGGTTTCTGGCTGACCCGTATCGATGTGCAATAACGCATGAGGGTGTTTCGCATTTCGGGTGTCCTCGTTGTGAAGTAACCATAACGAGCCAACCTTCATGTCATTCACATCGCTTCGTCCCAACCTGCTTGCCCTGGCCATCGCACTCGGCAGCAGCCTGTCTCCCTATGCCCTGGCCGAGGGCGCGCGCCAGGTCTTCGACATTCCCGCCGCGCCCCTGGGCGAAACCCTGAGCCGCATCGCCCGGGAAACCGGCCATGTGCTGTCGGTAACGCCCGAACTGCTGCGTGGTAAACAAGCGCCTGCCATCCAGGGCGAAATGACCGAGCAACAGGCTGTCGAGCAGGCCTTGCAGGGCAGCGGCTTGCGCCTGGGCGTCACGCCAGGCGGCACCTGGAATCTGTACCCGGCCGCTGAACAGGGCGCGCTGGAACTGGGCGCTACCACCGTGGGTGGAACGCTGCTGGGCGCGACCACCGAAGATACCGGTTCCTACACCACCGGCCTGACCAGCACGGCGACCAAGCTCGGCCTGTCGCTGCGGGAAACGCCGCAATCGGTCAGCGTAGTGACGCGCCAGCAGATGGACGACCAGAACATGCAATCCCTGGAGGACGTGGTCAAAGCGGCGACGGGGGTGAACACCGTCAAAGGCTACGGCACCGAGCGGCCTTTGTATTACTCACGGGGCTTCCAGGTCAGCGACCTGCAGTTCGACGGTGTGCCGAGCAGTATCTCCGAAGACTTCTCCATGGACGTGCTGTCCGGCAACAACATGGCCATCTACGACCGGGTGGAAGTCGTTCGTGGCGCCAATGGCCTGTTACAGGGCGCTGGCAATCCGTCAGCGGCGATCAACCTGGTGCGCAAGCGGCCGACCGACAGCTACAAGCTGAAGGCTGAGGTGAGCGCCGGTTCCTGGGACAACTACCGTGCCCAGGTCGATGTGGGCGGGCCGTTGAACGAGCAGGGCACGCTACGCGGACGTACCGTAGTGCTCTACAACACCGGTAACAGCTACGTCGATCGTGCCGAGAAGGACAATCAACTGTTCTATGCCATCGGTGAGGCTGATCTGAGCGACTCGACCACCGTCAGCCTGGGCACTGTGTTGCAGAGGGACTATCACGATGGTTATGACTGGGGCGGCTTGCCAACACGCAGTGATGGCAGCTTTTATCCGTTCTCGCGCTCGACCTCCATGGCGGCCGACTGGAACCATCTGAACAAGCTGAATCGCACACTCTTCGCGGACGTGAAGCATCAGTTCAATGACGACTGGAAGCTGACCGTGAACGCCAGCACGACCTGGTCCAATGCCGACTTCCTGGCGTTCTACGGCTACCATCAGGCCGGTGATAACACACTGCTCTACACCAACGACACCAAGTACGATCAGGCACAGACCAGCATCGACGCCACGCTCAATGGCCGTTTCGAGTTGCTCGGGCGCAAGCATGAGCTGGTGTTCGGTGCCAGCGCCCGGCGTGACCGGCTGATCAACGAATCGCGCTACAACGCCAACTCGATCACCGTCGATATTCCGACCTACGATCCCGCAACGGTGCCCGCGCCGGTCTATGCCTATGAGCGCATGGCCTACCGCAACACGCGCAAAGACGAGGGGCTTTATGGCGCCGTACGCCTGAACCCGCTCGACGACCTGCACCTGATTGCCGGTAGCCGCATGAGCTGGGTGGATTACGAGTCCAAAGGGCCGGATGAGAGTGACCGTTTCACCGAGAACGCCAAGCTGATTCCCTACGCCGGTGTGGTCTACGACCTCGATGAGGCCACTTCGCTGTATGCCAGCTACACCGAAATCTACAAGCTGCAAGACAACTACGACGTAGCCAACAAACTGCTCCAACCGATGACTGGCAGCAACTACGAAGTGGGCTTGAAGAATGAGTTCCTCGACGGTCGCCTGAATACTGCTATCGCCCTGTTCCAGGTCGACCTCGCCCATATGCCGGATGAAGTGGTGGGCTCGCCGAGAGTCTGTGGCCCTGGCCGATCCTCGCGTTGCTACGAGGAGGGCGGCAAAGTGCGCAACCGTGGCTTCGATGTGGAGGTCAGTGGCGAGATCCTGTCGGGCTGGAATGGTGTGCTCGGTTACACCTACAGCCACCCGGAATATGTCACCGGGACCAAGAAGGGCACCCTCTACGCCACCGAAACCGGCCCGCAACGCCTGTTCAAGCTGGCGAGTACCTATCAGCTACGCGGACCGCTGCAGGATTGGCGCGTGGGCGGCAACGTCTACCACCAGAGCCGCATCTATCGTGGCGCGGTCGAGCAGGGCGCCTACAACCTCGTGGACTTCAATGCTCACTACAGGGTCAGCGACAGTGTCAGTGTGCAGCTCAACCTGAACAATGCCTTCGACAAGAAGTACTACTCGTCGGTGTACGACAGCAGTGGTGGCAACTACTTCGGCGCGCCGCGCAACTTCGCGATTACCTTGCGCTACGAGAACTGAGGCTCTGGGGGGCTGTTTCCGTTTTGGCAGAAGTGCCTGCTATGAGGCAACTGCGGACATTCGTTATTCCCCCGTCATTCCCGCGAAGGCGGGAATCCAGAAGCGCTTTTTTGGGTTCCCGCCTGCGCGGGAATGACGGCTAAACACACCGCGTGGTCATCGCACGAGCATCCGCTCTTGCCTCAAAACTGCCAGTGCAAAATACCGAAGACTGGACGAGAGGACTTGGTGATTTTTCTGTCGCTCGGCCTTTCAGCTCCTGGCGTTTCTATCGACGTGTTTAACGCGGATACAGCGGCGGCAGCGGGCTCGGCTCGCTCTGGTGCTGCGGTGTTTCCAGCGGTGGCAGGGTGCGGATCGCTTCCCAGAGTTGCGTGCCTTGCCAGTGCTGGCCGGTTTCGCTGTAGAGCGAGCCGTTGAGGCCGTCCAGCGCCTCGGAGAGCGGGGCGAAGCGGGCGGCCATGTCGGCCAGGGTTTCCGGCTGCTGGCGCGCCCAGGCATCGAGGGCCTGACGGGTGGCCTGGGTGTCGTTGGCCTGGCAGGCGCGCTTGAGGTCGTCGAGCAGGGTGCGTGGGCTGGGGCCGCTTTGTGCCGTGGGCAGGATCGCTGGCTGGCGGCGCGCGTGCCACCACAGGCCGAAGCCGAGCAGCGTGGTCAGGGTCAGCACCAGGCAAGCCAGTTGCCAGGGCCAGAGTGGCGGGCCTTCGACTACCGTGGCAGGCGCCGTTTCGACCGGTGCCTCGGCAACCAGGGCCGGGTTCTCGGCAACTTCCAGGGTGCGCGCGGGCAGGCTGGTACGTTCCAGCTTGTCCTGCTGGGTGTTCCACCACACCACCTGCAACTCGGGCAGCTCGATACGACCACTGCGGCTGGGCACCAGCGCTTCGCGGTCCTCGCGGATGCCGATGATGCTGCGTTCCTTGCTTTCGTTGCTCAGTTTGGGCTGGTCGGGATAACGCCGCAAGCCATCGGCCTGGCTGGTGGGCAGCGGCGGCAACTGGGCGCTGGACAGGCCCTCGGCGCGCAGGGTCACGCTGCGGGTCAACGAGTCGCCGGTACGGACTTTGTCCGGCTCCGGGCTCCAGCTTTCCGACAGGCTCAGGGAACTGGCCGGCAGCCACGGCGCGTCGGCCGGATAGTCGGCTGGCTTGGCTTTGACCGTCAACGGGATTTCCGGTGACTTGACCTGATGCATGCGCCCGTAGCGCGGGCTGAACGGATTGTAGAGGTCGTTCGCTGGGGCGCTCTGCATCACGTTGGCGCTGAAGGTCTGTGACGGAATGGTCAACCGGCCGCTCTTCTGCGGGAAGATCGAATAATGCAGTTCGATGACGTCGTAGGGCGTGCCGTTGAGGGTCTTGCGGTAGTTGTCGGGTTCGCCGAGCTGTTCGATGCGGGCGTCTGGCATCAGGAGCTGGGTCAGGCTGCGGTCGCTGATCGTCAGGTCCGGCGAGGAGTAGATGCGCAGGGTCAGTTGCGCCTGGGCCTGGACGTAGACACTCTCGGCATCGAGGCTGGCGTCGATGAAGATCGGCGCCAGTTTGTCGCTGCCGCGCTGGGCATTGGCCTGGGTGATTTCCAGTTTGATCGGCTGGCTGCTGGCCTCGCCGAGCTTGAGTGGCGGGATGATCACGAAGCCGCTCTGCTTGGGCATCAGGGTGATGATCCAGCGCGTGGTCGCCTGGCTGCGTCCGCCATAGGTGGACAGGTTGTTTTCCTGGCGCGTGCTGAGGATGTCGAATTGTGGCTGCAGGGGCGCGAGGTCGGGCTTGCCGAACACCGTGGCGTCATCCGATTGCAGGGTCAGTTCGAGGCTTTCACCTTCGCCGAGATGTTCGCGATCCACCGAGGCGGTCAGGGTCTGCGCGCTGGCATGCAGGGCCAGCAGGCTGAGGAGTAGTGCGCAAAACAGGCGAGTCATCGGTTCTGTTCCTGGCGGCGTTGCTGTTCGTAGAGAAACTTGCGCCGCAGCAATTCGCCCGGCTCGTCGGGGATTTGCCGCAACCATTGTTCCAGGGCGTCGCGGCGTTCGTCGCTGAGGGCTTCGCCAGCTTCGGCCCGAGCGGGTTTCGGGGCGTCCTGAGATTGCTCGCCGCTCTGGGCAGGCTGTTGCTGGGCTTCGTTGTTCTCAGGTTTTGCCTGGGGCTGCTGGGGCGTCTGCTGGCCCTGGCGGTCCTGATCCTGAGGCTGCTTCTGCCCGGTCTGGCCTTCGTCGTTTGGTTGCGACTGATCGCTTTTGGGCTGCTGCGATGGCTGCGGCTTATCGTTCTGCTGTTGTTGCGGCGCTGAAGACTGCTGTTGGTCCTGCTGCTGTGAATTCTGCTTCTGCTGCTGTTTCTGCTGTTGCAGGAGCTGTTCGACCAGGGCCTTGTTCTGTCGTGCGGGCAGCAGGTCGGGTTGTTGTTCCAAGGCCTGGTCGTAAGCGTCGATGGCTGCTTCCAGCTCGTTGCTCTTGGCCAGGGCGTTGCCGCGATTGTAGTGGGCGGCAGCACTGTCGCCCTGGGCGAAGCGCGCGGCCGCCGCCGGGTAATCGCCGGCGCGGTAGAGGGCTTCGCCTTGCCATTGCGGGTCTTCGAAGCGGCTGGCGGCCTCCTTGGGCTTTTCTGCCTGGAGCAGGCGCTGCCCCTGCTGATCGGGGCGCAGCCACAGGTCGTCGAACTCGAAGGCATAAGAAGGGCGAGGGGCCAGCAGCACCAGCAGTGGCAGGCAGAACAGCCAGCCCCGCCGGCCAGCGCAGGCGGCCAGCAACAGCAGGGGCAGGAGTAGCCAGTAGCCCTGGTCGGCCCAGGCGCTCAGGCGCGTCGGTTCGCCATCTTCGCGCAGGCTGCGGGGGCCATCGAGCAGGCCCAGGCTTTTCAGGTCGCGGTCGTCGAAGGCGATGGTGCGATAGCGCCCTCCGACTTCGTCGGCGAAACGGCGCAAGCCTTGTTCGTCCAGGCGTGGCAGGAGGATGTTGCCGCTGGCGTCTTTCATCAGGCTGCCGTCGTCGCTTTCGATGGGCGCGCCCTGGGCCGTGCCGATACCGAGGATGTTCAGTTTGTTCGAGTGACCGGCGAGGGCCTGGCGAATGCCCTGGCGTTCTTCGTCGCTGAGTTCGCTGCCGATCAGCAGCAGACGCCCACGGCCTTGGGCGCCCTGCTTGAGCAGTTCGATGGCGCGGGTTACGCCAAGGTCGGCGCGGCGCCCGGGGGAGGGCATGATCGAGGGCCTGATCGCTTCCAGCAGGTTATTGGTGGTGGCCAGGTCGTCGGACAATGGAATCAGGGTGTGGGCGCTGCCGGCGAAGACGACGATGGCGGTCTGCGCCTCGGCGCGTGCCTGGATCAGGTCGAGCAGCTTGCGCTTGGCCTGTTCCAGGCGATTGGGCGGCACGTCCTTGGCCAGCATGGTCGAGGACAGGTCGAGAATGATCACCAGCGGATCGGCGCGTTTCTGGCTCGGTTGTTCGATGCGCTGCCAGCTCGGGCCGAGCAGGGCCAGCAGGGCCAGCAGCCAGGCCAGGCCGAGGGCGATCCAGGGCAGGCGGCTCTGGCGCTGGTTGCCGCCACTGAGCAGGACCGCCTGGAAGGCCGCAGGCAGCAACAGTTGCCAACTGCCGCTGCGCCGCTCGCGATGCCAGATGCGCCAGAACAGCCAGACCAGCAAGGGCAGTAGTAACAGCCAGAGCGGGCGCAACCAGTGTGGCCAGATCACGTCCATCGGCTACGCCTCCTGATCCGGCCGAGCAGGTCTTGCCAGCCGTGCGGCCAGACCTGCCGGGCCACCAGCAGCAGGCTGAGCAGCAGCGCCACGGCCAGCGGCCAACTGTAGAGGGCCTGGGCTGGCCGGCTGTTGGTCGGGTTCTGCAGGGCCGGTTCGAGTTGGTCCAGGGTGCTTTCGATATCTTTCAGCTCGTCGCCGCTGCGGGCGCGGAAGTAGCTGCCGCCGGTCTGTTCGGCGATGGCGGTCAGGGTCGGCTCGTCCAGGTCGACGCCGGGGTTGAGGCCGAGCATACCCATCACGCCGCTCTTCTGCGGGTCGGCACCGATGCCGATGGTGTAGATCCTCACGTGCTCCTCGGCGGCCAGGCGGGCGGCGGTAAGCGGGTCGATCTCCCCCGCATTGTTGGCACCGTCGGTGATCAGCACCAGCACGCGACTGTCGGCGGGGCGTTCACGCAGGCGCTTGACCGCCAGGCCAATCGCATCGCCGATGGCGGTCTGCGGGCCGGCGATGTTGATCACCGCTTCGTCGAGCCAGGCGCGTACGGTGCGCCGGTCGAAGGTCAGCGGTGACTGCAGGTAGGCGCGGCTGCCGAACAGGATCAGGCCGACGCGATCGCCGTGGCGTCCTTCGACGAAGTCGCCGAACAGGTTGCGCACCAGTTCCAGGCGCGAGGTCGGTTTGTCGTTCCAGCGCATGTCGGCGTAGGACATCGAGCCGGACACGTCCACCGCCAGCAGCAGGTCGCGACCGCTGGTCGGCAGCGGCAACGGTTCGCCGACCCATTGTGGCCGCGCGGCGGCTGTCAGCAGCAGCAACCAGAGCAGCAGGAATGGAACCTGCTGGCGCCAGGCCGACAGGTTGGCGCGGGCGCGCCGGCCGCTGAGCCCTTCGAGTTCATTGAGGAAGCTGACCTTGAGCGCCGCCTCGCCGCTGTCCGCGCTTGGCAGGATCTGGCGCAGCAGCCACGGCAGTGGCGCGAGCAGGAAAATCCAGGGCCAGGCGAACTCAAACATGTTTGCGAATCCAGGTTTCGACGGACTGCTGCAAGCCATCGATGGCCTTGTCGTCGAGGATGCAGTTGCCGCGATAGGTGCCTTCGACCAGCACCATCCAGCGGGTCAGGCCCGCGGCGGTGCAGCGTGTGTCGAGGAACGCCAGCCAGGCCCGGCCACTGAGGGTATGGCTGTTGTACTGCGGGTAATGGGCGCGGCACAGGCGCTTGAGCAACGCGTTGAGTTGCTGCAGCCAGGGCCCGGCCTGCTGACCGTCATAAGGTCGCTGCAAGGTTTTCAGTTCATCCAGCGCCGCCAGGCGCAGCGCGTCGAGTGGTTGTTCCGCAGGGGCATGGCGACGGCGTCGCGGCAGGCGTCGGCGCAGCAGCCACAGCCCCCAGAGCAGCAGCGCCAGGAGGATCGGCAGCAGCCACCAGCCCGGTGCTGGCGGCCAGGCGCTGATCGCGGGCGGGGCAATGGTCGGTTGCAACTGGTCGAGTGGGCTCACGAGCGGCGCCCCGGGTTGAGGTGTTCGCGCAATTGCTCGACCAGTTCGGCAGTGGTCGATAGCGGCATCAGCGGCACACCGAGTTTCTGGGCCAGGCGCTGCCAGCGGGCCTGGCGCTGTTCGGCCTGGCCCTGATAACTGCTGCGCAGGTCGGCGTTGTGGGTGTCCAGCTCCAGTTGTGCGCCACGTTCGGCGAAGCGCAGCAGGCCCGCGGCGGGCAGGGCATGGTCCAGAGGGTCGGACAGCGGCAGCAGCAACAGGTCGGTATGCCGGGCGAGCAGGCTGAGCTGTTGCTCGGCGGCATCGTTCAGGGCGCGTTCGTCGCACAGGATGATCGCCAGGCTGCCGGGACGCAGCACTTCACGGGCGCGACGCAGAGCCAGGCCGAAGGTATCGCGCTCACCAGGCGATTCGCTGTGCAGCGCCTGGTTCGCCCGTGCCAGGCGGTTGAGCAGTTGCAGCAGGCTCTGCTTGCTGCGCCGTGGCTTTATTTCGTGATGCTCGGCGTCGCCGAAGACCAGGCCGCCGATGCGGTCGTTGTGGGCGAGGGCGGCCCAGCCGATCAGTGCGGCGGCCTGGGCCGCGAGCACGGATTTGAATTGCAGGGCGGAGCCGAAGAACAGCCGTCGGCTTTGCTCGACCATGATGAAGATCGGCCGCTCGCGCTCCTCATGGAACATCTTGGTGTGCGGTTCCTGGGTGCGCGCGGTGACCCGCCAGTCGATGGTGCGCACGTCGTCGCCAGCCTGGTAGACGCGCACCTGGTCGAAGTCGACGCCACGGCCGCGCAGCTTCGAATGGTGCAGGCCGATCAGCGGGCTGCGCCGCGCCGGGGTCGAAAACAGATGGACTTCGTGCACGCGATGACGCATCTCGATCAGCTCGGCGAGACTGACCCGGATACCGGGCGGCGTGGGCTGGACGTTCATGCTGCTGGCGCCTGCCTCAGGCGACCGCGACCACATCGAGGATGCGCTGGATCACCCGGTCCTGGTCGATGCCGGCGGCTTCGGCCTCGAACGACAGGATGATGCGATGGCGCAGGGTGTCGAACAGCATCGCCTGGATGTCTTCCGGGCTGACGAAATCACGCCCGGCCAGCCAGGCGTGGGCGCGGGCGCAGCGGTCCAGGGCGATGGAGCCACGCGGGCTGGCGCCGTAGGCGATCCACTCGGCCAGCTCGGCGTCGAACTTGGCCGGGGTGCGCGTGGCCATGACCAGCTGCACCAGGTATTCCTCCACCGCATCGGCCATATAGAGGCCGAGGATTTCCTTGCGCGCGGCGAAGATCGCCTGCTGGGTCACCCGGTGCTCGGGCTTGGCTTCACCGTTGAGCGCATCGCCGCGAGCCTGGGCGAGGATCTTGCGCTCCACGCTGGCGTCGGGGAAACCGATCTTCACGTGCATCAGGAAACGATCGAGCTGGGCCTCGGGCAGCGGGTAGGTGCCTTCCTGCTCGATGGGGTTCTGCGTGGCCATGACCAGGAACAGCGGCGACAGGTCATAGGTGCTGCGTCCGACCGAGACCTGGCGTTCGGCCATGGCTTCGAGCAAGGCGGACTGGACCTTGGCTGGCGCGCGGTTGATCTCGTCGGCCAGCACCAGGTTATGGAAGATCGGCCCCTGCTGGAACACGAAGCTGCCGGTTTCCGGGCGGTAGATCTCGGTGCCGGTGATGTCGGCCGGCAGCAGGTCGGGGGTGAACTGGATGCGGTGGAATTCGGCCTCGATACCTTCGGCCAGTTCCTTGATCGCCTTGGTCTTGGCCAGGCCCGGTGCGCCCTCGACCAGCATGTGGCCGTCGGCGAGAAGGGCGATGAGCAGGCGGTCGAGGAGTTTTTCCTGGCCGAGAATCTGGCTGGCGAGAAAATGCCTCAGGGCGAGCAGCGCCTCACGATGTTCCATCGACTTGCTTCCTGGAAGGGGACTGACGGGTCGCCTGGGCGGCGAACGGGCGCCTACTTTAATCCATTGCCTGGTGCCGGTGCACGCTTCCATCCAGGCGGCAGCGCGCCAGTGTGCACGGTGCCGCAAAGCGTGGGAAAGGCCGCATGTGACAGCCGTTGTGGGCGGTTGTTTCAGGCCCGGCCTGAAAAATTCCACAGGCAAACGGCGACAGCGGCCAATGCGTGGCTCTGGCACAATGCGCGCCGTTTCCCGTTGCTGCCGAGCGCGCGCCCATGACCGACCAGTCCGTTGCCATCCGTATCCAAGCCCTGGCTCCAGCCTTTGCCGAGGCTGCGCAGGCGTGGGCGTCGCGCCTGGCGTTGCCGCTCGACGGTGAGGCGGAGTTCGCCTTGCAGGTCGGTGACCATGGGTTGCAGATGGTCGATCTGGGGCCTCAGGCACCGGGGCCGGTGAGGGTCGACTTCGTCGAGGGGGCGGTGGCGCATCGGCGCCAGTTCGGCGGCGGCAGTGGGCAGATGATCGCCAAGGCTGTTGGCATCCAGCCGGGCGTGCGCCCCACGGTACTGGATGCCACGGCGGGCCTGGGGCGCGATGCCTTCGTACTCGCCAGCCTCGGCTGCGAGATGAAGCTGATCGAACGTCAGCCAATCATTGCTGCGCTGCTTGAGGATGGCTTGGGCCGCGCGCTGCGGGATGCCGAGGTCGCTCCCATCGCCGCGCGGATGACGCTGCATTGCGGTAACGCCATCGAGCTGATGGCCGCCTGGCAGGGCGAGGCGCCCCAGGTGATCTATCTCGACCCGATGTTCCCCCATCGTGACAAGAGCGCCCTGGTGAAGAAGGAAATGCGCCTGTTCCGCCCTTTGGTCGGCGACGATCTCGACGCCCCGGCGCTGCTCGCCGCCGCCCTGGCCCTGGCCAGCCACCGGGTAGTGGTCAAGCGCCCGCGCAAGGCGCCGATCATCGAAGGTGCCAAGCCGAGCCATGCGCTGGAAGGTAAATCGAGCCGTTATGACGTGTATGCGAAGAAGGCGCTCAAGGGCTAGCAGGCTGTTGAAAAACTACCTGCGTTGGCAATCCTGCGTTAAAAACGGCCTCAAAATGCTCATTTACAGCTTGTAAACTCCGCTTTTTCGGCCGTTTTTGCCTTGTCTTTCCTGCCTCACCTACGTTTTTCAACGGCCTGCTAGCTGACCATGGCTGCTAACAGGCCTGGAAATGAAAAAGCGAAGGCGCGCACGGGGCCCGCTTTCGCTTTTCGTGGTTGCTCGAAGCTTACAGTGCCCCGAACACCTTCTTGGCGATGCTGGTCGCGGCGGCGGTGGGGTTGTCGCGAATGCTGGCTTCCTGGTCGGCGATCATCTTGAACAGGCCGTCGAGGGCTTTTTCGGTGACGTAGCCTTCCACGGTCGAGCTCTTGGCGTCGAGGGCGCCGAAAGCAGAGGCCTTGCCGGCTAGGCTGTTGTACTGCTGGGCCAGGCCGATCTGGTCGGTGGCGCTCTTGACGATGGGCAGGAACTTGGCGCGGATCTGCTCGCGGCTGCTGGTGTTCAGGTATTGGGTGGCCGAGTCCTTGCCGCCGGAGAGAATGCCCTTGGCGTCGCTCACGGTCATTTTCTTCACCGCGTCGACCAGGATCGCCTGGGCCTGCGGTACGGCGGCCTCGGCGGCCTTGTTCATGCCGGTTTCGAGCTGATCGACCTGATCACCCATGCCCATCATCTTCATGGTCTTGGCCGCTTTGCCGAGCTTGCCTGGCAATTTGATGCGCACCTGCTGGTTGTTGCTGAAGCCGCCGGGCTTGCCCAATTGCTGCACGGCGATCTGCGCGCCCTGGGTCAGCGCGTCCTTGAGGCCGCTGCTGGCGTCGGTCTGGCTGAGATCGGAGAGCGACAGGGCGAAGGCACTGGCGGACAGGGCCAGGCCGGCGAACAGGGCAGTGAGTCGAAGCATGGTTACGGACCTTTGCAGCGGGATAGGTGGGGGTCGAGCTTAGCGGAGCCAGGCGGGTACGCCAAATGAGAATGTTTGATCGCTGTTGCGATGGAGAATGCCCGGCTGAGGATATTTTGCTAGGGTGGAAGCTCATTTAAGCCGCCAGTGGATCTTTCCGTACGGCATGGACGGATGCAGGGCACCGCTATGGGAGGCACCTTTTGTCATCCATCGAGACCGCCGGCGCCCTGGCGAAAGCCATCGACAATTGCGCCAGGGAACCGATCCACATACCCGGCAGTATCCAGCCTCAGGGGTTCATGCTGGTGTTCGCCAATGACCTGCGCGTGCAGCAGGTCAGCGAGAATGTCTGCCAGTGGATTGGCCTTGAACCTTCGGCATTGATCGGCGCGAGCCTGTCCAGCCTGGTCGAGGGCCATGCGGCACTGCTGGCCAGCCTTGACGCGCTACCGGGTAACGAGCAGACGCCATACCACCTGGCCAACGTACAGTTCCGTGCGCCGGCCCGAGAGGTATCCCTGGCCATGCTGGTGCACCGCCATGATGGCGTGCTGATCGCCGAGTTCGAGCCGAGCGAGCGCTCGACCACCTATGGCGAACTCTACCCATTGATCCGCACCTTCATCGGCCAGTTGCAGGATGCCGAAAGCGTCGAGCAGCTCTGCCGCCTGGCGGTGGACGAGGTCAAGCGCATCACCGGTTTCGGTCGGGTCAAGGCCTATCGATTCGATGCCGAGGGCAATGGCCTGGTCCTGGCGGAGCAGGCCGATGCCGATTACACCCGTTACCTGGGCCTGTGTTTTCCCGCCTCGGACATCCCGGCCCAGGCTCGCGCGCTGTACTGTGCCAATCGTATCCGCGTGATCGAGGATGCCAACTATCGGGCGGTGGCCATCGTTCCGGCCAACAACCCGCAGACTGGCAAGCCGCTGGATCTGAGCTTCGCCATCCTGCGCAGCGTGTCGCCGGTGCACCTGCAATACATGCGCAACATGCGGACCCTGGGTTCGATGTCGATCTCCATCGTCGTGCGCGGCAAGCTCTGGGGCCTGGTCTCCTGCCATGAGCACGAGCCACGGCGGGTCGGTTTCCAGAATCGTGCGGCCTGCGAATTGCTCGGGCGCATGCTGTCGCTGCAGATCGAGTCGCGCGAGGCGCATGCCGAGACCCAGCGCCTGCTCGGTCTGCGCCAGCGCATCGTGCAGTTGCTTTCCTCGATGGCCGATCGCGACAGCGTCAGCGACGGGCTGCTGGCGTTGCCGCAGACCTTTCTCGATTTCGCCCGGGCGAAAGGCGCCGCCATCGTCATTGGCAGCACCTGCCACCTGTTGGGCCTGACTCCGCCCAAGGAAGCGGTGGGCGACCTGGTCGACTGGCTCGCCGAACGCGGTTGCCACGATGTCTACCATAGCGACAACGTCGGCCGGGACCTGCCCCATCTCCCCAGGTTGGCCGATTCGATCGGCGGGGTGATGGTGATCGCCATCTCGGAAATCCACTCCCACTACCTGATCTGGTTCAAGCCCGAGCACGTTCGCACCGTGGAGTGGGCGGGCAGGCCGCAGAAGCAGGTCTCGCCCAGCGGGGCACTCGACCCGCGCAGCAGCTTCGAGGGCTGGAAGGAGATCGTGCGTGGCTTCTCCAGCCCCTGGGATGCCATCGAGGTGGACGGCGCCCGTGAACTGCGGGCTGCCGTACTCGGCATCGTGTTGCGCAAGGCCGAGGAAATAGCGCAACTGGCGGGCGAGCTGAAGAAGTCCAACAAGGAACTGGAGTCCTTCTCCTACAGCGTTTCCCACGATCTGCGCGCGCCATTGCGGCACATCGCCGGTTACGCCGAGCTGCTTGGCGACTTCGACGGCGAAAAGTTGTCCGAGCGTGGCCATCGTTTTCTCGAGCACATCGGCGAGTCCGCGCGGTTCGCCGGCACCCTGGTCGACAACCTGCTGAGCTTTTCGCAGATGGGCCGCGCGGCCCTGCGTTTTTCCGAGGTCGAATTGGACACCCTGGTCGAATCGATTCGCGAGGAAATGCGCCCCGACTACGAGACCCGCGCGGTCGACTGGCAGATCCAGCCGATGCCCCGCGTGATCGCCGATGCGGCCTTCATCCACCTGGCGCTGCGCAACCTGATCGCCAATGCCATCAAATACAGCCGTGACCGTGAACCGGCGGTGATCGAGATCGGCGCACGTCAGGAGACCGGCGAGGTGGTGGTGTACGTGCGCGATAACGGCGTGGGTTTCGACATGGAGTACGCCAACAAGCTGTTCGGCGTGTTCCAGCGCCTGCACCGGGTCGAGGAATTCGAAGGGACGGGGATCGGCCTGGCCAGCGTCCGTCGCATCATCGAGCGCCATGATGGCCGGGTCTGGGCCGAAGGCTCGGTCGGCCAGGGCGCTACCTTTTATTTCGCTTTGCCCAAGCGCGATCGCCGTACGATCGCCTGACCACGAGGATTGCCATGCTCAAACCCATCCTGCTGATCGAGGATAATCCTCACGACCTGGAGCTGACTCTGGTCGCCCTTGAGCGCAGTCAGTTGGCCAACGAGGTGATCGTGCTGCGCGACGGTGTCGAGGCCCTCGATTATCTGTTCCGTCGCAATGCCCATGCCGGGCGCGACGAAGGCAACCCGGCGGTCATGCTGCTCGACCTGAAGTTGCCACGGGTCGATGGCCTCGAAGTCCTGCAGGCCGTGCGCGAGTCCGCCGAGCTGCGCAGCATCCCGGTGGTCATGCTGACCTCCTCGCGTGAAGAACCGGATCTGCAACGCGCCTACGAATTAGGGGTGAACGCCTACGTGGTCAAGCCGGTCGAATTCAAGGAATTCGTATCAGCCATCTCCGACCTGGGAGTCTTCTGGGCGGTGCTGAACGAGCCTCCACCTGGGTCGCTGCGTCTACAGAGACGTCCGCAGTCCTGATAGGCGGGCCTTTCCGGCCTGATCCGTGGTAAACGATGGCGAGCCTCCATGCCGGATAGTCCACTCAAACTGTTGCTTATCGAAGACTGCTCCCATGATGTCGAGCTGAGCGTGCTGACGCTCGAACGCAGCGGCATGCTCGTCGAGCCCGTGGTGGCCTATGACGCGCCCGGTGTCGAGAGGGCATTGACCGAGCAGGCCTTCGACCTGGTCCTTTCCGATTTCCTGCTGCCGGGGTTCTCCGGTGCCCAGGCCTTGCAGATCGCCCAGCGCCTGGCGCCAACCACGCCGTTCATCTTCCTCTCTGGCATGTTCGGCGAGCAGCATGCGGTCGATATGATGCGCCAGGGCGCCATCGACTACGTACTCAAGCAGAACCTCGACATGCTGCCCAAGGCGGTCAATCGGGCGATGGCCGAAGTGCGCGAGCGCCGACGCCGACAGAAGGCCGAGGCTGCGTTGCGCGATGTCGAAGTCCGCGCCGGCCTGGCGGTGGACGCCGCGCGCCTCGGCACCTGGGATCTGGACCCGCGCACCCAGCGCCTGGTCTGGGACGAGCGTTGCCGGGAGTTGTACGGCGTAGGGCCGGAAGTCGAGCTGGACCTGGACTACTTCCTGGCGCGCTGCCACCCACAGGACCGCTCGTTGGTGCTGGAGCGCGTCGAGCAGGCCATGTCGTTCGACGGCGATCACCTGTATCACGTCGAATACCGCATGCCGCGCGCCGATGGCAGTGAACGCTGGTTGTCCACGCGAGGCCGGGCGTTTTTCGAGGGGAGCGAGTGCGTGCGGTTCATCGGCGTGGTGCAGGACATCACCGAGCAGCGCCAGGCTACCGAGTCCCTGCAGCGGATGAACGAGCGCCTGGGGCAGCGCGTCGAGCGGCGCACCCGTGAGCGTGACCGGGTGTGGGACGTGTCCCGCGACATGCTGGCGATCCTGCGTTTCGACCTGACCCCGACCGAACTCAATCCGGCCTGGGAAGAGCTGCTCGGCTGGCCGCGCGAGCGCCTGACCCGCGAGTTGCTGATCGACCTGGTGCACCCCGACGACCGCGAGGCGACCTTGCGCGAAGCGCTGGCAATACGCCGAGGCAAGGTCTCGACGCGGTTCATCATTCGGCTGCGCCATGTCGATGGCGACTATCGCTGGTTCTCCTGGACCCTGGTGCCCGAGGGTGAGCTGATGTATGCCTCGGCGCGTGACATCACCGCCGAGCGCCAGGCCGCCAACGAGCTGGAAGCGATCAACCAGCGCCTGCGCGTGCAGATCCAGGAGCGTGAGCGGGTCGAGGCCACGCTGCAGCAGATGCAGCGCCTGGAAGCCGTCGGTCAGCTCACGGCAGGTGTCGCCCACGACTTCAACAACCTGCTCACCGTGGTGTTGACCAGCGCGCGCCTGTTGTCCCGCGACCTGGAGCGCGAGTCAGTGAGCAAGGCCCAGGCGCGCTTGCAGAACATCACCGACGCCGGCGAACGCGGCGCGCGCCTTACCGCCCAACTGCTGGCCTTTTCCCGGCGCCAGCGCCTGGAGCCGGAAGCGGTCAACCTCAATGAGATGGTGCAGGGCATGGGCGATCTGCTGCAAAGCACCATGGGCGGACGCATCCGTATCGAGACCTCGACGGCGGAGGACTTGTGGCACGCCATGGTCGACCCGACGCAGATCGAGATGATCATGCTCAACCTAGCGATCAACGCTCGCGACGCCATGCCCGAAGGCGGCGTGCTGCGGTTGGTCACCCGTAACGAGCGGGTCGCCTTGCCTGCCCAACGGCCAGAAGATCCAGAGCCGGGCGATTATGTGACCCTGTCCGTCGAGGACAACGGCGTGGGCATGGACGAGGAGGTGCTGGCCAAGGTCTTCGAGCCATTCTTCACCACCAAGGCCGTGGGCAAGGGCTCGGGGCTGGGGCTTGCCCAGGTGTTCGGTTTCGCCAAGCAGTCGGGAGGCGGGGTCAGCATCGTTACCGCGCCGGACCAGGGAACCCAGGTCAAGGTGCTGTTGCCGGCAGTGGTACAGCCGCTGCGCGAGGCGCGGGAGGCGGTCGAGGCGCCGCCGAGCAGCCAGGCCGCACCAGCCAGGACCATCCTGCTGGTCGACGACGACGCCTCGGTGCGGATGGTGACCGGCATGCTGCTCGGCGACATGGGCTACGTCGTGATCGAGGCCGACAGCGGCGACGCGGCCTTGCGCGCACTCGATGGCCGGGTGGAGATGCTCGTCACGGACTACGCCATGCCTGGCATGACCGGTGCCGAACTGGCCGAAGCCGTGCGTCTCCGCCGGCCTGGGTTGCCGATCCTGTTCATCACGGGCTATGCCGAACTGGGTGGGCTGGAGATGGACGACACGCTGATTCTGCAGAAACCCTACCGCGAAGATGAGCTGGCCGCGAAGCTGCGCCAGGCCTTGCATGAGGATGCCGATAGTGCGGCTTGATGGGCCCATGAAAAGGCGAAAAAGCGGACGCAAATGAGCATGTTGAATCGATTCGCACACCTGCCTGTTTTTAATGCCGTGATGGCAACGCGGGTGGTTTTCAACGACTGGGTGGTAATCCCTTCGGTGAAGGCATGGAGGCGTGTCGACGGATTATGGCGAGGTATCCATGAGTGAGCTGTTGTATTGCACGGTAGACGCGGGGCTGGAGGCGGAGCGCCAGTTGCTCGATCGTGTGCATGGCGGCGAGATCGACAGCGGCTTGCTGTTGTGGTCGCCGTGTGATCAGGCCCTGGTGATGCCACGCAAGTTCAGTCGCGAAAGCGCATTTGCCAGCGCCACCTCCGCAGTCGAGCATCTTGGCTGGCCGGTATTGCTGCGTGACACCGGCGGCGAGCCGGTTCCGCAATCCCCGGCCGTGCTCAATGTCGCCCTGGTTTATGCGATGCCGGCAAGCGACGACGAACAGGCACGCATCGAAACCGCCTACCAGCGCTTGTGTCAGCCAATCTGCGACTGGTTGCGCTCGTTCGAACTGGACAGTGGCACGGGCGAAGTCCCCGGCGCCTTCTGCGACGGTCGCTTCAACGTCACCCTGGAGCGCCGCAAGCTGGCCGGCACCGCCCAACGCTGGCGCCGCCGCGCCAATGGCGGCGCGCCCATCGCCCTGGCCCACGCGGCCATGCTGATGGACGACCAGCGCGGGGTGATGGTCGAGGTGGTCAACACCTTCTACAGCGCCTGCGGGCTGCCGATGCGCTGTTTGGCTGAGAGCCATATCGCGTTGCGGGAGCGCCTTGGTGAGCCGTGGCAACGCCTGGCTGAGTTGCGGGAGCGCTATCGCCGTGCCCTGAGCAATGCTGGCATCGGCACAGAAGGGTAAGGCCTACAGCGCCGTCTGCAGGCTGTCTTCCCGCTCCAGGGCGACCTGGCGTATCGACAGGCGGATTTCCGCTGGCAGCACGCGCTTGGCCGCACCCTCTGCCAGTTCGGCGAGCTGTGGGTGGTGGCTGAGCTTGCCGGCTTCGTCCTTGCGCACCACGCCCTGGTCGAGCAGGGTCTGGATGAAGTGGCGGAACAGGCTCTTGTCGAAGAACTCCGGGGCGTTGAGGCCATGCAGGATCGACAGGCGCTGGGCCATGATCACACAGCGGTTTTCCAGTTCCTCGGCGCTCAGGTTGTACTGGCCGGCATCGAGCAGCAGCGCGGTGGCCATGTAGAACCGCTGCAGGGTCTGGACGATGGCGCGGGCCAGCAGGGTCAGCAGCACGAATTGCCGCGAGCTGGGCGCAGGGCGCAGGTAGACGTCGTGCTCGACGCGCAGCAGGCCCTGTTCGACGAACGCGGCCAGCCATTGATCGACCACCGCTTCCAGTTCATCGATGCTCCAGCGGATGAACAGCTCCGCCTGCAGGTACGGGTAGAGCGCACGGGTATAGAGCAGGACCTGTTCGCGGCTCATCCTGGAACTGCTCTGGAAGAAGCTCGCCAGCAGGGCGGGCAGGGCGAAGATGTGCAGGACGTTGTTGCGGTAATAGGTCATGAGGACGGCGTTCTGCTCGTCCAGATAAAGAATGCGACCCAGGGCGTCATTCTGCTCGGCCAGCAGCTTCATGCTCTGCACATAGGCGATCAGCTCCGCGCCATCGCCCTCCGGCAAGGTTGCATGGGGGGAGTAAGGCACTCGGCGCAGCAGCGCCAGGTAAAGGTCGAGCACACGGGTCAGGGCTTTTTCGTCCAGGGCCAGGCGTGATGTGGAAAGCAGGGCCAGGGCGACGAGGTTGACCGGGTTGACCGCTGCGGCCTCGTTGAGGCGCTGGGCGACGTGCTCACCCAGGCGGCTGGTGGTTTCGTTCAGCCAGGCGGGGCGCAGGCTTTCGTCGTAATCCTCGGTGCGCCAGCCCGGCCGTTGCCCATCGAGAAATTCGGCGAGCTTTATCGGTTCGCCGAAGTTGACCCAGACACTGCCGAAACGCTGCTTGCGGATCGCGCTGATGACCTTGAACAGGTCGAAGATCGACTCCTTCTTCTTTTCCGCGCCACGCAGCTCGCCGAGGTAGGTGCGGCCCTCCAGTACGCGTTCGTAGCCGATGTACACCGGTACGAACACCACTGGCAGGCGATGCGAGCGCAGGAAGCTGCGCAGGGTGATGGCAAGCATGCCCGTCTTCGGCTGCAGCATGCGCCCGGTACGCGAACGGCCGCCTTCGACGAAGTATTCGACCGGGAAACCGTGGCTGAACAGCGTGTGCAGGTATTCGTTGAACACCGCGCTGTATAGCGGATTGCCCTTGAAGGTGCGGCGCATGAAGAAGGCGCCGCCACGGCGCAGCAGGCTACCGATGAGCGGCATGTTGAGGTTGATGCCGGCGGCGATGTGCGGGGGGGTAAGGCCGTTGCGAAACAGCAGGTAGGACAGCAGCAGGTAGTCGATGTGGCTGCGGTGGCAGGGTACGTAGATCACTTCGTTGCCGTGGGCGACCTCGCGCACCGACTCCAGGTGGTTGACCTGGATGCCTTCGTACAGCTTGTTCCAGAACCAGGACAGCACCAGTTCCAGAAAACGGATGGCGGTGTAGGTGTAGTCCGAGGCGATTTCGTTGCCGTAGCGCAGCGCCTGCTGGCGTGCTCTTGCCAGCGGGATCTTCTCGCGCTCGGCTTCCTCGGCGATGGCCTGGCGTACTTGTGGTGCATGCACCAGGCCCTTGACCAGATTGCGTCGGTGCGACACGTCGGGGCCGATCACCGCGCTCTTCAGGTTGCGAAAGTGTACGCGCAGGATGCGTTGGACCATGCGCAGCGTGCGTTCCTGGCCTTTGCCCTGGGCTTGCAGTTCACGCAGGTGAATGGGGGCGGAGAACTGCACGCGGGTCTTGCGTCCGAGGATCAGGATACTGACCAGTTTGCGCAGCCGCCCGGTTACCGCCCAACTGTCGGCGAACAGCAATTTCCATGGGCTGGTTTCGCGATCGGGCGATTGGCCCCAGAACACGCTGACCGGGACGATCTGCGCATCGTCCGGCGCGTGTCGCTGCAGTTCTTCAAGGATGCGGATCAGCGCCGGTGGCGAGCTGCGCCTGTGCCCGCCGAGCCAGCCAGGTTCCGGGGTCAGGTAGAAGAACGCCGCCGGTTCCATGTGCTCGCCGACTTGCACCGGCAGTACCGGACGCGGCAGGCCGACCTTGCTGCACTCATGGTCGAGCACCGCCAGGTCGCTGGCCGAAGGCCGCTGCAGCACGTAGAACACTGGCTTGCCACGATCGAGCCGCAAGTCGAGGGAAGACTGGCTGATGGTTTCGGAGCGCACCCATAGATAGAGCAGGCGGCGCAGGGTGCTGAAGGCGAGGCGGCGGAGCGGGGATCGGGTCATGGAGGTTCGACAGCGAAACGAGCGTTTTGCTCGGGAACATTAGTATCACCGCTTCGCTACTGTGCAGGGAAATATCACGGAAAAACCTGACCGTTTGGCTGGCCATGGAATTGCGGAATATCGCTGCATCCCTAGTCCTTCATGGTTCGTGTGCGATCTTTCGGACGTATTGGCAGAGTGTTTGCTTGTTTTATTCCCGCGAAACGGTTGTATCCGTACCCGTGCTCCAGTCGTTCGTCAGTGGACGAGTCAGGAGCGCGTCGCCAAACCGATCAGTGCCCGCCAGGGCAATAATAAAAAGCGATGTAGAGGGAAGTGGTAATGAGTCAACGTGAGCAGGGAACCGTCAAGTGGTTCAACGATGCCAAGGGCTATGGCTTTATCCAGCGTTCCAGCGGGGCGGACGTATTCGTCCACTACCGTGCGATTCGCGGGGAGGGCCACCGTTCGCTGGTCGAAGGCGAGCAGGTCGAATTTGCGGTGGTCGATGGCCAGAAGGGGTTGCAGGCCGAAGACGTTGCCAAACTCTGATGCGCTGAAAATGCAAAAGGCCCGTCATGGCGACGGGCCTTTTTCATGCAGATTGAACCGCGCCGCACCAGAGCGAAGCGTTCTGGTGCGGCTCTCCGTCAGCTATGGCGGATCAGGTAATCGAAGGCGGACAACGATGCCTTCGAGCCTTCGCCCATGGCGATGACGATCTGCTTGTACGGCACGGTGGTCACGTCGCCGGCGGCAAAGATACCGGGCAGCGAGGTTTCGCCGCGGGCATCGACGATGATCTCGCCGCGATCCGACAGCTCGACGGTGCCTTTCAACCACTCCGAGTTCGGCAGCAGGCCGATTTGCACGAAGATGCCTTCCAGCTCCAGCGCGATGAACTCGTCGCTGCTGCGATCCTTGTAGACCAGGCCGGTGACCTTCTGGCCGTCGCCTTTCACTTCGCTGGTCAGGGCGCTGGTGATCACCTTGACGTTGGGCAGGCTGTGCAGCTTTTTCTGCAGCACGGCGTCGGCGCGCAGCTTGCTGTCGAACTCCAGCAGGGTCACATGGGCAACGATGCCGGCCAGGTCGATGGCCGCTTCCACGCCGGAGTTACCGCCACCGATCACCGCCACGCGCTTGCCCTTGAACAGCGGGCCGTCGCAATGCGGGCAGTAGGCCACGCCCTTGTTGCGGTATTCCTTCTCGCCCGGCACGTTCATTTCTCTCCAGCGTGCGCCGGTGGAAAGGATCACGGTCTTGGCCTTGAGGCTGGCGCCGCTCTCGAACTTCACTTCGTGCAGCTCGCCGGCGGCGCTGGCAGGGATCAGCGCACTGGCGCGTTGCAGGTTCATGATGTCGACGTCGTAGTGCTTGACGTGTTCTTCCAAGGCGCGGGCCAGTTTCGGGCCCTCGGTTTCCTGCACGGAAATGAAGTTCTCGATGGCCATGGTGTCGAGCACCTGGCCGCCGAAGCGCTCGGCCGCGACGCCGGTGCGGATGCCTTTGCGCGCGGCATAGATTGCCGCCGCCGCGCCGGCCGGACCGCCGCCGATGACCAGCACGTCGAACGCGTCCTTGGCCTTGAGCTTCTCGGCGTCGCGGGCGGCGGCGCCGGTGTCGATCTTGGCGAGGATCTGCTCGGCTTCCATACGGCCCTGGCCGAACAGTTCACCGTTGAGGTAGATGCTCGGCACCGACATGATCTGGCGCGACTCGACTTCATCCTGGAACAGCGCGCCGTCGATGGCGACGTGGCGGATGTTCGGGTTGAGCACGGCCATCAGGTTCAGCGCCTGGACCACGTCCGGGCAGTTCTGGCAGGACAGCGAGAAGTAGGTCTCGAAGTTGAATTCGCCTTCGAGGTTCTGGATCTGCTCGATGACCTCGGGCGCCAGCTTCGACGGGTGACCGCCGACCTGCAGCAGGGCGAGGACCAGCGAGGTGAACTCATGGCCCATGGGCAGGCCGGCGAAACGCAGGCTGATGTTGCCGTTCGGGCGGTTGAGGGCGAACGACGGCTTGCGTGCATCGTTGCCATCGGTCTTCAGGGTGATCTTGTCGGTCAGGCTGACGATGTCGTCGAGCAGGCCTTTCAGCTCCTGGGATTTGTCGCTGTCATCGAGGGACGCGACGATCTCGAACGGCTGGGTGACCTTTTCGAGGTAGGCCTTCAACTGAGTTTTAAGCGTGGCGTCCAACATGTGCATCTCCTCGTTGACGAATTTCGGGCAATAAAACGCCCGGACGGGTTGCGCCCGGGCGCCGAGTCGCAGGGGATGGATTGCATCCCCGGCGCTGACCTTCGGGAAGCGTAGCTTCCGGGTCGTATTTAGATCTTACCGACCAGGTCCAGGGATGGAGCCAGGGTCTTCTCGCCTTCTTTCCACTTGGCCGGGCAGACTTCGCCCGGGTGAGCGGCGGTGTACTGGGCGGCTTTCAGCTTGCGCAGGGTTTCCGACACGTCGCGCGCGATTTCGTTGGAGTGGATCTCAACGGTCTTGATGGTGCCTTCCGGGTTGATGATGAAGGTGCCGCGCAGCGCCAGGCCTTCTTCCGGGATGTGCACGCCAAAGGCGTTGGTCAGTTGGTGAGTCGGGTCACCGATCAGCGGGAACTGGGCCTTGCCGACTGCCGGCGAGGTTTCGTGCCAGACCTTGTGCGAGAAGTGGGTGTCGGTGGTGACGATGTACACTTCGGTGCCAGCCTTCTGGAACTCGGCGTAGCTGTTGGCAGCGTCTTCGATCTCGGTCGGGCAGTTGAACGTGAAGGCTGCCGGCATGAAGATCAGGACCGACCACTTGCCTTTCAGGCTTTCTTCAGTGACTTCGATGAACTTGCCATTGTGGAACGCGTTGACCTTGAACGGCTGTACTTGAGTGTTAATCAAAGACATCAGTGGAACTCCTTCAGGGGTTGGTTAGTTTCGATGGGGGACATCCTAACCGCGTTGTCCCGATTCTCTTAATTGATTGAGGGCATCGTTATGATTGCCTGCGCCTATGTTGAGGCCGATCCTCGCAGGAACATTCCTATTTGAGGGTGACAGAGGCGTTTTACAAGCTGTCGATGGCAGGCGTTCGATTAGCGGCGAAGCCGGCCGGCCGAACGCCAGTATCGTTGGATCGAAACGCATGGCGTCAGGCGGGCAGGCACAGTTGCGGATTGTTCTGCCGGTGTTGATCGAAGATGAACTGGCGCAGGCGCTCGGTATGTTCGCTGTGCGTCAACTTCAGGGAGTAGGCCGCACGTTGCTTGCCAACCGAGCGGATGAGCCGGGCGCTCAGCGGAATCGGATCGTGCCCGGGCAGTGGCAACCACAGGTGAAACTCTTCTGGCAGGAACCCGCGGCCGGACACCATCAGGCCGTCGGGTGAGAGCTGGCGAACTTTAAGCTCGGTTTCCCGGCCATGTTTGTCGAGCAGGGGAATGGGCGCTGCCAGGTGGATGCGCAGCGAGCGAGGCACTTCGCCTTCCTCGAAGATGCTGGGGGCAGCCAGTTCCAGATGCAGGTTGTGCATCTCGTCTTCGACCAGATTCAGTGGGAAGGTCATCCAGTAGCCGTCGAATCGGGCATCCAGGCTGAGTTGCGAAGATTGCCCGAGCCTGGACAGCATGGTGTTTACCCGCTGCCCGCCATCGACCTTGAAACTCGGACTCTGCAGTGGGTTGCTGGCAATCGGGCTGTCGAACAGACGCTGGATGAAGTCCAGTTCTTCACTGGATAGACTGCTGTGCTCGGACATATGACCTCCCGTACGAGGACTGCCTTGTCGCAAGCGCTAGAGTGCGCCTTTCTGTATGCGCACTGGCGGATACGCGAGTGACGACCTCAAAAGTTGCGATTTCGGACTGTTAGACGAGGGTGTTGCGCACAAGTTCCCCGAGTGGGTCCCGGTGATACGAAGTCGCTTCGGTATTTCGTCCCGCCAGCCCTGCCGCTTGCGGCATAATGCGAGCCATTATCAGCTTGCTGGAGCGTTCTGCATGAAAGTGGCCATCATCTCGGGGTCTGTCTATGGCGCGGCTGAGGAGGTCGCACGGCGTGCCGCGACCCTGCTCGAAGCTGCCGGATTCGAGGCGTGGCATGGCCCCGGCGCCAAGTTGGCAGAGGTGCTCGATAGTGCTCCCGACGCGATCCTGGCGGTAATCTCGACCACTGGCATGGGCGAGTTGCCGTACAACATCGAAGGTTTCTACCATGAGGTGCGCGACAGCTTGCCCCAGGCGCTGGCAGGCCGCCCGTTCGCGGTTCTGGCGCTGGGCGATTCCAGCTACGAGATTTTCTGTGGTGCCGGTGAGCAGATTCGCGAAGTGCTGCTTGAGGTCGGCATGCGCGAAATCCAGCCAATGCTGCGTCTGGACGCGAGCGAGTCGGTCAATCCGGAAGAGGACGCACTGCCCTGGGGCGAGGCGTTCGTGCAGGCGCTCAGGAGCGAGGCCTGATCAAGCGCTTGGGGTCTGCACCGGAAACTCGCGGGCCACTTCCAGCCACGCCTGGGCGGCACGCGACAGGTAGGCGTCACGCCGCCAGATGAAGGCGATATCCCAGCGCAGATCCGAATTCAGCAGAGACAGACGCCGCACCCCGGGGCGCTCCAGCGTCCTGGCGACCAGGCGTGGCAGGAGTACGGTGCCCTGTCCGGCCGCGACCAGGGCCGCGAGAAAGTCCGCCTGGCCGCTGCGCCCACTCTCGCGCGGCGTGAAGCCGGCGCGCTGGCACGCCTGGAGCAGGCGGTCGTTGAGGGTGAAGCTCTGCTGGTAGAGCAGGAAAGGGGTATCGGCCAACTGCTCCAACTCCAGGCTGCCGGCCCGAGCCAGCGGATGATCTTCCGGCAGCAAGACATCCAGCGGGTCGTTGCAGAACGGCTGGGAGTCGAAGAGCGGATCGTCGGGCTGCAGGCCCGCGCCCAATTCCAGCTCGCCGCCCAGGATCAGTTTTTCCACCATCTTGCTGCCGCCTTCCTGCAACTGCACGGCGATATTCGGGTAGCGCTTGCGATACTCCACCAGCGGCCTGGCGAACAATTGGTCACTGCCCAGCATCGGCAGGCCCAGGCGCAGTTCGCCCCGTTGCAGGTGGCTGAGGTCATCCAGCTCACTGAGCAATTCACTGCGTAGCCGCAGCATTTCTTCGGCGCGTCGCAGCACGATCTGGCCTGCGCTGGTCAGGCGCGTCTGCGGACCGTTGCGTTCCAGCAGTTGCACGCCGAGTTGTTGCTCCAGTTGCGCCACCTGTTTGCTGACGGCGGATTGGCTGGCATGCAAGGTGCTGGCGGCCTGGGTGAAGCCGCCTTGCCGAACGACCTCAAGAAAACTGCGCAATTGCTTGAATTCCATTTTGGAATGCTCTCAAGTCCAATAATTCGCTTTGGCGATGATAGGGCTGCATTTAAGCTGAGGGCCAGTCCTGGGGGCTCATTTCCGTGAATCGTTCCCGCGTTATCCACCTTTCCCGTCTCTGCGCCGAACTCCTGGTTCTGCTCGGCTTGTATCTGCTCGGCACGCAGTTGGCTCAGTGGTTGAACTGGCCGGTTCCCGGTGGGGTGATCGGCCTGGCGCTATTGCTCGGCGCATTTGCCACGGGCTGGGTGCGGCCGGCCTCGTTGCAACTCGGGGCTGGCTTGTTGATCGCGGAGATGTTGCTGTTCTTCATTCCGGCGTTGATGAGCCTGCTCGACTACGGTGCGCTGCTGCGCCAGGAGGGTCTGCGCATCCTGCTGGTGATCGGCTGCAGTACCTTGCTGGTGATGATCGCCACGGCATTGACCGTCGAATTTGTATGCCGCTGGAGGATGCGTCGTGACGCTTGAACCGATGCCGCTGTTCTGGCTGCTGGTGACCCTGGCCGCTTATCTGTTCAGTCGCTGGATGTACAAGCGCAGTGGTCGCTACCTGCTCTCGCCCCTGATTTTCGTGCCTGCCTTGTTGCTGGCGCTGGCTGTCCCCAGGCACACGGCCTATGCCGAATATTCCAGCAACACTCATGTGTTGATGCTGTTGCTCGGCCCGGCGACCGTGGCCTTCGCGGTGCCGATCTGGCAGCAGCGCGTGCTGCTGGCGCGGCACTGGCCAGCCCTGTTGCTGGGTATGCTGGCAGGCAGTGCGGTGGCAATCAGCAGTTCCTGGTGGCTGGCCAATTCGCTGGCGCTCGATGGCGAGGTCAGTCGCTCCCTGGTGCCGCGTTCGATCTCCACGCCGTTCGCCATGCCGCTCGCGCAAAACCTAGGCGGCGTGCCGGAACTGACAGCGATCTTCGTGATGATCACCGGCGTGTTCGGCGCCCTGGCCGGTGGTTTGCTGCTCAAATGGCTACCGTTGAAAACCGCCTTGGCGCGGGGCGCGCTGTTTGGTGTCGGGGCCCATGGCGCGGGTACTGCAAGAGCCCAGGAGGTCGGTCAGGAAGAGGGGACCGTTGCCGGACTGGTCATGGTGCTGATGGGCTTGCTCAACCTGTTCGCTGCGCCCTTGCTCGTTTGGCTGATCTGACGAGGCGCCATCTTCTTGCGCGACATTTTTTTCACAGGCTTTTGATGAGCGCTGAACGCAGCGCCACGTAACGTCGCGAGCATTCCTCCCGTATGGATTGCGCCGCGATGTTCCGCCTGATCATGCTCCTGTCTTCGCTGTACCTGTTGCTCCTGCAAGCCGCCTCGGCAACCGAACCCCTGAATGCCGGGGAGTGGGCCCAGCCGGTGGACAAGTCGTTCAACCTCTATCGTATGACCCCGCTGCTTTATCGCAGTGCCTTGCCGGGCAGTGACAATCTCGATCTGCTCAATCACTTGCAAGTGCGCACCGTGGTCAGCCTGATCAAGGACGACGACAGCCAGTGGGCCGGCTCGACGCTGATGCGCCTGGTCAGTTATCCGGTGCATGCCGACCGGGTTGACGATGCCGATGTGATTCATGTGCTCGGCCAGATTCAGGAGGCGCAGCGCCTCGGCCCTGTATTGTTGCATTGCAAGCATGGCCGTGATCGCACGGGCCTGTTCGCCGCCATGTATCGCACGGCCATCGAGGGCTGGGATAAAGAGGCGGCGTTGGATGAGATGCGTAACAACGGCTTCGGCGACGATGCGTCCATGGCGGATGCCATCGATTACGTCACCCATGCGGATGTGCCGGCGATTCGCAAGGCGTTGGCCGAGGGCGACTGCGGTCCCGGCTGTCAATGGCGCGAGCGTGTAATCGCCCAGCTTTCAGTGCAACGATAGAGTGCCTGCCTTTTCCAGCTTGGCGAGGTGCTGGGCAATCCTGACCCGCTCCCGAGGATCATCACTGAGCATCAGGGCGTGTTCGAGGTCGAAGCGTTCGGCCTGGGGGCAGTCGAGCTCGTGATACAGCGCCGCGCGAGTCAGGTGGTCGGCGGCATTCGGTGGCGCCAGCAGCAGGATACGTTCGGCGTCCTTGAGAGCCGCCAGCGGATCGTCATTACTGGTGTGCAACTGACACAGGTTGCGTGATAGGCGCAGGAGCAAGGCGCGTGCGTTGCAGGCCTGCATGTGACTGGCTTGCAGGGGGGTATCGGGCCCGGCGACGCGAGCCAGCAGTTCGCGACAGTCACGCGGATAGAGACGGCGTCCGGTGCATGAGTCGAGCAGATGGTCGGCCCCTGGCGAGCGTAACAACAGGCGACCCGGGAAGTTCACCGCCTCCAGAGGGATGTTCAACTGCCTGGCCAGTTCCAGGGCGATCAAGGCCAGGGACAGCGGTTGTCCCCGACGTCGTTGCATCACCCGGTGCAGCAGTGCGGCCTGAGGGCGCAGGGGCATTTCGTCATCTTCATGGAAGCCCAGGTCGCCGAGCCGGCGTATCAGCGGTTGCGCCAGTTCCCCGGCCGGCAGGCAGGGAAGACCGACCAGGACCTGCTGGCGCAGGTTGGCCAACTCATCCACTAGCAGCCCGGGCTTGAGCAGAATGTCGTGCTCGGCGGCGATCCATAGGGCCGCTTCGAAAAGCTGCTCCGGCGAATGTTCCAGACAGGTGAGCCAGGTGGGGCGTGACGTCATCGAAAGCTCCTGTAACGACGAACTGTCTGCCTGGTCTTTTAGCCCTCCGCTGCAAGGGCGTCCAGTGCAGACGCTATTCATCTAACGAAGCGGCAGCCCCTGACTCCATGCCTGCAACTCGTCCTGCGCGGGAACGTGCTCGGGATTGACCGGTCAATGGCTCGTGGCCCGCGCTGAAGGCGTGGCATTTCCCGGTATACTGCGCCGCACTTTTTCGAATTGCCGTCCTTTCGAAGGTTTTCCATGCGCAACGATGCCAACGATGAACTGGATCACATCCCCAGCCTGAGCGCCGACGAACGCAGGCGTGACGATTTCGCCGCGTCTCGCGATAGCGACTACCCGCCTCATGGAGCGTCGCGACACGCGCCCCTAGCCGCCCCGGCGCGCTCGGGCTCCGGTGCCCTGTGGGCGCTGGTGGGGGCCATGGCGATTGCCCTGGGCGGGGTGAGCTGGTGGAGTTTCCAGCAGATATCCCTGATGGAACAGCAACTGGTGGCGACCCAGGAAAGCTTCGCGCGGATCAGCGAGGAAGCGGCGGGCCGCATCCAGGATATTTCCGGCAAGGTGGTGGCCACCGAGTCGAATGTCACCAGCGGCAGCGAAGAGCTCAAGCTGCGTGTGCGCCAGCTGGAAAACAAACTGGCCGAGCTGACCAAGCAGCAACAGGGCGCGTCCAGCCAGCAGGGCTCGCAGGATAAACGCCTGGAACAACTGGTCGTCGATCTCAAGGGCCAGCAGGATGCCGCCGTCCAGGTCGATGCGAAGTTCGATGCACTGACCAAACAGTTGGCTGAACAGCAGGCCGCGCTGGCCGGTGTCGATAAGCTCGATGGCCAGATCAAGAACCTGGCGGGGGATATCGCCGCGCTGAAGAAGCAAGGCAACGCTAACGATGCGGTCAAGAGCCTGGAGCAGGACCTGCTGATCCTGCGCAGCGAGGTGGAGAACCGTCCGGCAGGCGGGCAGGACACCGCCGAGTTCGATGCCTTCCGCCTGCAGGTCACGCGTAATATCAGCGCGCTGCAGGCCCAGGTGCAGAACCTTCAGCAGCAGATCAACGCACGCTGAAACAGCTTCGAGCCTCAAGTCACTTGGGCTGTCTTGAGGCTCGCTGCTTGGCGCTGCTTTTCCAGGGCTGTGCTGCAGCTCAAATGACTGCATCGAGGCAAGAGCGGACACTTGTCCGATGATCGGTTTATATCCTCGTCATTCCCGCGAAGGCGGGAACCCAGAAGCGCCTTTGTATTTGGATTCCCGCCTTCGCGGGAATGACGGTTACACACATACCGTGTAAGAACGGTCATCGCACGATGTCCGCTCCTGCCTCAAAGTTGCCAGTTTGAAATACCAGATGTGGAGCAGCACGCAGCAGTCAGCGGCTGACCGCCACGGGAGCGTCGCCACCGCCTTCACGCACCCAGAACAGCGTCGCCCCGGCCACCGCCGCCGGCATCATCAGGATGTTCAGGCCGGGGACCAGCAGCGCCAGGTAGACGATGCCGCCGAAGCTCAGGCTCTGCCAGCGCTTCTCGCGCAGCCAGGCGAGCATGTCTTGCCAGCTCATCTTGTTGTTGTCGGCCGGGTAGTCGATGTATTGCACCGCCATCATCCAGATACCGAACAGAATCCACAGTGGCGCTGCCACCAGGTTCAGCACCGGGATAAAGGTCAGGATCAACAGTGGAATGGCGCGCGGCAGGAAATAGCCCAGCTTGCGCAGCTCGCGGCCGACGGTGCGCGGAATCATGGCCATCAGTTCGCCCCAACTGAATGGCGGGAAATGGTCGTGTCCACGCACGACCACCTCGACCTTTTCCGCCAGGAAGCCGTTGAACGGTGCGGCGATCAGGTTGGCCAGCAGGGTAAAGGTGAAGAACAGGATCACCAGCACCAGCAGGACGAACAGCGGCCAGATGATGTATTCGAGAAAGCTCAGCCAATTGGGCAGGCTTGGCATGAAGCCATCGACCCAGCCGCCGAATTGCTGGACTGCAACGCCGATCAGGCCGATGAACAGGATCAGGTTGATCCCCAATGGCAGCAGGACGAACAGGCGCAAGCCCGGGCTGAGCACCAGCTTGAGGCCTTCGCTCAGGTAACCGGGACCGGACAGGGCGGGAGAAGACATGCGGAGGCTCCAGGCTCGACTGACAGAGCGGCGACCTTACCGGCTTTGCCTGGCTGAATAAAGCAGTGGTCTGCTGCACGATGATGCAGGACGAGCGGGCCAGGGCGGTTTTGGCTGGCGGGTTCGAGCGAGACCGTTACGGAAAAAGGATTGGTGGACTTCAGCCCACCAATTGGCGATTCATGAACGAAGACGTTTGTTCGTTCAGATCTTGCGGGTCAGCGGCTGGCGCTCGAAGTCGACACCGGCCAGGCCGGTTTTCTGCAGGGCGCGGATGTTGGAGTGGTCATTGCCTTCGGGAGTGTCCAGCACCGAACGGTAGTGTTCGCCGAATGCGCGCAGGGTTTCTTCGTTGCTGAAGCCTTCCAGCACCGCCAGGCCCAGGGTCTTGCAGGAGCCTTCGTTCTGGCCGGCGGCATTTTCCACGTCGCCGTTGCGGAAGGCACTCTGCTGGTACAGATAATGTTCGGTGATGAAGGCCAGTGTTTCGGCGAACTGGAACTGGTCGTCGTTGAGGCGTGTGCGGAACGCTTGCAAGGTCATCAATGTTTTCTCTTTTCGAAGGCTGCCCGTTGTTCGGCGCTGGCCTCTTTCTGGTGTTTGGCTTTCCATTCGGCATAAGGCATGCCGTAGATCTCTTCGCGCGCCTGGTCCGGCGTCACGTCCACCCCCAGGTCGTCCGCGGCCGACTTGTACCATTTGGACAGGCAGTTGCGGCAGAAACCGGCCAGGTTCATCAGGTCGATGTTCTGCACATCGGAGCGCGAGCGCAGATGCTGGACCAGGGTGCGAAAGGCAGCGGCTTCGAGCTCGAGACGTTCTTGATCGGTCATGGCGGACTCCGGGCGGCGTGTGGGGCTGGCGAATGATAGAAGGGCCATGCGTGCTCGGGCAATGCCCGAGAACCCGTTCACGGTCTCGCGAGCCAGAGATTGTGAACAGGTTCTGGGCGAGCCTCAGCGGCTGGCCGTCAGGGTGATCGACACCGACTCGGCGAAGCGCAGGGCGTGCAGCTTGTCCACTTCGACCTCCGCGTAGCGCACGCTCGGGTTGCCCATTACCAGGTCGAGGATCTCCTGGGTCAGGCGCTCGAGCAGGGCGAAGCGATTCTCTTCGACGTGGCGGATCACCGCCTTGGTGATGGTACGGTAGTTCAAGGCGTGCTCGATATCGTTGTCGCGCACGGCCTCTTCGGCCGGGTAGAGGATGGTGAGGTTGATCAGCACATCCTGCTTGTTGAGGATTTCTTCCTCTTTGATGCCGATGAAGGTGCGCAGGCGCAGGTCCTTGACCCGGATGCGCGCCATGCCTGGTTCCAGTCTTGGCATTGCGAGGGTTCCTCCGTTTGAATTCGTCCGGCAGTTTAGCCGGATACGCCCCCTCAGTGTTCGTCAGAGCAGATGCCGTCCGCCATTGAGCGTCAGGGTGGTGCCGGTGACATAGGGGTTGTCCAGCAGATAACGCAGGCTCTGGTAGAGCACCTCGGCACCAGGCTCGATGCCCATGGCGCTTTGCGCCAGGCGTTTGGCCCGGTAGTCGGCGTCATCATCTTGGTTGAACATGATCAGCGCGGGCGCGATGCCGTTGACTTTTATCGCCGGAGCGAAGCGCGCGGCGAAGGATTGGGTCAGGCTGTCCAGTCCGGCCTTGCTGGCGCAGTAGGCTGGCCGCTTGGCGCTACCGCTACGGGTCACGTCGTCGCTGATATGGACGATATCGGCGGGGGTGCTGCGTTGCAGCAGTTCGGCGCAGTGCAGGTTGATCAGGTAGGGTGCGAGCATGTGCACGCTGACCATCTGCTGGAACACCGCCGCTTCGTGGCCAGGGGTTTCGCTCAGCCAGTCGGAGGCATTGTGGACCACCGCACGCAGACGGTCGGTGTGTGCCTTGAGTGTGTCGATGAACGCGAGAATGCCGGTTTCACTGGAGAAATCGGCGGCGATGGCCGTCACGCCGCGCTCACGCAGCTGTTGCACGCCCGGTCTTTCGCTGCGGTAGCTGATGATCACCGCCTGGCCTTCGTCGAGCAGGCGATTGGCGCAGTGCAGGCCCACGCGCTGACCAGCACCGGTGATGAGGATGGGAGCGGAGCTCATGAGGGCCTCGATTGATCCAGGAAGAGGCGGGCCACGTTAGCCCAGCGGCGCAGGGCTCACAAGCGTCGGCTCGCCGCCGCTTTATGCCGGAATGTCTACGTCCCCCCCGATCACGCCATCCTGCTGCTCGACTTCGATTACTGTTCAAGGTCCCAATCCATGGGCATCAGTCGCTATGTAGGCTGCCTTTCCACTCCCGAGGCGATTGCCCGGATTGCGCCTTGAAGGCACGCGAGAGCGCGGCTTCGCTACCGTATCCGACCTCTGCCGCAATCATCTTCAAAGGACGTCCGCGCCGCAGCGCTTTCTGTACGATCCGCACGCGCCAACCCTGGAGATACTGCCCTGGCGTGATGCCGACCGTCGTGCGGAAGCTCGTAGCGAACACGCTGCGCGACATCCCTGCAACGCCAGCAAGCTCCTCAAGCGTCCATTCCTTCTCCGGTGCCTCGTGCATCGCCACCAGCGCATTGCGCAGGCGTGGATGCGACAGCCCCGACAGCATCCCGCCCTTCACTTCGCCGCTTTCCATCAACTGGCGAAGGATCTGGATCATCACCACCTCGAACAGCCGTTCGACCAATGCGATGCGTCCGCAACGTTGCTCGAACGCTTCCTCGAACAGCAGCGTCAGTACTGGCTCCGCACCATTGATGTCTGCCAGTGGCAAGCAGATGACGTCCGGCAAGGCTGAGGCAATCGGGTTGGTCGCGCCACCATCGAACGACAGGTTCGCGCAGACCATATCCGCGCCGCGCTTGGCATCGGTGACGAAGCGGTGCGTCAGTGGCCGCGGGAAAAGCAGCAGGCTGGGTCGCTCAATGAGCAGTGACGATCTGCCATACCCGACCTCCACTGTGCCGCTACGCACAAGGTGCAACTGGCCGTGGTCGCCATCGCTTTCCAGGGTGCTGATTCCGCACAGTGCCCCGGCGTTGAATACTTTCGCCGACACCGGGAAATGTTCCATCAGTGCCGCCAGTCGATCAGTCATAAAATACTCCAGATCAATTTTCCAGGATTATAGGTAACCATTAGTCCTGATTTCAGGTGCACAGTACGCATCACCGGACGACAGCAGTTCGGCCCATCCAGCCCTCAGATCAGGAACTACCAGCATGTCCATCGAAAAGATCCTTTATACCGCCACGGCCACCGCCACGGGAGGCCGCGAAGGCCGCGCAACCTCGTCCGACAACGTGCTCGACGTGCAGTTGGCCACGCCGCGCGAACTCGGTGGCGCTGGCGGCACCGGCACCAATCCGGAGCAACTGTTCGCAGCCGGCTACTCGGCCTGCTTCCTCGGGGCACTGAAGTTCGTCGCCGGCAAGCAGAAGGTCGCGCTGCCTTCGGCCACCACCGTAACCGGCAAAGTCGGCATCGGCCAGATTCCCACTGGTTTCGGTATCCAGGCCGAACTGACCATCGTCGCTCCAGGCATCGACCGCGATGCGTTGCAGGCGCTGGTCGACCAGGCCCACATCGTGTGCCCGTACTCCAACGCCACACGCGGAAACATCGACGTGACGCTCGTCATCGCCGACTAACCAAAACCACACCGCACATCACAACAGGAAACGAACGCCATGAAAGTCTCCCCCCGCATCTTCGCCATCCCAATGCTGGCTATCGCCCTGCAAGCCGGTTTCGCAGCGCAAGCCGCTCAGCCGGAAACCCCGACGCAAGCGGCCGCCACAGCCACCGTCGACGGCAACTACATCGTCACCCACGACAACGTCCGCCTGTACTACAAAGACTGGGGGCCGAAGGACGGCCCGGTCGTGACCTTCAGCCACGGCTGGCCGCTCAACTCGGACAGCTGGGAATCGCAGATGATCTTCCTCGCCTCCCAGGGCTATCGCGTGGTCGCGCATGATCGCCGTGGTCATGGCCGCTCCAGCCAGCCGTGGGACGGCAATGACATGGACCACTACGCCGATGATCTGGCGGCCGTTATCGAAGCGCTCGACCTCAAGGACATCACCGCTGTCGGCTTCTCGACCGGTGGCGGCGAAGTGGCGCGCTACATCGGGCGCCACGGCACCGGACGGATCAAGAAGGTCGTGCTGATCAGCGCCGTGCCGCCGCTGATGCTGCGAACTGACAACAATCCTGGCGGCCTTCCGATCGAGGTTTTCGATGGCATCCGCAAGGCCTCGCTGGAGAACCGCTCGCAGCTGTACCTCGACCTCGCCTCCGGCCCGTTCTATGGCTTCAATCGTCCCGGTGCCAAGGTGTCGCAAGGCCTGATCGACAACTGGTGGGCGCAGGGCATGCAGGCCGGGCACAAGAATACGTACGACTCCATTGCCGCGTTCTCGGCCACCGATTTCCGCGAGGACCTGAAGAAATTCGATGTCCCCACGCTGGTGATCCACGGCGACGCCGATCAGATCGTACCGCTCGACATCTCCGGCAAGGCATCCGCCGCGCAGATCAAAGGCGCGAAGCTGATCGTCTACCCCGGCGCGCCGCATGGCCTGACCGACACGCACAAGGATCGCGTCAATAAGGATCTGCTGGCGTTCCTCAAGCAATGATCCGAATGCTCGCCGAGCCGAGCATGGATTGCTCGGCAAGCGACTCACTAGCCAGAAAGCAGGCCAGACAGGCATCCCTCGGTTTCACTCGTGGGCTGCCTGTTTTGGCATTCGGGGGCTGATTCTGGTTTGGCCGACATGAAGTGACTCCACGCGGCAGGCTTGTATGTGCTTACTTCTACCGCTATTGGCCCGGTTGTCGGGATTGCTCTTGATCTTGTTGCCTGCCAACGGTCGCTGAACGGTCTTCTGCAGCGCAGACTCTTGGACTATCGAAGCGGTACGGCTACCCGGTTCTAAGGACGCTGACGAAGAATCCTCCGCAACGCGAGGATCGCCATCGGATTCTCTTGCGCGCGATGGCCTTCGAAAATAAAACACCCTGTCAAAGCCTAGCCCTGACAGGGTGTGGGGGTGGCCCGGCACGAGGCCGGGCTTGTTCCGAGGCGGGCGGTGCTTACTTCACTTCCACTGCCAGGCTTTCGGCGATCTTCTTGTTCCAGATCGCCGGGCCGGTGATGTGCACCGACTCGCCGCTGGTGTCGACCGCGACGGTCACCGGCATGTCTTTCACTTCGAACTCGTAGATCGCTTCCATGCCCAGTTCGGCGAAGGCCAGGACCCTGGACTTCTTGATCGCCTGGGCCACCAGGTAGGCGGCGCCGCCGACGGCCATCAGGTAGACGGCCTTGTTGTCCTTGATCGCGTCGATGGCGATCGGGCCGCGCTCGGACTTGCCGATCATGCCCAGCAGGCCAGTCTGTTCGAGGATCTGGCGGGTGAACTTGTCCATCCGCGTGGCCGTTGTCGGGCCAGCCGGGCCCACCACCTCGTCGCCGACCGGATCGACCGGGCCGACGTAATAGATGAAGCGACCCTTGAGGTCCACCGGCAGTTGCTCGCCCTTGTTCAGCATGTCGACCATGCGCTTGTGCGCAGCGTCGCGGCCGGTGAGCATCTTGCCGTTGAGCAGCACGGTCTCGCCCGGCTTCCAGCTCTGCACGTCTTCCGGCGTCAGGGTGTCGAGGTTGACACGGCGTGCGCTCGGACCGGCTTCCCAGACGATTTCCGGGTAGGCGTCCAGGTCCGGCGCTTGCAGTTCGGCCGGGCCGGAGCCGTCGAGCACGAAGTGGGCGTGGCGGGTGGCGGCGCAGTTGGGGATCATGCACACCGGCAGCGAGGCGGCGTGGGTCGGGTAGTCCATGATCTTGACGTCGAGCACGGTGGTCAGGCCTCCGAGCCCCTGGGCGCCGATGCCCAGCTGGTTGACCTTGTCGAACAGTTCGAGACGCAGCTCCTCGATACGGTTCTGCGGGCCACGGGCTTTCAGCTCATGGATGTCGATCTCGTCCATCAGCACTTCCTTGGCCATCACCGCGGCCTTCTCGGCGGTGCCGCCGATGCCGATGCCGAGCATGCCCGGCGGGCACCAGCCGGCGCCCATGGTCGGAACGGTCTTGAGTACCCAGTCGACGATCGAGTCGGATGGGTTGAGCATGGCCATCTTCGACTTGTTCTCGGAGCCGCCGCCCTTGGCCGCCACATCCACTTCCACGGTGTTGCCGGGAACGATGGAGTAGTGGATGACCGCCGGGGTGTTGTCCTTGGTGTTCTTGCGGGCACCGGCCGGGTCGGCCAGGATCGAGGCGCGCAGGACGTTCTCCGGCAGGTTGTAGGCACGGCGGACGCCTTCGTTGATCATGTCGTCGAGGCTCAGGGTGGCGCCGTCCCAGCGCACGTCCATGCCTACGCGTACGAATACGGTGACGATGCCGGTGTCCTGGCAGATCGGCCGGTGGCCGGTGGCGCACATGCGCGAGTTGATCAGGATCTGGGCGATGGAGTCCTTGGCCGCTGGCGACTCTTCGCGCAGGTAGGCTTCGTGCATCGCCTTGATGAAGTCGACGGGGTGGTAATAGGAGATGAACTGCAGGGCGTCGGCGACGCTCTGAATCAGGTCATCCTGCTTGATCACGGTCATGCAAGCGCTCCTCTAAGGCGGGAACATCAGCTTATGGGACGCGCCGGACCTTAGGGTCTGTTCCCGTTTCGTCGCGGTGGTGACGAAACGGGAACAGACCCTTGCCCCCGACGCAATACAGGCCAATCAAAAGGCGCCGGATTATAGCGCGGTAGAGGGGCTGGGCACAGCGGCGAGCTCGCGGCTCGAACGGCTGCCCGAGTGGTGCTAGGTTTTTTGTGATCACAAGGGTAGAGTGCGGCATGGTGCCACTACGGGACGGAGCCCAATGAGCCCATCCAATCCACAAGGCGCACAGCACAGGTTTCAGAGCGTGCTGATCAAGCGCTTCGGCATGGCCGTCGCGACATACGCCCTGGTCGCCCTGGTGATCTGGGTGGCTGTTTATGCCGGTCTGTACCGTGGCAGCATGGCCAGCATCCAGATCTGCACCGCGTTGGTGGTGATCTCGCAACTGACGTTCCTCGGTATCTTTCACAGCGGCCTCAACCTGCGCCTGCGCGACCCCAGCCTGACCGAGGTGCAGATACTGGTTGCCCTGGCCTTGCACACATACCTGCTGGCCAATTTCAGCAGTGGCCGTGGCGCTTTGCTGACCTTCTATGTGGTGATCATGATCTTCGGCGTATTCCAGCTCAGGCCACGGGTTTTCATCCGCTGTGCCTTCCTGGCCTTTTTCGCCTTCGTTGGCGTGCTGCTCTGGGAAGCCTACCGTTTTCTCATGGACGAGCCGGCCATGGCGCTGTTGCAGAGCTTCATCCTGTTCATCGCCCTGGCCTGGTTGTGCCTGTTCAGCGGCTACGTGCATGCGTTGCGCCAACGTATGCGCCAACGTCGCTTCGCCCTGCAAGCGCACCAGGACACCATGCGCGGGATGATGCGTCAGTTGGAAGACCTGGCGGCCACCGACGAACTCACCGGGTTGTTCAACCGCCGGCATTTCCTGAAACTGGCCACATGTGAGCTGGAGGCATTGTGCCCAGGTGTCCAGCATGGCCTGGCGCTGATCGACCTGGATCATTTCAAGCACATCAATGACCAGCACGGCCACGCGGCGGGGGATCGGGTGCTGCAGACCTTCGCCAGCGTCGCCCAGGCCTGCCTGCGCGATGGCGACATTCTGGCGCGCTACGGGGGCGAGGAGTTCGTGCTGTTGTTGCCCGGTTGCGACGGCGATCGCCTGACCAGTTGCTGCGAGCGCTTGCGCGAGGCTTTCGCCAACTCCGAGCCACTGAGTTTGAAGAGCGTCAGCCTGAGCCTGTCTGTGGGGATGACCCTGTTGTGTCCGGGCGATGAGTTGAATGCGGCCCTGCAGCGTGCCGACCAGGCGCTCTACCGGGCCAAGCGCGGCGGTCGCAACCGCTGCGATGCGGCGTGGGAAGCCGCCGATGCCTGAATTGCGTGTCGGTGAGCGACGCTGGCCGGTGGCGATAGGCCGCAATCTGCTCGATGCCTTGCTCGCGGCCCAGGTCCAGGTGCCCCATGGATGTCGTGCTGGCAGTTGCCATGCCTGCCTGGTGCGTTGTATCGAGGGCGATGTTCTGGACGATCTACCCGGGGCGCTGGCGCAACACAAGCATGCCGATGGCTGGCGTCTGGCCTGCCAGTGCCGCATTGCCGGTGATCTGCAATTACAAGTGTTCGATCCATCGCTCGACGGTATTCCCGCGCGCGTACAGGCCTGCGACTGGTTGACGGACAGCGTGCTGCGCCTGCGCCTGTTGCCACTGCGATCGATGCGTTACCTGGCGGGCCAGCATGTAGTGCTGTGGGCGGTGGATGGCACTGCGCGCCCCTATTCATTGGCCAGCGTGCCGGGGGAGGACGAGTTTCTCGAGTTTCATATCGAATGCCGCCATGGCGGGCGCTTCGCCAGCGCTGCGCGAGGCCTGGTGGTGGGGGATGAGCTGCGTATCGGCGAATTGCATGGCGGCGCCTTGCACTATGACCCGCAGTGGCAGGAGCGGCCACTCTGGTTGATAGCCGTCGGTACGGGGCTGGCGCCGCTTTGGGGGCTGCTGCGTGAAGCGCGGCGGCAGGGGCATGTGGGGCCTGTTCGGCTGGTGCATGTTGCCGGCGAGCACTACCTCGAGCGTGAATTGCGGCAGATGCAGGCCGACTGGCCAGGGTTGGTCGTGGACCTGTGGCCTGATGCCGAGGCGGTCGACCTGAGGCTGGTGCCGCGCCGTACCGTGGCACTGCTGTGCGGAGCACAGTCGTCGGTGGAGCTGTTCGCCAAGCGCTTGTATCTGGCTGGCGTGCCGCGCAACCAGGTGTTCGCCGACGTGTTCATCTGACGATGGTTATCGTCATCCTGCGCAGATAAAAAGAAGCCCGGCCTGATAGGCCGGGCTCTTTTATCGCGTGTCGATGAGACCTGGATTACAGGATGCTCAGCGGGTACTCGACGAACACGCGCCACTCGTTCAGGTCTTCGCTGTAGGCCGCGTCGTTGTTGCTGTTGCGATAGATCGAGTTACGCAGCTTGAACGACAGGTCCTTGGCCGGGCCATTCTGGATCACGTATTTGGCCTGGTTGAAGAACTCGCGCTCTTTACCTTCGCTACCGCCGCCCACGTCGATGTCGTAACCATAGATGTAGGCAGTCTTGTAAGTCAGCCCTGGAACGCCGAAGGCGCCGAAGTCGACTTCGTAGCTGGCCTGGATCGATTTCTCGTCTTTCTGGTTGAAGTCAGAGTAGAAGGAGTTGGCGACGTAGATCGCATAGCCACCGTCACCGGAACCGTATTCATAGCCACGGTCGCCGCTGTTTTGCTGGTAGGCCAGGATGAATGCGTGCGGGCCTGTGCTGAACTTGCCGGCCAGGCTCCAGATGGTGTTGTCTTGGCTGCTGGCGGTCGCGGTGTAAGCACGGTCGTACTTGGTGCGGTAGATGTTGAAGTCGAAGTTCAGGGCCTGCTCTTCGGACAGTGGGATGGTGTAGTTGGCGTTGGCATATTTCTTCTTGTACGTGTCTTCGACGTCGGACGCGTACAGGGCAACGCTCAGCGTGTCGGTGATGGCGTAGCTGCCGCCGAGCAGGTCGATGCTCTTCAGGCGCACATTGTCGCTGGCAGCCGAGTACATCGAGCTGTTCTGGGTGAAGTGGCCGGCGTTCAGTTCCAGGCCTTCGATTTCCTTGCTGTTGACCAGGAAACCAGTGAAGGACTCCGGCAGCAGGCGGCTGTCATCATAGGCCAGGACCGGCAGGGACGGCATTTGGTTACCGTATTTCAGCACGGTGTTGGAAACACGTACCTTCACCGCGCCACCCGCTTGCGACCAGTCGTCGTTGGCAGGTTTGACGCCTTTGCCATTCGCCGTGTTGGAGTAAGAGAGCAGGCCGCCCATGTTGTTGCTGCCGTTGGCGGTACCGGCGCCACCATCGAGTTTCAGGCCCAGCAGGCCGAATGCATCGACGCCGAAACCCACGGTGCCTTCGGTGAAACCGGACTCGAACTTGCCGATGAAGCCCAGGCCCCAGCCTTTGCCGTCGGCGGTGCCACGATTGTAGTCACGGTTGAAATAGGCACTGCGAGTCAGGACGCTCAGGCTGGCGTCTTCGACGAAGCCTTTGGACTCGGATTGTGCGCTGGCGAAAGCCAGTTGGGTCGAACCTGCGGTCACGGCTAGAGCCAGTGCGCTCCACTTCATCACTTGCATTGGAAATGCTCCTTGGTATGGAAGAGTTGTGCTGCCCACCGGTATACGCAGTCGTGGGAAGCTCTTTCTTTTTGTGCCGGCGTAACTTATCTCACACCGACATGCTTGGCGACATTCGTGCCGGTTCTCCGGCGCTTTATTGAAGCGCGCGTCGCAAAACGATAATCCGCGTGTCGCACTTCTGTAGTAATCGAGGGTCGCCTCGTTTACAGCGCTGCATACTGCTTTCCCCAACCTCGTCTATCGAATGAAAAACGTTGTAAATCATTGTCTTGTCGAGGTGTTCGACGCTCATTCCGAACAACCGATCGCACCTGGTCATGGGCCGATAGGGGTGTCGTGAATAGCGCATTGAAGGCTAAGCAACATTCGTGCACAAAAAGTCGGACCTCGATTTCTCATGACTTTCGTGCGTTTTTCTTGCCGCTTCGACGATGTCGTTTTCAGGCAACGAAAAAACAGGTGCACCATCATGATGCAGGCCTGGAGCGCCATTTAACGAGGCTAGCACTAAAATGGTGCCGTGCAGGCGAAGCCACCCTGGATGAAGTGATCACTGCATGCAGGTATCCTGCTCGCTTCCGAAATTATGCGGCGGGTGGCTTCGATGTTCGTTCTTGATTCGCGATTGCAGCAGGACACTTACTGGATTGGTGACTTTCCGTTGTGTCGCTTGCTGTTGATGAATGACAGCGCCTATCCCTGGTTCATTCTTGTGCCACGGCGTGACGACGTGAGCGAGCTGTTCCAGCTTGGCCATGCCGACCAGGCTGCGTTGTGGCGCGAAAGCACCGATCTGGCCGAGACGCTCAAGGACTTGTTCGCAGCGGACAAGATGAACGTCGCGACCCTGGGCAACGTGGTGGCTCAACTGCACATGCACGTGATCGTCCGCCGCCGCAGCGATGCGGCCTGGCCGGCACCGGTGTGGGCGCGCCAGCCGGCTACGGCCTACGCAGCGGATGAGTTGGCCGCAGTGATCAAACGCCTGCGTGGGGCACTAGGTGACGATTTTCGTTTTGCGGAGTCATGTTCGTGACGCTGGAGGATCGCCTGGTCGAACTGGAAACGCGCCAGGCATTTCAGGATGACACCATCGCCGCCCTCAACGATGCCCTGGTCGAGCAGCAACGGTTGATCGAGCGCCTGCAGTTGCAAGTGCTCGCGCTCACCCGGCGCCAGGAGGAAATGCAGGTGGCACTGCCCAATAGCGACAACGAGCCGCCGCCTCCACACTATTGAAAGAAAGGCCCCACCGCCGGCAGGCGAGTGGGGCCTTTCTTCATCGCGCCGAGAGCGGCTATGAGTTACAGGCGCGGGTAGTCGATATAGCCCACCGGGCCCGGCGCATAGAACAGCTCCGGGCGCGGTTCGTTGAGTGGCGCGTCCGCCGCCAGGCGTTGCGGCAGGTCCGGGTTGGCGATGAAGGGCACGCCGAACGCCACGGCATCGGCCTTGCCTTCGGCCAGCCAGGCATTGCCCTGCTCTTTGGTGAAGCGCTCGTTGGCGATGAACACGCCGCCGAACTCCTGCTTCAGGTAGGGCGTCAGGCTATCGTCGGCGGCTTTCTCGCGGGCGCAGAGGAAGGCGATCTTGCGCTTGCCCAGTTCGCGGGCGACGTAGCCGAAGGTTTCGCGGCGGTTGGAGTCGCCCATGTCATGGGAGTCGGCACGGGGTGCCAGGTGTACGCCGACGCGCCCGGCGTCCCATACGCTGAGCACCGCATCGGTGACTTCCAGCAGCAGGCGGGCGCGGTTTTCCAGCGAGCCGCCGTATTGGTCGCTGCGTTTATTGGTGCTGTCCTGCAGGAACTGGTCGAGCAGGTAGCCGTTGGCGGCATGAATCTCTACGCCGTCGAAGCCGGCACGCTTGGCGTTCTCGGCACCTTTGCGGTAGGCCTCGACCACGCCGGCGATTTCGGCGGTTTCCAGCGCGCGCGGGGTTTCGAAATCCTTGAGCGGGCGTACCAGGCTGACGTGGCCGGCCGGCTTGATCGCGCTCGGCGCCACCGGCAGCTCACCGTCCAGGTAGCTCGGGTCGGAAATGCGTCCGACGTGCCACAGTTGCAGGAAGATGCGGCCGTCATTGGCGTGAATGGCGCGGGTGACGTTGAGCCAGCCTGCGACCTGCTCCTCGGACCAGATACCGGGGGTGTCCGGGTAGCCGACGCCCATCGGCGTCACCGACGTGGCTTCGCTGAGAATCAGGCCGGCCGAGGCGCGCTGGGTGTAGTACTCGGCCATCAGTGCGTTGGGCACGCGGCCGGCGTCGGCGCGGCAGCGGGTCAGCGGTGCCATGATGATGCGGTTCGGCAGTTGCAGGTCGCCGATCTGGATGGGATCGAAAAGCGTTGGCATGGGTGAACCTCCGAGGGTGGGTCAGTCGAGTGCGGCGCGGGTCTTGCTCGCGCCGCTGGCAAGGGAAAAGGTCAGTGCGGTGGTGATCAGTGCCAGCACGGCCAGGCCGCCGGCCGCCAGCGGCACGCTGGTCAGGCCCAGGCCCTGGGCGATGACGGCGCCGCCGACCCAGGCCCCGAGGGCATTGCCGACGTTGAAGGCGCCGATATTCAGGGTCGAGACCAGGTTGGGCGCGGCCTTGCCGAAGGTCATCACGTTGATCTGCAGCGCCGGTACGGCGGCGAAGGCGGCCACGGCCCAGAAGAACAGGGTTACCTCGGCCGGGACCAGGTTGCGGCTGGTCCAGGCGAACAGGGCGGAGAGCGCGGCCAGGGCGATGAACACGCCGATCATGGTGCTGCCCAGGCGCCAGTCGGCCAGCTTGCCGCCGAGGATGTTGCCCACCGTCAGGCCGAGGCCGATCAACAGCAGGGTGTAGGTCACGCCGCGTGGCGATACGCCGGTGACTTCGCCGAGTAGCGGTGCGATGTAGGTGAACAGGGCGAACATCGACGCGGCGAACAGCACCGTGGTGCTCAGGGCCAGCCAGAAGCCGGCGCCACTGAGGGCTTCGAGTTCGCTGCGCAGGTTGACCTTGGCCTCGGCGCTGCGACCGGGCAGCACGCGCCAGAGGCCGATCAGGGCGAGCACGCCGATCAGGGTCACCGCCCAGAAGGTCGAGCGCCAGCCGGCTGCCTGGCCCAGGGCCGTGCCCAGTGGTACGCCGAGCACGTTGGCCAGGGTCAGGCCGGTGAACATCAGGGCGACGGCGGAGGCCCTGCGGTTCTCCGGGACCAGGCTGGCCGCGACCACCGAGCCGATGCCGAAGAAGGCGCCGTGGCACAGGGCCGTGACCACGCGCGCGATCATCAACAGTTCATAGTTGCCAGCGATTGCGCACAGCAGGTTGCCGAGAATGAAAATCCCCATCAGCAGGAGCAGGGCGCGTTTGCGCGGCCAGCTGGAGGTGGCCATGGCCATGAATGGCGCGCCGATGGCCACGCCCAGCGCATAACCGGTGACCAGCCAGCCGGCGCCGGGAATGCTCACGCCCAGGTCGGTGGCGACCTCGGGCAGCAGGCCCATGATGACGAATTCCGTGGTGCCGATGGCAAACGCGGACAAAGCGAGGACGAGAAGCGAAAGAGGCATGCGCCTGCTCCTTGAGAAAACGGTCTTCTGTTACGGCCCCATGGTTGATATGAGGCCCTGTGTGGCAGTGAGTTCTCAGAACCTGTCGCCAGTGGCCGATGCGTCAGGCGGCTACTGGCCGCTCGTTAGAGTTGTTCGCTGAACTGCTGGAGGAAATCCTGGATGACGGCCTCGTTACGGCTGAAAAAACTCCATTGGCCGACTTTCTTGCTGGTGATCAGCCCGGCTCTCTGCAGCGTGGCAAGGTGGGCCGAGACGGTCGACTGCGACAGGCCGCAGCGCTCGAACTGGCCGGCACAGACACCATGCTCCAGGGAGTGTTCCTGATGAGGGAAGTGCGTGTCCGGGTCCTTCAGCCAGGTGAGTATTTCGCGGCGGACCGGATGGGCCAGCGCCTTGACGATTTCATCTATGTCTACAGACATGCTGTGCTCGGTGTAACGTTGATCGCGATGACAGGCATCGTATATCGTTAAAACGCGATATTCAAATATGATTTCGTCATGAGCCGCTTTTTTCTTCTTCTAAAACACTGTCGAGACGTCTTCGTGAACTATCTGGCCCACCTGCACCTGGGCGGTGATCAGCCCCAGCAATTGCTCGGCAGCCTGTACGGCGACTTCGTCAAAGGGCCTTTGCAGGGGCGTTTCGCGCCGCTGGTCGAGCAGGGTATTCATCTGCATCGGCGGATCGATGCGTTCACCGACCGCCATCCTGTCGTGGAGGCTGCGCGTGCACGTTTCCCGCAGGCGCGGCGGCGCACTTCGGGCATTCTGCTGGACCTGTTCTTCGACCATTGCCTGGCGTTGCATTGGCCGCAGTATGCCGACGAGTCGCTGGACCGCTTCACCTCGCGGGTCTACCGGGCGCTGGCGGCAGAGGACGAGCTGCCTGGTCGCCTGGCGAGCATGGCGCCCTACATGATTCGCCAGGACTGGCTGGGCAGCTACCGCGAATTCGAGGTGCTCGGCCAGGTTCTGCGCGGCATGGCCCGGCGCCTGTCGAGGCCATGGATGCTCGATGGGGCGATGGACGAACTGGAACGCCTGTACCAGCCGCTGACCGAGGATTTCCATCGCTTCTATCCGCAGTTGCGGGCATTCGCGGCGCAGGCATGAGGATGGCGTTGAGCAGCCTTCAGGCTGCCTCGGCCAGCGCTTCGCCGACTTCGCCGAACAACGCACCCTGCACCGCACGCTGAGCCTTGCGAGCGAGGGCGTTGCGCTCCAGGCCGGCGCTGGCGATGGGCGGCAGCAGGTCGATACGTACCGTGGCGCGTTCGCTGGCGAACAGGCGCTTGAGGTGCGAGACCAGGTCGTCGTCGCCAATGAACGGCGCGATCGGATCGATCCCGCCGTTACGCAGATAGCGGATCGCTACGGGTTGCAGGTCGACACCCGCTTCCAGCGCCCCCGTCAGCAGGCGCCCATGGAAGGTGCGTAGCAGGGTGCCGTCGGTGGTGGTGCCTTCCGGGAAGATCGCCACTGGCCGCCCCGCGAGCAGGCTCTCGCGCAGCTTCAGCGCCAGTTGGGCGCCATCGCCCGAGCCACGGCGGATGAACAGCGTGCCGGCCTTGTGCGCCAGCCAGCCGGCAAGCGGCCAGTCGCGGACCTCGGCCTTGGACAGGAAGGACAGCGGCAGCAACCCGCCGATCAGCGGGATGTCGGTCCATGACACATGGTTGCTGAGCCACAGCATCGGCCGCGTCGGCAGCTCGCCATGCACCTCGACATCGAAGGGCAGGGCATTGGCCAGGGCACGCAGGAACCAGCGGGTCATGCGCTGGCGGCGTGCCTCGAGGTGGCGCCGGGCGACGCGCTCGAGGATGGCGACGCAGGTGGCCAGCAGCACGCCGAACAGCAGCACGGCGAACAGTCGCAGGACGCGCACCGCCGTGCGCAAGCGAACCCGCATCAGACCGCCGCCTTGAAGTGGCGGGCGTAACGCGGGCAGAGCTCGTCGCGCTTGAGCAGGATGAACACGTCGGCGACCTGGAAATCCTGGTCCCAGCAGGGCTCGCCACAGATCTTCGCGCCCAGGCGCATGTAGGCCTTGAGCAACGGCGGCAGTTCCGCGATGACGTTGCCCGGTACGTCCAGCGTCGGCAGTGGTGTCTTCGGTTCGGCGCGCAGGTGTTCGGTACACAGGTAGCGTTCGCGCAGGCGCTGCATGACCGCCTGGGCCTGGATGCCGCCGTCCTGCATGGGGATGCTGGCACAGCCCATCAGGTAGCTGTAGCCGCCCTCGTTGAGCACTTCGGCCAGTTCGCTCCAGAGCACGGCGATGGTGCCGCCGTTGCGGTATTCCGGGGCGACGCAGGTACGGCCGATCTCCAGCACCGGGCCATCGAGATGGGCCAGGCCGTGGAGGCTGAATTCTTCTTCGCTGTAGAACCGGCCGAGGCTGGCGGCGGCACGATGGTCGAGCAGGCGGGTGGTGGCGACCAGGCGACCGCTGTTGAGGTCGCGTACGCCGATGTGCTGGCAGTGGGGGTCGTAGTCATCCATGTCCAGGCCCAGTTCGGCGCCCTTGAGCTTGGCGTCGAACTCTCTGCTGAATACGCTGAAACGCAGGGCCTGGGCTTCCTGCAAAGCGCGGGGACCGACCAGGCGTTCGGCCTGCAGGCGGCGTGCGGTGGCGGGGTCGCTGTTACGGGCGATCGTGGTCATCGTGAGCCTCCAAGAGCCGGCCAGCGTGCGGTGCGGCCGTTGGAGCCAAAACTAGGAGGCGGCAATGTCACCACCATGAATCTTTGGTGATGCTTGTGTGACAGGGCCCGGCGGCGCCATTGATCCAGGTCAGTGAGGGCGCAGGCGTGGCTGGTTACCCTCGCTCCCGCGTTTTTCCTGCGAGGTAGTCATGCGCCGCGAGCCCATCGTGCTGTTCGATAACGGCAGTCACCAATGCCTGATGTTCGATGACCTGGTCAGCGGCGAGGGTGTGCAGTCCAACCAGTTCCTGATCACCGACCACGATCAGTACCTGCTGCTCGATCCCGGTGGCGACCTGACCTATACGCCGTTGTCGCTGGAGCTGTCCAAGCACATTCCGTTGCAGTCGCTGACCTATATCTTCGCTTCGCACCAGGACCCGGACATCATCGCGTCCCTGGACAAGTGGCTGCTGCATACCAAGGCACGGGTGATCTGTTCCAAGCTGTGGGCGCGCTTTCTACCGCACCTGACCGCCAGCTACCTGTCGCTCAGCCATGGCATCAATACCTACGACCGCATCATCGCCTTGCCCGATGGCGGCCAGACCATCGTCCTGGGCAAATGCAGGCTCAAGGCGGTGCCGGCGCATTTCCTGCACTCGGTGGGCAATTTCCAGATCTATGACCCGGTCAGCCGGATTCTTTTTTCCGGCGACATGGGCGCCTCGATGGTCGACGATGCCAGTCCGGTCGTCGATTTCGCCAGCCACGTGCCGCACATGGCGGCCTTCCATCGCCGCTACATGGCCAGCAACCGTGCCGCGCGGCTGTGGGTGAACATGGTGCGCGAGATGGACCTAGCGATGATCGTGCCGCAGCATGGCCGGCCGTTCGTTGGCCCGGAGATGATCAAGGCCTTCCTCGACTGGATCGAGAACCTCGAATGCGGCCTCGACCTGATGACCCAGCAGCACTACGCGCTGCCGGATTGAAGACGTAGCAGCACGCTTCACGTAACACCGACTCCGCGGCGGCCTTTGCTTTTTCTTGAAGCTTGTCGCTTGAGGCCGCTCTCGTGCTAGGGTTGCGCGCCCGAACGACTGCGCGAGATAGCCCGCGATGCTGCCAACCTTTCTACGTCGCCTGAGCCTTGGCCTGGCGCTCTGCCTGAGTGGCTCCCCGCTGCTGGCGCAAACCTGGCCCGGCGATGAGTGGGCCAGCCAGCCCGCCGCCGAGACGCCCGCATTGAAAGCCCTCGAGTCCTACGCCTTTGCGCCGCGCGATGAGAGTGGCGAGCGCAAGGGCATACGCACCGATGCGCTGCTGGTGATTCGTGACGGTGTGGTGGTCTACGAGCGTTACGCCGGCCCGACCACCGCGCAGACGCCGCATTTGCTCTGGTCGATCAGCAAGAGTGTGTTCTCCACGGCGCTCGGTGTGGCTTTCGGCGAGGGACGCTTTCGCCTGGACGATCCGGTGGCCAAATACTACCCGGCCTTCGCCGCCCATCCCTCGGTGAAGATGGGCCATCTGCTCAACTGGGCCTCGGGCCTTGCCTGGGAAGAGGATTACGAATACGCACCGCTGAAGTCCTCGGTGGTGGCGATGCTCTACACCCGTGGGCGCGAGGACATGGCCGCATTCACCGCGGCGCAGCCACTGGCCGAGCTTCCCGGCGCGCACTTCCACTATTCCAGCGGCGACAGCATGGTCCTGGCTGCCGCCTTGCGTGGGATGGTCGATGAGCAGGCGTATGCCGACTATCCCTGGCATGCCTTGTTCGAGCCATTGGGGATTCGCTCGGCGGTATTCGAACGCGATGCGGCCGGCAACTTCATCGCGGCCTCCTACGCCTACCTGAGCGCTCGCGATCTGGCGCGGATCGGGCTGTTGATGCAGCGTGACGGGCGCTGGGGCGAGCGCCAGGTGCTGCCGGCGGCCTGGGTGCAGTTCGTGCGCACGCCGTTCGCCAACTACCAGCCTGGCGTGCAGGAGCGCGGCGCCGTTCCTGGCGCGCAGTGGTGGTTGAACGCCAGCCTTCCCGGCGCGCAGAAACCCTGGAAAGACGTTCCCGAGGATACCTTCGCGGCCCTTGGCCATTGGGGCCAGGCGCTGTATGTGCTGCCCAGCGAGAAGCTGGTGGTGGTGCGTTTCGCCGACGACCGCGACGGCAGCTACAGCCACAACGAACTGCTCAAGCGGGTGCAGGCCGCTTTCGCTGGAGAACAGCCATGATCCGTCGCCGTCCCGTACTCAGTGTGTTGCTCCTGCTGCTGGCAGCCTTGGCGGTCTGGATCTGGCAGAACCGTGTCGACCTGGCGTCCTTCCCGCCCATCGTCGGTGCTTATTCGGCCAAGGAGTACTGCTCCTGCCGCTACGTGGTCGGCAACCCCGCCGATTACTGCGCGACCTACGTCAGGCAGTGGCTGCCGCTCAGCGATTTTCACGACGACGAGGCAAACAAGCGGGTGACCGCCCGTGGCCTGCTCAGCACGCAGAGCGCGGCCTGGATTTCGCCGCGCGAGGGTTGTCGTTTGCAAGCCGAGTGAGTGGCTGATGGCTTCTCGCTTGCCGACCGTTCAGCGGCGTTCATCAAATTGTCACCGGAATGTGGCAGCGCCGCGCAGCGGATGTCAGGAGAATTCGCTCGCAATGGGATCGTGCGTGCCGGGTGTCTTGAATGCGTGGGTTGTTCTTCTGGGTTGCTTTGCTGGCGACCATGCCGTGTTTCGCGGCCTCTCGATGTGATGTGAATACGCCGGTCGAAATGGCCGAGGTGGGCGAGGTGCGCCTGGCGTATCAGAGTGTCGGCCAGGCCGGCGATCCGGCGCTGTTGCTGGTGATGGGTCTGGGCGGGCAATTGATCGACTGGCCGGACGCAGTGGTCGCGCAGCTCTGCCAGCAAGGATTTCGCGTCATCCGCTTCGACAATCGCGATGCCGGCCTGTCCGCCTGGGTGAGCGCGCCGCCGGCCGCCGACCTGACCTACGAAGCCTTGCGCTATCGCCTTGGTTTGCCGATGAGCGTGCCCTACGGCTTGCGCGACATGGCCCGGGACAGCCTGGCATTGATGGACGCCTTGCACGTCGAGCGTTTCCACCTGCTGGGCGTCAGCATGGGCGGCATGATCGCTCAGCACATTGCCGATATCGCGCCACAGCGCCTGGAAAGCCTGACCTTGCTGATGAGCAGCTCGGGCGCGCCAGGGCTGCCGGCGCCCCAGGCGGCGCTGGTGGAACTGCTGACCCGTCGCGAGGCGAACGACCGTGCCGAGGCCGTCGAGCAGCAGGTCGACCTGCTCGCTGCCCTGGGCAACCCCAGCTTGAGCGTCGACCGGCCGCGACTGCTGCACGACGCCGAGCGTGCCTACGACCGTGCATTCAACCCGCAAGGCGTGCAACGGCAGATCATGGCCATCCTGGCTGAGCCCAGCCGCGTGGAACTGCTCAATCGCCTGCGGGTGCCGACCCTGGTGGTGCATGGCACCGCCGATCCGCTGCTGCCGGTGATGCATGGCGTGCACCTGGCGGCGCATATCAAGGGCAGCCAACTGAAGCTGATCCCGGGCCTGGCCCATCGTTTCCAGTCTGAGTTCGAAGCGCCGCTGATGGGCGCGGTGGTGCCTTATCTGCAAACCCATCGGCTGGATGCTGGTGAGCGAATCGCCCAGGAGGACGGCTGGAAGGTCGAGGCTGCGCGACTCAAGGCGCGGCAGCCCGGGGCATGAGCTTTTGGCTTCAGGCCTGCAACTTGCCTACCTGCGGCGGCTCTTGCAGATAAGCGCGCAGCCGCGCTTGCTGCACGGCACTCATGAACAAGCCGAGCTTGGTCCGGCGCCAGAGAATGTCGTCGCTGTCACAGGCCCATTCTTCCCGGACCAGGTAATCCACTTCCCGTGCGTAGAGGTTGGCACCGAGCGGTTCGCCCAGGTCGTCCAGCCCTGCCGCGCCCTCCAGCAGTTTCCAGGTGCGGCTGCCATAGGCTGCGGCCCAGCGAGCGGCGAGGGCGGCGGGTAGCCAGCCATGGCGCTGGCAGAGGGTTTCGACCAGGGCTTCGCGGTTGCTCATGTTCTCGCCTCCGGGTAACGGGGCGTCATGCGTCCAGTTGCCGCCCATGTTCGGGAAGGTGCCGGCGAGCAGGGCCAAGGCGGACTCGGCCAGTTTGCGGTAGGTGGTCAGCTTGCCGCCGAACACCGACAGCAAGGGCGCTTCACCGGGCTGGCCGCTGATTGCCAGGGTGTAGTCACGGGTGATCGCGGCCGGATCGGCGGACTCGTCATCGCACAATGGCCTGACGCCCGAATAGGTGTGCACGATATCGGCGCGGCCGATCTGGCGTTTGAAGTGGGCATTGACCACCCGCAGCAGGTAGTCGGTTTCCTCCTCGCTGATCGTCGCCTGGGCAGGGTCGCCTCGGTACTCACGGTCGGTGGTGCCGATCAGGCTGAAGCGCTCCAGCCAGGGAATGACGAAGACGATGCGCTGGTCGCTGTTCTGCAGGATGTAGGCCTGCGGTTGGTCGTGCAGGCGCGGCACCACCAGGTGGCTGCCCTGGATCAGGCGGATTGAGTAGGGCGTTTGTTGCTTCAGGCCATCCTGGATGAACTGTGCGGCCCAGGGGCCGGCTGCGTTGACCAGGGCGCGGGCACGAATCGAGTACAGCGTGCCATCGCGGCGTTCCAGATGCAGGTGCCACAGACCCTTGCTGCGCCGTGCGCTGACGCAGCGGGTACGCGGGTGAATGTGCGCGCGGCGCTCACGCGCTGCCATGGCGTTGAGCACCACGAGGCGGGCGTCGTCGACCCAGCAGTCGGAATATTCGAAGCCTTGTTCGATCTCCGCCAGCAACGGGCTGCCGGCGCCGAAGCGCAGGCGGCGCGATGCAGGCAACTGCTTGCGCGCCCCCAGGTGATCGTAGAGAAACAGGCCGGCGCGAATCAGCCAGGCCGGCCGCAGGTGCGGGCGGTGCGGCAGGATGAAACGCAGCGGCTGGACGATATGCGGCGCCTTGGCCAGCAACACTTCGCGCTCGGCGAGGGCTTCGCGCACCAGGCGGAATTCGCGGTGCTCCAGATAGCGCAGGCCGCCATGGATCAGCTTGCTGCTGGTCGACGAGGTGTGGCTGGCCAGGTCGTCGCGTTCGCAGAGGAACACCGACAAGCCCCGGCCGGCCGCATCGGCGGCGATGCCGGCGCCATTGATGCCGCCGCCGACCACGGCCAGGTCATAGATTTCGGCGAGCGGGGGCGTCTGGGAACTGCGCATGGCGGACTTCCGGCAAAGAGGTCAAGGGGCGGGGCCAGGGCGACGTTTAGCAGGCCAGTGCTACAAGCCTAGCCGAGCGCTTTTCGGCTATGTTACGCGCATCGATTTTCTTGCCACCGAATTTATCCATGACACCCGCCATCGATCTGTTGAAGAAGGCCAAGGCCGAACATCACGTGCACAGTTATCAGCATGACCCCAAGGCGCCGTCCTATGGCCTGGAGGCGGCAGAGAAACTTGGCCTCGAACCGGCGCGGGTGTTCAAGACGCTGCTGGCCGCCACCGAGAAAGGCGAGTTGCTGGTGGCCGTGGTGCCGGTGGCCGGCAGCCTCGATCTCAAGGCCCTGGCCCTGGCCGCCGGAGCGAAGAAAGCCGAGATGGCCGACCCGCAGGTTGCGCAGCGCGCCACTGGCTATCTTGTAGGGGGAATCAGCCCGCTGGGTCAGAAGAAGCGCTTGCGCACCTTTATCGATGAATCGGCGCGAAGGCATCCGACCATCCACGTTAGTGCCGGTCGACGCGGCCTGGAAGTGGAACTGGCAGCCGAGACGCTGGCGCGGCATACCCAGGGCGTCTTCGCCGCCATCGGTCGCGAGTGAGCATGCCGACGTAACAGCAAGCAAGGAGTTGCCATGACCCAGTACCTGCTGGCCATCGACCAGGGCACCACCAGTTCCCGGGCGATCCTGTTCAGCGCCCAGGGCCGGCCGCTGGCCATCGCCCAGCAAGAGTTGAAGCAGTATTTCCCCCATGATGGCTGGGTCGAGCATGATCCCCAGGAAATCTGGCTGAGCACGTTGCAGACCTGTCGCGATGCGTTGGCGCAAAGGGGCTTGGCGGCGAGGGACATCCGCGCCATCGGCATCACCAACCAGCGTGAAACGACCCTGCTCTGGGACGCGGCGAACGGCGAGCCGATTCATCCAGCCATCGTCTGGCAGGATCGTCGTACCGCCGATTACTGCGCCGAATTGAAAGAGCAGGGCCACGAAGCGATGGTCAGCGAGCGTAGCGGCCTGCTGATCGATCCGTACTTTTCGGCGACCAAGCTGCGCTGGCTGCTGGACAATGTGCCGGGGGCACGGGAGCGCGCCGCGCGCGGCGAACTGCGTTTTGGCACCGTCGACAGTTTCCTGCTCTGGCGCCTGAGCGGTGGCCAGGTGCACCGCACCGATGCCAGCAACGCCTCGCGCACCTTGCTGTTCAACATTCATCAGCAGTGCTGGGACGATGACCTGCTGGCGCTGTTCGACATTCCGCGCAGCCTGCTGCCGGAGGTGCTGGACTGTGCGGCTGAGTTTGGCGTTACCCAGGCCGAATTACTCGGCGGCGAGATCCCGATCCTGGCCATGGCCGGCGACCAGCAGGCGGCACTGATCGGCCAGGCCTGCTTCGAGCCGGGCATGATCAAGAGCACCTACGGCACCGGCTGTTTCATGATCCAGAACTGTGGCGACCAGCCGGTGCTGTCGCGCAATCGCCTGCTGACCACCGTGGCCTACCGCCTGGATGGCAAGGTCACCTACGCGGTGGAGGGCAGCATCTTCGTCGCTGGCGCGGCGATCCAGTGGCTGCGCGATGGCGTCAAGCTGATCGGCGATGCCCGCGACAGCGAATCCCTGGCCGAGCAGACCGGCGATGCCTGCGGCGTGTATCTGGTGCCAGCCTTTACCGGCCTCGGCGCGCCCTATTGGGACCCGAAGGCGCGTGGTGCGATCTTCGGCCTGACCCGCGATACCGGGATCAAGGAAATCGTCACTGCTGGCCTGCAATCGGTGTGCTACCAGACCCGCGACCTGCTCGAAGCGATGCGCCAGGACGGCACCGCGGAGCCCGGCGCGTTGCGGGTCGACGGCGGCATGGTGGTGAACAACTGGGTCATGCAGTTCCTGGCCGATATCCTCGGCGTACCCGTCGAGCGGCCCGAGGTCAGCGAGACCACGGCGCTGGGCGTCGCTTACCTGGCCGGATTGCAGGCTGGGCTGTTCCACGACCTGGACGAGATCGCCCGGCTGTGGCGTCGCCAGCAACGCTTCGAGCCGCTGATCGCCGCCACTCATCGGCAATCTTTGTATCGCGGCTGGCAAGACGCCGTGCGCAGGGTACGTACTGGCGAGTGAACTGCTACACCTGTCAGGGGCTGTTGCGATGAACGGATGGCGAGACAAGCCTCTTTCGCTTTCACGGAATAGAGAGTGGTCGTATGGGACGTCACGGGTGTGCTGTGCTGCTGGCGATGGCGCTGCTGGCAATGAATGCTGCACGGGGGGAGACGCTGGTCATCGCGGGCGATACCTGGTGCCCGATCAATTGCGCCTCCGATTCCTCGCGGCCGGGCATCTTCGTCGAGTTGGCCCGGCAGATCTTCGGCGAGTCGGGCATCGACGTACGCTACGACGTGATGAACTGGGCGCGGACCCTGCAGCAGGTGCGAGCGGGGACGCTCAATGCGGCAATCGGTGCGGGCGTCGCCGATGCGCCGGATTTCCTGTTCACCTCTACGCCGGTCGCCCAGTCGCGTTTCTGCTTCTACACCCTCAAGGATTCGACCTGGCGCTTCAAAGGCCTGGGGTCCCTGGCTGGCAAGCGGATTGGGGTGATCAACGACTACAGCTATGGCGACGTGCTCAACGGCTATATCGACCAGAACAAAGGCAACGATGCGCTGGTGCAGAAAGCCGCAGGGTTGATGGCGACCGACCTGAACCTGCTCAAACTGCAGCGTCGTCGGATCGACGCGGCACTGGAGAATGTCTGGGTGATGCGCTGGGCGCTGGCTGAGCACGGCATCAAGCCGTTGATTCGCGAGGCGGGATGCCGCGAGCAGGATCAGCCGATCTACCTGGCATTCTCGCCCGCGCTGGAGTCGAGCAAACGCTACGCCGAACTGTTCGAGAGCGGCCTGCGCCGTTACCGCAAGGATGGCCGACTGCAGCAACTGTTACGCAACTACGGCGTGGCTGACTGAATCTGTTGCGCTGCGATCCGCATCGACTGTGCATGGCGTCGCGCATGGCATTGCCGCATCCTGCGGTTTTTCCGGCAGGAGCCAGCGATGCAACTTGAATTTCATCAGATCGATGCCTTTACCGAGCACGCTTTTCGGGGCAATCCGGCGATGGTCTATCGACTCGACGCGTGGCTGCCCGATGAACTGATGCAGCGCATCGCTGCCGAGCACAACCTGGCGGAAACCGCCTTCGTCGTGCGCGAAGGGGCTGCCTGGCACATTCGCTGGTTCACTCCCGCCGCTGAAGTGCCATTGTGCGGCCATGCCACGCTGGCAAGCGCGTACGTGCTGTTCGAATGCTACGGCGAAACCGCGTCACGACTGGACTTCACCTGCACGTCCGGCGCGTTGGGCGTGACCCGTGAAGGCGAACGACTGGTCCTGGATTTTCCGGCGATCCAGGCCGAGCGGGTCGCGGTGAGCGCATCACTGGAGCAGGCGCTGGGTTGCAAGGTGCTGGAAGCCTGGCAAAGCAAGGAACTGATGGCCGTGCTGGCTTCGGAGCAAGCCGTGCGTGACTGTGCCCCCGACCTCAAGGCCCTGGCCGAGCAGCCCGGGCTGGGCGTGATCGTGACCGCGAGGGGCGAGCGGCATGATTTCGTCTCGCGCTACTTCGCCCCCTTCATCGGCATCGATGAGGACCCGGTGACCGGTTCGACCCATTGCGTGATGGTGCCGTACTGGGCCGAGCGTCTGGGCCGCCAGCAACTGGATGCCGCGCAGCTATCGGCGCGTGGTGGCGAGTTGTTTTGCCGCCTGGAAGGCGAGCGGGTGAAGATCGCTGGCCACGCAGTGAAGGTGGCGCAAGGAACGATCTATCTGTAGAGCATGAGCCTCAAGCCAGTAACTTGCCGCTTGAGGCTGTTTTTCAGAGCGCGCCGCTGTGGCGGCGTACACCCGGTTCGCCCAGGTGCGTCTGGGTCGGTACGCTGCCCTGGGCGGGGAATACCACCAGGTGATCGGCGGCGATGCGGATGCCGACGTTCTGCCCAGGCTGATGGTCGGCATGGCTGGGGAAGATCGCTTCGAGCTGGGCGCCGGTCGGCAGTTGCAGGCGATAGAGGGTTGCCGCGCCGAGGAAGGTCTTGCCGGTGATACGCGCCTGCAGGGTGCTGTCCGGTGCATAGACGATGTCGTCTGGGCGCAGCAGCACGTCGACCGCGCTGCCGTTGGTCAGGCTGTAGGCGCGGTTGCCGCGGATCAGGCCCAGTTCGGTTTGTACCGTGTCCGGGCTCTGCAACTGGCCGCGAATCAGGTAGCCCTGGCCGACGAAGCAGGCGACGAAAGGCGTCTGCGGCTCGTGGTAGAGGTTGTAGGGCGTATCCCATTGCTCCAGTCGACCATCCTTGAACACGCCGACATGGTCGCTGACGGCGAAGGCTTCTTCCTGGTCATGGGTGACCAGGATCGCGCTGGTGCCACGGCTCTTGAGGATGTCCCGCACTTCGTGGCTGAGGCGGCGGCGCAACTCGCCATCGAGGTTGGAGAACGGCTCGTCGAGCAGCAGCAGCTTGGGTTCCGGGGCCAGGGCGCGGGCCAGCGACACGCGTTGCTGCTGGCCGCCCGACAGTTCGTGTGGGTAGCGCTTGCCCAGTTTGTCCAGCTTGACCAGTTCCAGCAGTTCGGCGACGACCTTGGCCTGTTGCGGATGCTTGCGGATGCCGAAGGCGACGTTATCCGCCACGCTCAGGTGAGGGAACAGCGCGTAGTCCTGAAACACCATGCCGATGCGGCGCTTCTCCGGGGCCAGGGTGAATCCCGCCTTGGAGATGACTTCGCCCGCCAGGCTGATCTCGCCCTGGCGCACCGGTTCGAAACCGGCGATGGCACGCAGTGTGGTGGTCTTGCCGCAGCCAGACGGACCGAGCAGGCAACCGATGTCACCGGCATTGAGGTGCAGGTTGATGTGTTGCACCACCAGGTTGTCCTGATAGCCGCAGGCGATGTCGTTGAGGCTCAGGAGCAGGTCGTGGCTCATGGCGTTTCCGTTGGCAGAATGAGGAATTCGAGCAGCGCCTTCTGCGCGTGCAGGCGGTTTTCCGCCTGGTCCCAGGCGAAGGAACGCGGATCGTCGAGCAGGTCTTCGCTGATTTCCTCGCCACGGTGGGCAGGCAGGCAGTGCAGGAAGATCACCGACGGATCGGCGGCATCGAGCAGCGCCCGGTTGACCTGGTAAGGGGCGAACAGCTTCAGGCGCTCGGCGTTTTCCTCTTCCCAGCCCATGGAGGTCCACACGTCGGTGCTGACCAGGTGGGCGCCGGCCACGGCCTCGCGCGGATCGCGAACCACTTCCACGCGCTCGCCGGCCAGGGCGAGCAGGGCGGCGTTCGGCTCATAACCGTGAGGGCAAGCCACGCGCAGATTGAAGTCGAACTGTTGCGCCGCTTCTATATAGGAATTGCACATGTTGTTGCCGTCGCCGATCCAGGCCACGGTCTTGCCCTGGATCGAACCGCGCTGTTCGAGGAAGGTCTGCATGTCGGCCAGCAACTGGCATGGATGCAGGTCGTCGGACAGGCCGTTGATCACCGGCACCCTGGAGTTGGCGGCGAACTCGGTGAGGGTGCTGTGGGCGAAGGTACGGATCATCACCGCGTCGAGCATGCGCGACATCACCCGGGCACTGTCGGCGATGGGTTCGCCACGGCCAAGCTGGGTGTCGCGTGGCGACAGGAAGATGGCCTGGCCGCCAAGCTGGATCATGCCGGCTTCGAACGACAGGCGGGTACGGGTCGAGGCTTTCTCGAAGATCATGCCCAGCACGCGCTGCTTCAGTTGCTCCTGCAGCACACCATGCGCGCGCAGGCCTTTCAGCTCGATGGCTCGACGGAGCAGCGCGCCCAGTTCCTGGGGAGTGCAATCCATCAACGAGAGAAAATGCCTGACGCTCATCTTTAACTACCTGTGTTCGACCGATGCTTGTGTTTCTTGGGAAAAAACGGAGCCCCGTGGGCATGAAGCCACGAGGGGGCGACAAAAGGGAAAGGCGGATCTTATAAGCAAATGTCGCATTCTGCCAACTTGGCCTGGAGAGGCCGTTGGCTGCGCTGTTGTCACACCCTGTTTGCGCGGGTCTCTGTAGGATGGCGGGAACGTGCTTGCCATGGCGGCGGTATTGGGCATGAGCGCAGCGAGGCTGTTGGAGAGTGAGATGAGAGGTGTGCGGCGGTTCGAGCGCAACGTCGAAGGCAGGGATTTTGCCGTGGGCGATGTGCATGGGCATTTTTCCCTGTTGCAGCGGGCTCTCGACCAGGTGGGTTTCGATCCCGTCGTGGACCGCTTGTTCGCCGTCGGCGATTTGCTCGATCGTGGCGCCGAGAGCGCCCGGGTCGTGGAATGGCTGGCGCGGCCATGGTTCTTTTCCGTGCAGGGCAATCACGAGCACATGGTTGTCGCGGGCGATCGCACGCGACATGCGCTGAATGGCGGGCGCTGGTTCTATGCCTTGGCCGAGGATGAGCAGGCGCGGATCGTCGATGCCGTCGCTTCGTTGCCGCTGGCCATCGAAGTGGAAACCGCGGCCGGGCTGATCGGTCTGGTGCATGCCGACGTGCCGCATCCGGCCTGGGCTGCTTTCGTCCGGGCGTTGTCTGATGCAAGCCTGGTCGATGGGCAGGCGGCGGTCTGCCAGTGGTCGCGCCGGCGCCTGAAAAACAGCGACGAACGTGGCGTCGAGGGCGTACGTGCGGTTGTCGCCGGGCATACTCCGCTGCGCCGTCCAGCGCTGCTGGGCAACGTCTATCACATCGATACCGGCGGCTGGCTGCCCGAAGAGCAGGGCTATTTCACGCTGCTCGACCTGGATACCCTGCAGGCTTGGCCGGTGGCGATGGAACGGTTGTATTGGGAAGTGCTTTGAACGCGGTCTGTGGTTGCAAAAAAAACCCTCCGTTCCAGGGAAACGGAGGGCTGACAAGCGCACCCGGAGCATCGGAGGGTGCGAGGGAAGGAGCAGAGCGGTTGGCGCGGGGCTGACTCAGGCGATCCGGGCGACGGCGGCGCGGGCGCTACTCAGGCCTTTTTCCTGGAACTCGGCGCCCATGTTCAGGCCTTCGGCGTGGATGAAGGTCACGTCATGGATGCCGATGAAGGCCAGGGCCTGGCGCAGGTAGGGTTCCTGATGGTCGAGGGCGCTGCCGCTGTAGATACCGCCGCGGGCCGTCAGGACGAAGGCGCGTTTGCCGGTCAACAGCCCCTGCGGGCCGGTTTCGGTGTACTTGAAGGTCACGCCGGCGCGTAGCACATGATCCAGCCAGGCTTTCAGGGTGCTGGGGATGGCGAAGTTGTACATCGGCGCGGCCAGCACCAGCACGTCGGCGGCCAGTAGCTCGCCGGTCAGCTCGTTGGAGCGTGCAGCGGCGGCTTTCTCCGCTTCGCTCTGCTGGTCGGCCGGCTTCATCCAGCCTGCGAGCAGGGCGCCATCCAGATGGGGCACCTGTTCGACAGCGAGGTCGCGGACCTTCACGTTGTCCTGGGGATGAGCCTTCTGCCAGTTGCCGATGAAGTCGGCGGTCAGTTGGCGAGAAACCGAGCCTTCGCTGCGAGCGCTGCTTTCGATAACCAGAACCTGTGACATGGGCATTCTCTCCATCGGCGATGTCGTCATTCGATGGAGGCAGGTTAGTGATAGATGTATCGATAAAAAAGCGCAAAAACATGCTTCTAACTATCGATGGATTTGATTTATCGGTATGGGCAAATTAGAGTCTGCCGACCGATCAGCGGGGGCCTCGAAGCCACCTTCATTGTGTACCAGGCGGATGGCAGGTCACCGACAGGTCACCTGGACGCGCAGGCGGATGACGGCACGGGAGAACTTGGCCGTCAGGTTGACGGTCTGACCGGGCTGCACTTCGGACTTGCGTGTGCGTGGTGCCTCCGGGCCATTGCGAAACGAAGCGGTGCAATGGGCAGCCTTGTTTCCGTAGTTGTAGAGCGTGACCGCGGCGATATCGCGGTCGATGTCCTGGGCGGTCACCGCCAGGTCGGCGCCGTTCAGTTGCTTGTCCACCTCGATGGGATAGGCCGTGGCGGCCAGGGGCAGGGCGGCCAACAGGGCCAGGCAGGTTTTTTTCATGGGGCGGTCTCCTTCGCAGCGCCCAGAGTAGAGAAGAGGAAGCGGCGATGAAAGCGCCCCGCGTGACCCTGGATCAATGGCGTACCTTGCAGGCGGTGGTCGACAGCGGCGGTTTCGCCCAGGCCGCCGAGGCGCTGCATCGCTCGCAGTCTTCGGTGAGTTACACGGTGGCGCGCATGCAGGAGCAACTGGGCGTGCCGCTGCTGCGCATCGACGGGCGCAAGGCGGTACTGACCGAGGCTGGCGACGTGCTGCTGCGGCGTTCGCGGCACCTGGTCAAGCAGGCCAGCCAACTGGAAGACCTGGCCCATCACATGGAGCAGGGCTGGGAGGCCGAGGTGCGCCTGGTGGTGGACGCGGCCTATCCCACGGCGCATATCGTGCGCGTGCTGTCGGCGTTCATGCCGCAGAGCCGGGGGTGCCGGGTGCGCTTGCGCGAGGAAGTCCTGTCGGGGGTCGAGGAAGTGCTGCAGGAAGGCACCGCGGACCTGGCCATCAGCAGCTTCACCATCACCGGCTACCTCGGCATTCAACTGGCGCCGGTGGAGTTCGTCGCCGTGGCCCATCCAGAGCATGCGCTGCATCGTTTGCAGCGTACGGTGACGTTCCAGGATCTCGAAGGCCAGATGCAGGTGGTCATCCGCGACTCGGGACGCCTGCAACCGCGTGATGTCGGCTGGCTCGGCGCCGAGCAGCGCTGGACGGTCGGCAGCCTGCCCACCGCGCGAACCTTCGTCAGCAGCGGCCTGGGCTTCGCCTGGCTGCCGCGCCACCTGATCGCCCGTGAACTCAAGGAAGGCATACTCAAGCCGCTGCCGATGGACCAGGGTGGGGTGCGTATGCCGCCGTTCTACCTGCATACGGACAAGGACAAGGTAATCGGCCCGGCGACCCGGATTCTCATCGAACTGATCAAGAGCTTCGACACCGCGCCGCTGGATGCGCCTTTCGCAGCCCCTGTCTCGGTCTCTTGAAGGATTGCACCCATGGCTTTCTTCACCCACGCTGGCTGCCGCATCCATTATCGGGAGCAAGGTCATGGCGAGCCCCTGTTGCTGGTCCACGGCCTCGGTTCGAGCCTGCGTGACTGGGAGTTTCAGGCGCCTGTCCTGGCCGAGAAATACCGTGTGGTCAGCCTGGACCTGCGTGGTCATGGCGAGTCGGATAAACCTCGCGGGAAATACAGCATCGCTGGTTTCGCCCGTGACGTGGCCGCGTTGATCGAGCACCTGCAACTGCCACCGGTGCATCTGGTGGGGATTTCCATGGGCGGCATGGTCGGCTTTCAACTGGCGGCGGATCGTGCGGAACTGCTCAAAAGCCTGGTCATCGTCAACAGCGGGCCGGAGGTGGTGGCGCATACACCGGGCGAGCACTGGCAGGTCGCCAAGCGCTGGCTGCTGGCGCGCCTGTTGAGCCTGGAGACCATCGCCAAGGGCCTGGGCCGCAACATGTTCCCGCGTCCAGAGCAAGCCGAGCTGCGCGCCCGCATCGAGCAGCGCTGGCCGCAGAACGACAAGCGCGCCTATCTGGCCAGCCTTGATGCGATCATCGGCTGGAGCGTGCGTGAGCGCTTGCCAGGCATTACCTGTCCAGTGCTGGTGATCAGTGCCGACCGCGACTACACCCCGGTAGCCGTGAAGGCGCGTTATGTGAAGGAGATGCCCAATGCCCGCTTGCTGGTGATCGAGCATTCGCGGCATGCAACGCCGATGGACCAGCCAGAGATTTTCAATCAGGCTCTGCTCGAATTCCTCGCCAGTGCCGAAACACCCTGAGAACCACGACCCAAGGACTCAAACCATGTTGAAGAAACTCGCATTTGCTGCCTGTGGCCTGATGTTCAGCAGTGCACTGCTCGCCGCGCCGGTGGCCAGGCCCCACGTTGTGCTGACCACCAGCCTGGGCGAGATCGAGGTCGAGCTGGAGGCCGAGCGCGCGCCTGCCAGCACTCGCAATTTTCTCGGCTACGTCCAGGAAGGCTTCTATAAAGGCACTCAGTTTCATCGGGTGATTCCAGGCTTCATGGTCCAGGGTGGCGGCTTCACCGCTGACCTGGAGGAGAAGGAAACCGCCAAGCCGATTCGCAACGAGTCCGACAACGGCCTGCACAACGTGCGTGGCACCATAGCCATGGCGCGTACCAGCCAGCCCGATTCGGCGACCAGCCAGTTCTACATCAACCTGGCGGACAACCCGAACCTGGACGGCGGTAGCCGGGGCGGTGGCTACGCGGTGTTCGGCACCGTGGTGCGCGGCATGGATGTGATCGACAAGATCGCCCGGGTGCAGACCGGCAGCCGGGGCATGTACCAGAATGTACCGCTGCAGCCGATCCTTATCCTCGACGCGAAAAAGCTCTAAAGCCCACCTGGGGGGCGCTCGTTGGTTTGGTTGAACGACGCGTCCCCGACTGCCCACCGCCTCCAGCGGACGCCCCATCTCCCCGCAAGATCCTTCTCGCCGTTAGCGGGTGGATTCCCATAGCCGCAGGACCTGCCATGTTGTTCCGTTTCTTCGAAGGCCTCATCGATCCGTTCAAACCTCATACCGAAGCACCGCCACCCGATACCATCGGCCGCTTCTACGTCCATTACCTGCGACAGATCTGGCCGATATTCATTGGCGTGCTGGCGACCGGTTTGTGCACGGCGCTGATCGATGTGGCGCTGTTCAACTTCCTCGGGCGCCTGGTCGACCTGGCCCAGGCGAGCACGGCCGGGGCGTTCTTCGTTCAGCATCGCAGCGAGCTGATCTGGATGTTGGTGGTGGTGCTGTTGCTGCGCCCGATTGCGATCTGCCTGCACCATCTGTTGGTGGATCAGGCGATCAACCCCAGTGCCAGCAACCTCATCCGCTGGCAGAACCACCGCCAGGTGCTCAAGCAGAGCCTGAGCTTTTTCCAGAATGATTTCGCCGGGCGCATCGCCAGCCGGGTGATGCAGACCGGTCCTGCCTTGCAAGGCTCGACCATGCAGGTGGTGGACGCGCTGTGGCACGTCTCGGTCTATTCGATCAGTGCCATCTACCTGTTCGCCGAGGCCGACTGGCGCCTGACCTTGCCGCTGCTGATCTGGATCACTGGCTACGTCGCCTGTATCTGCCTGTTCGTACCGCGCATCAAACTGCGTTCGGCCGCTACCGCCGCAGCCCGTGCCAAGCTGACCGGGCGGGTGGTCGATGGCTACACCAATATCCTCACGCTCAAGCTGTTCGCCCACACCCGCGATGAGGAAGAGTACGCCCGCGAGGCGATCACCGAGGTGGTACAACGCAACCGCGAACAGAACCGCCTGGTGACCCTGATGGACGTCACCGTCACCAGCCTGTCGAGCATTCTTATCGTCGGCACCTGCGGCCTGGCGGTCTGGCTGTGGAGCAATGACATGGTCAGCGTCGGCGCCATCGCGCTTTCCACCGGCCTGGTGATCCGCATCAACAGCATGGCCGGTTGGATCATGTGGGTGGTCAGCGGCATCTTCGAAAACGTCGGCCTGGTGCAGGACGGCATGCGTACCATCGTCCAGCCGCGCAGTGTGTCCGACCGGGATGATGCCGAGCCGCTGCGTATCGAGCAGGGCGATGTACGCTTCGAGCACGTGGATTTCCATTACGGCAAGGGCAAGGGGATCATCAGCGGCTTCGACCTGCACGTACGGCCGGGCGAGAAGATCGGCCTGGTCGGTCCGTCCGGGGCCGGCAAGTCGACCCTGGTCAACCTGCTGCTGCGCCTGTATGACCTCGAAGGTGGGCGCATCTTGATCGATGGCCAGGATATCGCCGCTGTAACCCAGGACAGCCTGCGGGCACAGATCGGCATGGTCACCCAGGATACCTCGCTGCTGCATCGCTCGATTCGTGACAACCTGCGCTACGGTCGTCCCGCCGCGAGTGATGCACAGATCCAGGACGCCGTGCACAAGGCGCGTGCCGATGGCTTCATTGCCGGCCTGGCCGACGCCGAAGGCAATACCGGCCTGGATGCCACGGTCGGCGAGCGCGGTGTGAAACTGTCCGGCGGCCAGCGCCAGCGCATCGCCATTGCCCGGGTGCTGCTCAAGGATGCACCGATCCTGATTCTCGACGAAGCGACGTCGGCGCTGGACTCGGAGGTCGAGGCGGCGATTCAGGAAAGCCTTGAGTTCTTGATGCAAGGCAAGACGGTTATCGCCATTGCCCACCGCCTGTCGACCATCGCCCGGATGGACCGCCTGGTGGTGATCGACGAGGGCAGGGTGATCGAGACCGGCACCCATGCCGAGTTGGTAGCCAGGGGCGGCCTTTATGCACGCCTGTGGCAGCACCAGACGGGCGGGTTCGTGGGCGTGGACTGATCACGATAGGCCGAAAACGAAAAAGGCCACTCGATTGAGTGGCCTTTCTGCGTGAATCTGGTTGCGGGAGCAGGATTTGAACCTACGACCTTCGGGTTATGAGCCCGACGAGCTACCAGACTGCTCCATCCCGCGCCGTCAATTCTACTCGTGGAAGGAAGCTTGTCAATCGATTTCTGCTTTTTAATCAATTGCTTAAATCGAACAGGGGAGAAACGAAAAAGGCCACTCGATTGAGTGGCCTTTCTACGTGAATCTGGTTGCGGGAGCAGGATTTGAACCTACGACCTTCGGGTTATGAGCCCGACGAGCTACCAGACTGCTCCATCCCGCGCCGGCAATTCTACTCGTGGAAGAAAGCTTGTCAATAAATTTCTGCTTTTTAATCAAATACTTAAATCGAGCAGAGGAGAAACGAAAAAGGCCACTCGATTGAGTGGCCTTTCTGCGTGAATCTGGTTGCGGGAGCAGGATTTGAACCTACGACCTTCGGGTTATGAGCCCGACGAGCTACCAGACTGCTCCATCCCGCGGCGGCAATTCTACTGCAGAAAGCCTCGCTGTCAACCGGTGGTTTTTAAAAAACTACTGAACGGTCAAACGGTTAGCGCTTGGGCAGTGCTAGACTTCGTGCCTCGGGCCCATGCCATACGGGCCTTTCAGCCTCTTCATCCACATACGCAACGGTGAGCCTTGGGCCAGAGGAAAATCATCCACATTGATCGTGACTAAGGTTTTTTTAGGTTTTTTTGCGTTCGTATGACTCAGGAAAGCCGCTGGCTGCGCGGCTTTTGCGTTCGTGACGGTTCGCCGTCGTGCTGTTCCAGCCATCTAAAAAGCGGGTATTTAAGCGGGGAATTTTTTACCCGCACGGTGATACCCGCTCATGCCCCTAACAGATATCCAGATCCGCCAGGCTAAGCCTGGTGACAAGCCACGCAAGCTCAGCGACGAGCGCGGACTCTTTATCGAGATTCGTCCGACCGGTAATAAGTACTGGAGGTACCGGTACAAGATCGAAGGTAAAGAGAACGTGTTCGCCATCGGTGAATATCCGGAGATCGGTTTGGCTGATGCTCGTGCTGAGAGGGACAAGGCTCGAGCGCTGGTGAAACTGGGCCGGCATCCGGCGCAGGCTCGGCGGACTGAGCGGGACAAGCAATTGGTTGCGAACAAGTCCTCGTTTCGGCTGGTGGCCATGGAGTGGATCGAGAGCAAGAGTGGCATAACGGATGGTTACCGCGCCCAACTGACCAGGGCGTTCACTCAGAACCTATTTCCGTATATCGGTAAGCTCCCCATCCGCGACGTCAAGCCTGCGCTGCTCCTCGAGTGTCTGAGACGTATGGAGAAGCGGGGCGCGACTTACTACGCCATCGCGCTTTGCAACTGGCTATCACAGATGTTTCGTTATGCAATCAGAACACTGAGAGTCGATGCGGATCCGGCAGCGGCTCTGTACGGAGCATTCGTGCGGGAGCCTGTAGAGCACAGCCGGGCCATGACGGTCGATGAGATTGCCAGCTTTCGGCAGAAGCTTGAGGGATATGGGGGCTTTAGGGTGAACACGATAGCCCTGGAGCTGATGCTGCTTTTGTTCCTGCGGACAGTGGAGTTCCGGCGGGGCAGGTGGTGCGATGTTGATCTGGACGCGGCGGTTTGGGATATACCCGCAGAGTTTATGAAGAGGCGTCGGCGGCACCTAGTACCTCTCCCGAAACGTGCAGTTGAGCTTCTGCGGGAGCTTCATAGCATCACAGGAGGGCGAGAGTTGATGTTCCCAGGCCTCAAAAATCCAAGCTTGCCGGTCAATGGTTCAACCTTCAACAAGGCTCTGGAGCGCCTTGGCATGAAGGGCTTTACCTGTCATGACTTTCGCGCCACGGCTTCTACTCATCTCTATGAGTCTGGGCTGTTCCGTGGCGAGGTGATAGAGATGCAATTGGCTCATTCGGAAGATAACAAGACCAAGGCGGCTTACAACCACGCAGTGTACTGGAAGGAGCGGGTTGAGTTGATGGCTTGGTGGGAGCGCTTTTGCTTACTATCTGGCGATCACGGAGTGGGAGGTTAACGCGATGAAGTCTCTGAGGCGTCACCCAGAGCGGCTGCCGGTACTGGGGTGTTGGCCCCAGCAGTCGGGTATGAATGAGAATGTCTGGCACATGTTCGAATTGCAGCTGAAGACAGATGGCAAGCTTGGCTGGTATCTCCGAAGGGATGATGAGGGGCGAGGAGGATTTGGGCCGATCACATATCGTGACTATGAGCCCGCAGTTGCGGAGGCAAGGGCGACAAACATCCAGCTCGCGAACGCGGTAGATGGTTTGGGGCTGCCAGCCCTCCAGCGAGAGTCGTTGCGTTTAAAGGTTCAGAAGGCGCTCTCCGCCGAGGAACGGCGGCTAAGCGAGGAGAGGCTCATGCTGGCCGAGGCAATCAAGCGGCATGCTGGCGATACTCGCCCTCGGCTTGAGGATTTAACCATCATCGGTTACACCGTCGCGGATGTGCGGCCTGAGCTACAGGCCTATCTGCAGCGCTACCCTTATGTGCAGTTTGCGCTTGCGGGTCATTGGGTGTTTCAGCGTGAGGGTGAGCATACTTGGAAAGCGTACACCTCATATACCGGAAAGGCAGGGCTCTACTGTGGCCGCGAGAGGATCGCTCGTGGGTTCGGATTTAGCGGCACGGATCACTGGGGGAAGACCAAGGCTGCAATTAGGGATGAGCTTCTCCCTCGTGCAAACAAGCTACTGCACCTTGCCAGTGTGAAGCGTCTGCTGGCGGATGCTCTTCACCGTGGGCAGCGAGTACTGATAGTTGGAGGGTTCGTCTTTTGGTATGAGGACGGCAAGGTGCCGCAGTGGGTGGTTAAGCAGGTTGGAGCGGCTGGCTCGGCTGCTGATGGCGAAGCGCTCTGGTGGGAAGGGACGATCCTGTCCAAGAACCATGGGCGCATCGTTGTGCTGCCGTACATCAAAGAGAGTGGCGAGAAGGTCCAAGGCCATACGAAGAACGCGCCGCACGATGGAAAGGCGCTACCGCGTCACCCTGACGACTACGTTGAGCTTCCGTTCGAAGTGCTTGATGGCGACCTGATGTATGGGCTGTTTGGAGAGCTGAACTATGAGTGAAAGCCGGCCGGGTCATGCGGCCCGGCTCTGCTTTTGCTGCTCGATCCAGTCCTGCACTTCGATCAGCGACCAGCGTGAGTAGCGGCCTAGCTTGATTGGGGCTGGGAATTCCTCAAGCTGGATCATGTCGTAGACCTTCGTTTTACCAACTCCGATCTGCTGCATGACCTCATCCAGCTTGATGAGGCGATCTAGTGGCTTGCTGGTCATGCTGCCTCCTTGGTCGGCCATGCGCCGAATGCTTCGAATATCCGGCTGGCCTGGGCTTCTTCCAGGGGCGTGCCGTATGGGATTGCGAGCCAGGCTAATTGCACCTGGTGCTGTGGGTTGCAGCCGGCGCGTAGTTCGGTGCAGTAGTCCTCGAGGAGGGGCGCTAGGTGTTCGGCCAGTAGATGCCGTTCAACTGGACCTCCACGCTCTTCATGTAGGTATTGCCTTGCTGCGTTAGGCAGAGGGCTGCGACGTAAATGCACCACGGGTGCGCGATGTCGCATGCTGCGTTGACGATTGCGGTCCGCTTATTGCTGGTGATGGTTGTGGCGTTCTTCCAGTTGATCAGGGTCTGCAACTCGGCCGCCTCGGAGTCGATCACCGCCACATGGTTGCTGCGCAGCATTGCGCGGTAGTAGCGCTCGAGGCGGGCAGAGTGGTTGTAAGGCTTGCGGCGGCTCATGCTTTCGCCGCCGGTTCGTTGATCGAGTAGGCGCGCGCGTTCTCGTCACCCGTGTCCTTGTGTGCGAGATTGCCGCGCTCATTGCAGACAAACATCCCCTTGGGCAGGAACACCCTAGGGAACTGGTCGTGCCATTTGGCTATGTCAGGGTCGCACGCGGAACAAAGCATCCAGGGCTGAGACTGAACGCCACGCCACTGCCCGGTGCTGCGCGACCAGAAATTGCAGGTCGCGGTATTCTCCCGGCAGCCGCATTCGTAGCACTGGAAGAGGCTCATGATTGGTCTCTCTTCTGGCGCATGAAGAAGCTGGTCACGACTTCGGCGAGGAAGCGACAACCTTGCTCGCTGAGTCCATCCGCAAAGGCGGCGGCCGCCCCGGCGCGCCCGGCGTATTCCTGATCAAGCCGTTCCGCCACTGCTGAACAGAACGACCCAATGTCTTCGGCGTCCATTTCTTTCACGACCTTTGCCGCCGAGATGAATACGGTGGTTTCCGTGGTGATGCCCAATGCGTCACTCATGGCTCTGACCTCCCACCTTGTAGGCTGCCAGGGCGTGCTCTGCGTGCCTGCAGGCGTGTACGCGATAATCGACGTGCGATATGTCGGGGTTCGGGTACTGCTTGACGATCATCTCCAGCGCGTCGACCAGCGAGTCAGTGTCAGAGGTGGGTGGGGCGGTGAACAAGGGCGTGACCGGCTTACCTTCCTCGGCCATGACTTTCAGGCCGACAGCCTCGGAATTGGCTGACCAGATACGAATCGATCCGGTATCAGTGAAAACGCAATACGCCACCGGCTTCTGCTCGGCCTGCTGCGGCTTGAATGCTGTCAGGGCTGCGCGGATCAGGCGTTCGCATTCGCCGCGGCGAAGTGGTGGGTGGATGTTTCGCATTTCAACCATTGCCGCGTCTACGGCAGCAGTAAATGAGCTGCCCTTGACCAGGGCGGTGTTGGAAGATGCGTGCGGTGTTGCGTCTGAAGCAGGCGAGTCAGATAGCTCAACAGGCACTTGGACAAAACTGCCGAACTTCTTCGCTACAAGTGCGCGGAGGGTGGCGGTGAGCATGTCGTTGGCGGTGTAGCCGGCACGAATGCCGGCTTCCAGATACGAAGCGCCGTTGCATTGGAAATCCAGGTGCAGGCGTATCCTTCGGCCGTATTTGATCAGCAGGGGCCAGGCTTGAGCAGGGTCTTCCTGCGGATTCCAGCGCACGTCACGCCCGCCGATGGTGGCGAACAGTCGGTGGCCAGTGCCGTATTCGGGCGGCAGAATGAACATGGCCAGCCCCTCGGCCAGCCCGGTGGCGTAGGCCAGCGCGGAGCCTGCGAGGCTCGACGTCTGCATTTCTATGTGCTGGGTCATGCGGCCTCCTGACGGATGCTCATCCACTCGATGGTGTTCTGGTCCATCACTAATGCTGAGTGCTGATAGGTTTCTGCCAGAAGAGTGCTGGCGAGGCTTATAGCTCTGCTGCGTATACGCTCGGGGGAACTGGGGAAGCGCGGGTAGTTGATCAAGCCGACGACATAGCCTGTTTCCTCGCCGCCGGTGTAGATGTAGGTCGTAGGCTCGACAGTCACACAGAGCCCTTCGGCCAGGCACTCGCGGCGTAGAACCTGCTTTGCTTGCTCGATGGGGCCGCTCAGGTAAATCTTGACCCAGTAGGTGGGCGTCAATTCGATACGCATCAGGCAGCCTCCACCAGTTTCACTGGTTCCCAATTGCTTTCGCAGAGTCCGTATGCGCTTGAGCAAGCGCTGGGTTCGTCTTCGATCAGCAGGTCATATTGCAGGCCGCCTCGGGTGGTGCGAGACCACTCAACCGCCTGGCGAATGCTGGCGATTTCCATGACCTCGATGGCTGTCATATCGGCGATGCTTCCTTTCGGGTGTTTCGCGTTCGAGCCAGCAAAGAACGTGGCCGCACCTCGCTTGCTCGCTTGCTGCACCAGCTTTTCCCAGCGATCTATGCGGTCAATTACTTCGGGGAATCGATTTGCGATCTCGCGCAGTTCGTCCTTGCGGCAGTTGATGCATGGCATGCAGCCAACACGGCCCATGCCTTGGCTGTAGAGAGGGTTGGGCTTGATTCCCATGTAGCGGTGGGCTTCGAATACTGCTGGAATGTCCCATTTGAGGATGGGGCGATAGTTGAAAAGCCCTCCACCCACTTCGTCGCACTCAGGCAGGTAGCGGCGATTCAGGGACTCGTCGCGGCGTACGCCTTGCCACGACATGATCATCTCGCTTGATTCCAGGAGTGGCAGGACGACTTGCTCGAGCATTGGGTCGCGCTTCAGTTCCATCGTGCAGAACTGTGCTTTGCGGCTTGGGAATCGCCCCTTCCAGATGCATAGATCAAGGAATGGATTGCCCGTTGGCTGCAGCACCTCAAGGGCTGTTGCAATTACCTCCTGGGCTTCCTCTCTGCTCAAGCCAGGAACGGCCGGCTTTGTTGGTTCCCATACCCAATCGCCGATGGATGTTTTCGAGTAGAGGTCGGCTGGCTTGTTCGGCTGTTCTGCGACCTGTTCGTCGACAGATTCGCTGCAAACCCAATAGCCAGGGCGCTCCGGTTGCTCGGCGGTTAGCTTGCGTTCCCAGTGATTGAGGATGTATGCGCGCTTCCCGGCGATGCGATGAGTGAAATCTGCACGCACGCGCTGGATTTGTATGCCGGTTTTCTGCTCGAGGTAATCGAGGTAGGCGTAGGTCTGTTCGTGCTCATTGCCGGTATCGGCAAACACTGCCTGTAGGTTCTCGGTCTCTAATGCGATGGCGAGCAGTAGGGTGGCGGTTGAGTCTTTGCCACCCGACACGCTGACGATGTTGTGAACAGTCATGCCGCACCCCCAACTACTTTCGTCATCGCCCGATCAACAGCGCGTCCGCGCAACAGCAGGGCCTTGGTCAGCTGGCGGCGGTCTTTCTGGCTGTGGCTTGCTTGGCGTAGCAGCCCGAAGTGGCTGTTCGCTGTTTCGCGCAAACCCTCGGCCGGGGTGTTCGCCGCTGCGCGCAGGGCGTTGTCGACAGTGCGGCGGCGGGTGATACGGCGGTGCGGCAGGATCACCTGGCCTACGAAATCGATACCGCGATCCACGGGCTGGCGGATGGTCTTGCTGGGGTTGAGCCGGGCGTGCAGCCGGGCGGCAAGGAAGGCCTCGATCTGGTCATGCCACTCGTTCAGCTGCTCGGGACTTTCGTGCAGCAACACGATGTCGTCGACGTAGCGAATGTAGTGGCGTGCGCGCAGCTGGTGCTTCACGAACTGGTCAAGGGCGTTGAGGTAGATGTTGGCGTAGAACTGACTGCTCAGGTTGCCGATGGGCAGGCCCAGGTATGCCGGCTGCGAAGTCAGGCGCTTGTGTTGCGGCACGCGGTTGAGCAGGCGCGCGGGGCTGCGCAACTGGTAGTTCTCGCGAGGGTCGTGCCAGAGGATTTGCAGGGCGAGCGCCTGCCAAGGTTGCTCCGGGATCGCCTGGCGCAGTTGTTCGGCCAGCACGCGCTTGTCGATAGTGACGAAAAAATTAGCCAGGTCGCACTTGATATAAGCTGCTGGGCGGCGCCAGTTTTGAGTGATGCTGCGCACCTTTTTTTCCAGCCGCTGTGCGGCGTAGAGCGTGCCTCGGCCCGGGATGCAGGCGCACGAGTCGGCGATGAATGTGCGCTCGATGCGCGGCCCAACGTGGTTGTACAGCAGATGGTGGGCGATGCGGTCGGGGAAGTCGGCGGCCCAGACCTCCCTGTGTTTTGGATGGGTGACGACGAAACAACTAGATGCGCCTGGTCGGTAGGCGCCGGTGTTCAGGTCGTGATGGAGTTGCATGATGTTGCGCTCCAAGTTGAACTCGAATGCAAGCGCCGATGCCCGGGTGCGCTTGTTGCGCCGGCAGTCGTGGTAAGCCTGCATGATTGCCTCTATAGAAAATCCAGCATGGCCGGGTGCAGTACCGTTCGATGCTGCGGACGGCGAAGGCCGGCCTCGCGTTGTCCTTGTGATCGTTGTTCTGGTTGCCATCGTCGAAGTTCTGGATCCACGCGTTGTTCGGGCCGTTCTGCGCCGAGTCGTGCTATCTACGTCGCGCTGCCGAAGGCCGAAGCCGATCAGCTGCGAAACTGCGCAGGGCCTGCCCGGACGTTGCCGGGTGGTTCCCAGGGTGCGCATGGCGGTGGCCTTGTGAGCCAGCGGCACGACCAGAATCAAAATCGCACTGTCTTGAGGGCCGTGACCCTCAAGCCTCTGGCGATGCGTCGGCATTTCGTTTCCATCCCGTAGCCTGCCGGCCTATGTCATCGGTGAGCACAACGGTGCGGCCGTGCTGGCGGGGGCTTAGCAGTCGAAGATCGACCGCCAGGCGCAGCGCCAACTCGATGACTTGAATCCCTTCCAGCGCTTGCTGGATGAAGTCAACCCGCGCGGTGCCGCTGGCGGTGTTCGCGCGGAAAACTAGGAGACTCATGTCGAAGCATTCGTTTAGCACTCGCTCGCCGAGGGTTCGCCCGAATGGGCGGCGCCACCCAGCGCTGAGCTCTGCGACGAGCAGCGCCAGTTCGGCGAGGCGTTTATAGATGGGCAGGTGTTGGGCGATGGCCATGCTGAAAAACTCGCTACCGCGCGCTACGCGCGCGGTTGTTCAAGAGCGTTAAGGGGTGAAGGGACAAGGATTCTGCGGACGGCGAAGGCCGGCCTCGCGTAGTCCTTGTGACCGCCGTGCTGGCTGCCACCGTCGAAGTCCTGGATCCACGCGACGTCCGGGCCGTTCTGCGTGCTGGTGAGCCACCAGCCCTTGTTTTCGAACTGCTCGGGGATGTTGGCCCAGCAGAGGAATGCCTCGGCCTGCGAAGGCAGGTAAAGATCGGCATGGCCCTCGGCGGTCTGCTCCCGCGACCACTGCGCGGCCGGGTGATCGATGTCGGATGCAACCAACGCCAAGGTGTTGGCCAGGCCGTCACGGCGGTGGCCAGCGCCTTCAATACGATGACCGTGGCCGCCGTATGCGATAGATGCGATCTGCGCAGTGCGGGGCGCGACGAGGTAGTAATCGGGCTGGTCGTTCTCGCCGCGCATGACGCCGACATAGGTGCCGCCCTGGCCGTGCCAGTGTTCGCCGATGGCGGGCGGGGCCAGGTACTCGCCGAGGGTGATCAGTTCGCCGGGGATGATGCCGGTTTCGTGTTCAAGCACACTGCGAGCGAGCAGAGCGTCGCGGGTGGTGAGCGTGGTGCTGCGCACGGTCAGGGTGATTTCTGGGTGCATGTTCAGGACCTCAAAAAATTGGAGCCGTCCGCGCGCTGCGCGCGCGGCTGGAGAGCGAAGTGGTTAAGGGGTGACTTTGATTCGGCGGACGGCGAAGGCCGGCCTCGCGCTGCCCTTGTGACCGTCGGTCTGGGGGCCACCGCCGAAGGACTGGATCCACGCGTAGCGCGGGCCGTCCTGCGTACTGGTGTGGTAGTAGGTCGCCTCTAAGGCTTCCTCCCCGCCCTCCTGGAAGGCGGCGAGCGGAGTCTGTGCGGGGTGTTCGGCGGTGTACGGGTAACCTGGCGGCAGGCTGCTGGGGTTGTCGCCGTCGCGGAAGCTGCACCAGTTTTCCTGGGCTGTTGGCTTGAAGGCGCGGTAGATCAGTTCGTTCTCGTCGCGACTGCCGAGATACCAGTCTTCGTAGCCATCAATCGACAGGCTGAGTGCCCAGGTGCCCAGCTCGGAACCTGCCTCGGCCAGGGCTCGGGTATTAGCCAGGCCGTCGACGACGCTGTCGGCGCCGGGGATCAGGATGCCGGCTTCGCCCCAGCGCACGGGGGCATGAAAGCCCTGGGCTTTCGGGGCGCGAATCAAGGCGAAGCGTTCGCCGGCGATCTGGAACTGGCCGGCGAAGAAGCCGACGCCGAGTGCGGCTCCGATGGTCGGGAGTTGGGCGGCGGCGATGGTGGTGATAAGGGTCATGTGCTGTGTCCTATAGTTGGGGTTGAGCCCGGTGGTATCGGGCGGTGGTGCTCTGTGTGCTGGCGGTCAGGCTGCCAGTCGTGAACGGTGCGTGGTGGCCAGCAGTTGCAGCAGGCGGTCGTGGAACTGTTGGCGCACAACATCCATTGGCAGCTTGGATATGTAGCGCTCAAGCGGGGGATGGCCCTGCAAGCATTCCCATTCCGCTGGGTGTGCCGGCAGTAGATCGCGGCGCTCGGTTGCCAGGGCGATCATGTCGGCCCGCTTCACGCTTGCCGGCAGGGTAGGGTCGAGGTCGAAGCGCTCGCAGATGACGCGCCAGATTCGCTGCTCGAGCTGCTGGTAGACGTCCAGCAGCAAGCTCACGCCTTCGGCCTCGGCTGTGTTGAGAATGCGAAGGGCGGCGGCGCGAATGCTCACCACGTTGCGAATGCCGGAATCGCTGGCGTACTGCTCGACTAGGCCAAGCCACACGGACTCGCGCTGTCGGGCGGCTTCGAGGAGCAACAGCTTGAGCGGGCGAGTAAGGTCGCTGATGTACGCCTCGGTGCCGTCGTGCAGCAGGCCGGCCAGCTGTTCCTCGGCAGTGCCGCCTTGCAGGGCGATGATGTCCGCTACAAGAATGCTGTGCTGCGCGACGGAGTAGTGTCGGGCGCAGTGGCCGTTGAAACGGCAGACGTTGCTCAGGGCATGGGCCAGGTCGGTGGTGATGACCTTGCTAGCTTGGGGATTGAGCAGGTCGAAGGCTTGAGCGCTGTTGGTAAGTATCCAACTCATGGCTGCTCTCCTGCTTGGTCGGCAGGGCGATGGGCATGCTGCTGCAGCGCGGCGATCAGTATCCGGGCCTCGTGCCGGGCATCATCCAAGGCGTGGTGCTGAATGCCCTCGAAAACGATGCTGCGTTTGGCTTCCGGATAGAGCGCCGAGATGGTGCGCAGGTCGCGGTCGTTCCAGAATTTCCATGGAGCATCGTCATCGACTGCCTTGAAGGCTTCGCGCAGGATCACGTTGTCGAACGAGCTGCCGTTGCCCCATACAAGGGCTCGGTCGAGGTTGTCGCTGCATCTGCGCATGAACTCGACAACGGCGTCGCGTGCCCAGTGAATACCGGCCGAGGGCTGGCTACCATCGATCTCAGCGCGAGCTTCGGCCGATTGTTTAAGCCACCACTGGACGGTGCTGGCGTCGATTTGGCCGCCGAGGAGGGCCGAGCTTTTCGGGTCGACGCGGATGTAGAGTTCGTCGGCGATGGCCAGGTCGCGAACGCAGACGATGCCTATCGAGGCAATAGCGGCGCGTGGATCAGTGCTCAGTGTTTCGAGGTCGACCACGAAGTGGGTGGCGTTGATCATGCTGCTGCCTCCTGCTTGGCCTTGGCTGCCACCAGGCTCATGGCCTGGTCGAAGGTGAGCACGCGGCGGGTGAAGGGCTGGTGTGGGCCGTCGTGGTTGGTCAGCACCAGCGCTTTGGTGATTGGCACTGGCTCGCCGGGCTGCCAGTCGTCGACGATTTCCGCCAGGCCGAGGGCGGCGGCGATGGCCGGTGCGTTGCGGGTTTTGCCGCAGGCCTGCGGGCCGTAGACCAGCCAGCTTTTACCGTTGGTGATGTGTTCAGCTATCGCGGCGGCAGCCATGACGGCGTCGGCATTGGCGGTCGGTTCTGGCAGATCGCCGGCGAGTTGCTGCTCAATGCGAAGCACTAGCTGCTCAACCTGGCCGGCCACTTCCAGGGCGAAGCGCGCCTGGTCGCTCAGGTTGGCCAGGGTGAATTCGCTGTAGGTGCGGGCGGCTACCAATAGCTGCTTGGCGGTGCGACGTAGCAGAGTGAGATCGTTAGCGTTCCAACTGCGGCTGGCGTAGGTGGCGACACGGCGGTCGGCGTCTTGCATGATCGCGTCGCGATCCAGGCGGTGCGCGGCGCTCTGGTTGACTGCGGCGCGGCGCAGGCGCCCGATCTCTTCCTCCAGCACGGCCACGCGAAGGTCGTGGCCGCGCTTGGCGTCGTCATAGCCAAGGTCGTAGCCCTTGACGTGGGCGCGTTGTGCCGAGCGGTATGCCAGAACACCGAACGCTAGGATGATGCAGAGCACCAGGGCGGTGGCGAGCTGGATGATATGGGTAGTGGTCATGTGCTGTGTCCTCGAAAATGGCGTCTACCGCGCGCTACGCGCGCGGTGGAAAGCGAAGTGGTCAAGGGGTGACTTTGATCCTGCGGACGGCGAAGGCCGGCCTCGCGTTGTCCTTGTGATCGAGGCCCTGGTTGCCATCGTCGAAGTACTGGATCCACGCGGTGTCCGGGCCGTGCTGCGTGCTGCTCCAGTACACGGCGGGGGCAAAGGCTTCGGCGCCACCGGCCTGGAAAGCCTCGATGGGCGTCCGTGCCGGGTTGGTGGCGGTGTACTTTTGGGTGATGGGCACGGCACTGCTGTTCTCACCGTGGCGCCCATAACGCCAGTTCTCATCGGCGGTCGGCTTGAGGTTGCGGTAGCAGATTTCGAGTTCGTCGCGTGCGGGTAGATACCAGTCTGTGAGGCCGGCAATCTTCAGCCCGAGCGCCCATTGGGCGGCGGGGTAGCCGGCAGCGGCCATGGCTTGGGTGTTGGCCAGGCCGTCGTACACGCTGTTGGCGCCTTCGATCTCAATGCCGTACTCGCCCCAGGCGGTATCGGGATAGAAGCCTTCGGCCTTGGGCGCTCTGCTGATGGCGTAGAGTTCGCCATCGGCCTGGATCAGTCCGGCGTAGAAGCCGCCTTGCAGGGGGCTGCCGATGGCAGGCAATTCGTTCTTGCTGATGGTTTGCATGTGCTGTGCCTCTTGGTTGATGGAGCCCGTGGTGGGGCGGGTTATGCCGCGTCTGCGGCGGTCTGGCGGTCTAGCCACTCCGCCAGGTGGTTCAGGTAGATGACCCAGCGGCTGCGCTTGGACGTGGGGTCGATCCGGTTGAGCTTGATGTCGATCTGCCCGAGGCGAATCTTCCGGCGCAGGTAGGGCACGCTGGTGATATGTGGCAGGTGCTCGGCCAGGAACTCTTCGGCGGTGATGTAGCCGGCCGGGTGTTCTTGGCGCAGTCGCTCAAGGAGGCTCATGCGTGGCGCTCCGGCAGTTGCTCGAAGCGTGTGCGGATGAGTTGCACCAGGCCGTCGATGCTTTTGGCCAGTTGGCGCGTGATCACGCTGCCGGCCGCGTCGGTGATCACGGCGCCGTAGGGCACGGTGGTGTCCTGGGTGAGCGTGACGTACGGGATGTGGCCTCGCGGGGTGACGCGTACCAGTTCGGCATACAAGCGGCCCAGGTCATCGCGGTGCGGGTTGGCCGCGTTGAGGCGTTCGATGGCCTCGTCGGCGGCGGCCTGCAGGGTGCGTGCGCTGACGACGCTTGGGTGGTCGACGTGCAGGCGTACCAGCTTGAGCACGCCGAGGGCGTGGGTAAGGGCGCTGGGTGTGCTCATGCTGCGGTGTCCTTGGTCAGAATGCGGGCCAGCCATTCCATGCCTGCCTCGGTGACCATCACGACACCGTATTCGGTGTAAGCGTTGATGCTCGGGTTCCAGCGCGAGCGGCGGGCGGTGTAGAGCCGGCCTTCGGTCTGTGGCGAGGCGATCAGTTCGGCGCCGTGGCTGAGCAGGTTCATGCTGCGCAGCTTGCGGCGCAGAATGCGTGGGCCTATGCCGAGCGCCGATGCAGCGGTATCGAGGTCGCGGTTCATGGCGGTGACCTCAGGCTGCTGGCAGCTGCTGGATATGCTCAGCGAGCGACAGGTAAACGTCCTGCGCGCTGCCGCTGGCCAGGTGCGTGCCTGCGCCGTGCACGGCAATGCCGGTGCGCTTGCCCTGGTGCTCGTTGGCGTGAACGGTGATGGCAATGCCGGTGCTCAGCAGGGTGTGCCCGCCAGCGCGGCAGACTGTGCGCAGGGTGCGTTCGTCGCAGGTGCTGAGCCGGATGGTTTCGCCCGTAGAACCTGGCTCTGCCGTGATGCCGGTTTCGATACGCCCGTTGGCGACATCCTCAATGAGCTGCACCGCCGATTTGAAATAGCCAACGTGACCGGGCGAGAGTTTGATTTCTCCCGTGGTTTCGTCGATGGAGAGGCGCAGCACCACCTGGTGCTCTACGCGCTCGACACGGATATCGGCGATCAGGAACTGGCTGGCATCGCCAGGGCGGGCCAGCTTGATCAGGGCTTCGCCGCCCTGATTCAGCATGTGGCGCAGCAGCTCGAGCGAGGCCATGGTTATGAAGAGGGCGCTCATGCTGCACCCCCTTCGTACCCGCTGAAATCTTCGAAGGCGGGCAGGGTGGTGTTACCCAGTTGTGGGCGGCCACGCACGATCATCACCAGTTGGCCGGTGGCTTTCTGGATGTCGCGGATGGTTGAGGGGTTGGTGGCCGCTGCCGGGTGGATGATCACCGGGCAGCGGTTGGAGGTGTGGTGTGCTGTGTCCATGTCGCGTTCCCTTGGTAAGTGGGTACGCGAGTAAATTAGCAATAGCTAATTCATACTTCAATAGCAATTGCTAAATATTTTCTGCGTTCGCAAAAAGCCCGCATCAAGCAGGAGCGGCTTAAAGCGGCCTACATCTCATATCCCCGTGCCGTTGCGATTAGCGTTTCGCTATGAGAGAAGATGTCATCAAGCCCGCTGATGGGGTGTCGCGTCTCGTTTTTGTCCCGGTCGAACGTGCCAAGATATTTTTGCGGCCTGTTAAAGTGCAGGCGTGCGATGGGCTTGCGGTTGTTGTCGTCAAGCAACACGCCGAAATAGCTAATAGTGTCTCGGCCGATAATGCGCTTCACGTCCACGGCGGTGCGGACAATGGCCTTGATGATGTTGTAGCCCTCAATTTCCTCGGCAGTGGTAACGATCCGATCCTTTTCGTTGGCGGACTCCGTGGGGGAGGCGGACATTTGCGGGGGTGCTTCGGCAGGCGCTTGGCTGATGATTACTGGCTGTGCGCTGCTGGTGATTGCCGATTTGAGTCGGTCGTTTACTTGGTCACTGAGAAATTGCGTCGTGGCCTTGCTTGTAAGCTGGGCGAACTGCTCGCGAACCTTCTGTGTAATTGCTCCGTCGTAGACCCGCGTTGCGATGAACCTTACAAAGTCCTCATCAGGCTGGTGAAAAAGATCAACCAGCACGCGTTTGATCTCTCCGACATATTTCAATTCGCCTGCGGCACTGATGATCGAGTCAACGTCAAACGCCGACTTCGTGAGCTTTTGCAGCTCGGGTACCAGATGGTCATCAATGTCGAGCAGGTCGAACTGCAAGAACGGTTTCTCGTCCATCTTGTTTGGTGCTTCCAGGTCGGTGTAGAACCGATATTCCTGGCCGTTGGTGAGAATGGAGATGCGCGCGGTAGTTACGTGAAAATAGCGGAACAATTGGCTGGCGTGGTTTATGTGCAACGGCTCGCCGATTTTTTTGCTTTCGATGAGTATTTGTATCTCGCCATCTTTCATGATGGCGTAATCTATTTTTTCACCCTTTTTTGTTCCAATGTCGCAGACCAACTCCGGTATTACTTCCAGCGGGTTGAATACGTCATACCCTAGAACATTTTGGATGAAGGGCATTATGAAGGCATTCTTCGTGGCTTCTTCAGTCTGAATGGCTGATTTCTGTTGGCGAACTTTTGCAGCCAGGCTTGCCAATCTCTCTTCGAACTCCATCTCTTCCCTCCATGGGATTCCTGTTGAATCGGGTTGTCTGTGGTTCTATCAGTCGGCTGGTACGAAGCGGTTGGGCTGTAGAATGGCGCTGACCGGATGTATTTTCAGGATGCGAGTACACTCGATACTCATTGGGGAGTGAGTGTCGTTGATGCTAAGAAGTCGTACGAATCCATCGCGCTCATACATGAAGACTTTGATGATCGACTGGACTAGCAGTCCGTCTTGGAACTGCACCAGAACATCGTCGCCGGAGACGTATTGCCGATTGGGCTCGATCATCACGAACTCGCCATTACGGATTCGGGGCTCCATGCTGTCGCCTACAACGCGCAGGGCATAGGCATTGGGATCACTGCTACTGATGAGAACCCATCCTTCACCGAAGCCGGGTGGGTAGTCCGTTGCCTCGAAATATCCACCGGCACCTAGTTTCGCTTTGCCCACCACCGCGACTCTCCCATCCTTGAGTGCAATCGGTTCTCCCTCGACGTTGCTGGTGATTCTGCGCCTATTGTCTAGGTTCTCGAATTGGCCTTCGATAATGCGGAGGTCGGGCCTGGAGAGGGTGCCGGCTGGCACGCCGATCTTGCCCTCCATGTTTCGCGCAGCCTTTTCTCCGAAGCTTCTGGAGCCCGTCAGTATTTGCGAGATGTAAGAGGCGTTCAGGTCGTGCTTTTCGGCGAAGTCAGCCTGGGTGGTATTGCCCATTATCTGGCGCAATGCCTCAACCCGTAATCGATTCATGTCCATAGCCTGATCGTTGCAGGGCGTTAGCATTCTGTAAATTACCATTTGCTATTGATAACATGATTAGCAGTTGCTAATCTGCCGGCGCATGGGGGAGAAAAATGACACTGATCGAGTACATGAAGGCTCTCGATAAAGAAGCGCTGGAGGATTTTGCCAAGCGCTGCGGGACGTCTGTCGGTCAATTCAAGCAAGTGGGCTACGGTCATCGCCGTTGCTCGGCTGGGCTTGCGATAAATATTGAGCGCGAGTCTCTGGGGGCTGTGCCATGCGAATCGTTACGGTCAGACATTGACTGGAATTATCTAAGAGGCCGGCCGGCCAGCAAGCCGGAGGCAGCATGACCGGGTGCGGCAAACCCGTATATGGGCGGGCGTTTCGCTCCAATTCAACCCCGTCGCGGACACAGCACGCGGATTCGTAGCGGCGGGAGCCGGCCCGAGAGCCTCACCAGCGCCATCGGGCCGGCGCCGGGCAGTAGCCCATGAGCAACAAGCCTGCCGCCACGGCGCCAGGCGCAATAGAGGCAGGGAACAGGGCGCCACTCACCAAAAGTATTGCCCTGACCCTGCGGTCCGGTGGATGTGCGGTTACCAGCCGCACAGCACCTCAACAGAGCTCTTCCCCGGGGACACAGCACGTATCAGGGGTCGAGCGGCTGCTGTGGCCATAGAATAGGTCAATGCCTGTCTCTATGGCTATGGTAGTTGCCGGGAGTTACTACCAGTGAGCACAGTCAACCCATTGGCCTGTGGGCCATCTATGCCCCTCGAGGAGGCAATCGACAGTGATTGCCGGGCATTCCGGGGCGGCCATGTGGCCGTTTGCGCGATCCTCGGCGAGGCTTACGGGCCATTTCAGAAGCGCCTTTCCACGGCTTATCCCGACCATCACTTGCACGCCGATGACGCGGCGCGGGTGGTCGAGCTGGTGCGCGGCCCGGCCGTGCTGCGCTGGTTCGAGCAGGTATACGGCGTGGCGAGTTATGGGGTGCAGCCGGTCGAGGCCACCCGCGACACGCTGCTGGCCCTGGGGCGCTACCTGCAGGTTGAGGCTGGGTTTGTCTCCAGCGTTGCCGAGGGGGCCGCTGATGGCGTATGGACGGACGCGGAGTGCGCGGACCTGGAGGCGCACGTCTGGCCGATGATCAGGAAGCTGCTCGGCATCCTGGCGGGCGTGAAGCTGTCGAGGGAGGGCTGCGCCAATGGCTGACCTGCTCGATCTCGCCAGCGAACGCGAGGAAAACCTGCGCCAGGGCGCGCTGCGCCTGCGGCAGACCACGCCGGCCTATACCCTCAGTGCCGAGTTCTGCGAGGACTGTGGCGGACCCATTCCGGGCGCTCGACGCGTCGCGGTGCCGGGGTGCCAGACCTGTATCGACTGCCAGCAGTTGCGGGAGGCGCGGGGATGAGTACGAAACCCGAAATCACTGAGCGCGAGGCGTTCGAAACTTGGTGGAAAGACGACTCGGATGATCGTCGCATCGTAATGCGTAGCTATACGGCGGAACACTGGGCGTGGGAAATATGGCAAGCCCGCTCCGCTCAGCCCGCTAGCGTGGCGGTGCCGGATGACCTTGGCCGAACGCCACAGGACTATGCCATTGAGCACGCTGAGTACATGGCTGTCGCCGCAGAATCCGCCATCTCGAAATATCAGGAGTACTCGAAAGCCTGCATTGATTTCGAGGAGCGTGATGATGGCGACGCATCCGAGGAGGCGTTTGAGGTGGTCAACAACGCCGAGAGCGATCTGACCGATGGGCTTATAAATCTCCAATCCATGATTTACGAGTTCCGCAAGCGTCGCGACCGAGCTGCCGCCGCGCCTGGGCCTGGGCAGCATGAGAGTGTGGCCATCGCCGAGGCGAAAGCCTGGTGCGCGGAGAACGAATCCACGCCCGCCGAATTCCTGAGCTACCAGCTGCTGGTGAAGCGTTCTGATGTGCTGGGGCGCCCACTCACTTGGCGCGAAGCCATTGAGCTGACTGCGCTCACCACAAACATGCCGGACGATGAGCGGGACAGGCTCCTGGCCCTGGACGATGAGTCGGTGCAGCAGACCGAGCAGACAGACGGCTCGTCGCTGGTAGTTTGGCGTGCAATTGCGAGCACCGGAGACGTATGTCACTTCGGGGAAGCAAGCTGCGCACGCGCCTGGGCTGGCAAGAAAGGCAGCATCGAGCGAGTTGAGTTGACGCCAGTGCCTGACCTGCAACTGGTGCCGCCCGTATCCCCCGACATTGGGCTCGTGAGTGTCACTCGGGAGGACGCCAACAACTACTGCCTGATTCTTACTGTGCTGCAAATGGAAGAAGAAGGCGATCCGGTAGCCGAGGTGAAGCGCCTGGTAGGCCAGTCTCAAAACGACACTAGCGCGCTGGTCGAGGCGCTGGACCGCATAGCGCAAATGGCTGAGGGGCAGTTGGAGCTGATCAGCAAACGCGCCCCCGGCAAGTATCTCGACAAAGCACCTATTGTCCGCGTCCTTCGTCGCTATCAGCAGTTGGCCGCTGAAGCCATGACGGCCCACAAGGCGGGAGGTAAGTAATGGACAACGTACCCGCAGCATTCATCCTCTGCTGCCAACTTGCTTCGCTGACCGGTGTGTCGTCAATTCGCGACCTTCCTGGATGCTGGGAGCATCAGGTTGAAGACTGGAATCTGTCGTTTAACGGCCATGACAACGCGGTAGCGAACAGCAACGGCGATCCAGTGCCAGCGCTCTCAGTATGGGTAAGTCACCGGACGCTGATCGTTTGTGGCTGCATTTCACCATTTGACGGAATGATCATCGGCTCCAGCGAAAACGACCTGATCACCGCGCTAGAGAAGGCAATCACCGAGCTTGGTGGAGTCCCGGCCACTCTTGAACAGCAGGAGCCATCAGCATGAGCATCGCCTATCAAGCTGACGTGTTCTGTGATGGGCAGGAAGTGCTCGGCGCCGACGAGAATCCCAGTGGATGCGTGTGGTTCATCGAGCAAGGCGAAGTCCAGCACTACGACGCTAAGGGCTTAGCTGATGGTGCGTGGGGGGGTGGCCAAGGCGAACGGCTGGCAGCGTGTTCTGACGCCCCTGTCGAGAGGCTACAAGCACCTATGTCCAGAGTGCTATGCGGCGTACCTGCAACGATACAAGGCCGGAGGTGCTGCATGAAGCCAGCAGAGTTCCGCGCCGAGTTGAACAAGATCATGCCGGGGTACAAGTGGACGATCCACAAAACCCGTAACCCTGCGCATACGCTGCTCGCCACCGGCATTCAATCCAGCGGATTTAACCGGCTGTCAACGCTTCGCGTCGAGCGTCGTGAGAATTATGCCGGAAGCGGCGTGCCACGGTACGAGGCCGAAAGCGCAGGTTATGGAACCAAGGCACCGTGGGTGCACGCCTGCACCGGGCGGACGCTCGCCCAGGCGCTGCGCAATTTGCAGGACCACTACCAGGCGATGGCCAATAAATATTGCGGGCTGGTGGGCGATCTGAAGGTTGGGCGCGGCAGTGCCGCCCAGGCGCTTGAGGTTCGTCCATGACGGCGTCTGATCAAGTACCTATTTCTCTTTCCGATCTGCCTCTCCTGCTGCGCTTTATCCCGGCCAATGACCGAGAGACTTGGATCACTGTGGGCATGGGCGTCAAGGCCGAGTTCGGGGCCAATGGCTGGGATGCCTGGGATGTGTGGAGCCAGAGCGGCACGGGCTATAACTTGCGCGATGCGAAGTCGGTCTGGAAGTCGTTCCGCAAGAGCGGCACTGGCCTCGGCAGCGTGGTCAAGATGGCTATGGATAATGGCTGGACGCCCGAAAAGAAGGAGTTGACCGCTGAAGAGAAGCGGCGCTTCGCCCGCGAGCATGAGGCGCGGCGGCGTGCGCGTGAGGCTGAGACCCTGGCCGACGAGGCAAAGGCTGCGAAGATGGCTGGCGAGGTGGCTGCGGCGTGCTCGGTGATTCTCGCGCAGCATTGCGCGCCGGCCGAGGGCGGCGGGTATCTGGCGAAGAAGGGGGTGGAGGCGTTTGGTGTCAGTCAGATGCGCCACGCCGTGGTGCTGGAGATCGATGACCAGGCCGAACGCTGCCAGTTGTGGGTCGGCGAGGACGCCCAGCAGTACCTGGCTGGAGTGCCTAACCCGAGGCCTGCGCATCTGTCGATGCTGGTTCTCAGGCGCGGTGACCTGATTGTCCCGCTGCGCGCGGCCGATGGCCAGGTGCAGACGCTGCAGCAGGTCAGCAGTACCGGAAAGAAGCTGTTCCCGAGGTATGGCCGCAAGAGTGGTTGCAGTCATGCGTTAGGTGAGTTGACCGGCGCCGAGGTGATCGGCCTGGCCGAGGGGTACGCGACAGCAGCGAGTTGCCAGATGGCGGTTGGCTGGCCGATGGTGATGGCGGTGGATTCGGGCAACTTGCCGAAGGTGGCCGAGTTGCTGCGGGCCACGTATCCAGCGGCGCGGATCGTGGTGTGCGGGGACGATGATCCGGCCAAGCCGGGCAACCCTGGCCGAACCAAGGCCGAGGCGGCGGCGCGTGCTGTCGGTGGTGTTGCGGTATTCCCGGCCGGCGCCGATGGTAAGGATTGGAATGATCTGCACGCCGCCCAGGGGCTGGATTCGGTACGCGAGCAGTTGCAAGCTGCGTTGCAGATGCTCCCTGCGGTGTATGCGGCGGATGATCTTCCCCCCGCCCCATCTGGCGATGCCACCGAGGCGGCGGCTCCTGCATCCGAGGGGGCGGGGGAGCGGGTGGTCGATCCGGGCACAAGGGTTTTCCAGCGGTTTGCGTTGGTCGAGGGTAAGACCAGCGTCTACGACCAGTACAAACGCTGCATCATCAAGAAGACTGCGTTCGAGGCGCTGGTCACCAAGGCGGTGGCCAAGGCGTGGTATGAGCGAGAGGACAAGAAGTGCATCGCCGAGGATCAGGCAAAGCTGCTTGAGGAAAAGGCGAGGCTGGCGGGCAAGGTCAAGAAGGGCGATCAGGGCGGCATGCTGCCGACAGATCGCTACGTGTACATAGACGGCACGAAAGAGTGCTGGGATGTGCAGAAGCGCCGGCGCATTCACGATGGTGCGCTGAAGATGGCCCTGGGCGATGCCTATGGGCTGTGGGTGAACAGCCCGGATCGGCGCGTCGTCGATGTTGAGCATCTGGTGTTCGACCCGCGCATGGAGAAGGACCCTTCGGTGTATATCAACACTTTCGAAGGGTTGCCGATGACGCCTACTGAGGATTTCAGTAAGTGCAGGGCCATCCTCGAGGTCATTGATTTCCTCTGCAACGGTGATGAGGCTTCGCGCCATTGGCTGCTCTGTTGGCTGGCTCTGCCGTTGCAGCGTGTGGGCTCGAAGATGGCTACTGCGGTGCTTGCTCACTCGACGATGGAGGGTTCGGGAAAGAGCCTGTTGTTTTCCGATGTGATGCGGGAGATATACGGAGCCAACGGCGCGACCGTGGGCCAGGTGCAGCTCGAATCATCCTGGTCGGCCTGGCAGTCGAACATGCTGTGGGGTGTGTTCGAAGAGGTTGTGAGCCGCGATCAGCGCTACAACCAGACCGGCAAGATTAAGCACATGATCACCGGGAAAACGCATCGCATCGAGTCGAAGTTCATGACGGGTTGGGAGGAGTCCAACTACATGAACGCGGCGTTCCTCAGTAATGAGATTCTGCCCTGGCCGATCAGCGCGAACGACCGCCGATTGTTGGTGCTTTGGCCGGAGGGAACCTTGCAGGGCGATCTGCAAACGCGGGTGATCAACGAGATTAACTCGGACGGTATTCCGGCGTTCTATGGTTATTTGCTGCAATACGACGTGGGCGATTTCCACGCTCACACTCGTCCGCCGAGAACACCGGCGAGGCAGCGCTTGGTCGAGTTGTCGATGGCGAGTTGGCAAACATTCATGGCGCAATGGCGGGCTGGGCATCTGGGGCGCTTATGGCGGCCTTGTGCGAGCAGTGACCTGTATGCGCTGTTTCTGGAGTGGTGCTCGCGCAACAAGGAGCACACGTTGAGCCACACGAAGTTCAGTGGCTTCATTTCGACTGAGGTGCCGAAAGCTCAAGGTGTGCCTTGGCGCGATCCCAAGGGCAAGAGGTTGTTTGGCTCTTTCTTTTTCCCGCCTCCACCGCCCACGGCTACCGGGGAGCCATCTTCCCCCGCCCCATCTCTGAAAGCCGACGAACTCGGCAAGGCCATAGCCGTGTGGCGGCAGGCGGCAAAGGATGCTGGGTGGTCTGTTTATAGCTGGGAGCATTTGAAGGATGCGGACAAATGACGCCCGCCTCTGTGTCAGGTGTGTTAGCGGTGTGTCGGGTTGGTTTTGCAAACCTGACACAGGCAGAGGCCCCGGAATCCGTGGCTTTCGCGGGGTCTGTGTCGGGTGTGTCAGGTTCTTGCGGGCGCGCATGTGTGTATGTGCGTGTTGATTGTCATGGCTTGATGCCGGGCTTTTCTTTTTTTCACGCGTGAGAGTAGACCTAACACACCTGACACACCTAACACATAGAGATTAAGATTTTGATTTATATGGTTTTTTTGTGTGTCAGGTGTGTGTCAGGTAGGTCGAAATCTGTGTCAGGTTGTTTTCCAGGGGTGTGGCATGAATGAGATCGTTGAGGCATTGCTGGTTGCATGGGGGGATGAGGTGGCCGATCCGGCGCTGGACGTGAGTATTCGTTCACCGCTGGGCGCCCTGGGCGATGAAGGCGGCTCGGCGCGGGCCGGCTCGCGTTGCCTGATGACCGGTGTGGAGTTCGGCGTGGTGATGTCTGCGGCATCCTGCCTGGTGCAGCAGGCGCTCGATGGTCTGGCCGAGGATGAACCAGCGGGGCTGGCGGCGCTGGGCCGGGTGCTGCGCCGGCTGGCGTGCGTGCGGTATGCCCAGCGGCAGAAGCTGGCAGTACGCGAGCAGTGCCGACTGCTGGCAATTTCCGAACGTACTTACCGTGAGCGGGTGCGTGATCTGCACATCAGCCTGGAGGGGGCGTTGCAGGGGCTGCTGCGAGGCGGTGCTCTGGCTGCCGCGCTTGGTCCCGTCGAGTTGAGTGCGCGCAAGCGCTTGGAGCGCGGTAGGCAGGCTGAGCGGCGGCAGGCGCAGAAGAAGCGGAGGATGATGGTGCAGCGCCGGGTTGCTTCGAGGGCGCTGGCTATTGCTGCTCTGGCGGCGGATGAGTGACCGTTCGTCGGGCAAGGATGACGCGAACCGGGTGTGGTTCGTGTGTGGTTCGCGAATGAATCGGAAATCAATAAATCGGCGGTTGAGCACTTGCATGTTTAGGGGGTACAAGATTGTCAGGTTTGATTGCTGCGCCAGTAACAAACACCCTGCACGTGCTGTGCTCCCAGGCTAGCCCTGCCTAGCCACCGCCCCATACGGGGCACTTATTCAAAAGCCTCGCAATGCGGGGCTTTGTCGTTTCTGGCCCTTGGCCGCCTGGAGGATGTATGAGCGAGCCGAGTGGAGTGGTAGTTGCCGGCGCTGTGGGGTTTTCTCTGACGGGCCTGCTTGCAGGCCTGAACGGTGAAGCCATCACCGGCGCGCTGTTCGGGTCGCTGATCTACTTCACGACGACGCGTGAGCTGCCGGTGTGGCAGCGCATGTTGTTCTTCGTCACGTCGTTTGTGATGGGCTACTTGTTCAGCCCAGCGATTATCGAATTCGAACTGTGGGGCATGCACCCGTTCGCGTACCCAGGCCCGGCAGGGTTCGCCGCTGCGGCGGTGGTAGTGTCCATCACGCTCGCGGCAATCAAGCGCCGAGGCCCGCCCACCGCGAGCCCATCAGGAGGCACCGATGGTTAGTCTCGTGTTGACCCAGGCTACGTTCTGGCTCTGCGGCGCGGCATTCGTGTCGCTGTTCATCTATCGCCGTGGCGAGGCGCAGTTCAAGCGTGGCGTGTCCATCCTGGCAGTGCTGGTCATGGGCTGCTGTGGTACGGCGATGCTGCACATCGTAAAGGGTGATCTGTTGCTGCCCACCGGGGCCTGGCCTCTGGTTGTGCTGTTGGCCGTGTTCGCCTGGTCGCTGATCAGGTCGGGCGGCAATCTCGCCGGGGTTCTCCGGCCCGAAGGGTGGAATGGGCTGGACCGCCGGCGTCGCAATGGTGCGCAGGGTGTGCGGCGGCCATGAGGGGGCGCATCACCGCCGAGGGTTTGGATGATGCGCTGGCGGCGCTCAGCGCGCTTGGCTCTGGCCTTGGTGCGCGAGCACTGGCGGATGCCCTGAATCATACGGCTAATCAGGCGCGGCAAGCGCTGCGCGCTGAGATGAACGATGTGTTCGATAACCCCACGCCGTGGGTGCTGAACTCGATCTACATGCAGAACGCCACGGCTAAGCGGCCGGAAGCGGCGTTGTGGGTGAAGGACGGCAAGCTGGGCGGCAAGGGGCGTGGCTTCGATGAGTGGTTCCAGCCTCAGGTCGATGGTGGTAAGCGGCTGACCAAGGGCTCGGAGAAGATGCTGCGGCAAAAGGGCATCCTGCCTGCCGGGTACTTCATCGTCCCGGCGAGTGGTGCGCGGCTTGACGCCAGTGGCGGGATCAGTCGTGGGCACATGATGCAGATATTGTCAGGGCTAAAGGCTTTCAACAAAGCGGGCTCTGATCACAACGCAACGGACAGTAAACGATCAAGGATGAAGGGGCATGAAGGGGCGTTCTTCGTGATGAAGCGAGGCAAGCGCCCCATCGGCATCGCAGAGCGTCGAGGCAAAGAGCTGTCGATGGTTCTGGTATTCGTTCGCCAGCCTGCGTACCGCACGCGCTTCAAGTTCTATGACGTGGTCCGCAAGATCGCTGAGAACGACATGATCGTCGAGACCAACATCGACAAGGCCATTGCCGATGCACTGAGCGGCAAGCTGCCGCCAGCGCGCCGTCGCAGGTGAGAGTTAGTCCCACGCCCGCCAATTGCCGCCATCTCAGGCGGGGGCCCCTGAGGGAGTCAAGCTCGCAAGGGTAATTCGAACCACGGTTTCGCGTTAGCGGCTGGCTCTGAGAGTTAGTTAACAGGGGTTAATCCGGTTAACCCGCAGGGTTTTCAGGTTAACAGGGTGATTCGATGACCTTCATGAGCAAGTCCGAGTTCGCGGATAGCCGCGGCTGGTCTCGCCCGTACGTGTCGAAGCTGGCCAAGCAAGGCCGACTGGTGCTGACCGACGACGGCAAGATCGATGTCGTAGCCACTGATGCGCTGCTTAACGAGACGGCCGACCCCTCGAAAGCCGGTGTCGCCGACCGCCATCAGCGCGACCGCGTGGAGAAAGGCGTGCATTCCCTTGTCACGCCGACCGCCGCATCGCCCGCGCCCATCCAGGCTGGTGACGGCTATCAGAAAGCCCGGGCGCATCGCGAGCACTACCTGTCGCTGTTGGCCGAAGATGAGTTTCTCAAGGGGCGCGGGGCTCTGGTCCAGCGCGAAGCCGTCGACAACGCTGCGTTCGTCACTGCGCGAACTGTGCGTGACCTGGTGCTGGGGCTGCCGCCGAAGGTCGCCGGCGAGCTGATCGGCATCACCGATGCGTGGGAGATGGAGCAGAAGCTGAACAAGCTGCTGCGCGAAGTGCTGGCCGATGTCGCCAGCCTGATCCAGCTCGACGCTGAGCTGAGCACCGAGGCCAAGGAGCCGAACTGATGGAACACCCGTATGCCGACGGTGCCGCAACGTACCGTGCGGCATACCTGCGAGGCCTTGAGCCTGACCCAGAGCTCTGGATTGACGAATGGGCCGACGAGTACCAGCGCATCCCGCGTGACAGCGGTGCGGCCGAACCTGGCAAGTACCACACCGACCGCACACCGTATGCCCGCGAGCCGCAGCGCTGCTTGTCGCCGACTCACCCGAGCAAGCGCGTGGTGACGATGGTCGCCTCGCAACTGATGAAAACCCAGATCGCGCTTAACTGGCTCGGCGGCTGCATCCACATGGCGCCGGCGAACATCCTCGCGCTGCTGCCAAGCCTGGGCCTGGCCAAGCGGGTCAGCAGCCGGATCAGCAAGAATATCGATGCGGTACCGGAGTTGAAGGCGCGTGTCGCCAAGGCGCGCAGCCGCGATGCCCGCAACACGATGGACACCAAGGAATTCGAGGGCGGCACGCTGTACTGCACCACGGCCGGCTCTGCGGCGAACCTTGCGGAACTGGCCGCCCGCTACATCTACGGCGACGAGATCGACCGCTGGGATGTCGACGTGGGCAGCGAGGGTGACCCCGTCGAGTTGGCCGAAGCGCGTGGCTCAACATTCGGCCGCAAGGCCAAGTTCTACTTCTCCAGCTCGCCGACCATCAAGGGCGCGAGCCGTATTGCTGACCTCTACGAAGCCAGCGATCAACGCCAGTATTTCGTGCCGTGCCCGCACTGTGGCGAGCACCAGGTGCTGGTATGGGAAAGCCTCCAGTGGTTAGCTGACTACACCGGCGTAGGCTACCTCTGCTGCAACTGCGGAGTGCTGATTGAGGAGCACCACAAAACCGAGATGCTCGCCGCCGGCGAGTGGCGGAGTACTGCCTCCGGCGATGGTGAGACAGTCGGCTTCCACCTCAACGCGCTGTATGCGCCGCTGGGCTGGCACAGCTGGACCAGCCTGGCCAAGCAGTACGACAAAGCCAAGCGCGCGTTGGATCGCGGCGATGCTGAGCCGATGCAGGTGTTCTATAACACCCGCCTGGCGCTGGTCTGGGATGCAGCGCAGGAGGCAACCAAGGCGTCCGAGCTCAAGGCTCGCGCCGAGGATTACCGCCTGGGCGACGTGCCCGCCGGCGCGCTGATCCTCGTTGCCTCGGTCGACGTGCAGCACAACCGACTTGAACTGCTGGTGATCGGCTATGGCGAAGGCCTGGAACGCTGGATAGTGGACTTCCAGGTTATCCCCGGCGATCCAGCGGACGAGCGCACCTGGGCACTGCTCGATGAGCAACTCAAACGGCGCTACCGGCACGTCAGCGGAGTTGAGTTGGCTATCTGCGCGACGGCTGTCGACTCCGGAGGCCACCACACCGACGAGGTCTACCAGTTCACTCGCCTGCGCCGTTGGCGCAACGTGATCGCTGTCAAGGGGGCGAGCAAGCCTGGCCGGCCCGTGCTGGCCCAACGGCCATCGAAAGTGGACGTAACCCGGCTGGGTAAGACGGAGAAGCACGGCGCCGAGCTCTGGATCGTCGGAACCGACACCGCGAAAGACTGGATCTACAACCGCTATCCGTTCAACGAAGGCCCGGGCGCGCTGCACTTCTCGCAGGACCTGCCCGACGACTTCTACGACCAGGCCGTCGTTGAGCGCAAGCTCACGCGGTACGTGAAAGGGCACAAGCGGGTCGAGTGGGTGAAAGGCAAGGCTGAACGCAACGAAGCGCTCGACCTGCTTGTGTACAGCCTTGCTGCTGCGCAGTTCCTTGGCCTGCACCGCTACCGCGAAGCGGAGTGGAGCAAGCTACGCGCCCAAGTCAGCCAGGCCAGCCTGTTCGCGGAAAAGCCACCGCATCCAGAGCGGCCCAGTCCGGCCCAGCCTGTAGCCAAGCCAGCCACATCAGCGCCGCAGCCAAAAACAGCACAACCGGCACCGCGCCGCGTATCCCGTAGCGGCTACCTCAGCCGCCGATAGAGAGGTTCCACATGGCCACTGCACAGCAGCGCCTGGACGATGTCCGGACGGCGATCAGCGACATCCTGAAAAAAGGGCAGAGCATCAGCAAGGATGGTCGTCGGCTCGACAGGGCCCAGCTGGGAAGCCTGCAACAACTCGAAGCCCAGTATGTGCTCGACGCAGAACGAGAAGCGCGAGGCGCCCGCCCCCGGCAAGTCCGACTCTACAGCTCCGGCAAGGGGGCGTGATGGCTAAGCGCATTCGCGGCAAGTCGCCGCGCATCAGTGCCAGTTACGAAGGCGCTGGCCAGGGTAGGCGTGCAAAGGGCTGGGATGCCCCCGACGTGGCGTTGAACGCTGTCGCCATTCCCGCACTGCCCACGCTGCGCAAGCGTAGCCGGGCGGCGGTCCGCAACGACCCCTACGCGTTCAGTGCCATCGACCGCCGTGTCAGCAGCCTGATCGGCACAGGGATCACGCCGCGAGCGAGGATCAAAGACGAGGCGATCCGCTCAGCGCTCAATCAGCTCTGGGAGGATTGGGTCGACGAATCCGATGCGGACAATTTGACCGACTTCTACGGTCAGCAAGCAATGATTGCCCGAATGGTGGAGGAGAGCGGCGAGTGCTTTGTCCGGTTGCGGCAGCGCCGCACCGAAGATGGCCTGGCCGTTCCCCTGCAGCTACAGGTTCTCGCCCCGGAGTTCGTGCCGATTGATCGCAACTTCACGACCCGACGCGGCAATCCGGTTCGGGCTGGTATTGAGTTCGGGCCGACTGGACAGCGCGTGGCGTACTGGATGTACAAGACGCACCCCGGAGACTTCCGGGCAGCGGGTGCGGTTTACAACGAACTGCGCCGCATCGATGCCGACCAGGTGCTACACATCTTCGAGCCACTGGAAGGTGGCCAACTGCGCGGTGTTCCACGCTTGGCGCCGGTCCTGCTCCGGCTCAAGTCGCTCGACAGCTACGATGACGCGGTGCTGTTCCGGCAGGAGGTCTCCAACCTCTTTGCCGGCTTCATCACCAAGCCACGCGGCGAAGGACCTCCAGCGCTGGACCCCGTCACCGGCCAGCCCATTGTTGCCGACAGCGATGGGATTCCGTTGGTTGCCCTGGAGCCCGGCACGCTGCAAGAGCTGATGGAGGGCGAAGAGATTGCGTTCTCCGACCCTCCTGACGCCGGCAACACCTACGTCGACTTTATGCGACAGCAACTGCAAGCCGTTGCGGCAGGCGTAGGGCTTCCCTACGAACTGTTGACCGGAGACATGGCCGACATCAGCGACCGCGTTCTGCGCGTGCTGCTGAATGAGTTCCGGCGCCGCATCGAGCAGCTTCAGTTCTCTGTCTACGTGTTCCAGTTGTGCCGCCCGGTTCGATCGGCCTGGCTCGACGCCGCCTGGATGTCTGGAGCCATCAGCCTGCCGGATTACGAAACACGCCGTCGCGATTACCTGCGCACGCGCTGGGTGCCCCAAGGCTGGGCCTACATCCACCCCGTCCAAGACGTGCAAGGCAAGCTGCTGGAAATCGGCGGCGGGTTGGCGAGCCGCAGCGAGCACGTGCTGCGCACCGGCTACGACGCCGAACAGATCGACGAAGAAAACGCCGACGACAACGAGCGGGCCAAGCGCCTTGGCCTCGACTACACCACCGACACCGCCGTCAACACGAGCGGTAAAGAGGAAGAGCAATGATCAAGTACAAACACCTCGCGCTCGCCGTGGCGGTCGCTCTCGGCGCCCAAGGCTTCTGCACAGCCGACCAGCCGCGCATTCTGAACAGGGCAGGCGGTCCAGACCTGCAGGCCGAACACTGGTACAGCATCCGCAGCCTGGGAGAAGGTGAGGGGCGCACCATTGAGGTCTTCGTCTATGGGGAGATCGGCTTCTGGGGCGTCACCAGCGGTGACTTCATCCGAGACCTGGCGGAGCAGGACGACGGCGTGTCGAAAGTGCTCGTGCACTTCGACACCATCGGTGGTGATCTCTTCGACGGCATCGCCATCCACAACACCCTGCGCGCCCTTGGCGAGCGCTGCACGGGCCGCATCGACGGTGCCTGTTTCAGCGCCGGCAGCGTGGCCGTCTGCGGCGCGCATCGCGTGGAAATGGCCGACAACGCATTGCTGATGATCCACAACCCGTGGACCTGGGCGGCGGGCGACAGCGAAGAACTGCGCCGCATGGCCGACATGATGGACAAGGCCTTCGAGGGAATCGTCGCCAGCTACCAGCATCGGGCCCTCGCGGTCGATGACGCAGAACTGCGCCGCATGATCAACGACGAAACCTGGCTCACCCCCGCCGAGGCAAAAGCCAAGGGCTTCGTCGACGAAGTGCTTGGCACTGCCGAGTCCCCCGCGAGCAACGCCGCGCTGGGCAAGGTGCTCAACCGCTACCGGAACACCCCGGAGTCGGCGCGCAAACTGCTCGCCCAGGGTGATCCTGAGCCGACTCCCGATCCTGAGCCAGCCCCCCAGCCAGACCCGGCTCCAGCCCCTCAAGCCCCTGACACCACTGCCCTGGCCGCTCAACTTGCCGCCGACTGTGCCGCTGTCGGCCTGACCGCCAGCCTGCCGTTCCTGATCAAGTCCAGCGGCCTCAAGAGCGCGGAGGCAGTGAAGGAAGAGTTCGAGCGGGCCAAGGCCGTACACAACGCCTGTCTGGTTGCCAAGCTGCCTGACGAGGCGGCGGCGCTGATCGAATCGGGCATCAGCGGCGAGGTAGCCAAGGCCAAGCTCTGGGACAAACTCGCAGCCAAGAGTGGCGAGGTCGAACTCGACAACCGCCCGCCGGTGAGCGACCTGCCGCAGAACACCTCATTCACCCCACCGGCGCCGAGCGAGGTCTACGCCAAGCGCCGTAACAACGCCTCGAAAGGAGGAACAGCATGACCAGAATCAAAACCGAAGGCGTTCACGCCGGGGAATTCCTCCTCTCGGAGGCCAATGGCGGGCGTAGCCGCGAAGCGATCACTGTCAGCGCCGGCTCTGGCCGCCTGGTGGCCGGCACCGTCCTGGCACTGATCACCGCAGCCAACGCACTCACAGCCGCGGCTACTGCTGGCAACACCGGCAACGGCACTATCGGCTCCACTGCCGTGACCAGCCTGGCTGCAAGCGGTACCTACACGTTAACCATCACCGAGGCGGCTGCCAATGGCGGTGAGTTCAAAGTCGTCGGTGCTGACGGCTTTGTGCTGGGTACCGGCACTGTCGGCGAAGCGTTCAGCCAGTCCGGGATCACCTTCACCGTGGCAGACGGCACCACCGATTTCGCCCTGGGCGACTCCTTTACCCTGACCGTCAAGGGCGCGCTGGGCGAATACACCGCCTACGACGATGACGGCACCGACGATGGCCGCCGCACCGCCAGCGCGATCCTGTTCGCGGGTGTGGACGCCACCTACCAGGACGTTCGCGCAACTGTTGTCGTGCGTGATGCCGAGGTCATCGAGCGCTTGCTCACCGGCCTGGACACCGCCGGCGCCGCCGACCTCAAGGCCCTGGGCATCATCATTCGCCCCTGACCGCCACCGCTTCACCAACCCTTCAAGCCCTGCCATTGCGCGGGGCTTCTTATTTTCAGGAGTATGAAATGGCTGAAATCAGCATTTTCGAGGACGAGGCGTTCTCCGTCGAGGCATTGCTCGGCGTGGTCAACCAGGACCATGTCGTGCCGGGGCAGATTTCCAACTCGGGCCTGTTCGAAGAACAAGGCGTGAACACTGGTGTCGTGCAGATCGAGAAGGATGGCATGACCCTGCAACTGGTACCGGCCGCGCCGCGCGGTAGCCAGGGCCTGGCGGTGATCGCGGATAAGCGCTCGCTGGTTCCGTTCAACACCGTACACCTGCCGCAGGTATTCCAGATTCTCGCCGACGAGATTCAGGGCATCCGCGCCGTGGGTAGCGTGACCGAGTTGCAAAACGTCCAGTCCGTTGTTGCGCGGCGTATCGAGAAGGCACGCCGCCAACTGGACGCCACCCACGAGTACCAGCGTATCGGTGCAATCCAGGGCCTGGTGATCGACGCGGATGGCGAAACCGTACTGCTCGACATCTACCAGCGCTTCGGCATCGAACGCCCCGAGGCAATCTCGTTGCAACTGGATGATCCGGATGCCGACGTGAGCGTGATTCTCGCTGACGTTCTGGACATTCAGGAGGATGAGCTGGGCAACATCACCAGTACCGGAGCCAAGGCCTACGTTGGCAAAACCCTATGGGCCAAGCTGATCAGCCACCCGAAGGTACGCGACACCTACCTCAACACCCTCCAGGCGGCATCGCTGCGCGGAGATCGCCGTGTCAACTTCGAGTTCGGCGGCATCGAGTGGGAGCGCTATCGCGGGAAAATGGGTGGCCAGCCATTCGTTGCAGACGACAGCGCCGAGCTGGTGCCGTTGGGCGTGCCGGAGCTGTTCATCAGCGCCTTCGCGCCGGCCGACTACATGGAGACAGTCAACACCGAAGGCCTGCCGTACTACGCCAAGCTCGAGCGCATGCGCTTCGACAAAGGCGTTGAAGGCGAAGCCCAGTCCAACCCGCTGCACCTCTGCACCCGTCCGCGTGCGGTGCTCAAGCTGACCATCTGACATGGCCGGCTTCGGCTCCCTCGTCGACGACATGGACGATGCGGTCATGGATTCCCTGAGCGACGACTGCGCGAACTACTGTTCGCGCACTGGCGTACTGATTGCCGAGGGCATCCCGGTGATAATCGACAAGGACGTCGAACGCGTTGATGAGGTCGCTCAAGCCATCGACCGCGTGCGCACCCACACCGTCCAGAAGCGCTTTCTCGATCCGTTCGACCGCCAGGGCTATTTCGAGGTGGCAGGCAAGGCCTGGCACATCGACGGCATCCAGGCGGACGACGGCCACATGATCACCCTCTACGTGAAACCCTGACATGCCCATAAACGTGCAATCCGCCATCGTCGCGGAGGTCATCGAGCGCCTGTCCACCGGTCAGGCGTTCGGCGCCCTGGTGTTCGAAGACAGCGTCGTGCGTGTGCTCGATAGCGACGACGACACACTGCCGGAGGCCTTCACCGTCATCCAGCTCGGCACCACCGAAGAGCTGGACCGCAGCAAGGGCCAGGCTGGCAGTGCACGCGAACGCGTCACCCTCAGCATCGTGTTGATGACCACCCGCACTGCGTACGGCCCGGCCCTGCGCGATGCACGGCTGGACGTGAAGCTGGCCCTGCAGGGCGAAAGGGGTGGCTTGCTCACACGGGGCGTTCAGGAGCTCACGTTCAGTGGCTCACCAGAAACGCCCGCGCCACCAGCCCAGGGCCGCCGCTTCGCCTGCCACGTCATGCCCCTGCAAATCACCTACGTCCAATCCCTCAAGTGAGGAGGCAGCCATGCCCAAGATCACCATCAAAACCCCATTCAACTACCAGTCCGGTGGCGAGACCACGCACTACAAAAAAGGCGAACAGGAAGTGCCGCAGGCAGTCGCCGATCACGCGCTCGCACGCGGTTTCGCAGCCAACCCATCCACGGTCGATAAGCCGGCCGAGCCGGCCACCAAGGCCTGATAACAACCCCCATCATTCGAGGAAAGCCCAATGGCTCAGATCGACCGTTCATTTATCGGCGAAGGCATCCCGTATGGCCGCGCCTACCAGACGCAAGACCCGCTGCTGGACATGGGCAACTGCGATGCGTTCGGCATCTCGTTTGCCACCGACCGCCAGACCCTGCCCAACTATCGTGGTGGTGGCGGTAACCGTAATGTGCGTGAGCGTGTGACCGACGTCACCAGTACCGTCGGCCTGTACGACCTCACTGACACCAACCTGGCGCGCATCACTCGCTCGACCATTCAAAGCATCGCCGCCGGCGTGGTCACCGATGAGGCGGCTACGGCAGCTGGCGTAGAAGGTGAGCTGATCCCGTTCAAGAACCTGCCCGACCTGACCGCGCCGGTCACTGTGAAGACTGCTGGCGGTGAGGCGCTGGTAGCGGGCACCGACTACCTGCTCACAGCTCACGGCCTGTTGCGCACGTCCGGTTCGGCTATCACCGAGGCAGGCGTCCTGCTCACTTACACCAAGTTGAAGGCATCTGCCCTGCAGATACTCAACGGCAGCCCGGTCGAACTGGAAATCTTCATTGCCGGCCTCAACGATGCGCAGAGCGGCGAGCCGTACAGCCTGCACCTGCGCCGCGTGAAGTTCGGCATGTTGAGCGAGATTCCGGTTTTCGGTCAGGATTATCTGAAACTGGAAGGCCCGGCCGAGTTGCTGGCCGATCCGCTGGTGATCAGCAACGACATCTCGAAGTTCTGCGAGATGGTGATCCTCGATAAGGCGGCGTGATGCTGCCGGGCCAGGGATGGCCGAACCCGGAGCCCGGCCAGAGCTGGGTTTTCGTGCTGGCTATTGGCTGGTACAGTCCGCCCGTTATCTACGGGAGGGAAACCCATGAAGTGCCCAAGTTGTGAACATGAAGCTCCGCAAGCAGCGTTTGGCAACCCTCTGCGATGTCCTGATTGCGGGATTTTTTATGAGAAAGCAGTCGAGCTGATGATGAGGGCTCCTGCAAAAGCACAAATCCCGGCCCCTCAGGTATTCGTTCAGCCTGCTGTAATCAATTACGGAAAAGGGTTTCGTCCTTGCTGGAATTGCAAGGGCCAGATAGGCGACAGGCAATCTGTCTGCCATCACTGCAACTCAAAGAATACAGTTCCAACTTCTACCGTTACGGTAGTTGTGTTGGTACTGGTGATTTTCTTTGTAGTAATGGCATTGATCGGCGGAGTAATTTCCGGCTCGCAAGATTCGACTACTGCCACAACGAAGGCCCCGGCTAAGTTATCCCCGCGACAACAAGCTTTCGAGGATACTTTGATTACGGAGTTTGATTGGGATACAGGGTACGGAGTAATGACGGCGAATTTCGTCATAGTTAATAATGGGAAAATACCTGTCAAAGATATTGAGATTACCTGTAGGCATACCGCTGCTAGCGGGACCGAGATAGATAAGAATGTCAGGACTATCTACGATATAGTTCCGGCAGGTAAATCACGAACTTTCAAGAATTTTAATATGGGATTCATCAACTCTCAGGTTGAGTCCACAAGATGCGGTATTACGAATCTTAAAATCTAATACCCTCTGATACTTAACAAACCCGCCTCGGCGGGTTTTTTGTTCCCTGGAGAAAAGCATGTCCATAAAAGATCGCCTCATTCAGTTCGTCCTGGGCGGGAAGGATGAGCTGTCTCCTGTGGCAAACAAGGCGGCGGCTGCGGTCGAGGAGTTGTCCAGCAAAGCGTCGGAGCTTGGTGCGGCATTGGACTCTGCCAAGGAAGCCCAGGGCCTGGCAAAGGCTCTTGAGTTTGCGCAGCGGGATGCCGAGCAGGCGAAGAAAAACCTGTCGCAGACAGAGAGTCAGGTCTCCGCTCTGCGCGAGGCACTGAACAAGGCGCCGGGTTCTGCCGGCTTGCAGCAGTCGCTCAAGGAGGCAGAGCGCGAAGCAAACAAGGCTCGTCGGCAGCTCAATGCCCTTGAGACCCAGCTTGAAGAGTCCGAGCGCGCTGCCCGTGCTGCTGGAATTGACGTCGACAAGCTGGGCGCCGAGCACGCGCGGCTTAAGCAGGAGGTCGAACGCGCCCGCCAGGCCGTGAAGGACAACGCCGATGCGCTGAAAGAGGCTGAGCGAGCCAGCGCCGCAGCTGGACGTGCCGCAGCTGAGCATGCCTCTCGCCTTGAGTCCGTCAAAGTGGGCGTAGTTGAGGCCACCACCAACTTCGGTAAATGGCTGGTCAGCATCTACCTGGTCGACAAAGCCCTGCAAGGTCTCGCCGCTGGCTTCGGTTACATCAAAGATGGGCTGAACGCTGTTGTGGCGGGCGGCAATGATAGCGAAGAGGCCCTCGCGCAGCTTGAGGCTGCAATCAAATCAACCGGCGGAGCTGCGGGCTATACAGCTGAGCAACTGGTAGAGATGGCCGATGGCTTCGAGAAGTCTTCGCGGCTTACGTCTGAGCAAGTGCAGGCCGGCATGGCGAGGCTGCTTGCGTATACCGATGTAATTGGAGATGAGTTCCCCAGGGCGATGCAGATCGCTGTCGACCAGCAGCAGCGCCTTGGTGTCAGCATTGAGCAATCTGCCGAGACAGTCGGCAAGGCCCTGCAATCCCCAGCAGAAGCAATGGCGGCCCTGGGCCGGCAGGGCTTCAAGCTTGACGCGACCCAAAAGGCGCTGCTCACCAGAATGGTCGCGACCGGCAAAACTGCCGAGGCGCAGGCGATCATCATGGACATGATGGCTGAAGCCTATGGAGGTGCGGCCGCTGCGGCGAAGTACAAGACTTTCGGCGGCTTGATGAAGACGCTGGGCGATCAGATTGGGAACTTTGCAGAGCAGGTCGGCAACAGCGGCGCATTCGATTATATCAGGGGCAAGGTTCAAGAACTGATCGACACTATCGACGAGATGGCATCGGACGGTCGGCTCGATGCCATGGCGCAGAGCTTGTCGGACCTTTTCACGAACAGCGCCAAGTCTGTCGAGAAATACATATTAAGCCTGAAAGAAATCGATGTAGAGGCGCTTGCTGCGAGTGTCGCAAGTACAGCGGCGAACATCGAGCGCACCGTGGCCTCCGTAGTTGGCGGCGTACAGGCCATGACAGCAACGATGAGGACTGTGTGGAATGCATTCTCTATCGGGATCAATTCCGCAATGGCAGTGCTGGCATTCAGCATCGGCAAGATGGGGAAAGCGGTTCTTAAGGTCTGGGCCGAGATTGCGGGCGCTATTGGCAAGGGTGACCTGAAGAAAAAAGCCGAAGAGTTGATGGTTTCCCTCGATGGACTGACCAAGGGCTGGGCAGCAAATGTAAAGGAAGATGTTGGAGATATTCAGGATGCGTGGAGCGGCCTCGGTGACACATGGAAAAAGATGGGGGAGAAACTCGGTGAGGCACTAACAAAGAATGCCAATAAATTAGCCGAAACAAAGAAGGCCGCCCAGGATGCCGCCGAAGCATTCGAAGCCGCCCATTTCAGAATCAACGATCTTGATTTCGGTTTGTTTTCGGTAAAGATTGCGGAAACTGAGAAGCAACTGAACCTAGTCAGGTCTGCCGCCCAGGCCGCTTTGTCGCGTGGAGATATCGACAAGGATGGTTTGGCACAGATTCTGGCAGAGGCAGCCACCCGGTCCGAAGAGTTGCGGATAGCGACCGAGAAAGGGACTCAGGCAACCAATAAGCAGTCAGCGGCAGTTGCTGAATTGATCGCTCAGAGGAAAGCATTGGTCGATCAGCAGCTCCAGAGCAAAGGGCCGCTTGATGAGTTCCAGAAAAAGTACGATGAGCTGACGGAGAAGATAAATCAGCTTTCTGTTGGGGTTGATGGCGCTGCGGTTTCAATCAAGAGCTACGCCGATGCCCAGGCTGCCTTCAACACCGCAGGATCTGTCGCAGAGCTTAAGGCCTTCCAGAAGGCTCTATTCGAAGCATATAGCAGCAAAGAAACAGACATCAGCCTTGAGCGTTTCCAGCAACTGCACAACGATGCATCACAATCGATCAAGCAGCTTGAGATAGCCGCAGGAAAGACGGCACCTGCAGTCAACTCGCTGGCAAAGGAGATGAAGTCCCTCGCGGCGGTTCAGGCTGACATCAGTAGCGCCAAGACTGTTGACGAGCTGGACGCCGCCCGCGATGCACTGACCAAGCTCAAGGATATGGGCCGGATCACTGCGGATGAGTATCTCGATGGTTTGACCAAGGCCCGTGCTCGCCAGCAGGAGCTGACGGACTCCATCCAGCAAACGGGCAACGCAGGGCGGGAAGCCGGCGATAAGCTGGCGAAGTCAGTGCAGATGTACAACGATGCCCTCGAAGATGGAATTCTCACCAGCGAGGAGCTGCGCCGGGTATCCGGCCAGCGTATGGAGGAAGAGCGCAAGGCAAGCGGTGAGGCAATGGAAGCCCGTCGCAAAGGCTCGTCTGAAACGAAGAAGGACATGAGCGCCTTCAGCGATTTCTTCGGCGGCGTGATGTCGGCCGCCCAGCAGCCCCTTGCTGCGATGAGCAATGCCGCGCTCGAAGCCTTCCAGCGCTTGCGCGGCATCAGCACGGCATCGCCAGAGATCGACACCAGCTCCCTGGAATCGACCCGGCGCAGCCTTGCCGGTGTGAGCGATGCCTTGGCGCGTGTCACGGCGGCCCAGCAGGGGCTGGTCACCAGCAGCATCACGAAGTGGCAACTGGAAACCCAGGCGGCCAGCCTGAAAACCCAGGCTGGCTACTTGGGCCAGAAGGCCGCTCTGCAATCGCTGATCGAGAGCTATGAGTCAGGCGCCCTGAGTGCTCGCAAGTTCATCGCGTCCGCCAGCGCTGCGCGGCGTGGTATGGGCCTGCTCGATGACTCGGACCTGAGCCAGCTCGACTCGGCCATCGAGTCGGCAAAGCAGCAGATGGAGCAGCTCAGGGAGTCGTCGCAATCCACGCTCGACAGCATTCAGGATGAGCTGGACCAGCTCGAAGGCAGGCAGGCCGATATCGACCGCCGCCGCTTCAAGAGCCGCCAGCAGGAGCTTCAATCGCAGTTCGCCGAAGCACAGGGAGCAGGCGATGCCCAGGCCATGGCCAACCTGCAAAAAGCCATGTCCACGCTGCGCCAGGTCGAAGCCGTGACTGAGCAGAACCGCCAGGCGGAAGAGCAGAAAGCCCGGCAGGAAGCAGTTGCTGCTGCCGCTCCAACGCCTGCCGCTACGCCTGCTGCAACGCCGGCGAAGGTGATTCGTCTTGAGTCGAAGGGGAAGAGCGTCGACGTGACGGTCAACAGCGACCGCGATGAAACGGGACTGTTGAGCATCCTTGAAGATTACGGCATGAGGTCGTTGTAAATGCAGATCAACCTTGCTGGCATCGAGCTTGATGACCACCATGAATGGACCGACGAATTCGCGTGGAGCGTGGTCGAGCAATCGCAAGAACGCTCGCTCAGCGGAGCGATGATCGTGCAGGAGGGCGTCAAACTGTATGGCCGCCCGATCACGCTCGCGGCGAACGGCGCGGCCTGGACGCCGCTGTCTGTTGTCCGGCAACTGGAAGAGTTGCGGGACCAGGTCGGCCTGGTCATGCCGCTGACCTGGGTCGATGGCCGCGAGTTCTACGTGATCTTCAATCGTGTCGACGGCGACCCGCTCGAAGCAACCCAGGTGTTCCGCGAAGTGAACGCCGCTGACACCGATTACTTGATCACCCTGCGCCTCATAACCGTCGCACCGCCCGCCGAGGTAACCCCATGAAACTGACCGCTTACTACGTCGGCGCCAATGTCGTTGCCGCTCCCGACCCTGACGGTGCTATCGCGGTGATGGAGCGCTGCGAGCCACCTGGCCGCTGGACGCTCGATGACGTGCGAGCGCTCGATGAAGAAGAGCTTTATCAGCCCGTTGACGCCGGCGGCTACAGCACGGTCTACGACCAGCTGAGCACCCCGGCCAGCGCACACCTGATCCGCTGGGACTTCCCTGGCATCTGATCTGCACCCCTGCAAACCCAAGCCCGCCAAGTGCGGGCTTTTTAACGCCCGGAGATTGGCATGACGATCAACGTCACCGATGTGAAGATTTTGAAAAGCCAGCGTCTGACCGACGAAGACGATGGCGGCGGTCGCGCGACCAGCGAGGCTGTGGTCGATGGCGAAGTGAACAACCTGTTCTCCGATATCTCGCGCATGGACCGCACCGTGGGCGACGTGTCGCTGCGCAAAGTCTATGCAGGCCCCGTCACCGATACCGACGACAGCTACCTCGGCGCTCACAGCATCGTCGCGGAAGCTCCGGCCGACCCGCGCGTGTCTGTCTTGCTGTTCAACACTGAAAGCCAGACCGACGAGCGTAGCGATGCCCGCGACGCAATCGAAAGCTACGTCGCGGCTGCATCGTCGGCGCCGTTCGAACTGCTCGGCACCCAGCTTGCCGGCCAGCGGGCTATCGCGTGCGTGCAGCGCGAAGAGCAGCGCGTGCCGGAGATCGGCGAAGTGTTCCAGCTCACCTCGGTCAACGGCTCGCAGTACGTGCGCCTGACTGACGTGCAAACCAGCCTTGAGCAGTTCACCTACGAGATCACCAGCGGCAACTTTCAGACCTTCACCCGGCGCCGGCTCGACCTGTCGATCAGCGCCGCGCTGCTGTACCTGATGCCGGGCGGCCAGGTCACGCCTGCAGGCACCGCCGCGACTGCGCTCAACGGCCAGGCCAAAACCCAGGTGCTGACGACCCAAGTGGCCGATGCCGCTCGCTACTACGGCATCAGCCCCCTGGCCGAGGCGATCAGCGAAGGCGCGCTGACTGTGCGCGTCGAGTCCGTCTATGCGCAGCTCGTGCCCAGCACTACCAAGGAAAGCGCGCTGGTCGACCTGCTGGCCGGTTATCAGCGCGTGATATACCTGCCGGCCGGGCCAACCCGTTCCGCCCTGAGCCTGACCGTAGCGGCCAGCGCGGTCACTGGCACGTCGCGCACCTACCTGGGCACCGGCTGCGCACCTGGCACGCTGTCGCTCACTGTGAACAGCGGCGTATTCGCAGACGACAGCACGGGCGGCCTGCGCTTCGTCAGCGGCAGCAACTGGATCACCGCCGGCACCATCGACTATCAGACCGGCGAGATCACGCTGACCCGAACCGGCACGACGTGGACCGGCACCGCGACCGCCAGCTATCAGCCTGGGGCCGCTGCGACTGGCGAAACCCTGACAGGCGAGATCGGCGTCACCCTCGGCACGCGCGGCTACGTCTACACCCTGAGCCTGCCCGATGCGATCCCGCGTGCCGGCACGCTGTCTGTGTCGTACATGGCTCTCGGCCGCTGGTACGAACTGCGCGACTACGGTGATGGCCTGCTGACTGGCGAGGGCGCAGGCACGATCAATTTCTCGACCGGCTCTGTCTCGATCACGCTCAACGCGCTGCCCGATGTCGACACGTCCCTTGTGTACAACTACATCAGCTCGGCCGATGGCGCGATCACCCAGCGCACCGGCAGCAGCGTCACGCCGAAACTTGAGGTCCGCTACACGCTGCCCGATACCGGCATAGTGCCGAGCAGCTACACGGCTACGTTCCTCGCCGGTACTGTGACGAAGACCCTGACAGACGACGGCAAGGGCAATCTGTCCGGCACCGGCGGCACGGGCACGATCTACTACGCCACTGGCGAAGTGACCATGGTGCTGAGCACAACGCCCAGCGGCGGCATCACCCACGCTTACAAGAACGGCGCTGTGAGCGGCACCGCGCTCGCGCTGTCGAGCGACAGCAGCGGTATTGCCACCTTCACGATTCCCGGCGCGCCGCTCAAAGCGGGCTCGGTGCGCGTGGACTGGATGACCACACGCCGCCAGGCCGCCCCGGCGCTGAATTGGGACGTCATCGACGCCGGCAACTCGTTGCCCGTCTACGACGAATATGCGGACGTGTCGAACAGCGCGAACGACAACGGCGCGGGCGGCTGGGCGTCCGGCCGTGCGGGCTCGATCAACTACACGACCGGCGAATGCACGCTGCAAGTCGCAGCGCTGTACACCTACACGGAGTACGTTTACAGCACTGAGCGCAGTCTGGTCGCTGGGCGCACTGTCAGCGTGCCGGCCCTGGTCACGACCGACACGCAGATTCGCGAAACCTTCGGCGGCACGGCCACGGCGACCGCGCAGGCTGCTGGCGTGACAGAAGAAGACAAGAACGTCGCCCAGGCGCAGCCGCCGCTTACTGTCGAGCTGCTGCCGAGCATCGCCGAGCCGATCCTGCCGGGTAGCCTGCTGTTCAGCTGGAACGGCAGCACCTACGTCGACCGTTCCGGCGTGCTGTACAGCAACATCGCAACGGGAACGAACGGCGGTACGGCGGTCGGCACGGTGAACTACGTCGACCGCACTGCCACGCTGACGAGCTACAGCGGCAACGTGACCGGCGCCGTGACGATCCTCGCGTGCCTGACCACTGCTGTGGGCTTCAGCGTGACCAGTGCGACCTTCCGCACTTCGGGCGCGCCGTTGCGCTCGGCGAGCACGCAGGTCACGGCGGTGCGGGCGGATACGGCGGAGGTCGTCTCGGCCGTGGCCGATGCCAACGGCAATTTTGACAGCGGCATCATCCAGGGCACGGTCGATATCACTACCGGCATCGTGCGGCTGCGCTTCACGACTGATGCTGACGACGAGACCACCGCGAGCGACATCCCGGTGATTCCGCTGCTCACGCGGTACAACGCCGTCGTGCAGACGCAACTGCCCCTCGCCGCCGACCTGCTGGGCCTGGACCCTGTGCGCCTGCCGGCCGATGGCCGCGTGCCGATCTACCGTGACGGCGATGTAGTTGTGATTCACAACACCGTCGAGACCAACGTCGAAAGCCCGGACGCCGGCGGCACGATCCAGTTGCCTCGCCAGCAGCAGGCCGCTATCGAGGTAGTTGACGTGAACGGCACTGCGCTGAGCGCTGACAGCTACAGCGTCGACCGCGAGTTGGGTACGGTCACATGGGCAAACCCTCTCGTCTTGCAAGACGATGAGGCCAACCCGCTGACCCTGCCCCTGGTTATTCGTGATCGTGTCGAGCACATGGCTATGTGCACGGAGGTGCAGATCACTGGCTCGCTGGCGATCAGCTCGCCCGTGCCGTGGGATTTAACCGCTGGCGACACGTTCGTATCGAGCGCCGTGGTGTGGGGCGACATGCAGGCCCGCGTGCATACCTGGTTCACGCAACAGACGTGGAGCACTGGCGCGCCGAACTGGACTGATGAACCTTCGGGTAACACGACGACAGCTCAGTACAACAGCCTGAGCTACCCGCCCGTGATCACCAACGCCGGCGCTATCGACGGCAAGTGGGCAATCATCTTCACGTCCGCGACAGCGTTCCAGGTCGTTGAAGAAAGCCTTGGCGTGATCACCACCGGCACTACCAGCACTGATTGCTCACCGATCAACTCGCTCACCAGCAAGCCCTATTTCTTGATCCGCAAAGAAGGCTGGGGCAGCGGCTGGGCGGCAAGCAACGCCGTGCGTTTCAACACCGACTCGGCCCTAGGCCCGCTGTGGGTCGTGCGCACTGTGATCAGCGGCCAGGGCACCGTCGATGACGATGCGTTCAGACTTCAAATTCGGGGAGATGCAGACTGATGACTGTG